>JAFNXN010000023.1 GCA_017379015.1 Alistipes sp.
GCAACCTTCACTGCGCTGCCGAATACTGCCATCTGCTCGCCATGACCACCGTAGGTTGCGCAACCCTCGATCTCCGACTGCATAACGCCGAACTTCTTAGCCAACGCGCTCTTAAGACGTGTGGTGTCGAGACCTGCGAGTGTAGTCACCTGACCTGGCTTCAAGCCTGAGTACAAGAGTGTTACAAGACCTGTGAGGTCGGCAGGGTTGAAGATGATAACCACGTGCTTAACATCGGGGCAGTATGTCTTGATGTTCTTACCAAGCTGCTCAGCGATCTCGCAGTTGCCCTTGAGAAGGTCCTCACGTGTCATGCCCTCCTTACGTGGAGCACCACCTGATGAGATGATATACTTAGCATCCTTGAAAGCCTCAGCCACGTCTGTGGTAGCTGTGATGTTCACGTTGTCGAAGCCGCTCTGGCGCATCTCCTCAGCCACGCCCTCTGGCGAGAATACGTCGAAGAGGCAGATGTTGTTTGTAAGACCCATCATGAGTGCCGACTGCACCATGTTCGAGCCGATCATGCCGGCAGCACCGACGATAACGAGCTTGTCATTAGTAAGAAAAGCCATAGTTTTACTCTGTTTTAAGTGTTTATATTTTATATATAGTTGCGTCGTCTGCAAAAATCCATGCAAAGTTAGAAAACATTTCTACGTTTTGCAAGAAAAAACCATTAAATATTTATGTGTGTCTATCTTCGTTCGCGCATACTTGTGCAAAAAAAAGGAGCGTCGTTGCGCCCCTTTATGTGATGTTGTTGGATATGTTGTTATTCCATCTCCTCGGCAGCCTTCATCATCTTCTGGCTGATCTTCTGCAGACGCTGGAGATCCTTTGCGGTCATATCGCCCTTGCACTTCTCGGCCTTCTCGGCGTACTCCGCAGCCTCCTGCATGAGCTTAGGGTAGTTGAGCAGTGCGCTAGAGTCGCCCTTGGCAACCTTCTTAGCAACCTTGATATACTCATCTACAAAGTCCTCGTACTCGTCGAGAAGCTCGCTGATGCTTCCTGATGAAGCGTCATCGCTATCGCTATCATAACCCTCGACAGCATCCTCCCATGCCTCTTCAGCCTTCTCGACAGCCTCTTCCCATGCCTCTTCAGCCTCCTCGAGAGCCTCCAAATAGACATCCTCGTAGTGGCTTAGGTAGTCGCCAAAGCGGTCGAAGTCTATCGCCAAGAAGTCGAGAGGTTGGAGCTGGTTGTTAAGTTTGAGGTCGAAGGTATGTCGCTTGAGATTCATGTTAGCTACGAACTCTCCCTTGTAGCCCTTGCTGCTGAACTTACCTACGAACGAGCCGCTGTTATAGCCGTCGATGGTGTATTCAGCGATCTCCAACACGTTGTTATCGCGTCTGTCGCCCTTCAAGTAGAGGTATGCCTTAGTGCCCATGCGTGCATACTTCTTGTAGTAGTAAGCACCATGGATTTCGTTGTCGGAAAACTCCACAAAGGTCATGACAACTGGGTTGTTGCCAATGCCACCCTCAAGGGTGTACATCATAGGATATACGGCATTTGCGTCATCTGCCGTAAGCGAAGCAACACTCTTAAGCTTCACCTTGTCGTCGCTGGTGAATACCACCTCGGCAATATCGCCCGCGCTGCCCTGGAGGAGCTTCTTGAGTACATCGTAGCTGCCTTGACCTAGGTGCAACTCCTCGACCTCGTTGCCACCAGCGTCGTAGAGGCTGAGCTCTAGAGGTGTGCCCTCAAGCTCTATCTCCTCGATGCTGATGTCTGAGAAAATTGGTGATGAGCTCTTCAAGCGTAGCTGCACGTTAACATGTGTTATGTCGTCGCTGTAGAGGGTGTAAGGGGCACTCACCAACTCAACTAAGTGGCTTAGTGAGCCACCCTTAAACTCAGTAGATTGTGGCGTTAGCTGCTTCGATTTTTCTCCACACGAAACAAGCAATAGCGCAATAAGCGCAAGACAGAATGGGGTAAATTTCTTCATAATAAAAGATTTTGGTTTAGACAAAGATAGTGAAAAAAGGGAGAACTTACAACTTTTATTGCAATTTTTGGCTTGTTGGCGCAGAGGGCAGGGATGGTTGAAGGGTAGTTCGCACCTAGAGGTGCTAAAGGGTAGCTGGAGGGTTGCTCGCAAGCTTGCAGCTTGCTAAAGGGCAGCTGGAACTTCTGGGGGAGGCGCGGACAGCGTTGCCTCTGCTCTGTCCTCCCATTCACTCTATTCACTCTATTCACTCCATTCACTCCATTCACTCTATTCACACCATTCACATCGTTCACACCATTCACATCATTCACATTCACATCATTCACATCATTCACGCCCATGTGAATGCGTGAATGCGTGAATGGCGTGAATCGCCCAGGCAACTACACCAGTAAAAGTATCAAAATATTGAAAAATAATTGTCAAAATACTTGATAATAGCTGTTAAATGTTGTATATTTGTAGTGGGATTAGTGGCTATCAGTCGAGAGCTACATGTCGCCTAACCCTAGACAGATCATACGACCGTACGTGTAGAGAGATACATATATATAAATATATATATGTAAGTGGCTCTATATGTATATATCACTATACATATATCTAGGTGTCAGTGTCGTAGCTTAGAGATCTCTGTATACTCTTTGCCCTCTGCGCCGACACTCCATTCACTCCATTCACACATTCACGCATTCACATGGGCGTGAATGATGTGAATAATGTGAATGGGAGAGCAGAGAGAAAATAGAGAGATAACAGAGAGAAACTTAATCCGTCCGAGGGAGCTTTAGCGACCGTGGGAATCTCCTCGTTAGTGCGCTTAGGATGAGATTGCCACGAGCCCAACGGCTCTCGCAATGACGAACAGAGAGAGACGAGAGAGACAACGTCGTCCCTCTCCCTAAAACTCCCTAAACTCCCTAAACTCCCTAAACTCCCTGAATACTCCCTGTATTCTCCTTGTTGACTGCGCCATTCACTCCATTCACTCCATTCACTCATTCACATGGGCGTGAATGATGTGAATGATGTGAACGGCGTGAATAGCTCTACTCGCACTGCTCTCTCTGCTCTTTGCCCCTTTTTAAGTAGTCGACTGGGCTTATAGTGGTATAATTATTTATGATTGTCGATTGCTACGAGGAAAGTTGCTAATATGAATATTTTTTGCTACATTTGCACACTATTTATATAAAGAGATGGAGAACGAAACTAAAAATATCATAAACGAGCTCGAGGGGTCGGACTACAAATATGGCTTTGTCACCGACATCGAGACTGATGTAATCCCCAAGGGACTCTCCGAGGATGTCATTCGCCTTATCTCGGCGAAGAAGCAGGAACCCGAGTGGATGCTTGAGCGACGACTCAAGGCCTATCGCCACTGGCTGACGCTTAAGCACCCCAACTGGGCGCACCTCGACATCCCCGAGATCGACTTTCAGGATGTTATCTACTATGCTGCGCCTAAGCAGAAGCCTAAGCTCAACTCTATGGACGAGGTAGATCCTGAGCTTAAGCGCACCTTCGACAAGCTGGGCATCCCACTCGAGGAGCAGATGGCATTGGCGGGCGTGGCGGTGGATGCCGTCATGGACTCCGTGTCGGTGAAGACCACCTTCCGCGAGACACTCCGCGAGAAGGGCATCATCTTCTGCTCTATGTCGGAGGCTATACGCGAGTACCCCGAGCTTATACAGAAGTATCTAGGCTCGGTGGTCCCCTATACCGATAACTTCTACGCGGCACTCAACGCTGCGGTATTCTCTGATGGCTCATTCTGCTACATCCCCAAGGGTGTGCGTTGCCCCATGGAGCTCTCGACCTACTTCCGTATCAATGCCGAGGGCACAGGACAGTTCGAGCGTACGCTCATCGTTGCCGACGAGGGGTCGTATGTGAGCTACTTGGAGGGTTGTACAGCACCCCAGCGCGATGAGAATCAGCTCCATGCCGCCGTGGTGGAGATTGTTGTGGAGAGGGATGCCGACGTGAAGTACTCTACGGTGCAGAACTGGTATCCGGGCGACAAGCAGGGACGTGGCGGCGTCTATAACTTCGTGACTAAGCGTGGCTTATGTCGCGAGGGAGGACACTTGTCGTGGACACAGGTGGAGACAGGCTCAGCCATCACGTGGAAGTATCCTAGCTGCGTGTTGCTGGGCGACAACTCGTCGGGCGAGTTCTACTCGGTGGCTCTGACCAACAACTACCAGCAGGCTGACACCGGCACAAAGATGATCCACATAGGTCGTAACACGCGCTCGCGCATCGTATCTAAGGGTATCTCGGCAGGAAGGTCGCAGAATGCCTATCGCGGCTTGGTGCGTGTGGCTAAGGGTGCTGAAGGGGCACGCAACTACTCGCAGTGTGACTCGCTGCTCATTGGCGATAAGTGCGGTGCGCACACCTTCCCCGTCATCGAGTCGCACAACCCTACGGCGGTGCTCGAGCATGAGGCCACCACATCGAAGATCTCCGAGGAGCAGCTCTTCTACTGCAACCAGCGCGGACTATCGACCGAGGATGCTGTGGGTCTTATCGTCGGAGGCTATGCCCGCGAGGTTATCCAGCAGCTCCCTATGGAGTTTGCCGTCGAGGCGCAGAAGCTCCTATCGCTATCGTTGGAGGGCAGCGTGGGGTAGTCTTGCGTTGAGAGATGATAAATCAGAAATTAGAAATGAAAAATAAGAGATAGATATATGTTAAAGGTAGAAAATCTACACGCCTCGGTAGGCGATAAGGAGATATTGCGAGGCATCAACCTCGAGGTTAAGGCTGGCGAGGTACACGCCATCATGGGACCCAACGGCTCGGGTAAGTCGACACTCGCATCGGTCTTGGCGGGCAACGAGAAGTTTACCGTCACGGCAGGTAGCGTGGAGTATATGGGCGAGGACCTCATGACGCTCTCCATCGAGGAGCGTTCGCGCAAGGGCTTGTTCCTAGGCTTCCAGTACCCCGTTGAGATACCTGGTGTTACGATGGCTAACTTCATGAAGCTCGCCGTGAACGAGCACCGCAAGGCTAAGGGTCTTGCACCCCTCACTGCTGCTGAGTATCTGCGCCTTATGCGCGAGAAGTCGGCTATCGTGGAGCTCGACTCTAAGCTCACGGCACGCTCCGTGAACGAGGGCTTCTCGGGAGGTGAGAAGAAGAAGAACGAGATCTTCCAGATGGCTATGCTCGACCCCAAGCTCGCCATCCTCGACGAGACCGACTCGGGACTCGACATCGATGCACTGCGCATCGTGGCTACGGGCGTTACGCGCCTCAAGCGCGAGGATAACGCTACGGTGGTGATCACCCACTATCAGCGTCTGCTGGACTACATCGTGCCCGACTATGTACACGTCTTGTACAAGGGTCGCATCATCTATACTGGCGACAAGAGCCTTGCTCTGAAGCTCGAGAAGGAGGGCTACGACTGGCTTATTAACGACTATAAGGAGGAGTAGCGATGCGTAGGATTAGCTTTGACACTCAGCCCATTGGGGCTGCGGTGGTGGGCACAGGTCGATGGACCCTCTCGGAGGCAACACCTAGCCGTGTTACCATTGAGGCGGGTGCCGAGGTTGAGCTCATCATCGAGAATCAGCCTGCTAAGCTTCAGCTCACGCTGGAGCGCGATGCACGTCTACGTGTGGTGCATGTCATCACCGAGGCGGGTGTACACTCGTCGCTAGGAGTTAACTTACGTGAGAATGCCGAGTGCCGCGTTGCACAGGTCATCACCGCCGCTACGGAGAGTGGTGTTGAGGTGTCGCTTGCGGGCTCGGGTGCTAGCTTCGAGCTTGGCGGCGTCTTCCTCCTATCGGGCGACCAGAGGTGTGGTGTGCGTGTCGACGTGCGCCACGATGTGTCGGATTGCCGTTCGCGAACACTATATAAGGGTGTTGCCTCGGGCAGTGCTCGTGGCGAGTTTAGCGGCATCGTCTATGTTGCCCCCGATGCCCAGCGTACCGACTCCGAGCAGCTTAGCCGCAATATAACTATGGCTGATGCCCATATTGCCACACGCCCGCAGCTTGAGATCTATGCCGACGACGTGCGTTGTAGCCATGGTGCTACGGTGGGTCAGCTCGACGACCAAGCAGTGCTCTACATGCGCCAGCGAGGTCTTTCGCTCGAGATGGCTAAGCGACTCCAGATCGAGGGTTTCGTCTCGGATGTGGTGCTTCATGCCCCCATTGCCGAGTGCTGCGAGACGCTTGTTGAGATCCTCCACGAGAAACTACAATCGCTATAACGGACTATGGCATTCGATATTGAGCTTTTACGTCGTGACTTTCCGATCCTCGAGCGTGAGGTAAACCGCCGTCGGCTGGTCTACTTCGACTCGGGAGCTACGGCACAGAAGCCCCTGCAGGTGATCTCTCGCACCGAGGAGCTTATGCGCGAGTATAACGCCAACATACATCGTGGTGTACACCACCTCTCGGGCGTGATGACCGATATGTACGAGCAGGCACGTGAGCGTGTCCGTCGCTTCATCGGCGCGGAGCATCGCGAGGAGGTCATCTTCACCGCGGGAGCTACTGCCTCGCTCAACCTTGTGGCTACGTCGTGGAGTGCCCGCTTCCTACGCCCTGGCGACAACATCATCGTGAGTGAGCTTGAGCACCACTCCAACATCGTGCCCTGGCAGCTTGCCTGCATGCGCCATGGTGCTGAGCTGCGTGTCTTGCCCTTCGAGGATAGCGGACGACTGCGCACCGAGCTCCTTGATGAGCTCCTTGACGAGCGCACACGCCTAGTGGCTGTTACCGAGGCGTCGAACACCTTGGGTACGTGCCCCGACCTCGACCTCATCGTGCGTAAGGCCCATGCCATGGGTGCTCACGTATGTGTCGACGGCTGTCAGGGTGTTGTCCATGGCGGTGGTCGTGTTGCAGAGCGTGGCTACGACTTCTACGCCTTCTCGGGACATAAGCTCTATGGCCCTACGGGTATCGGTGTGTTGTATGGTCGTCGTGAGTTGCTCGACGAGATGCCCCCATATATGGGTGGTGGCGATATGGTCGATAAGGTTACCTTCGAGCGTACGACCTATGCTCCGCTACCTCTCAAGTTTGAGGCTGGCACAGCCAACTTCATCGGTGCTGTGGGTCTTGCCGAGGCTATCGACTATGTTGAGCACGTTGGCGTTGAGGCTATCCACAGCCACGAGCTGAGAATCCTTGATGCCATGACCCGCCGCCTTGAGGGTATTGAGGGTCTGCGCATCTATGGCACTACGGAGGGCAAGTGCCCCATAGTCTCATTTACTGTCGAGGGTACTCACCCCTACGATGTGGGTATGATCCTCGATAAGCTTGGTATTGCCATCCGCACGGGACACCATTGTGCCGAGCCAGTGATGACGCACTACGGCATTCACGGCATGTGTCGTGCCTCGATAGGCATGTACAACACCTTGGAGGAGGTCGAGGCGTTGGGCGCGGGTGTTGAGCGTGCAGTGATGATGCTTAAATAATTGAAGCAGATATGTTTATAGTTTTAGAGGGTCTTGATGGCGCAGGTAAGTCTACGCAGATTGCGCGCCTTAAGGAGATGTTTCTACATAAGGGCATCGAGTCGGAGTATTTGCACTTCCCGCGCTTCGATGCTCCTGTCTATGGCGACCTTATTGCCCGCTTCTTGCGTGGCGAGCTAGGCTCTGTGGAGCAGGTAAACCCCTATCTCGTTGCGCTGTTGTATGCTGGCGATAGGGCTGAGTGTGCCGCCAAGATCCGTGGCTGGCTCGACGAGGGTAGGGTGGTCATTGTCGATCGGTATGTCTACTCGAATGTCGGCTACCAGTGTGCCAAGATTGCTGATGCTGATGAGCGTCGTAAACTACGCGACTGGATCTTTAAGACTGAGTACGAGGAGTTTAAGATTCCTCGTCCCGACATATCGTTGTTCCTCGATGTCCCCTTCTCGTTTACCGAGCGTAAGCTCTCGGAGCAGCGTTCGGGCGATGATCGCGACTATTTGCAGGGTCGTCGTGATATTCACGAGGCGTCGCTCGACTTGCAGCGCAGCGTGCGCGAGGTATATCTCGAGAGTGCCCTTCAGAGGGAGGATATTACTGTTGTCGACTGCTCGGACGAGTGCGGCATGATGGCGTCGGCAGATACCATCTTCGAGCGTATCATGGAGCATTTGCGACCACTTTTAGGGTAGTTCTAGGCTATGAGTAGGGTGTTGTTGTCCGATATTTTCCGTAACATACTGGGCTCGGTGTTCACCTTCTCGGGGTTGGTCAAGGCTATCGACCCCGTAGGTACGTCGGTCTTCGTCGAGAAGTACCTAGCTACCTACTCGCTTGAGGTGCTGCTCCCTGCGGCACTGCCTATCGCCATTGCCCTTGCCGTTGTGGAGTACACGCTCGGCGGGTTGCTCCTCAGTGGTCGTGCACATCGTGTGACGGCTCTAGCTACGCTCCTCTTCACGCTTGTGTTTACTCTTATCACGCTGCTTAGTGCTACGATACTCCCCATTGGCGACTGCGGTTGCTTTGGCGATGCTGTGAGGCTTACGCCCATGCAGACGCTTGTCAAGAACCTTGTGCTGCTCCCCATGGCGGTGCTGCTATCTCTCGAGGCTAAGGCTCAGAGGCTCAACCTATTGTCGCTTGGTCTAGGCGTTGTTCTGTCGTTGAGCATCAACCTCTATGCTCTGCGCTATGGTCCTATTGTCGATTTTATGCCCTATGCCGAGGGTGTAAACCTGCGTGAGGCTGTGGAGCATGATAGGGCTGCCGCTGAGCAACGTGCCGTGCAGCTGATATTTACAGATAAGACTACGGGCGAGGAGCTGGCGTTTAGTGCCGATGATGCTACCCCTTGGGCTGATCAGAACCTCGAGTACCTCGACACGCGTGAGAGCGATGTGAATAGCTCCGAGAAGCTGCCGTTTGCCGATTTTATCCTCACCAACCCTCTGGGCGAGGATCTTACGCTCGATCTTCTTGGTCGTGAGCGTGTCACGCTACTCACCATCTACGATATTGATGCTCTAGAACGCCATCTCTCTGAGGCTCAGGCTCTTGTGGGTCGCGGTGTTGTTGTTCTAAGCTCTGATCATTCGGAGCGTGTATCTAAGCTTCTTGGTGTCGAGTGCCTTACGATAGATGCCATGACCCTTCGCTCTGTCATTCGCTCACGTGTTGGCGTTGTTGTGCTCTCGCATGGCGTCATCGAGCGCAAGTGCGACATCAGAGATATATAGTCCTTAAGTCCCTCTTCTATCCCACAATCCATCGGTATTCGGCTATGGCTATGGCGTAGTCGTAGTGTGCCGTGAGCATGTTTCTGTAGCTCTGCAGCCAGCTTATCTGCGCCTGCATAACGTCGACTATCGTCGTGCGCCCCTCGTTGTAGGCGTAGGTGCTTATCTCTAGGTTTTCGCGCGCTATCTCTAGGCTGCGTGCCGAGGTCTCTACGCGTGAGAGGGTGTGCAGAATATTTGTCCATGCGTCCTGCTCCTCAAGGAGTATCCTATCTTCGATGGCTTCAAGCTCCACCTCGCTAATTAGCTGGCGGCTCTCTGCTGCTGCCACGGCAACGCGGCGTTCGCCAAAGTGAAATATGGGTGTGCGGAAGTCTATCGTAGCACCCCCGCCAAACGATATTTTTGAGCTCCGTTTGTCGAGTGTCGAGGGCTGCATGTTGCCGAAGATGTTGAGCCTGATCTCGGGGAGGAAGGGGGCATTTGTGCTGCGCACCGCCCACCGCGCAATCTCGCTGCGTAGCGTTGCCATCTGCCACTCGGGGTGGCTCTCGCAGAGCTCTTCTCTCGTGTCGCGCTCGGGGAGTGCTATGTTGTCGAGGATCGACTCTCGAAGTGTTATCGTACGATCTAATCTGTTGCCACATAGCGAGTTGTAGTTATGTAGCGATATTAGGTATGCCTGCTCAGCCTCGGATTGCAGGTACTCTGCATCGCTTAGGCGTGCCTCGATTTGCAGCAGGTCGCCCTTGGGCGAGTAGCCCTCCTCGTAGCGGTGCTCGATGACCTCTCTGAGCTGCGCTATTATCCCCACATACTCCTCGATAGAAAGACGATACTCCGTGGCGTGCGACAGTTGCCAGTAGGCCTGCTGCGCGCTGAGCACTACATCACGATGTCGCATCTGCTCCTCTAGCTGCCTAAGCTCAAGTTCACACCGCCCACTCTTTATTGCTGCCCTGACGCTGCCTCCACCGTAGATGAGCTGTTGTGCCTCGAGCGATGTGCCCCAGCCTACGCGTCGCTCTGTGGTCGAGTGTCGGAGGTTGAGCGTGGTAGAACGGTTGAAGAGTATTGCTGGCAGCTGCCCCTTGTTTAGCCGTCTGAGGTCAGCCTCGGCAGCCTCTATGGCTAGGGATGCCTGTTGCAGCGGGATGTTGTACTCGATAACCTGCGCGGTGTACTCCTCGATGGTTGTCTGTGCCGAGGTGCTTGCGACGCAGAGTAGGGTGGCGATTATTAGTAAAACTTTATACATACGACTCTATCTATAAAATATAGTATATACAACAGGCAGTATCGCAACCACGAGTAGTGTGGCGACTACAAGTCCGCCCATGATCGTTGCAGCCATGCTCGCAAACATAGCATCGAAGAGCAGAGGTATGAGGGCGAGTACCGTAGTCCCCGCAGCCGTTATCACGGGACTTAGTCGGTCCGATGCTGCACGCACAGCAGCCTCCTTAGCCGAGTATCCCTCGCTGCGTAGCTCGCCTATTCGCCCAAGCAGGATCACTGCGCTCTTCACGTGCATGCCTACAAGACCCAGCAGCCCGAGCAGTGAGAAGAAGTCGAACATCTTGCCACTTATCACAAGACCCAGCACCACACCTATAAATATTAGGGGTATGGTGAGAAGCACGATCATCGGGTCGCGGTAGTTGCCAAACAACATCACGAGTATGACGACTATAAGTATCAGCGTCAGAGGTAGATAGGTGGCTATAGCGTTGTTTGACTCTTGGCGACTCTCCTCCTCGCCGTAGAGCCTCATACGGTATCCGTCGGGCAGCGACAGTTGCTCGTTGAGCCGCCCCTTGAGCCTCTCTACAAGGGCTATCGTGTTTATGCCTAACTGTGGGTCGCACTGCGCCTTCATCAGTCGGAAGCCATCTATGCGCTCTATCGTGGGGAGTCTAAACCCAAAGTCAAAGCCCGCCGCAGCCTGCTCTATGGAGTATGCTCTGCCCCGTGCCGAGAATACTGGCAGGCTCTTCAGCGTGGCAAGCGAGCCACTATCGGCAGTAGCCGTGTGGAGCACAATAGGTAGCTCTCTGTCGCGCTGTCGTATTCTACCCACCGCAACACCCTCTGTTGCCATCTCCAGCGCAAGCATCATCGCCTCGCGGTCGACACCTATGCGCTGACCCTTGAGCTGTGAGTAGCGTGGTGTGTAGACCGGTACTCTCATCCCCCAGCTGTTGCGTATGTTTGTTACCCCCTCCATCTCGGCCATGATCTGCATCGCTTGCTCGGTGAGTAGGGCGAGCGTGTCGATGTTATCCCCCTCGAAACCCACCTCTATGGTGGCATCGGGCATCGGCGATAGCTTGAACTGTGAGGTGCGTAGCCAGATGTCGGGCATCGTAAGCTCTGCCCACTCTGTGAGCCTACGTTCTAGCTCTTCGCACTCTTTGGCAGAGTGTAGCTCGATGAGTAGGTTGCCATACTCGGGCTGTTGCTGATGGTGGCCACTTGCTAGGTAGTAGCGTGGTGGTGTACCTCCCGCTGTGGTCGACACCTGCTTCACCTCGGGTTGCTCCAAGAGCCATTGTGTGAGGCTCTTAAGGTGTTGGTCGGTGCTCTCGATATTGTAGCCCGTAGGGAGTATCACCTCGGCGCGAAACATGTTTTTTGAGAGCTTCGGGAAGAAGTCTTGTGGCATCTTGCTCATAGATAGCAGCGATAGCGCGAAGAGCAGTATGGTGACTATCAGCACCACCCACCTATGGCGTATCAGCATCTCGACAATCGGGCGAAACCATGCAGAACGCTCGCTAGCCTCGCCTCTTGCTAAGGCCCGTTGTAGCGTAAGGTTCATCTCGGGAACCTGCGTTAAGGCGAGTACCCAGCTTGCCAGTAGCGATATGGCGATGACTATGAACAGTGGCTTTATGATCTCGGCCACGGACGATGGTGCTAGCTGTAGCGGGAGAAAGGATATTATGGCTATCAGCGTTGCTGCCAGCAGCCCTAGGCGTGGTGTGGTAGCCCCCTTAACCACTGCTATGTGGCGTGGCATGCCCCGTAGCATGAGCTGCGTGGAGTTGTCCGTGACGACTATGGCGTTGTCCACGAGCATACCCATGGCGATGATAAATCCCGCCAGCGAGGTGCGGTTGAGGGTGTCATGAGTGACCATAAGTGCTATGAGCGTGGCGAATATCGAGAGGAGTAGCGAGCCTCCCACGACGACCCCTGACCGCCATCCCATAGTCGCTATTATTAGCAGTATCACTATCGCAAGCGACTCGACAAGGTTTACTATAAAGTCGTTTGTCGCCTTGCGTGCTATCTGATCCTCGGGATAGAGCGATCGTAGCTCCATGCCCGCTGGTAGCCTCTGCTCGATGTTGTGCAGCATGGCCCTTACCTTAGCTCCCACCTTGACTACATCGAAACGAGGATTTGCAGCTATGGCAATGCCTATCGACTCTACACCATCGACGCGCATGATGTAGCTCTGTGGGCTACTTTCCGTAAGCTCCACACGCATTATGTCGCCTAGTCGGTATTGCTTGCCGTCGGCGGCTGTAAAGAGTTGATTTTTAATGTTATCTATAGTTGTGTAGGGTGCTTGCTCCGACACTGTTATGGTCAGCTCTCCGCTATCTATCTCGCCTATTGATATGATGTCGCTTTCGGAGGATATAGCCTCCCTTATCGCCTCTGGACGTATGTCGAACATGGCGAGTGTTGCCCGTGGTATCGTTATCCGAACCTCGTTGGGCTCTATGCCGCTTAGCACGACACGCTCCACACCCTCGATGTGGTATAGCTCGCGCTCGATGTCAAGGGCGTATCTGCGTAGCTCGTCGGAGCTATAGCCATTCGCGCCAAGCAGAGCGTAGTACAAGCCAAATATATCTCCAAAGTTGTCGACGATGGTTATCTCCGCAAGCTCCGTAGGTAGCTCTGGGCGTATGTCCGAGATCTTGCGTCGTAGCTCATCCCACGCCTCATTTGTCTTGCATGGGGATGTCGACGGGAGTAGCTTCACCATGAGGCGTGCATACCCATAGTGCGCCTCCGAAGTGATCTCATCGACTGAGTTGATGCTCCACAACGTGCGCTCCATAGGCTCGAGTATAAGCTGCTCAACAGCCTCGGGTGTGGCACCAGGGTAGTGACACGTGACCACGGCTGTCTTGATCACAAATGTTGAGTCTTCGCGCTTGCCGAGTGTGACAAATGCGTATATGCCGCCAAGGACGATGATGAGCATGAAGAGCCTTATGACTGCGCTGTTGCGTATGGCGTATTTCGTGATGTTAAACATGCGCTTTGTGCTTTAGTCGATGATGCGAACTTTCTGGTTCTCTGTGAGTTTGTAGACCCCTGCTGTGACTACCATCTCGCCACTCTTTACCCCATCAATGATCACCACAGAGCCGTCGATGACACCTCCCGAGAGGGTCACCTTGCGGCTGTGTACGCGGCTATCTTTGTCTACCACCCAGACGTAGTTGCCGCCCGATATGGGTGCGTATATTGCCGTGAGAGGAACTATCGTGGCAAGGGTGTCGCGCTCAGGGGTTATCACCCTCACCATACATGTCATGCCTGGCGATATGTTGTAGGTCGTGCGGTCGATGTTCGTGAGCCGTAGCGACACGGGAAACCCGAGTGCGTCGGAGGATGTGCGTGCAAAGCTCTTGATCACCGCGTCGAAGCTCCTTGTGGGCCAAGCGTCAAACCGCACCTCGAAGCGTGTGGTTGGTTTGTCGAGTAGGGTGACTAGGTTTTCGGGGGCTGTGAAGCCAACGGTAGAGCTTACAGGGTTGACAATGCGAACTATCGTCTCGCCCGATGCAACATGCTGATACGTATCAACGTATGTTCGCTCCACCACGCCGTCAAAAGGTGCTACGATGCGTGTGTCCTGGAGCAGGTCGAGGCTATTCTCGTATGCCGAGCGTGCCTGTGTGAGTGTGCTTTCGAGCGACTCTACCTCCTGTTGCGATATGGCATTGTGCTCGAGTAGGCGTTGGGCACGTTGCAGGCGCGACTCCTGCTCCTTGAATGTCGCCCTTGCCGCCTCTACCTGAAGCTCCACATCGCGGGGGTCAAGCTCGGCAAGCACCTGACCCTTTTTTATCGACATGCCCTTTGCTACGGGCAGGTTTATGATGCGCCCCGAGATCTTAAATGCCAGATTTACAGCATCGTCGGCAGTGGTGAGTGCTGCAAAGTCACGCTCCGTGTAGCGTAGTGCCACCGCCTCGCTGCACTTCACGCTCTGGATCTGCTCTGCTTGACGCGAAGTAGGGTGGCTGCACGCTGTGGCGAGTAGGAGTAATAGGATATATCGACGCATGGTGACGGCTCTTTAGAGGTTGACGACCTAGTTCCTATCCTCGGTGCTCACAATAGATGTCTCGTGCATCACGGGAGCTATTTGTCGGTACATCTGCAGCACGCCGCAATACTTGTCGTGGGCGAGGTTCACAGCTCGGCTTATCACGATCTGATCTTTGAGTGTCGGACACTCGATGTTGTAGATGATGTTGAAGTGTAGAAACCGGCTCTCCGCAACGGGTGTTGGGGTCGAGAGTCTACCCTCGATGCTTATCTCAAAATTTGTTATTGAGGAGGTGTGTTCCTTGAGTATGCTGAGTACCGTTAAGCCGGCACATTTCGCTGCTGCATAGAGCATTAACTCTTTAGGAGTTAGACCATCAACGCTCTCCATGCCATGGAGCTTAAACTGATTGTTGTCTAGTAACGAGATTGTGATTTTCAGTGTCATAGTTTGCTGTTTTAAGGTTTTTATGCTGTAATGTCAATAATCGTTCCTTTGTGTGTTGGATTATCGGAGAAATTTTTATATCTTTGCCATAGATTACACATTGTGTCATTACACTTAGGAAAATAATAACTCTAAACAATATGAAACGTTTAATTGTTGCACTGTCGTTGTTGGTTGTTTTCACATCAGCATTTGGTGCTAATATAGCTGGTTATCCCGAGAGAGAGCGTATGGCTATCGAGGAGCTTCTCGAGCGTCGACGCTGGGCTGATGCTAGAGTGTCGTTGGCCGAGTATCGTTGCGAGCTTGATGCTATTGTCGATCGCGATGAGCTGGAGTGGGTTGACTATCAGTTGGCTTGTTGCCATGTTGAGCTAGGCTCTGCCGAGGCTGAAAATATCATGCTCAGCTTCATGGATCGTTATCCATCGAGCCAGTACGGCAACCGTATGCTCTATATGTTGGCATGCTACCACTGCGACAATGGCGATCTTGAGGAGGCAAAGCCTCTCTTCGAGCAGGTCGACTATTATGCGCTTAATGCAGCCGAGAGAGAGCGTTACGACATTCGTTTGGGTTATATCCTCTTTACTCAGAACGACTACTACGAGGCATCACGATGCTTTGCGAATATCTCTACTAAGAGCTCCTACTTCGAGCATGCTCGCTACTATCTCTCGTATATCGACTACCAGTCGTATCGCTATGATGTGGCTAAGGAGGGCTTCAAGTCGTTGGAGTATAGCAATGCCTACCGCATGGTTGTGCCTTACTATCTGCTTCAGATTGAGTATCGCGAGCAGAACTACGACTATGTGATCAGCGAGGGTGAGCGACTTCTCGAGCAGTCTACCTCGGCCGTGCGCTCCGACCTTGTGCGTATCGTTGCCGAGTCACACTTCATCAAGGGCAACTACTCACAGTCGCTAAACTACATTCTGATGTACCCCGCAGAGCTCTACGGCCGTCAGGAGAACTACATCAAGGGTTACTCGCTCTATCGTCTAGCACGCTACGATGATGCTATCGAGCCCCTTGCAAGTGTTTGTGGTACTAAGGACCACTTAACGCAGAATGCGTCGTATCACCTTGCCGACTGCTACTTGCGTGTTGGTGATGTGAAGAGTGCTTCGGCAGCCTTTGCCATGGCATCTGATGATAACTTCGATAGGGTGATTGCCGAGGATGCGCTCCTCAATCAGGGTCGCTTGGCCTTTGAGTATGGTGGCGTGATGAACGAGGCGTTGAATGTGTTGAACAGATATTTGCACAAGTATCCTGAGTCGGTACACTGCGCTGAGGTGCAGAGCCTCATTGTTGCGGCATACTACAAATCGAACAACTACGATCTAGCATACGACATCATCAAGTCTATTGAGAATCCAAGTAAGGATCTGCGCACAACACTCCAGAAGGTGTGTGTCTATCGTGCCGTGAGCGAGATCGAGAAGGGTAACTACGATGTCGCTAGGCAGCTGCTCGACGAGTCTATGGAGATTGGTCTAAGTGCCAAGTTCAAGGCGTTGTCGTTCTACTGGCTGGGTGAGCTAGCCATGCTCAACGGCAACTATGACGAGGCTTGTGCGATGTACAAGGACTATATTCGTTCTGCACCTCGCAGCGATAAGGAGTATCTCATGGCTCACTACGGCTTGGGCTATGCCTACTTTGCCAAGAACGACTATGAGAATGCTACATTGGCGTTCAACTCCTTCCTTTCGGGGTATGAGTTTGGCGATAAGGTTGTGATCAATCGTGCATCGGGCGAGTATGTTGCCAAGGAGCATGTTCGCTATGTCTACGATGCGCAAAATCGTTTTGCCGACTCTCACTTTGCTCAGCGTCACTTCGATGCTGCACGCAAGGCGTATAACGTAGCAAGTCTCTATTCGGATACCACCTCGGCGATCTATCACTATGCTAACTATCAGCTAGCGATTATTGATGGTGTCAAGGATATGACTAATAGCAAGCTGGAGCGTCTTAAGAAGCTTGTTAGATGTGGTGGTGAGTATACGGATAACGCTTGGTATGAGATGGGTCGCACCTATATTTCACTCGGTGAGGAGGGTATGACCTCGACAGGTATTGAGGTGCTCAAGGAGTTTGTTAAGAGTAACGAGAAATCGGAGTTCTATGTTGATGCTCTTATGAGCCTTGGTCTTGGCTACTACAACATACGCCAGTTCGATAACGCCTTGGAGACCTATAAGAAGGTTATCGCATGTAATCCTAAGACGCAAATGGCTCTCGAGGCGTTGCGAAGCATTAGCGAGATCTATATCGACGAGCGCGGTGCTGTTGATGAGTATTGGGAGTATGCTAACCAGAGTGGCGTGGAGGCAGACCTAAGCACTGCAACGCGTGACTCGCTTACCTTTACCGTGGCTCGCAATGCATATCTTGGTGATGATGTTGAGCTTGCAGTCGTTAAACTCAACACCTATCTCGATGAGTTTATTGCGGGATATAACCGCAGTGAGGCACTATTCTACCTAAGCGACTGCTACATTCGTCTTGACGACCCTCTTCGTGCATTGGATTGCATGAAGGAGCTTACAAGCTATGGTGATGATAAGAACCCATATAACGAGCGCGTGCTTGTGATTATGGCACCTATGTGCTTCGATTTGGAGCACTACGAGAGTGCGGCAAATGCCTACATGAAGCTTTATAACGCCACTAACGACGACTCGCGACGCTACTGGGCTGCTGATGGATATGTCGAGTCACGTCTGAAGTATATCCCTCGTGGCGAGATTGTTAGTTTCGTTGCTGAACTTGACTCGCTGGAGTGCGTATGGCCTGAGACACTACGTAAGGCGCATATTGTCAAGGCCCGTGTATTGCAGGAGGATGGCGACGAGGCAGCCTTTGACATCTATTATCAGCTCTCGGAGAACCGTCGTACGGTTGAGGGCTCTGAGGCCTACTATCGTATTGTTGAGCGTCACTATCTCAATGGCGAGCTACGTGTTGCCGAGCAGATGATCTTCGACATGGGCGACTTTGGCTCGGTCTACTGGCAGGCTAAGTGTTTCATTATCCTCGGTGATATTTATCGCGACAATGGTAACCTTTACCAGGCAAGTGCCACATATCAGAGTGTTGTTGATGGTTACTCTGTGATGGATGATGGTATCATCGATGAGGCTCAGTCACGTATTAATGCTTTGTAAACTACTACTATGAAGAGAGATATTTTAGTTAAGATGTTCTGCGTAGCTCTAGTTTTGAGCTGTGCTTTTCAGGGTGCTTTAGCACAGGAGGGTAGTGTTGAGGTCTTCACCGACTATCGACCCGAGATTGCTGCTGCAAAGAAGATTCTCGCCCCCACGGTGATTGAGAACGATGCCTCGGTTCAGCCTCAAATCGTATATCAGGTGCAACCCTCGTCGTGGCAGTTGGCCCTCGAGGCGCATAACTTTTTGCCTGCGCGCGCCTTCTACTGGGATTACAACAACTACAAGCGACTATATGCTAATGCCGCAGTAGGTTTCCCTCTAGGCTCTGAGCTGGGACTAAACTACACATTCCAGACTCCTAAGACGGGCTACCTCGGCATCGGTATCGACCATGTCGGCGACTTTGCCAAGCGCAGCTATTACGATCAGGTGCGCCCTATCGCCGAGAGCTATAATATGAGAAATGGCGCAAAGCTATTTGGTGGTGTCTTCATCAACCGCTACCTCCTCGACTTTGCCGTTGCCTACGATAGCGACATCTACAATGGTTACGCTATGCAGTCTCCCGAACACCGTGTGTTCAACGATGTGAATGTTGGCGTGCGTTTTGGTGATGAGTTTGCTAATCTCTCGCGCCTAAACTTCGAGGTAAAGGCCTATGCTGGCTTGTGGAAGCATGGCATGGCTATCTCGCAGCAGAGCATTGATGAGAAGAGTCTCGGTGCAAGTGCTAAGCTGGCACGTGCCTTTGGTAGTAATATCCTCTCGTTGGACCTTAGCTTTGACCAGCGCATGGCACTCGAAGACAACCTCTACTCTGATACGCGCATAGGCGCACGCGCTGGCTATGTGCGAGAGTTTGGTATCTTCAACGTTGAGGCTGGCTTGGGTTATCTCTATGCTACTCGCGGAGGACACTTCTTGCCCAAGGCGAAGCTTACGCTTACCCTTTGCGATGACACATTCTTGCCATACCTTGAGTTCGATAGTGAGGTTAGGCAGAATAGTCCCTCGTCGCTCTTTGGACGTAACCCCTACATCGACTATGATGTGGTGGGCGAGAAGATGGGCTCTGTGGCTGATACTCGTAGCTACAACCTCACTCTAGGTTTTAAGGAGTCGCTCCTTTCGTCGCACATCGTCTTGCACGCCTTTGTTGGTTTTAGCTTCATGAAGGATGAGTTGTTCTGGTTTGTGACGCGCGATGGTATGTTTGGCTTCGATACTGCTAAGAATACCCGTACTGTTATGGGTATCAATGCCGATTTTATCCCTGCTACAGGTCTTCATATCGACCTTGATTTTAGCTATCAGATTGATAAGAATAAGTCCGTGTATGTGCTCCCAGAGCCAAAGCTGCGTGGTGCTTTAGGCATTGAATATGCTGTGAGCAAGTGGAAGCTATATGCTCGTGGTGAGTTGCACGGTGCTCGCTCATGGTCGGTACTCTCGGCAGTGGAGGGTGAGCCTATGGGACTCTTCACCATGAAGAACTGCTTTGACATTAGCGCAGGTGTAAGCTACCGCGTGAGTCGCATTGCCGAGATTTACCTTAAGGGCGAGAACCTTCTCGGTAGCAAGATCTACGATTTTGCCAACTACTATCGTCCGGGTGCTGGTGGTATGATCGGCGTGAGGGTTGACTTCTAAGTTGTTTAAAAGTAAGTGAATAAGAGTATGAGAGAGCGTGTGGAGAGAGATTGCAGTGTTGGTAAGGACTCTCAGAAAAATAGGCGAGGGGTGGCATCTTTAGTGATGCTGCCCTCGATGGTTAAGCGAAACAACGCCTTGCTGTGGGGCTTGGCGGCTATGATTATCGCCTCGATGGTAGGGTGGTACTTCAGGCTATTGCCCACATCGATATTTGGTGTTGTGGTGTCGGGATATGTGCCGCTGCACTGGTATCTTCTGCTGAATGCCGTCGTGTGGATCACATGGTCATCGCCATTCTACCTCTGCGCGCTGATCCTTAACCGCAAGGTGGATGGCGTCGAGCTCTTTGGACGTATGCTCTTCGCGCGCATACCCGCCATCCTTGTTATGTTGATCCCTATTCTTGGCGATCGCATCCTCTTCTCTAGCTTCGTTGAGTCTCCGTTGATGATGTTTGAGCTCGATGCACTCTATGCTACCATAGCCACCATTGCTATGTTGGTCATCTGTGTGTGGACCGTGGTGTGGAGCTATCAAGCCTTTGATACGAGCCTAAGAGGTTCAAAGGGTGTTAGAATATTTGCATACATCGCAACGCTGCCACTAGCATGGTGGATTAGCCGTGTGGCAACAGAGTATGTCGTAGCTTGGATTTTACAGTAGTAGGGTGCTTGGGTATGGAGAAAAAAAAGAGGGTAAGCTACTCATATCGCACCGCTACAACCACATACCCTTGCTTGATTCCTCACCTGGGGGGTTCTGTAGGAGCTGGTCGTATAAGACTTACCCGGCACAAAAGTACAAAAAAAATGTATCTTTGCAAAAAAAAATAGAATAATGCGTAAATTTTTTATATCTCTACTGCTTATTTTGCTTCTCGGAGGAGGTGTTGCCGCCTTCTGCGCATACCGTATGTTCTATGGTGTCGCTGTGGATGAGCAATTCTCGGTGCGTATAACACCTAGGACCACCTACGCCGATGTGGTCAATAAGGTTAAGCAGTGTAGCAGGTATAACTGGGCATTTGAGTTCTATGCCCAGTATCTCGACCTGGAGCGCAATCTGCGTCAGGGAACCTTCATTATCGAGGAGGGTATCTCGGTGATGACCATAGTTAGAACGTTGAAGTATGGCGAGAGCACCACGATAAAGCTCACTATAAACAACGCCCGCACGCCCGAGGCTCTAGCTAAGCGTATTGCCGCTAAGACGAGCATCACGGAGGAGGATATGCTTCGCACGTTGCGCGACTCTTCACTTATCCGAGAGCTAGGCTTCGACTCTGCCGAGGCGATGTTCTCGATTGTCATCCCCAATACCTATGAGGTCTATAGCGACATCTCGCCACGCTCCCTGGTGCTCAAGTTCAAGGAGGAGTACGATCGCTTCTGGGCCTCTAGCGAGCGAAAGCGTAAGCTCGACCGTGTGGGTCTTGCACCCTATGAGGTGATGATCCTCGCCTCGATTGTCCATGAGGAGACCAATGCTCAAGAGGAGATGCCTCGCATCGCAGGTGTCTATGTCAATCGCCTTGAACGTGGCATGCTGCTACAGGCAGATCCCACGGTGAAGTATGCCCTTGGTGATCCCTCGATTAAGCGTATCTTGAAGCGTCATCTGAAGATTGACTCTCCCTATAATACCTATCTATATCATGGTCTGCCTCCTACGCCTATTGCGATGCCCGATGTGGCAGCTATCGAGGCTGTGCTCGACTACGAGGAGCACGACTACATCTACTTCTGCGCACGCCCCGAGTTCGATGGCAAGCATAATTTTGCTGCCACAGCCAGCGAGCATGCCGCAAATGCTCGTGCCTACCACCAGGCACTCAATAAACGTAAAATTAAGTAATTATGATTGATAAAGGATTTTGGAATGATGTGTTGCGCGATGGCGCAATTCTAGGTTGTGTGATGGCTCTCTCACGATTCTTCGAGAGCTATGTTTTGATTCTCAGCGACATGTCGTTGCAGGCTTTGTCGCTTATCTCGAGCCTCGAGATGCTCCTAGCTGCGGTGGTCTTCATCTGGCTTATCTATCGCTTTGCGCGTCGTCGCTCGTTGAGTGCTGACCCTAGCGTAGGCTATAGCTATGGCTCGGGTGTGATTCACATCTTTGTTGTGTCGCTGCTTGCGGGTGTGGTAGTGGGTCTTGCTAATGCCCTCTTCATGGCTGTCATCGGCTACGAGGCGTTTGTGGAGAGCTACGTAGATCGCATCATGCAGCTTTCGCAGATAGTGCCTGGTAGCGAAGAGTTGTTTGCAACACTCATCGAGCAGATTGAGTCGAGTCCAGCACCATCGGTCTTTGATAGTCTTTTAAACTCTATGAACAGCTATATTATCACTGGCGGTATCACAGCCTTTATTGTAGCTAGCATGGTGCGTCGTGAACCTAAAATCGAAAATAGAGAGTAGTATGGGAGCTATTGATGTATCTGTTGTTGTTCCGCTATATAATGAGGCGGAGTCGCTTCCCGAACTCGTTGAGTGGATCACGAGGGTTGCCCGCGAGAACGATCTCGAGTGCGAGATAATCATGGTTGACGATGGCTCTACGGATGGCTCGTGGGGTGTTGTCGAGGCTCTGAGGGGTCAGTATCCCTCGATTCGTGGCGTTAGCTTTATGCGCAACTATGGCAAGTCAGCTGCGCTCTACTGTGGCTTTGAAAAGGCGCGTGGCGAGGTTGTCATCACCATGGATGCCGATTTGCAGGACTCGCCCGACGAGATTCCTGAGCTTCGACGTATGATCCTCGAAGAGGGCTACGACCTTGTTTCGGGCTGGAAGCGCAAGAGGTATGATCCTCTGGGCAAGCGTCTTCCGAGCAAGTTCTTTAACTTCACGGCACGCCTTATGTCGGGCATTAAGCTTCACGACTTTAACTGCGGACTTAAGGCCTATCGCCGCAAGGTGGTTAAGTCTATCGAGGTGTACGGTGAGATGCACCGCTATATACCAATTCTTGCCAAGCATGCGGGTTTTAAGCGCATTGGCGAGAAGGTTGTTGAGCACCACGAGCGCAAGTATGGTAAGTCTAAGTTTGGTCTTGAGCGCATGATTAAGGGCTACCTTGACCTTATCTCTGTGAGCTTCATGTCGCACTTTGGACGCTCGCCGATGTACCTCTTTGGTGGCCTTGGCACGGTGATGTTCCTCCTGGGCTTTGTTGCCGTGTTGTGGATCATCGTCGAGAAGTTCACTTCGGGACACCCCCTTACAAACCAGCCTCTCTTCTACCTTAGCCTTGTTGCTATCGTGCTTGGCGTTCAGCTCTTCTTGGCTGGTTTCCTTGGCGAGATGATAAATCGTCGCTCTACGGATCGCAATAAATATCTTATTGATAGTGATTTAGATAATTAAAAACTGAAGACTTATGATACAACGTATTCAATCGCTCTACCTTCTTTTGGTAGTAATACTCATGTCGCTGACGCTCTGTCTGCCTATTGCTACATTTGTTGTCGATGGTGCTACCTTTGAGCTTACAGCCTTTGCGCTCAGATGTGGCGATCTCTCTGAGAGCACCGTGTGGATGGGCATCTTGCTTGCTCTAGCTACCATCTTGCCCCTTGTTACTATCTTCTTGTTTAAGAAGCGTACGTTGCAGGTGCGCCTATGTGCCGTGGAGCTTGTCTTGCTTCTAGGCTCATTAGTGATGGTTGGCCTCTACTACTGGCTCACGTCGAGCCTCTTCGACGATACCACGCTTGTTGTTGAGCATCGTCAGTTTGGTTGGGCAGCACCTATGCCTATCGTTTCGCTGGTGCTCACCTACCTTGCAAGCCGCGCAATCTTCAATGATGAGGTGATGGTGCGCTCTCTCGACCGCATCAGATAGGGGAGTAACGCAGAAAAGAGAAGGCAGCAAACAGATTATTTCTGTTTTCTGCCTTCTCTTTTGTCTGCGTCGCAGTTCTTCTCTTAGAAGAAGCGTCCCCAGCTGAAGTATAGGTTTACCTTGCGCGAGACGTTTGATGAGCTGATATCAAGGCTTAGAGGTCCTATCTTCGTATCTATCGAGTAGCGAATACCCGCGCCCCACCAGTTAGAGGCGTTATAGTCGTAGAGCTCGTTCCACTGTAGGTTGCGCTCTTTGCCGATAAAGCTCATAAAGTTAACACCCGAACGACCATAGTTGATCATGGCTGTGAGGTAGTGCTTGCCGAATAGTCGTGTTCTGATGTCGATCCTACCTATTGCCAGGTTGTTGAATGCCAGCGATATCTTGTTAAGACCAATGAATGGAAGGTGGTTGTCGATGTATCGTCCCATCTCTGTGCCACCCAACATGTTGTTCATGCTAGGGTAGCAGGGCACAGGACCGTTGAATATGGGGTTCCAGCCCTTGCTGCTGCCCTCCACCGCGCCATTGCCAAATAGGAAGCCACCATAGAGCTGAGGAATTATCACAAGTCGATTTTCAACTATAGGCACATAGCCCTCAACGCCAAATATCACCGAACCGAGTCCAAGTGTGTTGACGCCCCTCGATGTAAAGGTCATATCCCTCCACATGAAGTTGACGCTACCCTTAATGCCTCGTGTAGCAAAGCTACTCTTATTGAGGTTGTCATAGCGTAGGTAGGCAAATGTTCCCAGCGTGTTGACATTCTGATAGTCCTCATCCACAGTGTCGTAGAGCGAGTACATCACCTTGCGTGGGTCAAGCAACTCTGCCTCAAGGCCGACACCGAGGCTAACTACTCGTGAGTAGTTCTCGGAGATAAATACTCTGAACTTATGTTGCAAAAACTTCATGTTCATAACCAGAGCATCCATGTCGTATGCGTCGAGCTCCGAGTTTCGGAATATATACTCGAAGTTGATCTTCGGGTATAGCAGTCTTCCGTACGAGAAGTGTGCCTTGAGCCACTGGTTGCTACCCAGCTTGGTGCTTAAGTCGGTCTTGAAACCATTTATGCGGTTGCTGTTTAGTCCGATGCGGAGCAGCACCGAGATCATATCTTGCGAGTCGAACCTTAGGCCGAGTCCGAAGTCGTGGGGGTGGTTCTCCACGAAGTTGAACCTTAAGATATAACCATCATCCGTTGTGCTATCCTTGTGTAGTGAGTAGGTTATGCTATCGTAATTACCTGTGCCATAGTATATTGATACGGCCTTGTCGATGTTGCTCTTCGACACTTTATCGCCAATCTTTACGCTACAGCGGCGGAGCATCCATCGTTCAATATCCTTCTCAACGCCTTTTATCTCGATTCCAGATATGAGCACCTCTTCTTGCAGTATGTTGAGAGCTCTTTTGGGGCGTGTACTATGGTGTTCTGTGCCATTAGTCGCTGCGTCGATACTCTCTTTGAGTGCTCTGAAGCTTGCCTCCTGCTCCTTGGCTGCTTGGTAGCCACTCTCTGTTATTCGCGCCACGCTCTCCGCATCGAAGCTTAACATTCCCACACCCATAAGGTCGGGCTTGATGAAGATGTCGCATAGGTTGCTATAGTTCTCAACCTCCTTGTCGGTAATTATCGTCAGCAACTGCTTGGCTTGCGTGAGTATCGATGATAGGTTGTCCGTGTCGCTCTCTAGTCCTGGTGACATGCTCACGCCTATGACGTAGTCAGCACCCATAGCTCGGCACTGATCGACAGGGAAGTTGTTGACAATGCCACCATCGACGTATAGTGAGCTGTCGATGGTAATAGGGTCAAACAGAATGGGTATCGCCATAGATGCTCTGAGGGCCTTTGTGAAGAGTCCCTCATCCATAACCTTGGCATCGCCATTCATCATGTTTGTGGCGATGCAGACAAACGGAATAGGCAGTTTGTCGAAATCTATAGGATCTGAGTAGCCTACAGAGAGGGAGTTGAATAGGTTTATAATGTTGTCGCCCGACACGATGCCCGATGGCAGCGAGTTTTTAAATGATCTTGTTTGTAGCTCCTCTTTGTCGGTGCTCAACGAGAAGGGTATGGTGAGCACCTGGGTGCTTATCTCGTTTTTATTCTCGTAGGAGATCTCTCTACGGTCAACGTTGTTGCTTATGAGCCTATCCCAGTCTACGCTGCTTATTATCTCTAGGATCTCATCCGACGAGTAGCCCAAGGCATACATGCCTCCCACGATCGAGCCCATGCTTGTGCCGGCTATGTAGTCGATGGGGATGCCCATCTCCTCGATGTACTTGAGCACGCCAATATGTGCAGCACCCTTGGCTCCTCCGCCCGAGAGCACAAGTCCAATCTTTGGGCGCGAGCTTACCTCCGTAGAGTCTTGCGAATATGCTGTGTGAGTGCCTAATAACGCCACAGCAAGCCATAAACATGTTATAAATCTACTCCTCGGTCCCATATTTGCATTGCTCTTAAAGTTATACGTTATTGATTAATAGCTCTTATGCCACTATTCCAATTTGATGACCCCTGCCATGTACATTATTACCTTAGAATCGCTGTTTTCCAGAGCGATCACAAAGTCCGATAGGGTGTTTTCGCCCGACGATGTGCCAAAGCTTCGTATGTAGCTATGTTCGGCAAACTCCTTGCTGCCTTCCAAGTCATACTCTTCAAGTAGCGATGTGAAGGTGTCTATCTCTTTGCGTAGCGACTGACATACTGTTGCTGATGCCTCGGTGTAATCGATGATCGTGATGCTTCTTACGCCTCGCATAAACTCCTTGCCGAACTGCTTGTTAAACATCATCTTTACCATCTCCAAGCCCCCTCCTCGGACTACGGTCATGCACTCTACGCCAGCTGTGTTCTCATACTTTTTTACTATGTTGTTGACCTTAGTCTCTACCTTCGATGGTGTCTGAGCATACCCCGCAAGTGTCGTTATAAGGCAAAATACTACAAGAAGTGCTATCCTTTTCATACGTCAAATGTGATTTGCAATTGTTATAAAGCATGCGCTTATAAATATTCCTACAAATATTGCGAGAAGTATGATGTAGTATGTCACACTTGTCAGCAGCGACTTGACCAGTGCCATGATCCATGATTTGATGTTATAAACCTTGCGAAAGGCGATGGTCAGGTAGGTGCATGATCCTATGATCATTATCCACTCCAGCACTCTTAGCGATGGCGCAAACAGCAAGTGAAGAACGAAGATCGTAATCATTAGCGACTCCAAGAATGCTGTATAGTGTAGCGAGAAGATGAAGTGGTTGATGCGCGGAAGTCGGCTTCTACGCTGCACAAGACCCAACGACATTGATAGAAATGGGGCTGTAAGCAGCAGTAGCATGGGGAAATACTGCGATGTTATCCTCACCATCTCCGACCAAATAGAGCTAACTATGCCTATCTCCGTGTTGCCAATATCGGTCTCTGTGTTGAAGTGATAATATTCCGTGTCGCCCTTGACGATGATCTCATCCTCAATGAGGATTCGTGGCACTGAGGCTATCCACCTATCTAGACCCTCTCCCTGGGTATCCTCTATTGTCTTGATGTTGGATATTATTGTTGGATGGTTCTCGGCTAGGAAGAGTGGTGCGTGCAGCGATATGGTATCACGCGCCGACTCCTCCATCTTGAGAACGTACTCCTTGTCATCTGCCAATACTCCTAGTTGTACACCCGGAAGCACGAGCTCATCTCCTATCACATCGTCAACTGGGGCAGTCATCTTCTCGGTGCTTGTGAAGAAGAGGAATAGGGTGACAAAGACGAAGAGTAGGAACATGTTGAGCTTCAGAGGGTGCTCCTGCGATATAAACTTTCCAGCTAGAAACTCATTGGTCAGATGTCCCGGACGGCTGATAAGTCTCCAGAATGTCTTAAAGAATTGAGGGTCCCATATAAAGGCATTGTTGAGATACTCCATTACAAACCCTGTGATCGTAGGTGTTTTATCCTCCACCTCTTGACCGCAGTTATGGCAGTAGCCACCCATTAGCTCTGTGCCGCAGTTTAGGCAATGGGTGTAGGGCAGCTCCTTAATGTTGTTATCCGTCTCAGAATGTTGCATGTTGTAGGGTAGTGTTTTGTTGCTTGTTCTTGTCTATCGAGCCTCTTTGACGCTGATCACCTGTGTCATGCAGTGTGCTGCGCCATATCCCTTGATAAGGGTCTCCAGTGGTATCCATTCAACCGTTACGCCATGCTCTGCAAGAGTTTTCTGTAGGCTCTCCGACTGGTTGCCTACAGCCATGATGTGACGAGGTGCTATGGTTAGGAAGTTGTTGGCATAGTGAAGCTCATCCTCAAGCTTTATAGGTATAATGGTGAATCCACGCTCTGTGAGATAATCAATGAATGACACTCCCTTTCGTGTTAGCGTATACTCTTTTTCACCCTTTTTACGTGTGTATATGTCTACTGTTACCCACTCGGGGTCGCCCTCCTTAGCGTAGTAGCGGCTCTCAACCAGCGTGCACAGGTCCTCGTCGATGATGTTGAAGTAGGTGTCGAGGTGCATCTGCATCTGCCACCACTTGTGGTCGTTGACTACGGCTATGGTGTCGTGACCAAAGCCATCTGCCTCCATTATCTGCTTTATAGCCTCCATGTTGGTGCGCATGCCACATCCGATATACGACGTGTCGCCGCCACGCAGATAGTCGCCACCCTCTAGTCTACCCTCGCCCGTAATGGTGAGTATAGGCTTCACGCCCAGTTGCTCGTAGCATAGTGCGATGATCTCTGTCTCTAGGGCACGCTGCGTAGAGTTCATCTTGCTGATGATGTGACCACGAGGTGTTGTTATGCTCTGGTCGCGTGTGAAGTATAGGTTCATTAGCGGCGTGTGTGTATATACGGCGTTAAATCCAGTGTTTGTTTCCGATGGATATAGCGTCACTGTTGGGCGTAGCAGTATGCAGCGTATGAGGTCGCTACGCGACATCTCGCCGACAACATATTTGTGATACTCGTCACTCTGCTCTTGGCTGATGTTTGGCATGTGCGTGGTGTCGTATGTGAGGTTACGTGCTGCGTGGTAGCGCAGTTTCTCTATGGGCACTTGCTCGAGCAGCTCTCTTACGGTATATACCTTTATACCATTTCTCTCTAGTGCCTCTATATACCCCTTATGCTCCTCGGCTGCGGCATCCATGTCGAAGTAGTACTCGAACAATCCGGCATAGGGGTGTATCACGCCATCAAAGAGCTCCTCACCTGGGGTGTGCATCAATATGGTGTTTGCATAGTCCCACTCCGAAGTGGGGTACGCGCCACTCTCCTGAGAGTATGCAGAGAGCGTGGTCGCTACTATGAGCGACAAAAGTAGAATAGTTTTTCTCATGTGTAAGTGTATTGTTTGTGTAATCTAATCTGTATAAATCTCTGAGCTGTATTTGTAGCTCTCGCCACTTACTACTTGCTCACCGTGAGGACTATAGGTGTGCCGTTGTTGGTAAGAGTGTATAGGAGTTCGAGGTCAACGTTCTTTGCCTCACCATTCTCCATATAGTTGAAGTTATATACCGTACCATCTGTATCGGTGAAGTAGAAGTCGATGTTATCATCCGTCCATGCAAACTGATACTCCTCGCGAAGGTTGAGCTCGAACTTTCCATCCTCATATATGGTCACTACGCCGATACGAGCACCTGTGCGCAGTCGCACGAATGCAACAAAGGCGTTGTGGGGAATAGGGTGTTCTTTATCTTTGTAGTATATTTCACCCTTGATATGTGTGGTCTCGACGTTGAATGTCTTGTCCCAATATACGATTTGATCCTTGTTCGTAGTTATATGTATATCTCCACCCGCCGTGATAGATGTCTTCTTAAAGGGCAGTAGCTTACGCTCACCCTTCTGGTTGATAGTGCCATCCACTGCCACCTTCTGACCAAACTGGTTGAACTGCACCTTAGCATTGTCAACGTTTACAACCGGAAGATTTATTGAGTCGCCAAACTCTCGCTCATGGTGGCGGTGACGGTCTACGGTGTAGATGTAGCGACCAGGAATTGTTGGATGAGGACGTAGCTTATCAACACCAAGCGATGAGCTGTTGTTATTGGCACGCCAGTGCTCTGGGTAACGATCTTTGTCGATCTCGAGCATTGGAGCATCGATATATACCTCGAATGGGTTGCCAAAGTTCTCGCCAAAGGGGTGAACCGAGCAGCTATCCGAGCCCATAAAGCTTGTGATGTCGAGTAGAATGTCGACACGCTGACCAGGCTTATACTCCAGATATACGTCGTCGATACTCTCTGCTGTATCGCCATTACGCTCGTTGCTCAGCAACGCCGATGGTTCAGGTATATATTTCGGATTAGAGCCATTGTCATTTGCCACACGTACCTGCGCAGCAAAGCGGTAGGGGCGGTAGTGAGCAACGTCAAAGATGATCGATCGATACTCGTTGCCTTCGTACGGCTTGGTGCCATAGTCAGGATCTGTGTTAGTACGATTATTCGGGTAGGCGTTGGTACTGCGAGTATTGTTCGACGCAATACGCACCACATCCTTATTATAGGAGCTATTGGTAAGGAAGTAGATGTTGTATGTTCCATCCTCCTGAAGACCATACAAGTAATCAGGATATGATGGATTCTTTTTGTAGTCGTGCGTGCGGAATGCCATAACGCGACCATTCGTACTCCATCTATCCTCCTCGATTGGTATCACGTCACCCTCCCAAGCGAGGTTTTGAATCTCCTCGTAGACGTCATCGTGATTGTTGTAATATGTTCTGTAGTCGCTGAACGTTTTAGAGTATATCAAGAACTCGTCACGACCATTCTTATGCCACTCTGCGGTTCCTGGGTTTGCGGCATGGTTCAGGGCTTTATATGTGCCATCGCTCTGTCGCTCCTGAAGCATAATTGTAAAGGTAATTGGCTGCGCACGCTTCTGTGGCACGAGCATATAGTATAGCGGTGCATCGTCGGCATAAGATGTGTGGTACACGTGAAGGTTATCCACGAAGATACGCCTATGCGACTTGTTAGACGCGGTAAACATCACCGACTTGGTTATTGTCTCGAAGAATTTTGCCTCGAGGTGTACCTCCTCCAACTCATCCTCGGTGTGCTGAAGAATGGATCTTAGGTGCAGTCGATGCTTGCCTGGCTCGGTTACGGTGTAGGCATACTTGTAGTTGATACCCTCCCAGTCACGTCCGAAGTAACCCTCCTCGCCTTTGACATATACGGGCAGCTGCTGACCCGATGACGAACGTACGTCGAGGTGGTTGGTCGATACAAGTACCTCAAAGGGGAATAGTGCCTCGGGACATGTCTCAGGAATTGTAAACACCACGGTAACATACTCGTTGGCAACACCAAACACCTGTGACGAGATCCACGATGGTGTGAACTTCTGCGTGCGGATGATATATATCGAAATCTTGCGTTGCAGCTGTCCATGCTTTATGAGCAGTGTACCCACCTGCTGCTCGTTGCCTTCGTACATCGGGAATAGTCGCAAGGTAACCTCGCCCTTGCCCGTTGTCTTGTCGTAGTTGTTGGTGATGTTGTCGTATGCGACATTGTTGTCGAGCCATGTTACGGTGGGTGCTACCTCGTCGCCATGGTTCTGCACAGTATATTTATAGGGGAATGTCCAGTTCGTACCGGCATACTCATCGCTACTAAGCACATAGCTCGTCTGCTCCACCCATAGTGTCTCCACGCCATTGGTAATCTCGTTTACCCAGTCGTCGATGGAGATCCATGCGTTGTTCGACGCGGGGGCTGTGAGTGCCTCCTCGAATGTTTTTCTTCCGAATGTAAGCGGTCCAACGATATTAATCGTGTACTTGTGGTTGCGGCGCAACATGAAGTTATCACCATCGCTCTCCTGCAACACAATGCGGTAGTACATGTCGTTTTTCTCGTCCTCACTCGGTGCATGACCGCGAATGATCACACTCACGAGCTTATCACCCGAGTTCTCGGTCTCAAAGATATAGTCCTCGGGCTTGGTGTTGATATCCACAATGTCGGACATGAGAGCTTGGTTGTTTGGCAGTGTGACAAACTCCTCGGTTGTCTCCCAGTTGTCGACAATATCGAAGTGGTCGTTGGGGTGGTGGGGTGCTACGGTGCCAAATGCAGGGATGTTCACAGTGCGGAAACCCGTGACGTGGAAGTATTCCGTCTCCCAATCCGCAATGGTCACCATCGCCTGATTGCGAATAAGCTTAACGCCCTCATACTTAGTGCCATTAACGGTGTATGTCAGCTCCTCCAGCTGCTTGCTAATACCCTTATCGGATGTGGTGTCCATCTGAAAGCGCGACCAATATACCAACATACCCGAGCCACCCTCCATGTTTGCGATAACCATACTCTCGGTCTGACCGGGGAACTCCGACTCGTTGTACAGACCCTCGCTATGATTACCTACGAAGTGGATAATCTGTGTGTGGTTGGGGATTACGGCACTAAATGTTCCTGTGTCTACGGTGTGTGTCTTTAGTTGTGCTTCGATGGAGCTGATATATAGACCAAACTCGTTGAAACAGAAGAGTGTCATGTTGTTGAGTTGCAGACCATCAGGGTCCACAGCGCGTGTTTCAGGGTGCTGCATATCCGAGATGTTCGCCTTAAACTCAATGAGGGTATATCCCTCGGGTACCTCTGTTTCGGGTTGTGGTGGCGTGATCTCCTCGATGGCATCGCCTTGGCACGCCACCATCATCGCCACGACGATAAGGCTATATGTTATGTATATCAACTTCTTCATAGCATATTGTTGTTAGTAAGCATCGCGCACACAGCGAATTGCAACATCCGTAGCATTCCACTTGTTGGGAAGCGGGTCTAGTTTAGTACCGTTAGTACCTGCAGTATTCTTTGGGTTGTACACTGGGCCGTTGGCACTCATGTAGTATTGACCGTTAAGCAAAAAGTCGATAGCAACAGCATCAACACCATCACCACCCTGCAACTCGATGATAATATTTAGCTCAGCCTCGGTGGGTAGTCGCCAGTTGTCGTGTACATCACCCTTGGTCTTTCCATCGTCGTTCACATCATCCACCTCTACATAGTTCTTGCAGTGGTCGGCAAAGACGACGAGTTTCTGTTGGGCATTCAGTTTATCTAGACCACTATATGTCGATAGCACAGCACCCAGACGCGAGGCGATGACAAAGGATGGCGATACAAGCTTTGCATTATCCTCATCACCTGCCGTATAGCCATTTTCGTCGAGATTAGGACGAGCCACGGTGTAATTGCCCGAGGTAGCCATCACACGCACGTGGTAGTTTCTGACGTTGTGGGTCTCACATGAGCTAACCTGCTTTGACACGGAGCCATACCCCCACCTAGGTTTCGCGAAATAATAGTAGTTTATCACATGTTTATTACCACTCTGATTACCTCGCACTTTCGAGCTAGTCCAGCCATGGTTATTGCTCGGAGCGGCACTTGTATATGTGTATTTAGCAGTTTTATTCTCAGTATCGACGCTTTCAATTTGATAGATACCCACAATACGGTCACCATCGTTGAGGTAGGTTGTAGGGTTATTGTCCGTTGTGCTAGTTATTACATCGTCACGGAACTTGTGTCCTCCAGTGGTGCGATAGTAGTAGTCGTCGCGATAGGAGTACCATGGCAAGCCGTTGGTGATGTAGATAAGCGGATACTGCTCCACATTGATAATCTCGGTCATTCCCTCCTGGTTAGTAACCTCAAGCTTGAAATAGCGGATTGTGTTGTTCGTTGGAATGGCACTATTCACAACGATATTTCCAGATATGGCCTCACTTTCGGCAGAACCCTTTATGCTATTTAATATAGAGTTATCCTTAATATATTGCGTATTGTTATACTTGTCTTTGTAGTAGGCACTTCCATCCACATATTTTACCGTGACAGGCGATGACGATGAGAAGTATAGCTCGTCGAGCAGCGTGTCGGTGTAGTACATGTAGAGCTTGTTCTTGTTCACCTTAAGATACTTAACCGTATTCTCGCCACTCACAGGGATGTCAACCTCCTGCCATGGCGTGGTGAAGTATTGGAGGTCCTTAATCTCCTCTGGGGTGGTGTAATCCTCAGCACCTGGGGCATTGAGGTTCACACGAAGGTCGTAGAGCGTATTGCGCTTTATGAGGTGAGTAGAACCATCAGCCTCTACCTTGCTGATAGAGATCTGATAGTAGTTGTGGATGTACTCTATAGCGGGACTATCCTTACTCTCCTTATAGATCATCGGCAGGTTAACAACAAGAGATGTTCCCTTCTTGAAAACCTCAGCACTCTTCCAAGTGTGAGAGTAGCAATAGGCAGTAATCACCATATTGTGGCCACCTTTGCCATCATCGACAAGCTGAAAGTAGGGGCTCTGCGATATTGTGGGCGACGCCCAGTATGGATTACCCACATTCTCGCCAATAGGATAACCACCCTCGGCAACGATCGTGGTGCGGATAGGCATATTACGCAACAAGTAGCCCTGCGACTGCGCCATAAGCTCGGGTTTGAACGTCACCTTGTCGCCAGCCTTGATTGTTACGATGATCTTGGCTGCGGCACGACGTAGTGTTACCTTTAGCGTCACATCGTCCGTAGTACCATCGTTGATAACAATAGCACCTCCCTGCGCTGGCTCTGCGTTGCCCATATAGGCAATGCCGTCCATAAGGAACATATTTGGGTACTCGAAGTTGGGATTTCCAAAGTTGATGCCCGAGAGGTGTATGTTTCGGTTTGTCTGGTCGAGCTTCAGGAACTTATCGTGGGCTATGATGTTGCCCGACTGGTAGTAGACACTTGGGTCTACATCGCTGTTGGCAATGACATATACCTTGTATGTCGCCCCCAGCTCGAAGTCCTCCTTCGTACGCTTAATCGAGGTGACGCCATCGGGCGTTGCCGACACGTTGACACGCTCGTGGTAGAATCCATCGTAGGTCGCTCCCTCGTTGCTCACCTTGTAGATGACAACATCGAGGTGGCTCATGAATGCCTCGCACTCGTTATCATCGATAGTGCCTCGCGTGTGGCCATTAGGGGCAAAGCGTATCTGTATATAGTCGTTGTTGGGTGTCAACGGCACATCCTCGTAGTGCGACTCACACCCCGCCATGCCGAGCAATGCGACAAACAACATTATGTATGTTAGTAGGCTTCTCATATCTTCACTCTGTTACTCCTCATCCTCTTCTGCAATGCCAAGCTCCTGCTGCACGTGCTTGATCTCGATAATCTTGGGGTTGCTACCGCTATTTGGCCAGCGCACTGCATTATACTCGCCATTCACAAAGAGGTTGATATACTGGTCGGTCCACTCCTGGTAGTACGATATACCGAGGTCGATGGTTGTTTTGTCGGCACCATCGGCACTAAGTGGGAATATCACAAGCTTGAACCACTCGTCATTGTCACATGCTGGGAGGTTACCCTGGAGATTTTCAACGTGTGAGTCGAAGAGCAGCAGACCATCTTTACTTTTGTCCTTACTCTTCATGTAAACACGTATCTGATAGTTCTCCTTCGAGCCCATGATACCTGGCTTCCACAGCACGTTGCTAGGGGCTGTTATGCGGAAATATCCCACGAAAGCACCTGCCTCGAGGTTGTTTTGACCTCCGAAGTACATCTTTGGCTCGCTCTTGATGACGTAGTTTGACTGCTGCTCGGGGAGCAATGTCAGATACTCCTCGGGCACTATGGGGTTCAAGTATGTTGGGTACGATATGTCGTGCTCCTTGAAGTCCTCGTTCGTGCCCCAATCCTCGGCATCCCAGTCTGCCACGTGATACTCGAGCGTTAGGTTGTCGCCCGCGATGGAGCGTATCGTAAATCGGTAGATGTGGTTACGCACGATGTTGTAGTCTGTGCCCTCGGTAACCTTACCGTCTTCGTACTCCACAAACGAGATGGCATCCTCAAACACCTTAGCCTCGCCAGCGTGGTTCATCGTGAGGGTTATCTTGTTACGCTCGCCGGGGTAGTTTAAGTTGTCGTACTCAGGCATATAGACATAGTAGTTGCCAGTCGCCTCATCCTTGATGAGTGGCAGGTTGACGGCGGCGTGACGATATACGTTTATCGCCTTCTCGCAGTCTACGCCGAGCGTGCTTTCAAATCGGTGCCAGTCGTAGGGTGCTACGTATCCCTCGACGTTGTAGTACTTCATCGTTGCCGATGTTATCTCGCTTTTCTTCCTAAGCTCGTCGGAGAGCTGCACCTCGATCTTTGCTGCCGAGCGCAACATCCACAGCGGATTGGGGATCTTGTAGTTTGGCTGCTCAAGAATAGGGCTTAGGTCGACAGTCATAACGCCCCACATAGGTATCGCGCTATTCTCCTCGCGTGGGTCTAGCTGCTGCTGGTTGTAGAGCGTGAACTCGCGGTCTATAGCCTCGGCGGGGGCATTGACTATGGCAAATAGCTTGTAGTTCGGTGCTTCGGTATTAAACACCAAGCCCTCGGGGAGCTTGCCTGTAAACTCAAACTCGGTCTGCGCCTCGTTTGTTGGCCAGATGTATAGTCGTTCAACCTCGCCTTTGGCGTTGTTGGCGGTGTCGGTGAGCATCACACGCAGTGTGCCAGGGTCGATGTAGTAGTCGAAAGGCACGCTCTGATCTGTCGGGTCGCACTCCACACGTGTTGTTGAGTTGTTGAAGCCTATGGTGAAGGATATGGTGCGCTCGCCCTCGACGACGATAGGCTCGGTGACGATGGGGCAGTTCTCAGCATCGAATATGCACGATACCGAGAGTATGCCACATAGGAGCACCACCACGTATTTCACCAAATCTCTCACTCTTTATATTAATATATGTATCTTCTACCTCATGTCGGGCTTGCCCTCACCTTGGGCTTGCCCTCACTTTGTTAGTTTAGTTCTGTGTTGTTTATCACCACGCGCCAGCCGTTAATTATGATCTGCGAGCTTACCCACTCGCCCTCATCGAGGAATAGGGTCATAGGGTACTCATCTTGGCGGTCGAGATACTCCTGATCGCCCATGCTCTCGCGGTAGTGACCCTTTACTAGCAGTGCGTAGTCGGCAATGGGTATGCGTAGCACCTCTTCGCCCGTCTCGGTATTTCTTACGCATAGTATTGGCGAGCTTGCTGCGCTCATGCGTCCCAGTGTCAGCTCGGCAAGCACGGCGTTTATCTCTGTTGCGCGCGTTGTCTCGCTCTCGGCATATATGCTCTCCATGTGCCAAGGCTTGTATGTTATCACCTCGTCGTCGAGGCGTGTGTTGTCGTAGTCGTAAAGACCATTGCGGTCTGTTATCTCGAAGCTATACTGCTCGGCACTCATCGGATGTCCCGACATCTCGTGAAGGAGTATGCGCACGACGTTTGTGTTCTTCACCATCGACATTGTGTGACGATATTTGCCATCAACGTCGTTTATGTCTATCTCCATTAGTCCGTGATATAGCGGTAGGAGGTCTTCGTCGCGGTATGCTGTGCCGTCGTCGCTAATCTTGCGGTGCATCATCACCTTCAGCTCCTCGATTGTTGTCTTGCCTATCTCGGTGTTCGCCATGATGTCGAACGACTCCTCGTTCATCACGCCTCCCCAAGCTAGGAGTCTATATTTTCCTGGGTCTAGTTGCAGCTCTAGCTCAAAGCTGTCGCTTGCTAACGCCTCTTTGTCGGTGGTGGTTATCTGGTCGACGAGAGTGTTGCTCTGGTCGAAAACGTAGAGTGCAATGGAGTTCACCTCGTTTGCAAAGGCATCTGCAAACTTTATGTTGTAGTCGTATTTGAAGCTGATGTACACGCCGCAATCACCCTCATCCTCGAAGATGCCCAGCCCATCATTACACGAAGAAGCCACCATCATCGCCACCACCATTGCCGATGCCATAGCCACTCTTCTTAGAATATGCACTCTTTTGTTCATTTCAATTTCGTTTTAATGGGTTCTCCCGTTTTTTTTGTTAAGGGGCCGTCCTGCAAGCCGCCTGGCGACCCCTTGATAGTCTGTTGATTTGTTCTCAGTCTTATTTCTGAATGTCAACTAGCTGATCAACCAATCTCCAAGAGAGGATCTTTACCTGAGCCGATACGAATGACTCCTCTGCTTCTGGTACTTGAGGATACTCTGGAGTAATAAGATTGCTGTTACCAATGTATATTGGGCTACCATAACCACCAATACTATTAATGATAATATTGTAAATATGGTTACGAACAACGCCATACTCTGCGATAACAGCCGTATCTGGAGCTGATGGTAAGCGCTTACCGAGGTGCTTGATGTCTACGTAGTAGAATGTCTCACCATTCTTATATAGAATACCTGGCTGAACATAAGTCTTAAGGTAATTATTTGTAGCATCAACACTATATACATCAGGATTCGAGTCAGCAGCAACTGGTTTGTACTCACCATCAACAAGCTTATACCAACCACCATCACGATATTCTCCAACACCCTGCTTTGTATCAGAAAGCTGGAAGTAAACCTCATTAGCCTTTACGCCATCTGGAGCATCAGCAGTGCCACCTGCAACGCACATCAAATCATCAGGCTCAATACCAACATAATTATCCCCAGACTTATAGAAAAGGGTGTACTTCAAAGTGTTAGCAACAGCAGTACGAAGGTCTTTTTCGCCAATATACTTATTGCCATACCAAGAAGCAATTTCGAGTGCATCGCCATCCTCATTAACAAGCTTAGCCTTAAGGATTACCTTAGTACCCTGATCCTTACCGTTTGTATTCTCGCCAACATAAGTGAATGACTTTGAAGTCTCATCAGCAGTTCCAAATTTCGCATTATTTCCGATTGCAAAACCGTACTCTGTTGCAAAGCCTGCTGGCAGAGGAGTAGTATATGACATCTTGAATGACTCTTCCTCAGGACTAGGTGTTGGCAATAGCAATGATGTTGCCCAGTATGAGCGGTACCAAAGATGATCGTTCCAAGCAAATCCAAGTGCTGCATCCTCCCAATTAGGGTTTATCTGCTTGAGCAAATAAGACTTTGGAATATCATTATGAAGCTCCCAACCAAGTAGTTGAGCATAGACTTTTGTCTCCACTAAAGTATTAACCCCGCCAACAAGCTGATTAGTGCTAACTGGCTTGTTTAGATCAATCTTAGTGTTACCGTTAGCAGTTGTTACAGTTACCTTTGCAGCAACACGCTCAACATAGATATTTACTGGTGCAGCCAAAGCAGCATCCTTATCAGTCTTGATGTTATCTGCTGTAAGAGGTGTAGCATTCATTATTTTTTTGTCTGTAGTTGCATACACCGCATTGCTCATCACAAAGTAATCTGTTGAATCATACTTTGTTGCAATGTTTACAGCAGTCTCAAGCTCAGAGAGATAGTAAGCCTGAGTAGGCTCTGGATTCCAGTTAAGTACAGCAACAATCTGATTAGGGAACTCACCCTTGTAATTGCTAATAAGAAGAACTACATCCTTTATATCAGAGACGTTCTTCATACCACTTGTGCTGCCTGAAAGAGATGCAGAAAGATGGTTAATAGTACCACCAGGTGACGTAACAGTATTATTTGTTACGTTTACTGGGAATGGCGCACCATCCTTAAAGAAGAAGAAGTGTGCAGTCTTAACAGCTCGCTCAGCCTCAGCACCCTCAATATATTTATCACCCTCCGCACGAGTATTCTCCGATGCCGCAAGGTTGATAGCGATATATGACTCCTCAACCTCACCGCTGTGGATAGGCTTATTGCCATCAGCGAGGTCGTCCTTGGCGCATGATGCCAAGCCGAGGAGTGCGATTGCTAAAAATAGATACTTTTTCATATTATACCTATTGTTTATTGGTTAAAAGTATGGTACTAACCCCGCAACCTAAGTTGCGGAGTTAGCAACCAGATGCTGGATTAATATTCACCACCAATCTCGTAGTTCTCAGCAACAACACGCCAAGAGAGAATATTGATCTGTGCAGATACGAAAGTCTTCAAGTCAATTGGAGTCTCAGGGGTGATAAAGTCCTGTGTAGAATCGTAAACTGGTGTACCGAAGCCCTTGATATCAGTAATATTTACCTTGTAAACGTGGTTGCGAACTACGCCATAGTAACCTAATGCATCAGCACTTGGAGCAAGGTGGCGGATATCAGTATAGTAGTAGGTCATACCATCGTTGTAAACCAACGCAGGCTGAACATTGAGCATTAGCTCATCATTTAGAGTTTTATTGAGATCATACTTCTTATATTCACTCTTAATCTCATCAAACTTATACCAAGTCTTGTTAACAGCATCATCAGAAAGCTGGAAATAAACGTAGTATGCGTTATCTGCAGTTGATGAAGATGTTACGCACTTCAAATCCTCTGGAGCAATACCAGTATACTTGCTCTCTCCATCTTCCTTAGTGAAATATGTGTACTTAAGAGTATTGGCAACAACTATCTTAAGCTGCTTCTCACCAATGTAGTTCTTACCGTACCAGTTTGTAACCTCAAGAGGCTCGTAGTTGTCACCAACCTTCTTAACAAGAGTAGCCTTAACGATAACCTTGGTGTGCTTGTCAGCCTGAGTGTTCTCACCGCAGTAAACAAAGGTCTCAAGTCCAGTGTAGTTATCTGTCCAATTGAACTTGTTATTAGGGAAGTCCTTAGTCTGAGATGTTGCCCAGTATGAACGGTGGAAGAATGGATCATTCCAAACGAAACCAAGATTAGCATCACTCCAGTTAGCGTTAATACGCTTAACAAGGTGTGAATCCTCAAAGTCGTTATAGAGCTGGAAACCCTCAATTCGTGCATATACATCTACTGGAGCATCACCTAGAACACTATCACCACCCTCTGCATTGCTAACCTGCTCGCCAATTGGGAAGACATTCTGTTTGTCCTTTGAAGTGAAGAATACCTTAGCTGCAACACGCTCAACGTAGATAGTTACAGGGTTTGCCAAAGCGACACCCTGCTCATGGCTGATGTTTGCCTCAGTAATCTTAACTGCATCAACAATAGTATTAGCCTGATCAGCATATACAGCGTTGCTCATTACAAAGCCATTAGACTTGTTGCCAAGTTTAGAAATTGTCTTCTGAAGCTCGCTAAGAGTGTAGCTATCCTTTTCAGGTGTCCAGTTAAGAACTGCCAACATCTGGTTAGGATACTGACCTTTGTATTTCTCAAGAACTAGCACCTCATCCTTAATGTCAGAAATATTTGGCATGTCGCCATCAGGATGCAATGGATCATTCTCAAGCTTAATCTTGAGATAGTTGAATCTGCCAGCATTGCTAGAAGTTTGAGATGTAGGATCATACTTTACATAGAATGGGTTGCCATCCTTAAAGAAGAATACTACAGCCTGATGTACGGCACGCTCCTCAGCAAGACCATCCTCGTACTTGCCATCATCAGCGCGAGTCATGTCATCTGCAGCGAGAGTGATAGCCACATACGACTGCTCCAACTCGCCATTCTGCTGAGCGTTGTTGTCCTCAGCAGGCTTCTCACATGCAGCAAAGCCCAATGCTGCAAGTGCAATAAATAAATACTTTTTCATAATACTGAAAATTAAGTTAATAAATTAGTTTGTTGTTTATGTTGTTTTTGTTTGTTGTTAATATTTCTAGTTTTCTGACATTGACATTGTAAGCTTATAGCGGTTCTTCGAGATCTCTGCAAGCACCTCCTCAGCCTTGCTGATGCCTAGCTTCTGTGCCTCGATGAGGTAGGGCTTGGCAGCCTCGTAGTCCTCCATATATACCTCAAGCACGCCACGAGCGTAGAGTGCCTCGGGCATATTGCCAGCCTTCTCCAAGAAGCGCAATGCTCCGCGGTAGTCCTTGCGGAGGATCGCCGAGTTGGCAGCATTGAGGTTTGCCGTAGGGTCGTTAGGATACATACGCACGGCGGTCTCGAAGAGCTCGTTGAACTCGTCGCTGCCCGACTCGTAGGTCTCGGCAAGCACGTAGAACTCCTCCAACGAGAGGTTCTGAGGCGCGATGCGGAGCACCTTCTCAATCTCCACAGGGTCGACATAGCTCCTCACCTCATACTCGATGGTGTAGTCCGAATGACGCAGAGCAGGGTAGCAGTGCTGCAACAGATGGCGATACTCATCGGGCCAGTTGGTCTTGATATATCGCTCCCTCTTATCGGGCTCGCGGTCTGAGCGTATAGCAGCAAGGATCTCCTCCTTGTGTGGTAGCGACGATAGCTCCACATATCGCTCAAGACCCGCCCAGTCCTCAGGCTCGTAGTCGGTCTTGATGAAGCCCTCGCCGAAGTGGTACATATTCTCGACATATACCTTCAAAGCCTCGGTACGACCCTTCGCAAGACGTGTGTTGTTGCTATAGGGGCTCTCGGGCGACGCATAACCCTTGATAAATACCGACTTAATAGATATGTCGCTATCGCGCTTCACCGAGTCGATAGTGCCCGTGATCTTGGCAAGCTCCGCGATGTTGTTGCGGTAGGTAGGGTAGATGACGGTCTGGCTCACGGGGAAGTCGACGAATGCCGAGCCGCTAAGCTCGCGGGTCTTGACCACCTCGTGCTCGGGACGTAGGTAGATAAGCTCGGGCGTATATTTGTCGAGTGGGAACTTGCGCACAAGCTCCTTGTCGCCCATAGCCTCAGAGTGACCACAGCAGCCATAGTCGCGGCGCGACAGCTCCACGCGGCAGCCATTCATCCACTCGACAAAGGCTACCGAGGCGTTGTAGTTGACGAGATGCTCGGTGTCGTCGGTGGTGAGGTCCATATCGCCGGGGTGCGTGGGCTTGATATGCTCGTTGCGCTGGTAGTAGATGCGGCGGTTACGACCATAGATGCCCACAGACTTGAGCTGCAACGTGTCGGCACCATTGATGACCTTGGGTGTGATCACAACCACCTGCGTGCCCTTGATGTCGAGCTGCGAGAGGTCGAGGTCTAGGTCGAGGCTTAGGTCGCCATCCTTAAGCTCCAGCGTGTAGTCTTTGATGTTGACATTGGGTATATCTTGTGCGTGGCTGGCAAACACCGTGGCGAGGGCAACCACACTTAGAACGATAACTCTGATCATAGCTCTATGTTTTTAAAATACAAATACGAGATTAACTGCCGCCTTGGTAGGTCCGAAGTAGTGGTGGGTGTCGCTGCTTACCTTGCGACCGCAACCTCCGCAGTTGAAGATGTCGTAGTCGAGGTAGGCATAGCCAAAGCCCGCCTCAAGCTCAAGGTTGATGCTCTTCGAGAGCATGAAGGCAAAGCCATACGCCACGCCGACACCATAGGCATAACCCTGGTAGCGCATGTCCTTCAAAACCGAGAAGTCGGTGCCGAGTATTGATATGTTATTTTTGATTTTTGCGAGATTATACGCCCCGTAGATGAGGTGCGCTCCAACAAAGTGACGCGAGAAACGATCACAAAACCAATAGCGCGCCTCGGGCTGGACTAGCACGTGCTTCCACTTCACACTCTCATTCTTGCTCCAGCCGTTGTAGCTGCCTGAGATGTCTACTGACCATTTAGGGGCAATGCCTATCTCTGCGCCGAGATTTACCGTGGCTGTGGCGTCCGAGATAATGTTGGTTTTAATTGCCCAATCCTGTGCATAAACTTGCGAAATTCCCCCCCCCAATGCTAGGAGGATGAACAGTAGAAGGAGTCTTAATTGGGTTCTCATTTTATTGTAGTTTGTTCGAGTTTACTTTGGGGTAGTAATACTATATGTATTTTCGAGCGACGAAGTTACACTTTTTTCAACTATTTTCAAAGTAATTTTGACCTAAATTTGTGTCTACACCCCCCCCCAATTTGACAAAAATTGGCAAATGTAGCACTAAATGTAAACACATGCGGCTTGCATATTGAGCATAAATAGCATAAATTTGCATAAACAATTTGTAGGTCATTAGTAGGATTTACATATTGTATACGCAATTTCGACCAACGTAATACTTTTTATATATTTTTATGGGTTTATTTGTGAAGAAAAAGACGATATTTCTACTATGTGTCGTTATGCTAATATGTTGCACAAGCTTCGCTGGTGAGACTCTATTTCACCAAGCTAGGCAGTTGCAACGTAGTGGAAACTATGATAAATCCATCAATCTTTTTATCGAGTTTCTCACGCAAAATATTGACGATAATAATCTGAAGGATGACGAAATAACATTGTATTCTGAGGCTATAATGCAGCTTATGAATACATTTCAGAGCAAGGGAGAGCCCGAGGAGTGTGTCGCAACGCTTAAGAGTGTCTACAGTGCCTCGCCCGTAATCCAAAAGTATTGTCAGCGCGACTACTATTCGGTGTTGGGGTATGCACTCTCGCGCACTGAAAATATGGAGGAGGCGGAGAAGACTATGCTCAACGTCTTTACACTGCCAATGCATAATCCAACACCGCAGAGCTACTTCCGCGATTATGCCTATGCCGCAGCCGTATTCTATGGCAACCCAGACTATCAGGACGAGGTGATCAACTGGTGTAAGGAGGCATTGCAGCAGGCAGAGTTCTGCGACAATACCTCGGGTGCTCAGTGGGTAAAGTCGATGCTTGGCTCACTGTATAAGAGAAATGGACATCTCAACGAGGCGTTGGAGCTCTTCCAGCAGAGTAAGGCAGAGGCAGAGGCGAGCGCGGATGATCTAGGTGTGCTCAATAGCCTCAATTCGTTGATCGACCTCTTCCTATACTGGGATATCCCTGAGTATGCCAATATATACGCTACTGAGGCTCTTGCCATCGAGAGAGGTATGACGGAGAAGAACCCCATGATCTCTGCTCAAGCCTATATCAACAAGGCGCGTGCCCTCTATCAGCTACGTGAGGTTGACTCATTGGCAAACTATATCGGTGAGGCACGCAAACTATGTGGCTCGATGCCCTACAATAGCGGCATGGTAGATGTCGACCTTATTAGTGGTAGTTATCTGGTTGACAAGGGCGGCGACTCCTTCACGATAGGTATTCAGCAGCTTAGTGAGGTTGCAAAACAGGGTACGCATCTCAATCGCGCAAGGGCATACCACCAGCTTGCACAAGCCTACCTTCGAGGCAACGACGACGACAAGGCACAAGTAATGCTTGATAGCCTCTACACTCTTGTTGTTCAGTCAGATAACCCCATATACATAAAGCTCGACTATGAGCCAATCATTAGCTATTATATAGCAACTGATAATGCGACCAGGGCTAAGCAATTTGTTGAGCTTATGCTTCGCGAGCGTGAGGCGTTCATGGCCAAGCGACTCAACTTTAACCTTGTCGAGAGCATTGTCGACCTCCAGACCCAGCAGAAGAGTCAAGAGTTGCGTATTGTCAAGCTTCAGCAGACAAACCAGCGTCTGTGGTTCCTCGTGGCAATTACGCTCGCCCTCGTTGTCATCGCTGCGGTGGTCCTCCGCCTCTATCGCCAGAAGCGTAAGTTTAGATTGCAGATAAGCAGAGCTAATGAGAGGTTCGACCTTTTGGTCAAGGAGCTTAACGAGTCAAATGTCGAAAAGGAGAGGATAACGCAGGAGATCCAGGAGTTCTTGAAGGAGAACGACAACCGTCAGGAGCTGGAGACCCTAACGCCATTCATCCTTAAGAAGAGTGGCGAGGCAAAGTTCCGCCAGTGCTTCGAGCTGCTATATCCGTTGTTCCTCTATCGCCTGCGTGAGAGGGTGCCCTCGATCACCCGTCGCGAGGAGTTGCTATCCATGCTCATTGTCCTAAAGCAGGGCACTAAGGAGATCTCCGAGCTGCTTGCAATAGCCCCACGTAGTGTGCTGATGCTGCGCCATCGCTTTCGTCAGAAGATAGGTATTGATAGCGAGTATTCGCTTGAGAACTTCATCGAGGATACCCTTGACAATCGCACAAGCCTTGGTGAGACATCAGATACGATGGCCGAGCATACAGAGGGTAATGCCTAGGAGCTAGAGCTTTTAAAGGAGCTATTGAGCCGCTTAGCATGCCTCGCGATGTAGGCTTGTGTGGTGTGACAGATGTAGATCTACGTTGATATGTAAAATATTTATTATAGGAATATCGTCATCTCGGAGAGAGGAGATGCAGTGAATGATGGGTAGGATGAGTTAAAAATGAGTTAATAGTGTTAATGTGGTAGGGTAGTGACTACTTGCTTCCTCCATACATCAAACCCCATCAAAACGTTGCTGCTTTGTTGCCTTGAAGCTTATCAAGGCATCGGCTCATACTCTTCGTGGTGACGATTTTTTATTTCCCCACTCCCTTCCATTGGAAATTTAGAGTGATCAGGAATTTACGACTGAGCCCTATTTTTTTCTTTCCTCCACCTCTTTTCGGGTGTCCCCCTTTTTGTATGGGCCGAGGTGTGCTTGCACACGTGACGACCCTACAAAAACAAAGCAGATGACATCTCTGTCATCTGCTCTACATTAATTTTAGGGGTGGAAGATGGTAATTCCTAACCACATCCAAAAACCCTACTACAAGTAGTTATAACCTATGTTTGACACCATTAACACTCTATAGGTCTCAACAAAGGTCTCACTAATATGCCATATTACCTGCTAAAGTAGTCATTTATGATGAGAATACCAAGGAGACTGCTGTATAATCTTATTGTTAAAAACCCATATTATTGTAAATAAACCACTTACAATGATATTCTACCATCTTATTATATAATTGATACTTCTAATCCTAATATACCTATATATATAATAATACTACTAATACTAATTATAACTCTTATTATAGATTCATTTCTAATACTTAATACTATTCTTAATAATAATTAATCCTTATTATTGATGTTAATTCATTATTAATGATTCTTAATATAGTTTACTATTATTATGGAGTATAGTTGTTGGTTTCTCATCTCTATCTGTAGATTTGGAGTCACAATATTCATTTACTTCTTATTTCATTTGGACCCTAAATTTGGGCTATAGATGTGCTAATATCCTTACTGTGCTAATTTTATTGATTCAATAGCCACCAGACTATTGTCACAAGTAGGTCACAAACAAGTCATATGTGACTACTTATAACAAAATATTAAACTGTATTCTACACAGATAAATCTAAAAAAAAAGAGTGCCACACACAATGACACTCTTTGATGAGGAAGTTATATGTTTGATGATATCTATTTATGTAGACATCTATTTAATGACATCCTGTTTGGGGGAGACATCTTGCCTTTTCCTTTTTGACTTTCACAGATATCATCCCCATATATGATATTATCCAATACAGCATTTGATGCTATTATGACAACCTTAATCAGGTCATCCAGTGTCATTGTAATCTGACTGCTTAATCTTTGATTCATCTCATTTTGAGCAAAGTCCTCTTTTATCATCTTTCTGATTTTACTTCTACTAACTTTCATAACTGTTTTTTCTTTATTTATACCAATATAAAAACACCTCCCCAATGTCAATAGACATTAGAGAGGTTGGAATTATGATGAATGTTATAGAAGATTTATATAACAATATCTATATACTCTTCGCAATTATTCCTCAAATACATCATATAAAATATATAGCATAAATCATAAGCACCATCAAAAATTTTTTGTTTTAGTTCGTCTTCCATAGGGATAATCTCATCCCACATATGATAATCATACATTATGTTTTTGGTATCAGTATCTATATCTTTTTCTTGTAACTTCCATAGTGCTATCTCTTCATACTCATTATATTCATCATAGACCTTTTTTATTGCTCTAACAAATGGCATATTCTCTTCGTTATAATCCATATTAAATATTCTCATCACCTTGTCCCAGCATAATTTATTGCAATGATGTTTGGTGTTACAATAGCAGTATTCCAAATTCTCAAACAGATTTTTCAAAAAGGAGTAGATAATATATTTATATCTTGCTGCGGTAGGGGAGAGCTGCCAGCTCCTCGGGGGAGGGATAGTCCACGGCAATGGCCCGGTCGGCATGAATGTAGGCGTTGGCCAGGCGCTCCACTTCGCGGACGTCCTCCATGGTGATGTCGGCGTTGAAATCGATGGTCACCAGGTCGTGACCCACATGGAAGCCCACATTGTCACAGTTGAACTTGCCGCAGATAATGCCGCTGACGATGTGCTCACCGCTGTGCTGCTGCATGAGATCGAAGCGGCGGGCAAAGTCCACC
>JAFNXN010000024.1 GCA_017379015.1 Alistipes sp.
GCGTGACCTGGGCAGTCTACGTGAGCGTAGTGACGGCTTGCAGTCTGATACTCTACGTGAGAAGTGTTGATGGTGATACCACGCTCCTTCTCCTCAGGTGCGTTATCGATTGAATCGAAGTCACGCTTCTCAGAGAGACCGCGATTTGCCAATACAGTTGTAATAGCAGCAGTAAGAGTAGTCTTACCGTGGTCAACGTGACCGATAGTACCGATGTTCACGTGTGGTTTCGAACGATCGAATTTTTCTTTTGCCATAGTAATATAAGTTTTAAGTTTTTTAAAGTTACTTAATCTCTTTGTTAATAACAAACTGCGCAACACCCACCACCTCTTCAATTGTTGAAGGGATGAACTGGCGCACCGCACTTGCTCTTTTGAGCGGAAGACGAGGCTCAAACTCGCGACCCATAGCTTGGAAGGCTATTGCTCTATCAACTGAGCTACTTCCGCAAAAATACACCGTTCAGAGCTTGCCTCGCTCATTGCTGAGCGAAATCTTTGCAACTCCAACCGGCGTCATTTTGTAGTGGGAAGAGATGGATTCGAACCACCGAAGGCATAAGCCAGCAGATTTACAGTCTGCCCCATTTGGCCACTCTGGTATCTTCCCAATATTTAAGCCCTCAAAAGAGGGCTCGAGGTTTGCGAGCCGATGGAGGGATTCGAACCCCCGACCAGCTGATTACAAATCAGCTGCTCTGGCCAACTGAGCTACATCGGCATTAACCATTTCGGGATGCAAAGGTACGAACATTTTTTTAATTTGCAAATTTTTCGCAAACTTTTTTCAAAAAATTTTCGTTTGCCCTATCAAAGAACCCTTTTTTCCGTTTTTTTCGACTCTCACAAGCCTCTTACCTCATCAGTTCAGCCCATTCTCAAAGCCTCCACCTCATCAACTCAAGCCCCTTCTCAAAGCCTCCACCTCATCAACTCAAGCCCCTTCTTAAAGCCCTCGCCTCATCAGTTCAGCCCCTCTGAAAGCCCCTTTCTCCATCCAATCTCGACCACTATAAGTGTGCCCACTTGGATTTTGACGGAAAATCGAGTGCAAATATATAACTATTTTGTGAAACGTGAAACACTCTGACGTTTTTTTTTTGCATCAACCCCTATTTTTTTCTTTGCAAGGGTGTTTTTAGCTCAATACCTATATATAAATATAGGCTACCAGCATATTGAGGCACCCACGACGGTCGCTATCTTCGATCGAAAGTCGAGTAACGAACGTTGCTTGGTGGTGTGGATATAGTTTGTAAGGACTATTATAGATAGGTTATGCTCTGGGTCAATGACTATCGAAGTGCCTGTAGCCCCAGTGTGCCCTACTGTGGATAGCGATAGGAGGTCACCTCCGGTCTGGGAGCACGAGGCGTAGCTCTCCCACCCTGGCGTGCGATCAAATCGCTCATAGCCATGTAGACGACTCAGCATAATATCTACCGTGCGTGGTGCAAGCACCTGTACTCCGTCCAGAGTACCGCCATTAAGCAGCATTGTCACATAGCGCAATAGATCATCCAGCGTCGAGAAGAGCCCTGCGTTGCCCGACACACCACCCATCGCCTCGCGAGCCAGAGGGTCGTGGACAACACCTCTGTATAGGCGACCATCGCGTCCTCTCTCTGTTGGGGCACATAGCGCGGCATACTCCGCATCGGGCATGTAGCGGGTATTGAGCATGCTTAGTGGCTCGAAGATGCTCTCTCGGGCGTACTCGTCGATACGTTTTCCTGTGACCTGCTCGACGATGTGGGCAAGCACAATATAGTTCAGGCAGCTGTAGAGACGCTCAGTGCGTGCCACTGACAGCCTGTCGCAACGAGCAATGTAATCTATGACCTCGGAAGAGGCGGGCAGCTGCGCACTAGGATCTGCCTCGAGGATGCGCTTAGGCATGACGTATGGCGGCAGCCCTGAGGTGTGGGTCATGAGATCTGCTATGCGAATATGAACACTATCCTTAGGCGACTCCTTAGATGCCCAACCACGGAAATGGGGGATATACTCATCAACACGATCGCCAAGCGTTATGTCGCCACGCTCAACCAGCTGAAGTACCGATGTAGCAACAGCTACAGGCTTAGTGAGCGAGGCGAGGTCGAAGCGCGTATCGAGCGTCATCGCCACGCTATCGCCTATGGTCTGACGATAGCCAAATGCTTTTCTGTAGACAACTTTACCATCGCGAACAACACCCACCACAGCACCTGGGAATACCCCATCACGAATATAGCGCATCACAACGCTATCTATGCACGCAAGACGACTCGACGATAGACCTACACTCTCGGGCGTAGCCTCAGCAAGCGCAGAAGAGGAGACCTCCACACCTGTTGCTTGCGCCTGCATGCGCGACACGCCGTAGACCCCAGCAAGTAGAAACATTGCCGCAATAAAGCAGAAAGCGGTGATAGATAGTGATATACGTCTTTTTTCGTTCATGGTTACAAATAGTTAGGTTAGCAGGGTTGTTTGCGTATATGGGGGTTGTGTCGTCGAGCAACATTGCCCCGAATGGGAATCCATCCGGGGCAAGTAATATGTTTTTACTGTTGCGCCTATCGCACCTTAAAGTCGGGATCTGCCATCTGAGGGATAGGCTTGATGTACTCACCCGCCTCAAACTTAGCACGTACCGCCTTGAAGGTGTTTATTGTGTACTCCACATCCTCCATGGTGTGTGCTGCAGTTGGGATTACGCGAAGGATAATCTCGCCCTTAGGGATCACTGGATAGATCACAATCGAGCAGAATAGGCCGTAGTTCTCGCGGAGGTCTACGATGAGGTTAGTACCCTCCTCGTTACCACCCTTCATGTAGATAGGCGTTACGGGCGACTGTGTTACGCCAATATCAAAGCCATTCTCTGTAAGACCCTTCTGCAAGGCGCGTGTTATCTCCCAAAGCCTCTCCTGATACTCAGGGTGCTTGCGAATAAGATCAAGACGCTTCAACGCACCAATCACCATAGGCATAGGCAGCGACTTAGCGTAGAGCTGCGAGCGCATGTTGTAGCGGAAGAGGTTGATCAGCCAGCGTGGACCCGATACGAATGCGCCGATGCCCGCCATAGACTTAGCAAAGGTGTTGAACAGCACATCTATCTCATCCTGTACACCAAAGTAGTCGCCAGTACCACGACCACCCTTACCCATAGTACCAAAGCCATGCGCATCGTCAACAAGCAGGCGGAAGCTGAAATCCTTCTTGCACTTGACAATGACATCGAGGAAGCCGAGGTCACCCTTCATGCCAAAGACACCCTCGGTGATGACGAGAACACCACCATTCTGCTTCTCGGCAAGCTCTGTGGCGTGCTGCAGCTGACGGCGCAACGACTCCTCATCGTTGTGAGCATATACGAAACGCTTTCCAGGGTGCATGCGCAGACCATCGATGATACATGCGTGGCACTCCTTGTCGTAGACCACAACGTCGCGTGGGGTGAGCAGACAGTCGATGATAGAGATCATGCCCTGATAGCCATAGTTGAGCAAGAAGGCATCCTCCTTACCCACAAACTCAGCAAGCTCACGCTCCAACTGCTCGTGATACTTTGTCTGACCCGACATCATACGAGCACCCATGGGGTATGCCATACCATAATCCTTACCGCCCTGAGCATCTGCCTCGCGCACCTCGGGGTGGTTAGCCAAGCCTAGATAGTTGTTCAAGCTCCAGTTTAGAACGGGCTTACCACGAAACATCATGTGTGGGCCCAACTCACCCTCAAGCTTTGGGAATGCAAAGTAACCATGCACAGCCGACATATATTGACCAATAGGTCCACCAGCGTTGTTCGATAAACGATCAAAAATATCTACCATCGTCCTTTATATTTAGATTATTACTCTCCTTGGTCATATTACACATATAATTAAATTAATTATATTATGACCACAATCTTCGCAAAGGTAGTATTTTTTTTAATACGTAACCCACCGATAGGAACAAAGCACCAATTTTATCCACAAATTAGGTAGAAATACTTAGATGAATTACTGCAAGTCCTGAGCTCGTCGATGAACTGCATAGAGCCGTAAGCCGAGCGATATTGCAGAGAAACCATAGGACATGAAGGCGAGGGTTATGCAGACGATAATTAGCTCAACACCGACACTATCGGGGAGGAGCAACACCACTAAACCGACACACATCATAACCACCGAGCCTAGCACTATCCACCCAGCATTCGGAAGACGCAGAGCACGTAGATCCATACCCTGAATCACCCCAACAAAACCACGACTCAGCAGCCAGATGCCAAATAGGATAGGCAGCATAGCAGCCGTAAGCAGGATGTTGAACGAGAGTAGCACGCCGATGATGATATCGGCAATGGCACCCACTATGACCCAGCCATTACGCAACAATCCGTTGTCGGTGGTAAAGCACTGCACAAGGGTGATGATGCCACTCACGAGCATTGCCACACCAAACAACATAGCCACCGAGAGATAGCTACCCATAGGATTGATCAGAACGATGAACGAGGCACACAATGCCACAAGACCAACAATAATCGAGAGCCACCAGCTTCCCACCAGCTGCTCCGAATAATCATTACTATAACTCTTCATATAACGATAATTTATTAGAGGGTATAGCATAGAGCCAAACCTAGGCTTCACGATAGCAACTATCGTGCAATAAAAAGCTTGCAACCCTTTGCAGATACCCCATATTTTAGTATCTTTGCGTTGAGAATACATTTTACGAAACATTTTAAACACAATGAAGAATATTATCACACTTATCATCGCGGCTCTAAGCCTCGCTATTTCGACACACGTGGTGGCAGCTGGTCCACACATCATCCCTCAGCCTAGCTACATGGAGATGGCCTCAGAGGGTACTTTTATCATCAACGAGGATACCAAGATTGTCGTCTACGACGATGCGTGGGATGCTGCAGAGGTCTTTGCCCTCGACATGCAGCAGTACTTTGGCTCGAAGCGTCCTTTGCGCTGCGCTAAGCGCGGAAACGGCATCAAGGTTCGCACCGATAAGTTTGTCGCCGAGGAGGGCTACGAGCTAAACATCCAGCCCCACGAGATCTTCATCACGGGAGGCTCCGAGGCTGGCATCTTCTACGGTCTACAGACTCTGCGACAGCTGGTTGTGGCATACAACGGCGTGATCCCATGTGGCTATATTGCCGATGAGCCTACGTTTGCCTATCGCGGTGTTCACTTCGACGTGTCGCGCCACTTCTTCTCGGTGGAGGATGTGAAGCGATACATCGACATACTCGCAGCACACAAGGTAAACCGTCTGCACTGGCACCTTACAGACGACCAGGGCTGGCGCATCGAGATCAAGGCATACCCCGAGCTCACAGCCAAGGGCTCAATGCGTAAGGAGACCCTCGTGGGTCATGGTCTGCGCCCCGAGAAGTGGGATGGCACGCCTCATGGCGGCTACTACACACAAGAGGAGGTGCGCGACATTGTGGCTTACGCCGCGAAGCGTAGCATGACGATAATCCCCGAGATTGAGATGCCAGGACATGCTCAAGCTGCACTACACGCACTGCCATGGCTTGGTTGCAACGACCAGATTGTCGACGTCTGGACAACATGGGGCGTGACACCAGAGGTGATGTGTGCCGGCAAGGAGAGCACCTACGAGTTCTTGGAGAGGGTGCTCGCCGAGGTTATCGAGCTATTCCCCTCGGAGCTTATCCACATTGGTGGCGACGAGTGTCCCAAGGATCGCTGGGTGGAGTGCGAGCACTGCCAGGCAAAGATAAAGGCTGAGGGTCTTGAGTCGGAGGAGGAGCTTCAGGGCTATCTTGTTGCTCGCATCGAGAGATTTATCAACTCGAAGGGTCGCAAGATGATCGGCTGGGATGAGATCCTTGATGGCGGCGTGACACCCACAGCTACGGTCATGTCGTGGCGCGGAACAGAGGGCGGCATCTACGCCGCAGAGCGTGGCAACGACGTGGTGATGACACCTATGAAGCTCTGCTACTTCAACTTCTACCAGACCGAGAGCCGCGAGGGCGAGGGACTACAAATTGGTGGTCACATCCCATTCGAGATGGTCTACACTTGGGATCCATACGCTGGCTTCAGCGAGGAGGCACGCAAACACGTAATCGGCGTACAGTGTAACATGTGGACCGAGTACCTTAAGGATATGGCAACGGTGGAGAAGATGCTTCTACCACGTCTTGCAGCCATGGCAGAGGTGCAGTGGTCAGCCAATCGCCGCGACGAGGCGACAATACGCGAGAGGATGGAGAGCATGCGTAAGTTCTACGAGGCGTGCGGATGGAACTGCGCACCTTACTACTTTGATGGTCGCAAATAATTAGTTTACAACATAATAACCTATCTCAAGATATGAAGCGTTACATAGCACTCATAGTGGCCACGCTTGCCACAAGCATCACGACACTCGCTGCTATCGACCAGCCGTATGCTACCGGCAAGGAGATAGGTACAAAGTTCGTGGAGGCATACTTAGGAGAGGTTACCGATAATGAGGTTTCGCGCCTCATTGTCGACTTCATAACCAACACCCCCGATGACAAGACCACGGAGCACTTTCTCACAGGCATTGAGGCAGGAATCTACGATGCCTGCATCACACGCTCGCTTGGCGAGGAGCAAGCCGAGACTCTCTACAACGAGTTTTTAACGAAGTTTCGCAGCGACACCTGGACACCTGCGATGACATTTGCATCGCTCTACGAGGCGGGCAAGCACTTCGGCGGCGAGCTTGTGGTTGTCGTTGCCCAGAGCGGAGATATTGATGAGTTTAGCCGCCAATTTGTGGCGTATGCAGCAACCATCGCCGAGCAGAGCGACATGGATAGGTTCTTCAAGGGTGTTAAGATAGGCATATACGAGGGGTGCTTGGAGCACAACTACGACGAGTCGTACGCCGAGCTACTATACTCAAACCTGCATAGCGGCTACTTCAGCGAGAGGGTCAACAAGCTAGCCCAGGTAGGTAGACACTACGGCATGAAGCTCATAGATGAGGCAGCAGCAGGAGCAGACATCGAGAAGACGATAGACATCATTGCAGAGCAGATCAAGACTCTGGAGACAGAGCCCGAGCGCGAGGAGTTCTTCAATGGTCTTAGGGAGGGTATCTTAGAGGGGTGCGAGGAGCATGGCTTCGACCGTAACGTAGCGGAGCAGATCTTTAACACCATCCGCACCACGCTCTCGGAGATACCCCACAACGAACCTGTAGGCACACCTACGGAACCCGTTGAGCCACCTACGCCCAACCACTACGAGATGGGCAAGAGCTTTGGACATCGTTATATCGAGCTAATTGCCACAGACGGCATGGTGCAAACTCATGCTCGAAATATAGGCGCGAAGATAGATGCCTACATCTGTGACTCTATCACCTCAGATGTCGACACCAACGCCCTCTTCGACGGCATCAAGGATGGCATCCGCGAGGAGATTGCGCGCCTAGACCTAGGAACGGATAGCGCCAGCAGCCTATATGTCACACTCTACAACTGCTACCGCAAGAGCCTATCGTCGGCAGATGGTGGCGCAGAGGGCTATGGCGTAGGCAGCTCCGTGGAGCAGGAGTCTACACCCTATCAGAAGGGACAATACTTTGGTAGCCACTATGTTGAGCTATGTGCAAGTAAAGGCGATGCCGAAGCACTGCTTGCACGTGCCATAGAGTATATCAACACCTCAAACTATACGACTGAGGCAAACCAAGATTTCATAGCTGGCTTCAAGCGAGGCGTCTACGATGGTTGCGCTCGCCTTGGCATCGACGCTGACACCGCCGACCAGATCGTATCGCTCATCGAGGAGGCTATAGCCGCTGAGTACCAGAACGTTGGAACGCTCTAAACCGCTCATAGATTGATCTAGGGACTTATACATATAATACCGCAAATACCTGCACCGCAAACACAGAACGGGGCAGACTAAAGCAAAACACCCAAGCAACTAATTTATTACACATAGTGTTGCGAAGCCTCGCTCCTCGAGCAGCGGAGGCTCAGGACGGGGGTGTTCAATGTTCAAATGTTCAAAAACCATATATGTTTGAAAATTTGAACACCTCTCTTCCCTTAACCATGAGTTATCCTCAATGTACTGACGGCATGTGTTCGGGAGCTTTTTCAAATTTTCTTTCTTTCAAAAACCCTATGTTTTTGAAATTGAAAAAAATCTCCCTTAGCCAGGGGATATACTCAATATATTGGTGGGTGTGTAGTGGTAACCACACTTATCAAGAGGGTTACTCTTACCTACCTTATCATTGATATAACTATTATTAGTTGTATCAATATATATAGTAAATGTATATTTACGTCCACACTGAGGAGATACATAGCGTGTAGCTCTGCCTCGGTATCTATCAAGTTGATATCTATATATATTATTCATATTGATATGTATATATTATTATATATCAGTGATATATATATGTTATATTATTATTGATATTGATATGTATATATTATTATATCTCAGTTGATATATATGTATATTATCTGTTGATGTTAGTGTTAAGTGTTCAAATGTTCAAACATATAGGGTTTTTGAACGTTTGAACATTGAACACC
>JAFNXN010000004.1 GCA_017379015.1 Alistipes sp.
CGAAACTTTGCGCTCGGGACGAACCTCCGTTGGAACCTGGAATGTCGCACCACCGATACGCTTTGACTTTACTTCGACCTGAGGTGTGATATTCTCAAGAGCCTGTTTCCAGATCTCAAGTGGAGATTTATCAGCATCCTTCATCTTCTTGCCTACCATCTCCAAAGCATTGTAGAAAATGGTATAAGCAATACTCTTCTTACCATCCAGCATAAGATTGTTCACAAAACGTGTAACCTCCACGTCGTTGAACTTCGGATCCGGAAGTAGAATTCGCTTTCTTGGCTTAGCTTTTCTCATTGTTACTTGCTAATTAAATAAATACAATTCCTAATTTTCTATTATTTCTTACCTGCCTTAGGACGCTTAGCACCATACTTCGAGCGACGCTGACGACGACCGTCTACACCTGCTGAATCAAGGGCACCACGTACGAGGTGGTAACGAACACCTGGGAGGTCCTTAACACGACCACCACGAACGAGCACGATTGAGTGCTCCTGCAAGTTGTGGCCCTCACCTGGGATATAGGCATTGACCTCCTTGCCATTAGTCAATCTTACACGTGCAACCTTACGCATCGCCGAGTTTGGCTTCTTTGGAGTTGTAGTGTACACACGAGTACAAACTCCACGGCGCTGAGGACACGCAGCGAGTGCAGGCGACTTACTCTTCTCGACCATGCTTACTCGACCGTTTCTTACTAACTGTTGAATAGTTGGCATTTTTAAAACTTTTTGTCCTTTAAATTTTTGTTAACTATTTCAATTCCCTTTTGCGAGAAATTGCCCGCAAAGATACGCATTTTTTTTGATATACAATATATAAGCACCCTTTTTTCGCACCGAAATGTTGAAAACTTCCCAAAAAGCGATATAATTTTCTTATAGTTTTTTCAGAATAATAAACATCAATTTATGACAAAAATCGCAACATGCTAATTATTAGCGCATTGCGATTTTTAGGGGTAATTTGCCCATCTGCCAAGAGTGCCAAAATTGCCCGATTAGCAATTTAGACCACTGCTGGTCTATTTTTCACACACCAGCCATTTTGGTCACTATTTAGCTAACTCCGCAAGTAACATAGGTTTAAGCACCGAGGTCCACACACGATAGCCCTCCCTATTAACATGAAGCAGATCCTCCTCAAAATAGCCATTATTAACCGAACCATCACTATTTAGAAGCGGAGTGTTCACATCGACAAATGTAACCGCCGCCTCACACTTGGCATAGTCTGCCATGATGGCATTGAAGAGGCGATGCTCCTCGCGCTTGTGAGCACGGTTTTCGTTAAACTTTATCGAGAGAATGTAGATAGGTGTATCAGGATAATCGACCTTTAGACGCTCAACCAAGAGGCGATAAAGATCGAAGAGCTCCGTAGGCTGAAGGTCGCGACCGAAACCTCCGAGGTCATTATCGCAATAGAAGACAAAGGCGCGCGGACGGTAGTCGTCGAGCACCGTCTCGTAGTTGTAGTGTATGTCACGAAGCATAGCACCTCCATAGCCACGGTTCACAACCTTAAGTGGAGCCATATCCTCCTGAAGCGTCGACCAGAGGCGTATCGACGAGCTACCAAAGAAGAGCACATCGCACTCCTTATCCTCGACAGCTGCACGTCGGCGCAACTCCTCAACATCATTATCGTCGTAACGCAACACCCACTCCATATCCTCGGCATACTCAACAGGCAACGAAGAGGTTATACGATAGACATCGCCACCCGCACGCTGCTCGACACAACCGACACCCTTAGGCTCAACTGTACTCCTCTTAGGAGAACAAGCTGCGCATGCAAGAGCCAGCACAACAAAGATTAAAATTCGCTTCATACTAATTATACTATTAAAGGTTAGCGATTTGCGGCACTGCGCACGAACATGACCTTAGCCTGAGGCGAGGCATCAAGCTTTGCAATAAGCTCCTCAGCTGGGCGAGCATCAGAGGCCTTAAACGTAAGGGCCTCAGAACGCCACATAGGGGTTACATCGCCCTTATAGTCGTAGGCAGCTGCACAGATATAGTAGTCCATAAAGTACTCAGCGTAGGTAACCTCCACAGGGTCGCACGTATCGATGAGCAGGTCGTAGAAGATGGTCTCCTCACCATAGTAGTTGAAGGTATCCGTATCTACGAAGTATGTGAAAATATCAGGTGTAGGGGTGTCTGTCACAACCTCCATCCAGATGGCAAACATATAGTCGTCGAAGCCATCCCCCAAATTACCAAAACGCTCAGGATCGAGAGCCTTAAGCTCCGATGGAAGATATGGACCGCCATAGTTCACATTGGTGATTGCAAGCTCGCACTCGCCCTCAGCCTGAGTAGTAAAGACCCTCTTAAAGACAGGCGTTGTCACCACACCACCGCTATAGCCAAAGGTTATCACGATGTACTCGGTTTCGGGATAAAGGGTATTGATACGCGCAGTCATCTCTCCACGGAAGATATAGGCAAAGGAGCTATATGTATCCAGAGCAGCCTCAATAAGATCCTCATCGGTATAGTCGCGCTTGATATAGCTCGTTGGGGTGATGAGCATCACATAGTTCTCATCATCGACCGATGGCGTGATGCGAAGGTCGCAGATGCGAACATATAGATTATCAAGCGTAATATCTATGGTCATATCCGATGGCTGCACCTCCTCGGTCGAGAGGTTTATCACCTGAGGACGAGATACCATCTGATAGAAGCCATCTACCTCCTCAACAGCATAGACGAGCACCGTATAGAGCGTATAAGAGTCCAACTCATACGAGAGCTTCTGCTCGCCCTGCTCACACGTGAACGCAAGTATATCCTCAACCGAAACACCACCATCTAAGTTATTACCAAACATCGAGATCCAACCCTCGGCAACGCTACGCACATAGTCGTCCGTAACACCCTGAGAGGCATCGTAGTATAGATCCTCATTGGCATTGAAGAACTGAACAGTATATAGACCATCCCAATCTCGTGGCTTAACACTCAACTCTACCTCAGCACCATCAACCGCATAGGTCACATCGAACTGAGCATCGCCAAGCTCAGCGAGTGGCGGATCAATCAACACCCAGAACACATCGGTCACGCGAGTGCAGTCGGTAAAGTCCTCGTTGAACTCGATACCATAGACATAGACGACCTCCCTATTGGCAGGACGCAGATTAGTCCAGTTTACACGTGTCACATCACTAAAGAGCACCTGCCACTGCTGCATATACTCCTGAAGCGTTATACCATCGTACTCAGCACCTCGCTTAAAGTAGAACATATCATCCTCGAAGAGAGCCTCGTCAGTATCTATCTGACAGTCATAGAAGTACTGAATCTCAGACTTATACATCACATAGTAGACATCCTTATCGAGTGGCGTCACCTTTGTGATACAGTTTGTTCCAGTTAGCTCCTCAATCTCGATCACAAAGTCTGCCTCTGGCTCGGGAGGTGGCACAGGCGTAGGCTCCTCCTTTTCAGGCTCCTCCTCTTGCGAAGGGGTATCGGGGAGTTGTTCATCGCTACACGCAACAAAGATCATCGCTACGAACATCAGCGGAAGTGATAGTCTAAGAATTAACTCTCTCATAAACAATAAAATCATTAATTATCATACAAACAACAAAGATATAAAAAATATCTAAATTAAACAATAAGTTGGAGAAAAAATAATTTACACTAAGAAGAAGGCAGAGTAGAGCGTGTAACTGCGTAAAGAAGAGCTATCGACCGTCATAAATCAAGCGACGACGAACAATAATCAAAGGTCGTTTCACGACGCTAAAAAGCCGTTTCGCCCATCAAATTATACTATTCACACACGTGTGGGCGTTCATTTGTAAAAAAGTTTGTATATTTGTGGTACAGAGAGAGTGTGCTGCAAAGTTTTTGCAACAATGCTCCGATAAAAATTTAGGCTCATGAAAAGATTACACCTTACGACAGCTATCATAGCGAGTCTGCTCCTCGCAAGCTGCTCAACACTATTCAGCACCTCAACAGTGCTCCCGAACGACCTCTACCGAACCGACAACCGTGTGGAGGTTGCCAACCAGCTGCGCGCCGAGGCGGAGGCTGCCAAGGCTGAGGCAGAGGCACGCGAGGCTCGATACCAGGCGATGCTGGCAGAGGCAGAGGCAAAGCGCGCCGAGGCGGAGTACTACGCATCGAAGAGTGAGCCAACATACTCATCAATCGTGGCAGATAGCTACGAGAGTGCCTACGCACGCCGTCTATATGGTTTTAACTCACCAACTTACCGACTCCCATCGAGCTACTACTCCCTCTCGACAAGTCGCGAGATGCAATATGCCACGGCATACGACCCAGCATTCTACAACATCATGGTGTCGGGCGATCAGGTGTGGGTTGAGCCCAAATATATCACCTCGATGTTTGGCGCGTGGGGAGCAACAAACGTAACCTTCGGAATATACGCCTCGCCATGGCACTACGGCTGGGGCTTCACCTCGTACCCATGCTACTACTCATGGTGGGGCTATCCTCACTACTCGTGGTACGACTGGAACTGGAACATCTGCTACAACCCATGGTGCTACGATTGGTACTGGGGCTACCCCGGCTACATACACCATCACCACCACCACTATCCCGGTTATGGTCCAGGTCGCCCACCACAGCACAGACCTGGAAATAGGCCTGGCGAGCGACCACACAACCGTCCTAACCACGGCTATGCAAGTGCTGGCAGCGGAGCCTCAGCAGGTGCTATCATAGGCAACCTCAACGGCGGTCGTGGCACAGTAGGTTCGCGATACACCTCGCCAACCACCGAGCGCAACCACGGACAGGTGACCATCAGCGAGAGCCGACCAGTAGTAGGCGGAACAGTATCTATAGGTGCTAACACAGGTAGCTCATACCGCAACAATGGTATCAAGGCTGAAGGCAACATATCGCGTGGCAGTGGTAGCGCGAACAGTTCTAAGGGCACAGTGTCTAGTGGATCATCCTCAGCGCGTGGCTCGAGCAACTTCCGTCAGGGCGGCAGCTCGTCACGAGGCTCAGGCACCGTGTCGCAAGGCTCGTCATCGCAGCGAGGATCGAGCTCCTACCGCAGCGGCAGCTCATCGGGATCAAGCTCCTATCGTGGCGGCTCAACAAGCAGCTCACGCGGCTCGTTCTCGGGAAGCAGTAGTGGCGGAGGATCTTCACGCGGAGGGTCAACATCATCAAGACGATAAGTCGTAACACTAAAAGCATTGAGTATGAAACGCATATATAGATTTCTTGCACTCGCCATCATCTCGCTTGCGACGGCTAACGCTAGCTCGGCACAGGTAAACATTGGCGGTCAGACGATGAACAACGACATCATCGGCTGGGGCGATCTCTACAACCTCTCGTTCACGGCGCACAACTACGGCACAGCACGCTCTATGGCCATGGGTAACGCCTTTGCGGCACTTGGCGCCGACATGGTATCGGCATCGCTAAACCCTGCCGGCATAGGCATGTACGTGTCTGGCGATTTCAGCTTCACGCCCATGATAGAGTTTGCCAAGAGCCCGACAAGGAGCAGTGCCGAGGGTTTCGACCTATCGAAATTCTCATCCTCGGAGTACAAGGACCGCACTACGCGCTTTGGCTTTGCAAGCATTGGCGGTGTCGGCCCGGTGTATCGCGGCACGGGATTCCTAACAAATATAAACATGGGCTTTGCCTACAATCGCATTGCCGACTTCAACCAAGATATAAAGTTTGCATCGTTCTACAACCATGCTGGCAACTCAATGGCAAACTTTCTATGCACACTGTCGAATGCTGAGAACTTGCAGACCGATAGCGACGGACGCATGCCCTTTGGCAACGACCCATATATCTGGGGTGCGGTGCTTGGCTATAAGAATGGTATTACAAACAAGGATGCTGAGGGGTGGTATATTGATCGCATTGCAGAGCATGCAGAGGTAGACCAATTCTCAGCGATAAAGAGCCGTGGCTCGATAGGCGAGTTTGCCCTTAGCTTTGGCTTCAACTTTGTCGACAAGCTATACGTGGGTGCTACGCTAGGCATGCAGAGTGTAGACTACCGTCGTGAGGTCTTCTATGGCGAGGACTATATATACCCTAACGAGTCGTACCCCTCGGGCGAGGATATGCCCTATCAGCTGGAGTATATGAACTATAGACAATATACCGAGGTCTCGGGCGCGGGCATCAACCTTAAGCTCGGCATCACCTGGCGTCCAGTACACTGGCTACGCATGGGCTTTGCCTACCACACCCCAACGGCCTATAACCTCTCGATACGCTACAATGCCGATATGTGGTCGGCGACATACAATGCGGGCAGCAACCCCGATGGCTACGCTGTCGAGAATAATCGCATCTACGATTATGTCGAGAGTCCTATGTGGGAGGATCGCGACCAGAACGCATGGCGCGTGAGCTCGCCCTCACGACTTATGGTTGGTGCGGCGGTGACCATCGCTCGACGCCTTATCCTCTCGGCAGACTACGAGGCAAGCTACTACGCCAAGACACGCCTACGCAGCGCACCTATCTGGGGTCTTGACTACGACCAGACCTTCGAGGATAACTTCCGCCGATCGAACACGCTGCGCCTAGGTGCTGAGTTTCGCCTACTTCCAGCCATGGACCTACGCCTAGGATATATCACGAGTGGCGGAGCTGTGAAGCACCCCGAGTTGATATACTCGCATCCTATCGTTAAGTCGGAGGAGTACATCACCGCGGGCATAGGCTTCAAGCTAAGCAACACCGTGAGCTTCGACCTCGCCTATCAGTACAACACAAGGCGATATAGCGCATATCAGATGTTCTACGCCGTCGACACAGAGAACGAGGTCTATGTCGAGAGCGTACCCGTGACAAGCGACTTGCGACGCCATATCGCAGTAGCAACATTAAGCGTCAGATTCTAAGCAAGATAGGAGGCTAAATAAGACGGGATAACCAACTTCTCAACAATATGGGGATGACTAATCGAAATTAGCCATCCCCAAAAAAATGCCACCGATGGGTAGTACTTTGACGTACGTCCCATTGGTGGCATTTTTTGTTAGGGGCCGCAATCGACCCCTTATCACAACAAAGAAATTAGCCGCAGTGGAAATATCTCCTCACTAAATCTAACATCTGCTCACGGTTGCTGCCTATGTCGGCGCGCAGGGTGCGGTCGTTAAAGGAGCGTAGAGATTTGAGGATGCCGTCGATCATGGCGGGGCTGAATACGCCAAGGCTCTCGAAGATGGAGCGTTGACGCTCGAGGCAGTCTGCGGAGGCGGCGCAGCTGTCGGGGAGCTGTGCTAGGCCTTTAAGTTTATCCTCGTTCTCTTTGAGGTGGATGTTTACGTTCACGTAGGTGCGCTCGGCAATATCTAGGGCGTTGGGGAGCTCGAAGCCGTAGCGGCAGGCAACGGCAAGTCCTGCTATAAGCTCGTAGACGTCGGCAGAGCCATCGGGAGAGCGCATCTCCACGGTCTGCTTCTGCGAGGTGTCGTAGTTGCTCTCACCCTCCAGAGGGTTGGCTATGCGGCACATATCGCTCTTTGCTGCCCAGCCCAGAGGCACACGCACAAGCACTGAACGGTTGCGGTCGCCCCAGCAGATGTTTGTTGGCGCCTCCTGATGTGGTACAAGGCGGAAGTAGGATGTTGGGTTTGTGTTGCCAAAGGCGGTGATCGATGGCGCGAGCTCCATCATGCCGGCTATAGCCTTACGCGCTACGGGCGAGAGCACGCCATTCTCGAGCATCATGTTCTTGCCATCCTTCATTATACGCATGTGGATATGTAGTCCTGAGCCCGCCTTGCCCGCGGTGATCTTTGGTGCGAATGTGACGTCGAGGCCGTAGCGATAGGCGAGGTTGCGTATTATCCACTTGGCTATTACCAGCTGGTCGGCAGCCTCGGGAGCTGCCACGGGGAGGAACTCTATCTCGTTCTGCTCGTAGGTGAGCCCATCGTAGGCGAAGTTACCCACCTCGGAGTGACCATACTTTATCTGACCTCCCGCCTGAGCTATGTATGCCATGCACTCTGTGCGGAACTCGTTGAACTTGGCGTATGGTGCCGACTCGTGGTAGCCCTTCTGGTCGGTTGCGGGGAATAGTGACTCCTGCTCGGCTATCACGTAGTACTCCAGCTCGCCCATCGCCTCAAACTGCATGCCTGTCACCTCCTCGAATGCTGCGCACGCCTTGAGGAGTGTGTAGCGTGGTGCTGAGGCTAGAGGCTCGCCATCCTTGTTGAAGAATGAGCATAGCATGGTGAGTGTAGGTATCTCGGCAAAGGGGTCGAGGAAGGCGGTGCTGAAGCGTGGCACCACGTAGAGGTCGCTGCTTCCCGCCTCGATAAATGGGAAGAGGCTCGAGCCGTCGACACGCTCGCCGCAGCTGAGTATGGCATCGAGATATGCGGCATTGTTGATCACGAAGTTGAGGGTCTTAAGTCGCCCATCGCCCGCGGGGTACATGAAGTTGACCATGCGGATGCCGTTATCACTTATGTAGCGCACGATGTCCGCCTTGGTGAACTCTCGCGCTGGCTTTCCCAAGAAGGCAACCACCTTGTTGGGGTTTAGTTCTAACTCTTGTTTCATACTCTTCTTTTTTTAAGGTTTTTATCTCTGTTTTATACTCTCAAAAATTATACTCTTGGGTCGCGGACGAGGAGCGCAGTTATTAGGGAAATTAGAGAAATTAGGGAGTCTAAGGATTTTAGTGAGAGGCTTGGACAACTCCGAGATCAAACGCCAAACTCTCTAAATTCCTTAAATGCTTTCTTTTTCACCTTCGCTACTGCCTATTAATGTGTCGCGATATGCCGCGGGCTAGTCATGAGGTCCACTGTGCGGCTCTCCGGGCCACCACCAGCCTACACCATGGTCAGTCCAATGCAAGTTACCATCATTATCACGCCAATAATTTGTATATCTTTGATCATAACTAAAATAATATAACTCGGCAAATATACCACTGATCTCACGCGTTATCTTATTACTCCGGCAAGAAAGCGTCCACAACGCCGTGTAGTCCGAAACATCTAAGGTGGTGAGTTGATTATTATAGCAATCAAGCTCCCTCAACGCCGTGCAGCCCGAAACATCTAAGGTAGTAAGTTGATTTTCCTCGCATGATAGAATATCCAACGCCGTGCAGCCCGAAACATCTAAGGTGGTGAGTTGATTATTAGGGCACTCAAGACTCCCCAATGACGTGTAGCCTGAAACATCTAAGGTGGTAAGTTGATTATGATAGCAATAAAGCTCCTCCAACGCTGTTAAGCCCGAAACATCTAAGGTGGTGAGTTGATTAGATCCGCAATCAAGCGTCCACAACGCCGCGCAGCCCGAAACATCTAAGGTGGTGAGTTGATTAGATCCGCAACTAAGACTTTCCAACGCCGTGCAGCCCGAAACATCTAACATAGTGAGTTGATTAATCGCGCAAAGAAGACCCTCCAACGACGTGCAGCCCGAAACATCTAATCTGGTGAGTTGATTGTCAAAGCAATAAAGCTCTTCCAACGCCGTGCAGCCCGAAACATCTAAGGTGGTAAGTTGATTTTCCCAGCAATAAAGACACTCCAACGCATCCAATCCAGACAATGATCCTCCGCCAGTAAGGTTATTATTGGAAAGATGAAGTTCCACAACACGTCCCTCGTCATTGGTTTCGACACCATACCAATCTCTAAGAGGTAGATCGGAGCACCAATTAGTATTGTATTTCCAATTGTCGCCACTGGTATCTTCGTAGAACTTAACCAAAATATCGCGATCGTCGGCGTAGATGTTACGTGTAGCGCCATAGATGATGCCCTCGTCGACAATCATAAAGGCACGGTAGTAGCAGGGAAGCTCCTCACATTCAATCGTAAAGGTATAGCTATCAGTGCGTGACACCTCGCACGGGTCGGTATAATCATCCTCAATGGTAGGCTCCGAATTATCCGAACTATAGCAGATGCCGACATCGGCACTCTCAAGCTTATCGCCAAGCATAGCCTCGAGGATAACCTCGTAGCGACCCTCAGAGAGCTGAGTATAGCCAGCGGTCTTAACGCCCGGAACATAGAACTCGCGACACTTAGAGACATAGTTGCGCTGCTCCGACTCCGAGACATAGTAAGAACGATAGAAGTAACTCTTGCAACGCTCCAAGTCCGAGAACTCAAACTCGAACTCTCCTGCCGAAGCCCCAGTATCGTAGCAATCGACAACATGAAGCCCCGAGGGGTCCTCCGAAAGCAGGATGCCCACACGGTCGTCAGACGACAGCGTTGAGCTGAGCGAGCCTGTGAGGCGCGCCGAGCGATTGCAATAATCGACATCGGCAGAGCCTGTGGTGAGCGTAAGACTCTGCACCGAACGTGACTGCTTAAGACGCTCCAGCTCCTGAGCACGACGATCCAACTCGTCGTACACTGCATTAAAACCACTATCAATGAGTGTGTTAGCCGCCGCAACAACAGGAGTGCCGATAACATTGCTAATGATGCCCAACACCTCGGCAGTAGCGATATAGGCTCCATCGGTATGCGAGCCATCGCTAACAAGAAGATCGGTAGCTCGCGCAATCTGCATAGAGCTAGCCACAAAGCCTACTGCACTACCAATCATCAACGTAGCACCAACAACAACATTACACCCCGGCACAAGCATAGCACATCCCAACAACATGCTATAAGCACTAAGACCCATGCCGAAGCTACCCTGGGCAAAGTAGCGCGCACCAAGAACTCGATTCGCCATATTAACACCATTGGCTACATTTGAGCCATCAGCGCGCGTAGCAGGATGCTCCGACCAATAGTTGGCTATGTCGAAGCCCGTAGCAACATCGGGGATGGTGCTAAACGTGCCATCGTCACTCAGGATAACCAAGTCGCACAACTCGCCACGGATGTTCTCAACATATATGCTCTCGCCATTGACATTGAAGTAGACAGGGATGCCGTCGCCATCGAAATAGACCATCTCGGCAACCTCCTCACCGCCATCATTGGTGAAGATAAACATAGCCTCGGGAAGACCAGCATCCGACTCACGATAACAGATAATAGTATCGTCGTTATAGACCAGCTCGTCGAAACCATCAAAGTCGCCCCTGACACTGCGAAATGCCTCCTCGGTGGGCGCATCATCGCCACCATCAGGCTTACCAGGCAAAAAATCCAAGTCGCCCAACAAGTCGCAGCCGGCGAATACTAGCGCAGCGACAAGTGCGAAGATATGCTTTAGATAGGTAGTCATAGTATTATAGTTTGGGTTCGGTGTTACTGTAACATAGTTGTGTCCTGCTTGTCATTGCGAGGCTTGGCACAAGCTGTGGCAATCTCCACCTCTGTTCGTCATTGCGAGAGCCGCAAGGCTCGTGGCAATCTCCTCCAAAGCGCGCTGACCATGAGATTCCCACGCTCGCTAAAGCTCGCTCGGAATGACGAAGAAAAAAGAAGGCAACAGAGCGACGGTCGCTAACGAGGGGGCAATCACTATCCTCCTGCCCTCTTGCAGCGGTAGCCAGCCTTGGTGAGCAGCTCCACAACACGGTCGCGGTGGTCGCCCTGGATGATGATCTCGCCATCCTTGGCTGTGCCACCAACACCACAGCTCTTCTTAAGATCCTTGCCTAGCGAGGCAAGGTCGTCGTCGCTGCCCACAAAGCCGCGAACAACGGTTGCCACACGCCCACCCTTGAGCCTGTCGAGCCATACACGTAGGTTCTGCTTCTCGGGCGGAAGAGTTGCCTCAGCCTCGTCGTCAGAGGTCTGAAATTGGTAGTCGGGATTGGTAGAGAATACCACGCCAAGACGATCTTTCCAGTCGTTAGCCATAGTTATAATAGATATAAATAGTGTAATGATGGTTAAAAAAGTCTATCTAAATACAAAGATATAAAAAAATTTCGTAACTTTACATCAATGAAACCGAATAAACGAAATAGAAAGCAGCGCGATCTCACGGCCTACAACCCTGATAGGCTCCCCGAGATACTACCTCCGGAGGATGATCGCCACCTGGTGCATGTGTATGTCGAGGGGTATGAGGATGTTGCATTCTGGCGCAGCATATTCGACCACTTCCGAAACCCATATCTGCGCTTCGAAATATCGGTGCCCAACCGCGAGAACCTGCCCAAAGGCAAGAAGGTGCTGATGTCGATGATCGGAAAGACTGACCCTGAGAATGTTATACTCTGCGTAGACTCCGACTTCGACTATCTGTTCGACGGAGCAACAGAGCAGTCGCGCGAGGTGCTTGCTGCAGATAACATGTTTCACACCTACGTCTACGCCACGGAAAACTACTTATGCTACGCCCCATCGCTACGCAACGTATGTGTCAAGGCGACGAAAAACGACACGCGCATATTCGACTTTGAACGCTTCTTTGCCGACTACTCGCGCGCGATATATCCACTATTCCTATGGTATGTCTACTCGGCACAGCTCTCCAACGAGAGTGTGTTTACGCTTGCTGAGTTCCGCGCCTCGGTGCGTCTGGGCTACGTCGATATTCGACATAATGGCGAAAACACGCTAGCATGGCTCGAACAAAATGTCGCACGCCGCCACGCCGCACTATGCCACGACAACCCCGAGATAGCGAAGGCGGTGAACGCGTTTGGCACAAAGCTCAAAGAGCGTGGCGTTGAGGAGGATAACTGCTACATGTTCATGCACGGACACACCCTGATGGACAACGTGGTGATGGTGGTGCTCACGGCAGTATGCGAAAAGCTACGCCAACTGTCGATAGCCAAAATCGACCAATCGAGCATCGAGGGCATAGCACTCAAAAATGAGATGCAGAACTACACAAATACGCTGCGCTCGATACGCGATGTGCTGCTCGACAACGAGAACTACACCGATAGCCCACTCTACAAACGTCTTCGCGATGACATACAGAGGTATCTCGACATCATGATAGGTCGCATCAAAGAGCGTCAAGCAGAACCCGTGATGTTGCGCTGCAACTTCGAGCCATAAAGCGATATTTATTGTTGTTATAAATATCTAAATTTCTCACTTATCAATTCTTTTTAAGCGCAAAAAAGATCTGATAACAACTCTATTTGCACACTTTTTTATCTATTTCAAGAAAAAATGCTTGGATATTAAATTTATTTGCTTATATTTGTGTGCTAATAACACTAGAATATTTTGATTTTTAACCATAAAACCGCTTAAATTTATGTCGAACCAGTGTCCTGCATCCTGCCATTCCTATACGGTGGAGCCCGAAGCGGGTTTTAGCCTTATCACCCTTAAGGAGGGAGAGAAGCTTATTGTAGACCGTGGCGATTTTAATAGTCTATTATTCCTCCTCGCAGGTAACTTCGAGATCACCTCAGAGGAGCGTCGTGAATATGTAGTACGCGAACACCACTTCGTATTCTGCTTCCGCGCATACCACTACGAGATTACCGCACTTAGCGATGTGGAGATCATCAAGGCGCACTTCATCACAGCCGGCGCAACATGCGACATGATCCCATTCAACAGCATCGTCGGCAAAATCAAGAAGATAAACTACAAGTTTACTCAGGTGGCATTCAACGATGCCCTCGACCTCTTCCTGCGAACAATGCGCCTATATCTGGTCAACAGCATGCACTGTAACCACCTGCATAGAGCGAAGATCCAGGAGATGTTCGTAATATTCAAGTTCTTCTATACGCCTCAGATACAGCTGCGTACGTTCTACAACCTCTTCGATCGTAACCAGTCGTTCGCATCGCTTGTGCGCAACAATGCACCACGCGTGAAGACTGTCGAGGAGCTTGCCGACATCTGTGGATTCAGCATCCAGCACTTCAACAATATGTTCAAGCAGGAGTTCCACGATACGCCTTACAGCTGGATGCAGAAGCAGCGCATCGTAGAGATCGAACGCCTACTAACCGAGACCAACGTGCCGCTAAAGAGCATCATCAAGATGTATAGCTTCACCAACCATGGTCACTTCGCACTATTCTGCCGCAAGTATCTCCAGAAGACACCTTTGAAGATCCGCAAAGAGGCTCGCGCACTAAAGGAGGCAGCAGCAGCGAAGGAGCAGTAGATGTCTATTTTAAGATGTTAACAAAAGAAGCTGAATAAAAAGTGTATTTCTTCGTTATACTCGCCCTCAAAATCCTCATTTACGCCTAGTAAACTCCGGTTTTTCGGGCTTCGCATGCCTAAAACTACATCTTTTTCTTCAACTTCTAAACACATGTGGGGATGACTAATTTTTAGTCATCCCCATTGCATTTACAGGGGGATATAAATGCATACCTGACTATACCTCGTCGTCTGGCTCGATTATTGCGGTATCCTGACGCCGAAACTTAAGGGGTGTAATGTTAAAGTGGCGCCGGAACGTTGCTATGAAGTGGGAGTTGTTCACAAAACCACAGCGCATGGCAATGTCAGTAATCGACGCTGGCGTTGTCATAAGCACCTCCTTGGCAAGTTCAAGACGACACCTAAGCATCCACCTATGGGGCGATATGTGGTAGTGATTGTGGAAACGCCGCTTGAAGGTCGACAACGAACAACAACACCTATCGGCTAACTCCTCGATAGATAGATTGCTCATAATACCCTCAAAGACCGCATGCTCCATACGCACAATATCAGACTCATCAACCCTAGAGCAGGTGTCGACATGATGACTGGCCTGCTCTCTCATTATGCGCCATATCACCCTCTCAACATCTATCTCGTGGCAGCCACTTTTAATATCACCCACACCATGACGATGGTATTCGTAGAGATCCTTTTCCATATAATTGTCTTTTGCTTGTGGCAAATATATGTATAAAATTGTAATATTTCGATGCAATTTGGTCCAATATTCCTCTTGCCTATAATAATTTGTCCATTTAGACCATTTTATATATTTATAAAGGACATTTAGCTGATTTAGCGATGCACAACCGATAGACAATAACAAAAAAGGGGCTGACTAAAAAGTAACTTAGTCAGCCCCCATAACCCTAAGAGAGTGAATAAAAAGATGTAGTTTTAGGCTTAAGTGCCTTTTCACCGCTCACGCTCGGCATAGTCTGCAAGCAGCCTCTGCTCTCACTTAATCGCGACGCTGCGAAGCCCGAAAAAGCGGAGTTTACTAAAGCGTAAATGAGCATTTTGAGGGCAAGCGTAACGACAAAATACACTTTTTATTCACTCTCTAGTGATGTATTGATGGAAATTCGCTATAGCTCTCGACGATTAATCAGCGCATGTGTGATGGTCAGTTCATCAACATATTCTAGCTCATCGCCAAAACCAATGCCGCGGGCAATGGTCGTAACCTTAACATCGGGAAAGGCCTTAAGGCGATTCATAAGATAGAAGAGCGTGGTCTCACCCTCGACAGATGTAGAGATGGCGATGATCACCTCACGCACCTCGCCCGTTAGTAGCTTGTCGCACAGTAGGTCAATCTTAAGATCGGAGGGACCTATGCCCTGCATGGGCGATATAACGCCTCCCAAAACGTGATAAAGACCGTGGTACTGACCCGTATTCTCGATAGAGAGTAGATCACCCACCTGCTCAACGACACATATCGTAGAGCGATCGCGACGCGTATCGCTACATATAGGACATAGCGCCTCATCGGAGAGGTTGTTGCAACTACGGCAATAGCGAATATCGTGACGGAAGCGAGCGATACTGCTAGATAGCGAGTCAACAGTGTCGCTCTCCATCTTCAAGATATGCATCGCCAGGCGCAGCGCAGTGCGACGGCCGATGCCCGGGAGTCGTTGCAGCTCCGAGGTTACATTATCTAAAAGCTTGGACATAGCACAATACTATATTCGCTCGATGGTAGTGGTCATAATCCACCCCTTCTCGCCATCGACAAACTCTATCTCGCTCCACTCGCCATGCTCGCGCAGAACATCAACTGTGACACCCTGCGACGGCTGACGTATCACCTTCGAAGAGTTGTCGGGCGAGGCATGCACCGATGCCACATCGCCACATATCACCACAGCCATGGTGCTATTCTCAAAGAGCGATCGCTCGGATAGCGAGAAGATTGTGGCAAACAGGAAGAGTACGAGTGAGAGTATTGCGATGAAGAACGCCACCTTACGAAGATAGATGCGCTGCGAGAGCAGATACACCAAGACAAGGAGCAGCGTTAATGCAAAGAGGATGACCGAGAGTATAGCCCAGCCATTAGAAGTCATCATGCCACTAAGCGAGCTCCACATAGTGCTAAGCACACCTCGGGGTAGTGGCTCTGCATCGTTTGTATAGTCTACGGCAAGGTCGAGATTATACTGCGCATCCTCCATTGTAGGGTCAAGACGCAGTGCTCGGCGGTAGTTAAGGATGGCGCGTCCGAGCTCTCCAGAGTTAAAAGGCTTCTCGCCACCAACGCCAAGCTTGAAATAGGCATTTGCAAGGTTATAGTATAGCTCCTCACTAGCGTAACCAAGCTCAGCAACACGCTCGAAAGCCTCACATGCCACTGCATACTCCTTGGCAGAGTAAGCCTCCAAGGCGCGCTGCCACTCGCCCTGAGCCTCAGTCTCGAGAGTTGAGGCACGCGACACATCTGCTGTAGAGATGGTAACGAAGAGCAGCAGAACCTTTAATATATTATCTATTCGCATAACAGTCATACGTATATCAATTCACACTAACGTTTCACAACAGACTCAATCTTAGAGATTACCGACACGGCATCGGCATATACCTCACGCATATCACCCTCAACCGATGGCGCATACTGAGCCTCGTCACATCGAGATATTATCTGGCAGAAGAGCTCAGCATCGGATGCTGAGACACCACGACGATATAGCTCCTCGCGTATCGTCTCCTTCGTGAGGTTTGATACGGGGATGTTAAACTTATCGCTGATATAGCCCCACAAGGCACGTAGCATCTCACCATAGAAGGCGTGGTGCTCATCCTGCTCCATCGAACGTTGAGCCATGCGAAGACGCTGAATTGCAACCTTATCCGCCTGACGCATACGTCGCGCCACGATGTTGCGATTTTCGCGTATACGCTTACGCATAACCACATAGACGACAATATAGAGCGATAGTAGCAGAACAAGGATAAGCCAGTAAATTGGCGAGAAGATAAATAGCGAGAAGGGGTGCGATTGTAACTTATCGGTATGAATAAATCTAATATCGCGATCGAGTTGCTTCATGCGACCACCATACTCGCGATATGTAGCACCAGCATCGTCAGATGCAGATACAGATCCATCAGAGGTTACGGTAACTGTAAATCGTTCAGTTGATAGGCTCTTATACTGCTTAGTCTCGAGGTCGAAGTAGCTAAACACAAGAGGCTCTATAACGTACTGGCCAGCGGCACGCGCCACAAAGGGGTAGCTATATGTGATGCTTCCCGAAGCTCCTGATGTAGAGGTGCGCAGGTTATCAGTTATCTTGGTGTCGTAGACCTCAAAAGAGTCGGGCAGATGTAGACGCGGTGCGGTGATAAACTTCAGGTTGCCGCTTCCAGTAATGGTGAGTGTCAGCTCATTGGAGCTGTTGGCAGTCATCGTTTCGTCGGGAGCAGTGCATGCCATCGAGAACTCGCCCACAGCACCACTAAACGATGTGGGAGCACCCTCGGGGAACTCCTTGACCTTGATTGTTATGGGGGCTGATCGGAGCTTTCGACTCACAAGACTCTCGTGACGTGAGCTATGGAATGCACTACGTGGGGAGTTGTCATGCGTAACAACTCGTATCAATACGTCCAACTCGGCAGGCGTTATCGAGAGGTCACCCGTACGCTGAGGTGCCACAATATAGTTAGCTAGACGATAGGTATCGTATACACGACCGTTGTACTCGGCACGCGAACGCTCGCTCTGCGAAGGAATCTCCTGAGTCCAAAAGTCATTAAATATCGGTAGGTCAACACCGCGAATATCGGGATAGCCCACGCGCGTGTAGAGCATGAGTGTTGCCGTAAGAGCCTCACCCTTATACACCTCGCTCTTCGATGTGCGAAGCACTATGAAGATGTCGTCTGAGGATATGCTGTTGCTCTCTGCTGCACTGTTGCTAGCACCTCTACCGCTTGATTGCTTAGGGTTGTTGTTGTTCGACGAGGCACTCTGCTGCTGACCTCGTGCTACACTCTCATCAATGACCTCTATGGCAAGGCTCTTCGTGGTGTATTTCTTGCCATCAACGACGATTGATGCTGGAGCTATGGTGTGCTTTCCAGCCGACTGAGGCTTGAGGATGTAGGTATATGTGCGATTGTAGCTCGATGTCTGATGGCCATTTATCCACTGCACATTCATACCAGTAGATATGGCGGGACCAGCGATGATGTTAAAGCCCTCGAAGGAGGGTGCTTGGAAGGTGCGATCGCTCTCAGGCTCCTTGTTCACCGAGAACTGAACCTGTACACGTTCGTTTAGCGACACCAGGAGGGGTGCCTCCACGGTGAAGGTTACCTGTGCCCATGCTGCCACAGATAGTGTCATCGCCACAAGCAGCAGAAGTAAATGACGTAATCGAATCATACTAAATTAACTTAACTTGCCGATATTTGTTAACGCCTCGGTCGAGCGTTTTATTGTTAGCCACGTGGGGGGGTGGTATGTGACTCCAAGTAATGAAGTTAGGGAAATTAGGGAGATTAGGGAGATTAGGGAGTTTATTAACAACAGCCGAATATAACCTCGCCCTAAATTCCCTAAACTCTCTAAATTCTCTAAACTCACTATGGTCGACGGCTTGTCGCCGCTTGCGAAACCGCAGCATACTTGACGTATGTGAGGATTTCGCAAGCAAGCAAGACGCCGAAATAACCTCGCTATACAATTTTAATGAGCGAAGTCAGCAAAAAAATCATTACCCTTATCATCAACAATGATGAAGGCTGGGAAGTTCTCAACGTAGATTTTGCGTACTGCCTCCATGCCAAGCTCCTCGAAGTCAACGACCTCAACGCTCTTGATAGAGTTCTTAGCGAGGATTGCCGCAGGACCACCGATAGAGCCGAGGTAGAAGCCACCATTAACCTTACAAGCATCGGTTACCTGCTGTGAACGGTTACCCTTAGCCACCATCACCATAGAGCCACCAGCCTTCTGGAAGAGGTCTACGTAAGAGTCCATACGACCTGCGGTGGTAGGACCAAATGAGCCTGAAGCCATGCCTGCAGGGGTCTTAGCAGGACCTGCGTAGTAGACTGGGTGCTTCTTGAAGTACTCTGGCATAGGCTTACCCTCGTCGAGCATCTGCTTGATGCGAGCGTGAGCAATATCGCGAGCCACAACCAAGGTACCCTTAAGGTTAAGGCGTGTCTTGATAGGATACTGCGATAGGATCTCGCGAACACGGTCCATACCCTCGTCAAGGTCGATGTCAACAGCTGGTGACATTGCTGGAGCCTCGGCAGGGAGGAAGCGTGCAGGGTTCTTCTCGAGCTGCTCAATGAAGATACCCTCTGGGGTGATCTTAGCCTTGATGTTACGGTCTGCTGAGCAGCTTACGCCGATAGCCACAGGGCACGATGCTGCGTGGCGTGGAGCGCGGATTACGCGCACGTCGTGAACGTAGTACTTACCACCAAACTGCGCGCCGAGGCCGATCTCCTGGCAGATCTTCTCAACCTTAGCCTCCCACTCGAGGTCACGGAAGCAGCGACCACCCTCGTTACCTGATGTAGGTAGCTCGTCAAGGTAGCCTGCCGATGCCTTCTTAACGGTTGAAAGACACATCTCTGCCGATGTACCGCCGATGCAGATAGCGAGGTGGTAAGGAGGACATGCCGAAGTGCCAAGGTCGAGTATATGCTCCTTGATGAACTTGGTGAGTGACTCCTCGTTGAGAAGTGCCTTAGTCTGCTGATAGAGGAAGGTCTTATTTGCCGAGCCACCGCCCTTAGTGATGAACAAGAACTCGTACTCCATGCCTGGGTGACCTGCGTAGATGTCGATCTGCGCTGGGAGGTTGGTTGCTGAGTTCTTCTCCTCGGTCATTGTGAATGGCACAACCTGAGAGTAGCGCAAGTTACGCTCCTTGTATGTCTCGTAGACACCACGAGAGATGCACTCAGCGTCGTTAGCACCTGTATATACATCCTCACCCTTATGACCGATGCAGATAGCAGTACCTGTATCCTGGCAAGTTGGCAACTCGCCCTCGGCTGCTACACACTGGTTCATGAGCATGGTATATGCTACGAACTTATCGTTATCTGTAGCCTCGGGATCCTGAAGGATGTTAGCTAGCTTCTGGAGGTGTGAAGCACGCAAGTAGAACGACACGTCGCTATATGCCTCCTTAGCCAATAGCTCAAGACCCTTAGGATCTACCTTCAAGATCTTACGTCCGTCGCACTCAACAACCTTAACATAGTCCTTCGTGAGAAGGCGATACTCCGTCTTATCCTGCTGGATAGGGAACGGCTCCTGATAGATGAAATCTGCCATAGTATTTTAGTTTTTATCTGTTTGTGTTTCTGTTATTGGAGTAATTGTAGTCATCTCAAAGTTCTCAACATCGACATCCTCAAAGTCTACGCCATTGACATTGAGCGTCAGCTCTGTGGCATCCTCCTCAATGGTAACATCCTCGGGCTCTGCTGACAAGCTCTTCACAAAGGAGATGATACCAAAGACAAAGACCACGGATACGAGCACAGGGCAGACGTAGCGAAGCAAGAAGCGGATAAAGGGATATGTCGCCTTGTCGACACCACCCTCAGCGGTAAGCTCGGCACGCATATCCTCCTTGCGCCATACCCAACCCACGAATACTGCTGTAAGAATACCAAGCAACGGTAGCATGACGATAGCCGTGAAGTTATCGAGAAGTGAGAATATATTCATTCCCAAGAGCTTAACATCGCTCCAGTCGCCAAGCGAGAGAGAGGCTACAGTAGAGAGCATGAGCGCGCCGATGGTAACGATCCAAGCTCCCCTATTACGCGACATACCACGCTTCTCGACGAAGTAGGATGTCACAGCCTCGTGCATAGATATTGTCGACGAGAGTGCCGCAAGACCGAGGAGAAGGAAGAAGAGCGTAGCCCAAAGATTGCCTGCGGGCATCGCCGAGAAGACCTTTGGCATAGCCACAAAGGCAAGCTGCATACCACTCTCATTCTCGACACCTGCCGAGAAGATGATAACGGCAGCGGTGAGTGCCACAAGGGTGTCGAGCGACACTACGCTGATAGCCGTACCTGCTATCTTAGTACCCTGCTTAAAGTATGAGCCATAGATGAGCATTGCACCCATACCCACAGAGAGGGTAAAGAATGCCTGACCCATAGCATCGAGGAAGGTCTTGCCCGTAACCTTCGAGAAGTCGGGGGTAAAGACATTACTCAACGCCTCACGACCCTCGGGCAACCACAATGAGTAGATTGCCAACACTACGAGGATGACAAAGAGCAGGGGCATCATAATCTTTGACGCCTTCTCAATACCTCCCTGCACACCTCCAACGATGATGAAGTGGTTGGCGAAGATGAATAGATAGGCGAAGATGAGTGGTCGCCATGTGGCGGTAGTGAAGTCGGCAAAGAACTGACCAAAGTCTGAGCCAATGCTATTTGTAGCCGACGAGATGGCGTAGTTGAGTGTCCATCCCGAGATCACAAAGTAGTAGCCCATGATAAGGGATACTGAGATAAGACCCATAGCACCGAGCCAGCCCCAGCCACGACGGATCTTCGAGAAGGCATCTACAGGGTTGCACTTCGCATTGTGACCCACCGCAAACTCGGCGATGAGCAGCGGCAGTCCTAGGAAGAGGATGCAACCGAGATAGATCAAGATGAAGGCTCCTCCACCATTCTCCGAGGTGATGTAGGGGAAGCGCCATATATTGCCCAGACCAATAGCTGAGCCTGCTGCGGCAAGTATGGCGGCAAGCTTACCGCCAAAGCCACTACGTTTTGTTGTCTGCTGTGCCATTTCTATCCAATTAGCGTTACTGAAACCCTATCAATCTTACCCCCAAGCGGAGGTGCTATCTTCGACACGGTACACTCAACCTCAACAATCTGCGCAAACTGCTCCTTGATTGCTGCGATGATATTGCTTGCCGCCGCCTCAATTGTGCGCTGCGTACGCTGCATGGTGCGCTCCACAATCTCGAATACGGTGAGGTAGTTCACCGCCTGAGTAACGTCGTCACTCTGAGGCAGGTCACCCAACGGAGTGCGTATCACAATATCTACTCGGAAACGGTTACCCACCTGCTGCTCAAGGTCGTAGCAGCCATGGAAGGCACGCACGTAGATACCATCAAGGCGTATCGTATATAGGGGGTTCATAGCCTAGCCTTACTCTACGGTGATTAGATAGTAGTTCTTCTTGCCACGCTGCACAAGGAGGTACTTGCCTGCGATGAGGTCTGCCTCAGTTAGGTGAAGCATTGCATCCTGCACCTTCTCCTTGTTGAGCTGTACGCCACCACCCTGCACCATCTTACGGCACTCGCCCTTCGATGGGAATACCTTGCAAGCCTCAGCTACAATGTCGACAAATGGCTTCTCAAGGTCGGCACGCGCAATGCTGAACTGTGGCACACCCTCGAATACCTGGAGTAGTGTAGCCTCGTCCAACGAGCGAAGAGCCTCCGACGTAGCATTACCAAACAAGATGTTGGTTGCCGCCTGAGCCTTCTCAAGCTCCTCACGAGAGTGAATAGCCGTGGTTAGCTCCTCGGCAAGACGCTTCTGCAAGGCACGCAAGTGTGGTGCCTCCTCGTGCTCCTTGATAAGTGCCTCGATAGTCTCACGGTCGAGGAGTGTGAAGATCTTGATGTATCGCTTAGCATCCTCGTCGCTCACGTTGAGCCAGAACTGGTAGAACTTATAAGGCGAGGTGTAGCGAGCATCGAGCCATACGTTACCACTCTCGGTCTTACCAAACTTAGTGCCGTCTGCCTTGGTGATAAGCGGACATGTGATGGCAAATGCCTCGGCCTCAGAGCCCAGCTTACGACGAATAAGCTCAGTACCTGTGGTGATGTTACCCCACTGATCGGCACCACCAAGCTGGAACTTACAACCCTCAGTCTGGTAGAGGTGCAAGAAGTCGTAGCCCTGAAGTAGCTGATAGGTAAACTCGGTGAACGACATGCCGTCGCCATCGCCATTGAAACGCTTCTTCACAGAGTCCTTAGCCATCATATAGTTCACCGTGATGCACTTACCGATATCACGTGCAAAATCGAGGAACGAGAACTCCTTCATCCAGTCGTAGTTATTCACCAGGATCGCCTTATTCTCGGCATCCGACTCAAAATCTATGAGCTTAGATAGCTGACGCTTCAACGCCTCCTGGTTGTGACGCAACGTAGCCTCATCCAAGAGGTTACGCTCCTGCGACTTACCCGATGGATCGCCAATCATACCTGTAGCACCACCGATAAGCGCAATAGGACGGTGGCCACACATCTGGAAGTGCTTCAAAATCATCACACCAACCAAGTGACCGATATGCAATGAGTCGGCAGTAGGGTCGATACCTAGGTATGCCGATGCCATGCCCTTCTTAAGCTCCTCCTCAGCTCCTGGCATCACGGTATGGATCATACCACGCCACTCAAGTTCCTTAATAAAATCCTTCATAATTTATTCTATTTTAGTTTATACTTCACTGTTAATAAGCACCAAACAGCAGCTGTTTAACCGCAATGCCATGTTGAGTTACTCCGCATCGAGCACCAATCGCTCGATCATCTCCTTAAGGCGATCGTTCTTTGCCATAAGGTGTTTGAGGCGATCCTCAATGGTTATCGGACGCGCAATCTTTATCGCCTCGTTAACCTCAACCACCAGATCAATAGCACCATTAACCCCTGCCGTGCGAGCAATGCTACTCAACCATGTAAGCTTGTCACGCATTATATCCTCGTGTAGCTCCTTTGATGCCACCGTGATGTGGACCACATTGCCCTCAGCACGCATAGTCTCAAATACTGGCACAAAGCGTGCTCGCGACTTTTGCAGCTCGGCAATGAAACGCCCCTTGGCCTCCATGAGCTTCTGCTCGCTCGATGGATCGATGACCACCTCGACCGAAGAGGCTGCCTCAACCTCACGTGCAAGCTCCGACGCAGTCTTAACATCGCCACTCATCATATTGTTGATCGACAAACCGATCCTTGGCGCAGGGCGTCGCTTAGGTTGCTGTGGCACGACAGGCTCTGCAACGACCCTTGCAGGCTCCAGGGCCACCTCAGCGGCTGGCTGCTGCGGCACTGCGGGCGCGGCTGGCTGCGCAGTAGGCTTTGCAACAGGTGTGGCAACTGCTTCGGGTGCCGATACGGACACTGCGTCAACAAGCTCGGGGAGCGAAAAAGCAGTGTCGAAGCTAAGGCTATCTACCTCGTTATTTTTTTTTTGACCGAGACCTGCTATTTTCATAAGTCCCAGTTCCACAAAAAGACGTTGATTTGACGACTGTCTTAACTTACCATCCACCTCGGTGAGTAGCGACATGGCACCAAATAAGAAAGACTCCTCGGCTCGTGCCGCCTGAGCGCGGTACCTCTCGATGAGCGTACCCGTAAACTCAACTAGCGATATTGCAGGTCCCTTTGCCATCAGCAGGTCGCGCATGTGAGCATTAAGTCCTGAGGCAAACACCGATGGTGAGAAGCCTCGCGAAAGCACCTCATCGAAGAGTATTAGCGTATCGACATATCGCCCCTCGAGTAGAAGATCGGTAGCCGTAAAATAGGTGTCGTAATCGAGAACGTTGAGCGTAGCTGCAACATCCTTATAGCTCAGATTATCGCCGCAGAACGACACCGCCTTATCGAACATCGACAGTGCATCACGCATACCGCCATCAGCCTTATGAGCGATTAGGTTCAACGCCTCATCATCAGCCGTAACACCCTCCTGCGAGGCTATGTGACGCAGATACTCAACACCATCCTCAACACGAATACGGTTGAAATCGTAGATCTGACAACGCGACAGGATGGTTGGGATGATCTTGTGCTTCTCGGTTGTTGCTAGGATAAATATGGCGTGATGGGGAGGCTCCTCCAAAGTCTTAAGAAAGGCATTGAATGCCGATGCTGAGAGCATGTGAACCTCGTCGATCACAAATACCGAGTAGCGACCAAGCTGTGGAATGATACGCACCTGCTCAATGAGGTTACGAATATCATCCACCGAGTTGTTGGATGCAGCATCAAGCTCATGAACATTTAGCGATCTGCCCTCGTTGAACGCACGGCACGACTCACACTCGTTACACGCCTCACCAGCCTGCGGATTTAGGCAGTTGATCGCCTTGGCAAAGATGCGCGCACAGGTGGTCTTACCCACACCACGCGGACCACAGAATAGAAAGGCATGCGCCAACTGACCACGCTCAATGGCATTCTTCAGGGTTGAGGTTATATGTCGCTGACCCACAACCGAAGCAAAGGTCTGTGGGCGATACTTACGTGCTGATACTACAAAATTCTCCATAACTCGACAAAGATATAAAAAATTTCTCACATGCGTCGCGCACGTGCGACTATTTTTACACTGAGGAGGTCTCTCTGTTGCCATTTTACAATTATTTCCTATCTTTGTGGCAGTATGAGAGATATAATTTTACTAATATTCGCCCTCTGTGCAACCATCGTTGCAAGGGCAGATGGTCACGGCTTTAACCTTATTGTCGTGGGTGATCCACAGCCACAAACCGAAGAGCAACTATCACGCCTAGAACAGGATATAATACCAAAGATTGGACAAATTGTCGAACACTACAAAACGACAGGCTACCCCACCGCCATACTTCTTACGGGCGATGTGGTGTGGGATACTATGGCGTTTCTGCCTCGCGTGAAGAGTGCCTTTGAAGAGCTTGGGGTTGAGGTATATGCCGTGATCGGCAACCACGACCACAACCGCGCAATAGAGCACAACGAGTCTCTTGCCGAAAGAGAGTTTAAAGAGACCTTCGGCACAAAGCAGCAAAGCTTTACCATGGGCGACACACGCTTTATACTCGCCGACAACATCCTCTTCGACACCTACTCCGAATACAGCATCGGCATCAGCGACACGGAGCTAGAGTGGATAACATCAGAGATCGAACAATGTCCAGATAATCAGCGCATAGCAATATGTATGCACGCACCAGCCAGCGACCTTCGCACGGGTAAACCCCTCAGCTATGCCAAGCCTCTTATTCGCTCTTCGCGCCGCCATAAGCTACACTTTATCACTGGCCACTGTCACCGCCACAACACCGTAGAGATCAACCGTCATACTATCGAGCACAGCGTTGCACAGGTAAATGGCAACCTATGGTTTGCACCCCTTTGCGCCGACGGCACTCCGCAAGGGGTACTCTGCATTGAGGAGCGTGACGGCGAGTGGAGATGGCACCACCAAACACTCGACACTAAGAGATATATGCCCCTTGTGGTTTACAAGGAGGGTGAGGTTGATGGCCACGAAGAGGAGATCGTTGTTAAGGTTATCGGGTGGGATAAAAGATGGCGTATAGAGTGGGTCGAGAATAACGAAAATAGAGGCACTATGAAGCAGATCAAAATAGTAGACCCAAGCTACCTAAGATATGTCAACGAAGAGGCTGATTATAATGATGTTATCATGCAACGACTACGCCGATCAGCACGCCCCGCAAAGCACTATTTCAGATGTCGTCGCACCACGGAAAATAGCCAAATTTCGATCATTGCTACTGACCGTTTTGGACGTGAATATAGAGTAGATTTATAGCTAAGTCAACCACCCTAAAAAGAGTTTAGAGAGGTTAAGATGCTATGTTCTTAACCTCTCTAAATTCTTTCTAAACCTTACGCCATTAATATTAATCGAAGTAGGTACTACCGCTACCGCAATGGCGTCCATCAATATAGACATCTGCCTTATAGGTACCCTTCTCGAAGCTCTCGCCATCGTAGAAGATGCTCACCGGAACAGACTCATTCTCGTAGCCCACCTTACGCATCACAGATGCCGAGCGACTCTCGCCCTCAAACATGAAGGATAGTGATCCCTCAACGGCAGGAAGTAGATAGCCATTAGGATCGGTAATACATACATATATACTCTTCTCGCCTGGCTCGGCAAGCTCATTTGCCGTAAGATCGAAGTCGACACGCAGACGTGTTGCCACACGCATACGCTTAACAACCTTGCTATTGGCATTCAGTGCCACCATACGCACACCACCAGCACGGATTACAGAGCCGATGCGCACCTTGGTATTTAGCTCCTCAGCCATCTCCTCAGCCCTCTCGACACGCTCCTGAAAATCTGAACGCTCCTGCTCATAGGCAACATTCTTTGCCTGAAGGTCGGTGTTGATGACATTGAGCGAGTCGATCTGTCGCAGATAACCCTTCATCACACCCTTCAACATATCGACCTCACGACGATACTTCGCCAACTGATTGTAGTTATAGGTCTTCTCCTTCTGCAACTGTTCGAGCATCACAACAGCCTCCTGATACTTCTGCATCATGGTGTCGTTCTTGCTCTTATAACGCTCCAGCTCAGCAACCAACGTCTCGGCATCGCGCTGCAACATATTATTCTGCTCCTCAAAGAGCTTACGTGCCGACTCAAGCAGGGCGTAATCCTGCTCGATGGTCTTCACCTTACCGTAGTTCTTCACGGCAAATATGGTTAGCGGGATGATGACTATAAGAAGCACTATTGCCAACATCAGAAATCCTGTCGAGGAGCGTTTATATCGCGACACCTCAGCCTCATAGTCATCGCGCATACGCTCGTCACGCTCGTAGCCTCCATCATATAGCGGCTCATACTGAGGCGCAGGCTCACTCGCTGGCTCGGGCATAGAAGGCTCCTCACTCATAGGCTCCTTACTCTCCTGCGACACGGGCTCAACAATGCTCGCGCGCTCGGGTGCTGGCATCGGCTCTACAGGGCTCACAAACTCAGCAGTCTGCTCGACGATGGTATGACTATCGTTGATCGTAGCAGCAGGAGCTTGACGCTCTGCAAGTATCTCGTTAAGTGTTTTTGGTTGCGTCGATGTCACCTCGTTAACAGTAGGCGTATTGCCACCCTGTATGCCATCCGCAGATATTGGCGCGCCACAGAAGGGGCATACCGCTAGACGGCTTGAAACGGGGTTATTACAGCTATTACATCTAATTAGTGCCATATACTAAGGGTTATTTGGTTGCAAATATAACGCATTTTCTGCACCTACATTATGAAATATCGGAAAAATCTATGCGCTCGCGCCTATGGTGTCGCTCACGAAGTTCTCGAAGTAGAGAGTTCTCGGGCTTTGCTAACGTTGGATCATCTGCCAAGATCTCAAGTGCCACATCGCGCGTGAGCTGCATTATCTGATTGTCTGTCGCGAGATTAGCTATATTGAGTTCAAAGGCATCGCCACTCTGCTGCGTGCCATGAATATCTCCCGCACCGCGCAACTTTAGGTCGAGCTCCGAGAGGCGGAAGCCATCGTTGGTAGCACACATCGCCTCAAGACGTGCGCGCCCCTCCTTCGAGAGTTTATCACCCGACATGAGGATGCAGTATGACTGCTCGCCACCACGACCCACACGACCACGTAGCTGGTGGAGCTGCGAGAGTCCAAACCTCTCTGCCGACTCGATAACCATCACCGTGGCATTGGGCACATCAACACCAACCTCGATTACAGAGGTGGCAATCATAATATCTGCCTCACCACTCTTGAACTGCGCCATCGAGGCATCCTTATCCTCAGGCTTCATCTGTCCGTGACACACCGCGATACGGTAGTTGGGCAGAGGGAAGTCGCGCGAGATTGACTCAAACCCATCGTAGAGGTCCTTGTAGTCCATCTTCTCGGACTCCTTGATGAGTGGGTAGACGATATATACCTGACGCCCCTTGGCTATCTCGCTACGCAGAAAACCAAACATCTTAAGGCGCGAGGAGTCGTAGTAGTGAAAGGTGCGTATGGGCTGACGTCCTGGGGGTAGCTCATCGATCACCGAGACCTCAAGGTCGCCATACAGCGTCATCGCAAGGGTGCGAGGAATAGGCGTGGCGGTCATCACAAGGATGTGCGGGGGTTGCTGGTTTTTGGTCCATAGCTTTGCACGCTGCTCCACACCAAAGCGGTGCTGCTCGTCGATAACCACATAGCCGAGGTTTGCAAACTGCACCTTATCCTCGATAAGGGCGTGAGTACCGATAAGGATGTCGATCTCGCCCGATGCTACACCACTGAGCGACGCGCGACGCTCCTTGCTCTTTGACGAGCCTGTGAGGATAGCCACTCGCACGTTAAGCCCCTCAGCAAAGCGTTGCATCGAGGCATAGTGCTGGCGAGCAAGGATCTCGGTAGGTGCCATTATACATGCCTGAAAGCCATTATCCACAGCTAGGAGCATCGTCATAAATGCCACCATCGTCTTGCCGCTACCAACATCGCCCTGTAGCAATCTATTCATCTGACGCCCCGAGATCATATCGGCGCGAATCTCCTTGATAACACGCTGCTGTGCTCCCGTAAGCGCAAAGGGTATCTTATTATGGTAGAATGCATTAAAGTTGTCACCAACGCGCGGGAAGATAAAACCGTCGTTGCGCACATGACGCTCCGTGCGTCGTGCCTGGATGGTGAGCTGAACACCAAGCAGCTCGTCAAACTTGAGGCGGTATTGCGCCTGACGAAGAAGCTCCGAAGATTGCGGAAAGTGGATATTGTAGATCGCCTCGCGCAGCGTTATGAGTCCATGCTTTCGACGCAGAGCCTCCGAGAGAGGATCCGCGAATGCCGACGCATCGGTAGAAGCTATCTGCCAGGCATTGTGGATAATAGTCTGCATCGCCTTGACAGGTATCGCCTGCGACAGACGCTCTGTCGAGGGGTAGATACCTTGAAAACCACTCTCCTGCTTACGCGATAAGCACTGCTCAACGGTCTCAATCTCAGGGTGCACCAAGCTGATGCGACCACGGAAAAACGAGGGACGACCAAAGACTATATACTCGCGCCCCATCTCCACACGCTTCTCGATCCACTTGATGCCTTGAAACCAGATAAGCTCGGCAGAGCCAGTAGCGTCAACAGCCTCAACTACAAACCTGCGGCGCGACCCCTCCCCCACGAATGACTTGCCAACCACTCGACAACGCAACTGGACATAGGTGTTGTCCATAGATTCGTCGAGCTCGCCGAGCTTAAGATGACGGGTGCGGTCGATGTAGCGATAGGGATAACGCGTAAGCAGATCGCCGATTGTACGCACGCCGATCTCCTTCTCGAGGACCTTAGCACGTACCTCGCCAACACCACCCACATACTTTATATCTCGCGTCAGCACACCCGACATCGCCTCACACTATATGGTTTAGATTGTGGTAATAGAGCGCACGGGGGCAATCTTACGAAGTCGCTCAGCACCACCAAGCTCCTCAATCTCTACGATAAAGACGAACTCACGCACCTTGACACCATACTCCTTGCCATCAACCACGATGCGCATACTTTCGAGCGACTGAGCTAGACCCTCAGCAGTACCTCCCGTAGCGAGCACATCATCGAGGATGGTCACCTCAAACATATCACCATTGGGCTTGCCAGCAGCGATATCGCTAAGACGATAGTAGAGCTTATCGAAACCATACTCCTTCTCGATAAGCACCTCGCGAAGATCGCCCTCAGCAAATGGAAGCTTACCACTCTTGCGCACAGGGATAATATTCTCTACATGGTCACACTCAGCAAGGAGTGGTGCAGCAAACAAGAAACCACGAGCCTCGGGAGCTACAATATTTGGTGTCGTACAAGCCTCGCCAACACGCGCCATGAGCTCCTTGAACACAGCCTTATTCTGCATAAATGGGATGATGTCAACAAAGATAATTCCCTCCTTGGGGAAATCCTTGTAGTATTTGAGTACCTCTTTCATTACAATATAGATATTAAAACGTACAAAGTTAATAATTTTTTGCGGGATGGTGGTGCTATCAACGATAAATTTTATAAATTTGTAACCTATAAACAATTTATACTTAAAACTATCTTCGCATGAAAAAGAGAATACTTATAACTGGAGCTACATCGGGTATTGGTCGCGCTACTGCACTACGTCTTGCAACCCCCGACACAGAGATAATCATCACCGGTCGCCGCAAGGAGCGTCTTGAGGCACTTCGCCAGCAGATCGAGGCTAAGGGCGCAGAGTGTCTAGTGCTCAACTTCGACGTGCGCTCGGAGGCTGAGTGCATCGAGCACCTGAAGCCACTAGGTCTTGTCGACATATTGGTCAACAACGCAGGTCTTGCCGCAGGTCTTGAGCATATCGACAAGGGCGACTCGCGCGACTGGGATGCCATGATCGACACCAACGTCAAGGGTCTACTCTACGTCACTAAGATCATCAGCGGCGCAATGGTTGAGGCTGGCAAGGGTGGTCACATCATCAACATTGGCTCGATAGCAGGTACTGAGCCATACGAGAATGGTGCTGTTTACTGCGCATCGAAGCACGCCGTACACGCCATCTCGCAGGCTATGCGCGCCGATCTGCTCTCTGCTGGCATCAAGGTTGGCGAGGTACGCCCAGGAATGGTCGAGACGGAGTTCTCGGAGGTGCGTTTCCACGGTGATAAGCAGCGTGCTGCAGGAGTCTACAATGGTGTTGAGGCACTCCAGGGCGAGGATATTGCCGAGGCTATCGCATGGATGCTATCGCTCCCTGCACACATGAACGTGAACGACATCGTGCTGATGCCTACATGTCAGGCAGGAGCATACTATACCTACCGTAAGTAACAGACACTAAAATAGTTAGATTTATGAGAAGAGGTCTTACGCTACTACTCCTAACGCTTGTTGGCATCTCCACATTCGTGTATGGATGCACAAAGCCCGACACCCCTTCAAAGAACGAAGAGGCTCCACAGCCCACCGCCGAGCGATACGACGTTTTCAAGGTTCTGCAACCCAACGATATACCCTATCGCATCCCCGCACTTGCCGTAACGCGCACAGGACGACTAATTGCGGCTGCCGACTATCGCCATAGCGGCACAGATATTGGCGTAACGGACAAGGGGCGTATCGACCTCCACTATGCCACGTCTGACGACAACGGACATAGCTGGAGCGATGTGAAGATCCTCATCGAGGGCAAGGGTGCTGAGGCTACCGACTTTATGAGCGTTGGCTACGGCGACCCCTGCATCGTGGCAGATAGAGAGTCCGACAGAGTGCTTCTGCTCAGCTGTGCAGGCAACGTCTCGTTCCAGAATGGTACTCGCCAGCGTCACCAGAACATCGCACGCTTCTACTCCGAGAATGGTGGCGAGACGTGGAGCGAGCCAGAGGATATTGCCGAGTCGATATACTCGCAGTTCGATGCCTCGAAGTATGGTCCTGTACGCTCGATGTTCGTAGCCTCGGGACGCATCATGCAGAGTAGCACAACGAAGGTGGGCAACTACTATCGTCTTTACTGCGCTGTGCTCGTGCGCGACAAGAGTGCCAACCACATGAACTACGTCCTCTTCTCGGACGATTTTGGTCTTAGCTGGAGAGTGCTTGGCGACATCAACCAACCAGCGGTGTACAAGACTGCCGACGAGCCAAAGGTCGAGGAGCTACCCAATGGCACACTGCTAATTAGCTCGCGCTACGAAGGCGGACGCTACTACAACATCTTCACATACGACGATGTGGCATCTGGCACAGGCTCGTGGGACGATGCTCAATTCTCGGGGGCTACGAATGGCGGCGTTACGGCACTTGAGAACTCGACAAATGGCGAGGTGGTCGTTGTGCCCGTTGTTCGTCTTGCTGACAACAAACATATCCACCTGCTACTCCAATCACTCCCACTAGGTCCTAAGCGCGCAAATGTCGGCATCTACTATAAGGAGTTGGATCAGGAGGAGTATGACTACCTCACCCCATACGAGCTTGCCCCAGAGTGGGATGGCGTAAAGCAGATCTCTACACTCAACTCCGCATACTCGACAATGATGTGGCAGAGGGATAACAACCTCGGCGTACTATTCGAGGAGGAGACATACTGCACAAGCGAGTATGCCTATGGTGGCTACACCATCGCCTACGAGAGCTTCTCGCTCGAGGAGATAACCGATGGCAAGTATGCCCCACGCAAGTAAGAGGCGGTTTTATAGGGTTATAATGCTAGAAATTCGATTTTTATATTACCTTTGCGCCGCGCAAAAGAGATTAAATAGGAATTATTAACCAATTTACAGGGTATAACACCCACACTCACGTATGACAAAAACTACTCGCTCACTCGGTGCAATCATTAGAGGCTCGATGCTACTATGCGCTGCACTATTCACCTTCAGCCTTGCTCAGGCACAGCAGGATGGCTACGAAGAGGACAACGAGATCTTCCGCCTTGGTGTTGAGGCTCGCTTCGACTATATCCGCGAGGCAGTCGATGGCACAAAGCTTGGCGGCAACTCTGGCTTCAAGGTGCGCTACTTCAACCTCCGCATGGATGGTCAGATCACACCAAAGTTCACCTACTCGTGGCGTCAGCGTTTCAACCGCGCCAACTCACTCTCAGACTTTGCACAGAACACCGACTGGCTACACCTCACCTACCGCCCAACAAAGAACTGGGCAATCTCGGCAGGTAAGCAGGTGGTGATGATCGGTGGCTGGGAGTACGACCGCGCACCTATCGAGCTATACTTCTGCTCAGAGTTCTGGAACAACGTATCGTGCTATGCGCTCGGCACAAGCGTGGCATACACCACCAACGAGGGTAACGACACCCTTACATTCCAGTTCTGCCAGAGCCCTTACGACACCTCGTCGCTTGATCTATTTGCCTACAACCTCTACTGGATGGGACAGCACGGCTTCTACACAGCACTACACTCGATAAACTTCTCAGAGTATGCTCCTGGCAAGTTCGACGCATACGTGGTGCTTGGTAACCAGTTCCAGTTTGGCGATGCAAAGCTCCAGCTCGACTTGATGAACCGCGGTATCACCGCACGTGAGCTTCTGTTCGAGAACTTCTCGATCATGGGTGAGTTCTCATACCTTATCGCCGACCGCGTAAACATCTTCGCTAAGGCAACCTACGACAAGATTGGCAACAGCTATGTCACAGGACTATTCCTCTTCCCTGGCACAGAGGTTACTCGTCTAGGTGGTGGCGTTGAGTACTACCCTCTTGGTCACAAGGGCAATCGCGACGTACGCCTTCATGCGGCATACGCCCACACACTCGGCAACAACACAAACCCTGCAGGCACAGCCATAGACAAGCAGTCGTTCTTGACCGTAGGTCTTACATGGAAGATCGACATATTGTCGGCAGCAGAGAAGTTTATTGGCAAGGTTTCAAAGAAGTAACAATCTAAAACTTAGTAATATATGGAGAAGCAGAACAGTTTTAAGAAGTACCTAGGTGGTATATTCTGTCTCGTTATCGTTATTGGCATCTTCGGAGGTATTGGAAGTGTGATGGGCGTTGCCAACATGCTCAACACCATCATGAAGACAGCTCACGACTTGCTGCTCAACACCGTATTCTACCTTATGGCAATCTGTGTTATCACAGGTGCTTTGGGTCGTATCTTCGTTGAGTTTGGCGTGGTAAGCCTTCTTGAGCGCATCTTGCGCCCATTGATGAAGCCTCTGTTTAACCTTCCAGGCGTTGCATCACTCGGTGCTGTGATGACATTCCTCTCGGATAATCCAGCAATCATCTCGCTTGCTAAGGATAAGCGTTTTAGCACCTACTTTAAGAAGTTCCAGTTTATCTCGCTCACAAACTTTGGTACCGCATTTGGTATGGGTCTTTTGGTGATCGTGTTTATGATCTCACAGGGCTTCTTCGTAGAGCCATTTATCGGTTTGGCAGGTGCCGTTATAGGCTGTATCTGCTCAACACGACTCATGCAGCGTTTTGTGGTGAAGCAGTACCCAGAGTTTAAGGAGGAGTTCGCCGCAGTAATCGACGAGCAGGATATGAAGGACGAGGAGGCAGTTAAGGAGACCTCGATGTTTACCCGTATCCTCAACTCACTGCTTGACGGTGGTAAGACTGGTGTAGATGTAGGTCTTTCGATCATCCCAGGTGTGCTTATCATCTCAACCCTTGTGATGATCCTCACATTTACCACTGGCGACAACGGAATCTACGATGGCGCAGCATACGAGGGTGTAGGCTTCCTACCATGGCTATTTGGCAAGATCAACTTCTTGTTCGAGTGGTTGTTTGGCTTCGAGCACCCAGCACTCATGGCATTCCCAATCACAGCTCTTGGTGCTGTGGGCGCAGCACTTGGTCTTATCCCAGGATTTATTCAGGAGGGTTGGATCGACGGTAATGCCATCGCAGTATTTACCGCTATCGGTATGTGCTGGAGTGGCTACCTCAGCACACACACCGCAATGCTCGATGCTCTTGGCTACCGCAAGCTCACATCAAAGGCTATCCTTGCACACACCATTGGTGGTCTTGTAGCCGCTATCGCAGCACACTGGATGTTCGTACTCTACGCACTTGCGTTTGGAACCCCTGCAACATTTGAGGGTGGCGCAGACCGCTACGCAACAGTATCGTCACCAGTGAAGATCGAGTTCGTAAGCGAGAATCAGGTGCGCATTGGCGACCGCATATTCACCGACAACGAGGGCGACACACCTGAGCAGGAGGGCTCTATGGCAAACGTGATCAAGGATATGTTGCTCACCAACCACGAGATCGTAGAGGTTACCGATGGTCAGAAGATCGACGCTACAAGCTTTGTGGAGGCTGAGAAGCTGCCTTACGAGACTCAGGAGAGCCTCATGGAGGAGGTCGAGGCTGCATTTGCAATGTATCGCGAAGAGATTGCAAAGAGACAATTCGATGGACGCTCGGTTGAGGAGCTTAATGCCGAGGAGCTTAAGAGCCTCGACGAGAGCATACCGTTCAAGTTCGACCGTCCCGAGGTTGAGGAGTCTTCAGCCGAGGAGAGCCAGCCAGAGGCTGAGGAGTAAATCTTAATATCGAGGGCTGGTGGCTACGAGGGTGTAACTACCAGCCCTTATTGTATATATAAACTTATCGTATAGATGAACAAATTTAGATTAATTGCGCTTATCTTAGTCGCAGTGATAACAGGATGCCTAGCATTCGGATTACTTAGCCGCCCCAGTGTCGAGGGGGCAGACTCTTTGGACTTCTCGGCAGAGCGCGTGGCAGAAGATATTGCTATCATTTCGCTTCAGAACCACTCTGTAGCACACCCCGAAGAGCGAGCAAGGGTGCGCGAGTACCTCACAACAAGGCTCATGGAGATGGGTGCCGACACCGTAAAACTATTTGAGCACAATGGGCTTACAGGTCCTGAGAATAAGCATGTCACCTATACGTTTGACGCAACAAACATCCTTGCAGAATTTGCACCTAAGCATGATGTAGCGACCCCTTCGCTGATGTTTATTGCCCACTACGACTCGCGCTACTCGCAGCCTATGCCCAAGCAGGACACCGTGTGGTCATACGGTGCTGCGGACGATGGCTATGGTATCGGTGTTGCCCTTGAGGCTACATCCCTTGCACTCAAGTATCGTGACGAGTGGAGTCAGGGCATCAAGATACTCTTCACCGACGCCGAGGAGGTCGGCATGAAGGGCATGAAGGCACTCTGGACAGAGCACCGCGAAGAGTTCGAGGATGTAGGTCTGGTGATAAATATCGAGGCGCGCGGCCCATACGGTCCAGCACTACTCTTCGAGACATCGCCGGGCAACGAGAAACTTATGGAGCTATACGCCGCAACAGCAGAGTACCCATGCACCTACTCGCTAACAACGGTGGTGTATGGCTTTATGCCCAACTTCACCGACTTCACAATCATCAAAGATAGCATCCCCGGATTTAACTTTTCAACTATTGCTGACATCAACCACTACCACACCGATAAGGATAACTTCTCGAATATCAATCTTGGGTCGATACAGCACTACGGAGCACAGATCACGCCGCTTATTAAGCGATACCTTACCGAAGAGCAATATGCCGATAAGACAAGCCTCGTATCATCTGATGATAGCGTAAACTTCACCCTCCCACTACTCGGGCTTTTCAACTTCTCGAAGTCGACATACTGGGTTATAAATATCACCCTATGTGCGCTCTTCATCCTACTACTCATAAGCGAGATCCTGCGCGGCAGGGTGCAGTGGCGCAAGATGCTGCTTAAGGCTCTCTACGCACTGCTCATCGCCATCTGCGGTCTTGCACTCGGCGAGCTTATAGCATACATCTCGAGTGCCATAGCTGGGGCTACGTTCCACCCATTTGGCATCGTCCAAGGCATAGCTGGCGACAACGCAATAATGGCAACGAGCATGGTGGTGATCATCTGTGCGGTGGTGGCACTCTACTTGCGTAAGCAGCGCCACATTGCTCGCCAATCGTCGGGCTCGGTGCGTGCCAACGCTGGCGCAACAGCCATGATGCTCAACACTAACAATACTCTATACGGAGTGTTGGTGCTGCTTGCTCTCCTAAGCCTGCTTCTACTTGCGGCAATTGGCGAGAACCTAATGTTCCTTATCCCGCTAACCGCAGCTACCCTATCGCTAATACTATGCCGCATAACAACGCTTCGCGAATGGCACCTCGTGGGCATAGCACTCATTGTTCTGCATGCACTCTCGTTCCTCTACGCCCTTACCATGGCACTCACCATTGGAGCTTTCGGCGCAGTCGTGATGCTTGCTCTGCTCGACCTAATGGTCCTAATTCCACTCACCGAGATTTACATTCGCAAGGCATAACAAATTTAAAATTAGTAGAGAGCAGTACAATCGCGAGTACTATGTTTTATTCTTAGCGGTATGAATAAAACAAATTGGTGCGTGAAGGGGCTACATCGTTCCCTACACGCACCAATTCTATTGTGTGATTAACTAATTACTTGCGAGCCTTCATTACGAAACTTACATTGATGCTTTCAATGCGTGCTTCCATATCAGCGAATACCTTATCAACAGCAGCGTCCGACAGGTCAAAGTTGCCCTCTAAAGGCATAGTAAGAACCTTCAAGTTTGCAAAATAGTTAATGAACGCCTTTGTATGCATATAGATATGTAACTGACTATCGTCAGCATCTTGGAACATATGTATTTCTACGCTTCTGCAAGCAGGATTTACTGCACTAAAATCAAGGGTTACCTTGTTACCTTCAACTGTCATTGGAACATCCGCTCCAGCCTCTTCTCCATTTTCAAGGAGTAATCTATACTTGAACAAGTTAGTATTCAACTCTATATTGTAGAGGTCAGCACCGAACAACTTATCAAAGTCGTATGCTTTAATTTTGGCGATGTTGAGGGTATTGCCAAAAATAGTAAAATCCTCATCCTTTCCTTTTGCGTTGGTAACATAAGCAGATTTATAGTCGTAAGTCTTGCCTGTAAGATTAAGACCTTCCCTTACACGGAGCCAAGTAGAAGTATAGCCACCGTTAATCATCGACATAATATCACCCAATGATGTTCCATTCTGAGAAAATATCACTTTCCACGCAATGTATTTACCATTAATTTCTTGGAAACACGCATCACCAATAACCTTGTAGTTAGATTCTTTTTTAAAGACAATCTCACCATCTATTTCACCAAAACCTGTATATGTTGATTTGCCATTCTCATAGAATGTCTGAACAAACATATTATGTTCTTCAATAGATGAATCGTCAGTAGATACCCACATACCAATAATCTCGTCAGCAAGGTCGTTCTCGCAATACTGATAAACGTAACGCTCGCCGCTATCCTCATAGAGCGAGAACTCTCGATTTGGGATAATGTCGAAGTGTCCTGTGAGATTATCGTTGTCCTCAAAGTTCATAGTGATATTGCCACCCTCGGTAGCAACCGTACCCCTCACATTCTCCCAATACTCGCCGTCCTCTACTCCATAAGATACAGCCGAGCCATCAGCATTGATGATCAACACCTCTGCATAGTTTGCGGTAAGGCAAGACCAAGTGCCAACGAGGTCTGCACTGTGGTCGTCATAGATGTGCTCTGTCTCCTTATCGCAAGCGGTAAAGAGTGTCGCTACCGCTGCAAACATAAGTAATAACTTCTTCATAACTGTTTAATGTTTAATTGTTTATAATAAAGTAAAATGTTTTTTCTTGTTTTAGGGAGTTTAGGGAGTTTAGGGAGTTTAATGAATTGAGTGATTAACGCAGTCGCTAAACTCCCTACATTCCCTAATCTCCTTAAATTCACTTTCTAGGGAGTTTAATGAATTTAGTGATTGACACAATCGCTAAACGCCCTATATTCCCTAATCTCCTTAAATTCACTTTCTAGGGAGTTTAATGAATTTAGTGATTGACGCAATCGCTAAACTCCCTATATTCCCTAATCTCCTTAAATTCTCTATCTCTTGCGTCCGCGTTCCGTTAAAACAAAAAAAGGCACTACTGCCCATGATAAGCAGTAATGCCGATTATAACTTGCAATATTATTGCTAACTACCTGATTATTAGAATATTTATAGGGGGGGGGTAAATCGCAAAACCTCCCAATTCATTGAGAAGTTGCACTCGCTATGGTATGTCATAAAACGATTATTCATCACCCCGATTTACATAAATTTCGACTCGCAAATATAGTAAAAATTTAAAAACGGAGTGGCGAAAACTGCGAATATTTATAATATTAATTGCACTTAATTTAGACTACATAGGGTGCTGCACGGGAAGAGCAAGATAGGACAACTAGAAGTTCACGCCTAAACCGATATACACCGACTGGTTTACCTTCTTGAAGTTTACCTTATCTGCAACAAAGTCACCACCATGAGGACGTGGGTTGATCATCGTTGCCTTATAGCCAAGCATAATATCGTACTTCAGAGGGCTATCTGGCGACTGAAGACGCACGCCGACACCTCCCTCAGCCAGTGCTCCAAAGCGCAAGCCTTTGTTGAATAGGACGTTAGTACCTGCATTTACAAAGTTGAATAGGCAGTTCTTGCGTGTTCCGTAGAAGTAGCGCGCAGTGATGGCAACAGGCATCACAGTATAGTTATACTGGATCTGCGCACCAAGCTCAAAGCCGACCCTCCAGTTGTTATTGATGAAGTATCCACCACCAACGAGAACATCGCCACCAAGCTTTGCCTGAGCATTATACGACATAACCAGAGGCTCGTTTAGGACCTTCTCGAACGAGGTATCGCAGAATATAAGGTTGAAGCGACCCTCGGCACTCCACTCCCAACCGGCGTAATGACGCGTCTTACGCGCAATCTCCTCAGGTGTCTCACGTCGCTTTGCCTCCGTAGTAGGGACTATCGCAATCACTGCAAGAAGCAGCAAAATAAATCTCTTCATTGTAGTTATATTTTCTAGTGTAACGCTCTTAACATCAAATTATTGTCTAACATGCTTCTCCCACTCCCACGCTGCACGCAACGTGTCGCTTAGGTCGCGCTCAGCACGCCAGCCAAGCTCCTCGTTGGCAAGCGTAGTATCGGCCCAGACAGCCTTCACATCGCCAGCACGTCGTGGTGCTACGCGATAGTTGAGCTTCAGCGAGTTAGCCTCCTCGAAACCACGCACAAGCTCAAATACCGACACTGGGCGTCCTGTGCCAACATTAAAGACCTCGTAGCGATCCTTGTTGCGACCATTCGACAGGCGGTCCACGGCCACAACATGGGCACGCGCCAGATCGACAACATCAATATAGTCGCGTAAGCACGATCCATCAGGGGTATCGTAGTCGTCACCGAAGATGCTGAGACACTCGCGAATGCCAGCTGCTGTCTGCGTGATATATGGCACGAGGTTGTTGGGCACACCGCGAGGCAACTCGCCGATGAGTGCCGAGGGGTGCGCACCGATAGGGTTAAAGTAGCGCAGGGCGATACCCGCAATATTATCGTTGGCAGCAACCATATCGCGAAGAATATCCTCAGCCATCTGCTTTGTATTTCCATAGGGCGACGTGGCTGGCTTGCGGGGAGTAAGCTCGGTCACGGGCAGCTGCTCGGCATCGCCATAAACCGTTGCCGATGAGGAGAATAGTACATTGCGTCGACCATACTCCACCATAAGCTCAAGGATGGTGATAAACGACAAAAGGTTGTTGCGATAGTATTTTGCTGGCTCGGCAACAGACTCACCCACAGCCTTATAAGCTGCAAAGTGGATTACCGAGTCGAACTCATTCTCCTCGAACACACGACGCATAGCCTCCTTATCGCAACAATCTGCCTCGATAAACTTAGGCTCAACGCCAGTGATTTTGCTGATACCCTCTATCGAGCCACGATCGCTATTAGAGAGGTTATCGACAATAATAACCTCGTAGCCGCTATTGATCAGCTCCACAGCCGTATGCGAACCGATATATCCGGCACCTCCTGTAACCAAAACACTTTTACCCATATTGAATAACTCTCTTATTCATACATACGATGGCAAAGATACAAATTTATCCTAAGAATAAGCATATTTCAAACCAAAAAAAAGAGTAGCCACAAGGTCTTCACTACGCCTAAGCCCTATCGCCCAGACCATAATGACCCCTTTCGACTACTCTCAAAACCAAACTTATAGCTTCTCGCTGAAGAGCCTCCACCCCTCTTCGACATCGCGGCGCACGGCGCGTCGTCCATTCTCCACCTCCGACATCGCCGACACAATAGGTATCATGTCGCGCTCGGAGAGGGTGTTAACCTTAGCGTCGGCGTCGATGCCACTGCGCGAGGCAACTATCTCGATATAACTCTCGGTGTGGTTCTCCGAGGGAGGAGCCCAACGGCTGATCATACCACGGATAGTATCGAGCTTATAACGTCGACGATAGGTGTTCAGCAGCATGAACATCGCACGATAGCCATACGCCATGGTCTCAAACTGCTTGAATGCCGCATCGCGCGAGGGACGCACCTCGCCTATGTAGCGCGTGCGCGAGTGGCGAATATTACCTGGATTACAGTTTCTTATGCCTCTACTCATCACCCACCTCCTCTCTGAGCTTAGAGCCAACTATCTTGGCAAGCCACTCGAAGAGTGGCGACTGGCTGATGATGGTGGCATTCTCTAAGAAGGACCACAGCTCCACACCACATACAAAACCCGTGAAGAGGTTGGCAAGATGGAGCTCCATGAAGCTGAGCACCAACGAATCAACAAGCCATGTCATCACAATACCCGTAACCACAAAACCAAGTTTGTAGACCGTGCGCCACGCCTTGCGACTCTCCAGTCGCCACTTAATGCCCTTGCTCCGTGCCGCAACATACGAGGCATAGACTCCCGTACAGAAGTCCACAGCGATAAATATCGTAGCAGTGACGACTAGGGGCGTTATGGGACATAGCAGTGCAACGATGGCAGCAAGCGCACCGCTAAAATATTTGGACAATATCACCATATATCGAACAGCGATTTAAAGGGTTATTCAACGGATTATACTCGGGATAGTCGTCGCAGTGGACATTTAGATGCTCACTTAGGCGACGTGAGAGGGTTGACGCCTTGCGGCGTAGACGAAGCCAGAGCCTACGATCGTGCTCATTCATCGAAGAGCTACGCGACTGCGACTCGTGGCACTCGTAGCAGCGAGAGTCCAAATGGGGGTGGACAACATAACGACACCATGCCGCCAAGGCGGGAAGGACATAGTCGCTAAGCAGTGTCGGATAACGCTTAGCGATAAGAGCCTCATAGAGCGTTGCGCCGAGGATGGGTCTTACGTAGCACTCCTCAGCCTCAAGGATATCAAACTCAGTGATAACCTCCTTTCTCACTAGCTCCTCGCCACTAAAGGCTAGCGACACCACCTCGCTAGGGGTAATTAACAAATTCATAGTCTACTCAATTGAACGAATGTTATACTTGGTGATCTGCGCCAAAAAGGGCTGCTGCTCGGGGTCATTCTCGTTGTAGTCAAGCCCATCTGCTTTGCGCGCCTCCCAGATGCGCATATATAGCGGCTTCGAGCGCGTTGGCGGGCGGTTTACAATCTCTAGCGACGAGGCATCAACCTTAAGCGTGCGGCTGATAATATCGCGTATAGGCTCTAAGAGCTGCTCCTGCTCACTAAGTATCAGAGTGTTAAGTGCTACCTCATACTCGTGCAAGATACGATCGGTAGAGAACCCCGACGAGTAGTCAAGGCCACTCAGCGAGCGAAACCACGAATGGGCAACCACAAGATCCGATTCCGACTGCTCGTGCAGCTTGCTCCAGTCGCCATCCGAGCTGGTGTCGATGGGTATAAAGCGCGAGCTGTCACCCTCGGCATTGTCGCGCAACACAAAGAGCACCTGTCCAGGATTGCCCGAAAAACGCTCCTCTGCCATACGCACCAGCCTATCTGCCTCCTCCTCGTTATCCACAGCACCATCGAGCATCATCACGCCCGAGAGTTGGAAGGAGTTGTCAAGGCGAGCGATATTCCACTTATCCGTCTTATAGAGTATCGCTGCTGCACCCATTCCCGCGATGTAGGGTGCTACACCGTAGTGCGAGAACATAGGCTCGTAGTCCTTGTAGTGCACAATGCTGCGGAGCGTGCCATCGTCCTGAAGCTCAAAGTTAGGATAAAGCGGCAACGAACGCGCCTCGGAGGGTCGATACAAACGCCAATCGTGGTGGAGTATAACATGCTCTGAATCACGCGCTAGACGACACGAAGAGGCATCTACATGGTAGAGCGAAAGAAACGTATGCGAGGGGTCGGTGACCACCTCCATGAAGGCATTTCCGAACATTGCCTCGTCGAGCGATAGGCGCGCAATGACGCTGCGCAGCGTCTCTCCCGAGCCATTGGCATGGCGGATAATATCTCCAAGGATAGGTATCGACTCGTCGTAGGCGACTCCCTTGCCAGCGATATAGTCTGCCTTATCATTAATAATGCGTCGGTGTGTCACGCAGCGTCGCGCCATGAGCGAGAGGGCGTAAGGCAGCATATTATCATCGCCCCAGAGCCACACCTTGTCGTTTGATAGCCTACCACCCTCCACCGAGCCCAGAAGAGGCTCGGTGAGGTTACGGGTGGCGGCAATGCGAGTTACTCTCTTTTCACAAGACATAGCCTTAGACTTTTAACGTTACGCAAAACTTGCCAATGAGACAATGTTACCATCAATGATCTCGCAGCCCACCATAAATGTAGCACGCTGGCGGTTCTCCATCTCGTCTGGGTTGTACCACATGCGCACCTCGGAGCCTGGATAATCGGCAGTATTTACCGCCATCACAAGGTTACGACGATCGGTGAGGATACAGTAGTCGCTATTGCCGATGCGCTCAGCAGGAAGATACTGCGAGATACCCATGTCGATGAGCTTAATGCCATGGAACGATAGCTCTCTGCGGCCCGTGCTAAGGTCGTTATAGGCAGCATCAGCACCGCAAGAGTCGAGATACTGCTCATACGCATCATAGACATTTGACGTTACAAGGAAGACTAGGTTGCCCTCGCTCTTAAGAGCCTTTAGCTCGGGCGACGACTCGGTCCACATACGATTTAGGATCGTGAGGATACTCTCGGGTGAGATCTCCACCGACGGGAAGTCGATATGCACCACATCGTCATCGGTAAGGATCTTAACGAGCAAGCCATCGAACTTGTTGTAGATATCTGACTCTACGTCGCCAATCCACATCGACACACGTAGGCTCTCGGCAATAGCTGCGCGGAACATCTCTGTTTCCGCCTGCTCAAGCTCGCTGCCAGTGAGGTCGTCGAGATTGACATCGGCACGTCCGGTGATAAGCTCATATACCTGATTGAAGTACTCCGATGCTGAGAAGCCAACCTCAGCCTTTACCTTCGTAAGCTCGATTTGCTTCTGAAAGCGATTTGCCGAACTGCCACCATTCCAGCCGGGGGTATACTCCTGAAGAATATCGTTATGTGGGCTCCATAGCTGGATGGTGGTTGGCACTGGCATGTTATATAGCACACGGATGCCAAGCTGCTCGGCGTTCTCGGCTGAGAACATTGGACGGAAGAAGATAGTCTCAAGTTCGCGACCCTTGTAGGTCTTAGGATTTTCGATAAGTCCCATAGTAATAGTGTTTTAGTTGGTTAATTAAGTGTTAAAATTGGGTTTGTTTACCTCATCTTGAGGAGTTGAGCATCGCGCTCATAGGCCTGCGTTCGGGCACTCAGCGTAAGGTCCAAGGGCGAAGGGTCCTGCTTGGTCTTAACCTCTGTCGGGCGAGCCCCCTTCTGCCCCTCGTCGAAAGCCACTGTCGAGGGCTTTACGTCGGCGTGAGCCTGCATGCGAGGGATGTAGTTGATATCGTCATCTACCGATGGGTGCTCCTTGTCGTCGTCGATACCGATCGAGCGAATCAGGGCTCTTATGCCACTCAACGTGCGCTCGGCGAGAGTGGGTTTCTCGTCGCGCTTAGCTTCGGACGAAGCGATAAATCTATCTGCAAGTCCCTCGGCAATAACCTCCTCGGGCGATAGCCAGCGTCCACGACCTCCATTTGCCGACATCAGGTCGAGGATCTCCTCAACGCTGCGTCCCGAGTGCTGGGCATATACCTCTGCAATACGGCGGTCGGTCTGATGTAGCATCTCAACCTCTGCCTGTAGCTCATCGGCATTCCCTTCGGTCGAGCAGAGCGACTTATGGATGAGATAGAGCGACGTGGATGCAATCTCTCGACACCCGGGTGATGCCGCCTGAGCTACGATTGTTGCTGCCGACGCTGTGTAGCCATAACATCGTGTGGTGACCTGAGCACCCGTCGAGCGCAACGCCTCGTAGATGAGCAGAGCGTCGTTCACATCGCCACCCGTTGAGCGAATATTGACGATGATGTGACTATTGCTAATATCGGCAATATCGGCTACCGACTCCTTAAATCGTTCGTAGGTTGCCACTCGATGTTCGGGATTCTCGAATTGCCACTCCTCGCTGAGTCCAATAGTTCCCTCGATGTCGATAATCGTGCAGTCGACCTCGTTTTTAATCTTGATTTGTGGGTTCATGTGTTTTAGGTTTAACTTTAGTTTGTCGACCTCGTAGACAGCTTGTCGGGCAGTTGAGTAGGAGCAGTGTAGGATATCAGATGCCTGTTCCATGGCACTACAGCGTCTAAATCCTCGACTACACATAAGCTCAACATAGCGATGTATGGCTCGTGCCCGAAGCTTCGACTGATCGACCAGTTCATATTTTGTTATCATCCCAATGAGGCGTTCATAGCGACGCGAAGGGCGGGCAGAAGATCCACCATGGATCTCCCGACAAGAGTTACAAGAGGTCATTTTTGAGAGTTTTAGTTATTGTAAATACTAGTCACGTGTGGTGCGGCGAAAGAGGCATGTTGCCACACCGCGCTTCGCATCATACTCCTCTATCGAGTAGAGCGTATATAGCGACGATCCCCCCTCCGTAGCGAGCCTAAATAGCGAGCGAATATTAGGCGTTGAGAGGTTCAGATCAAAAAGCGACAGATACTCCACTGGCTCAAGACGTATCTTGCAGCGTAGCGATCCACGCTCTACAGCCTCAGTGAGTTCAGAGTCGTAGTGACGGTGCAGGCCCTGACATCCATCGCGATCTTCAAAGCATAGTGTGCTCCCTCGTTCAGGGCTGTGGAACGCCGCATAGGGATAGCTCTGCTTTGAGCTATATGCCACCCAACACTCGTCGCTGGGCAACTCCGCCATACCATGATAGAGCACCACACGAGGATCTACGTAGTCACTTTGCGGCATATCCCTATCGCCAACAACGAGTATCTTAGCCGAGGGCACCGAGCCAACCATCTCACCTAGCGAGATCGTGGGCAGGAAGAGAGGGTTGGGGCGTGAGTCTACACCCTGCTTTGTACCATAGCTCACAAAGGACCTAGTCCACTCACCCAGCTTACCATCACTAGCCACATTGCGCCTCTCGACAACGCCATCGTTCGAGGCATAGAGCAATCGAAAGTGCTGAAAGTTTTGTGGTGCTCCCTCCACAATGCTCCACCCTTCGGCAAGCTGACGACTGCGCCAGTCGACAATCTCGGAATGGAAGAACTCGTCGTAAGGCTCGATATAGATCGTGCGCGAACTATCATGCGAGTATATGCAAAGGTTAAACATGTGGGCGATGGCCTCTAAGAGCTGCTGTTGCGAAATATCGTGGTTTGCCACATCGGCAAATGTTATCTGATCGCCATAACCCACCGAGCCACCAAAAATAGTTTGCACGCTACAACCCGATCTTAGCGTAAGCTGTTGCCCAGGCTCAGCACCGCTAAACGAGATATTATCAAAGAGCGCGTGCGGTGAGGCCCCAAGGCTTTGGTATGCAGTTCTCACTACAAACTCTATGTCGCGTCTGCCTCGCTGCTCAACAAAGCCATGATATATCGCCCAATCACCCGTATATAGACGATAGTTAGGCTCGCTCTTAAGCTTGACAAAGAGCTTTGTTGCGACTGTAGTAGCCCCCATATTGCGTATCGTGCTAATGGGTCCCGACACCGCGCCAATGTTTGTCAGCATATAGTCGCAACTATCATCGTAGTCGAATATAAAGAGCTTATAACTAACATTTGGTTGCAGCGCCGAAGCCTGATTGACGTAGGGGTTTTCAAGCTTTAGCTCTATGTTGCACCCCGAGCCTAGGTATATTCGATCGAAGCCTGCAAGATAGCGACTCGAGGCGATACGATAGTCGGTTGTGTAGCGCACCCTATATTCGAACGACACACTAACCTCGTGTCGAGGGGTAAACATTGGCACACCATCGACAAACTGCAATGCACCACCATTGTTATATGCCCCGAGCATCATATTACCCTCTTGATCCATAGCCGTAGGATCCGTCGTGTCGACAATAGCTCCAAGGTTTAGCGACGAGGGTGGTTGCGAGGCAAAGACAAAGCCGCTACTATCTGCCGTAGCAGTGCTGTCATACGTACGGAACGCCTTAAAACCCATACTCTGATCAGCAAGTCTACCATCCCTATTTTTGAACGCTCCACTTATCATCACTCGCCCAGCGAGATCGCCATCGAGCCACCTACTACAGATCTTATATCCCGCCCTCGAGGCTATCGCTTGTAGGATGTGTCGAAGGCTTAGGAAGGGGTGGTAGTCATTTGGCATAAGCACACGTTGTTCACTCCACAACCCCGCCACGTTAGGCTCAGGATAGGTATCACGCACAATGGGCAGAAAACGTAGAGCCTTATCGTCCTCCCACGACCTCTCGATATCGAGAAGATCCATCTGCATCGCAACCTCCACAGCCGACTCATTAAGTCTGGTATTTGCCACCTGATCAGCCCAATCGCTACCTCCCGAACGGATGCGCAGTCGATAGTGGCGCACACCATCGCGCAGCTCGGTGGCAAGAAGCACAGCATGACCCTCAAAGAGCTCAGCACCATCCAACATCAGCGAGGCTTGATGAAGCCGCCTATTGAAGCCAGCAGCAGTCTGGATATCAAAGGCATGGCGCATCACCCTATCACTAGTTGGTGTCGACACCACCTCCACTACTACCTCTGAGCCACTACGCCACTCATCAATCGAGTGCAGTTTTCGAGCATCGTAACCCGGCAACGCAACATCCTCACTACGCAACAGAAGCTCCACGCCATCAATCTTAAGAGTCATCATAGCTCACCCCCTTTCCACTCCTCTTCAATCTCTAGCACCACCTGTCGAATCTCGCCGTGTGAGCCGTACTCTATTGTGCGGGTTAGCAACTCTATGGGCACAAGCTCTCCACCCTTCAACTCATAGACATGCGTTGCAGCGATAATACCCTTGATGCGCTCCAGCTCCTCGGGCGACTCGAATGCTGAACATAGGCGCACCCTGCGTCGCGCATTGCGAAGTTTTGCGACAAGCTCTGTCGAGGTGGCATACTGATCAATATCGACACGATCGGCAAGGCGGAGCTCACGAGGAAAGGTGTAGCTCTCAATACCCCCTAGCCAGTTACGCCACAGAAGCGTAGGTCCTGAACTTTGCACAGTGCTGAGCGTAAAGTTAAGCCTTCTAAAGAGCGTCGTAGAGTTGTAAATATTCACCTCAACGCGGCTAGCAACAACTGGCAATTGTCTGGCAGAGATCATCACATCAACTATCTGAGGCTCACCGCTAAACGTAATGTTATAACGACGTGATCCAATAGGCGCATAGGCAATAATCTGAATGTCGACCGGCTGTGGAGCGTATAGTGTGAAGAGTATCGGCTCGCCACGCTTAACAACCATTTGCGACTCCTGAGCCCCATCTACGTCGAACCTTGTCGTGAGCATTTTGGGCTGAGATAGATCGAACGACTCGCCAAGCACCAGACACTGGGGCGACATCACGCCATTAGCCGACACCGATACGATCTTCGACACTGGCGAAGGGGTTATACTATGCGATGATGACAAACTAATAGTTGGCTGCACGAGCGATCTTAGGTAGGGAGCAATGTCGATCGTCGCCTCGCTAGTCTGATAGAGCATCTTCTCGCCAACAACCTCCCCTGCCGTAGAGTCGTAGATTTTTACGAGTAGATCTTGAGGCTCGGCATCTTCTGTTGCAAAGCTGTAGAGCAGAGGTTCTCTGAACGAAGAGCCCATCTTTGGGGTTACAAGAAACTGCATAATATTAAATATTTTAATTTTAATGTATTAAACTAATCTATCAATTTTATAACAAGCTACATATCGAGCTAACTAAGAGTGTTTATAACCTGATGAATAAATGTCAATATCAGTTAATAACACAATGTATATATCTTATTTATAATATTTTACACATGTTCACAACTCTTAAAACTGGTGTTCATAACCACAATTCGTGAAGGTGTATCGCCATCACTTTGTAGCGGTTTGACAGTGCAAATATACAACATCAAAAAGCGTTTGTCAAGACTTTTTGTTAAATATTTTTACCATAATTTTTGGAAACAAATCAAACTATTTAACCATCAATGATTTATACGCACAGGTCAAGTAAATCTTCCATTGACCCAACGCTTCTACAGCCAAAGAGGAGGAAAAGAGAAAGAAAGAGGGAGTCGGATAGGCTAAGAATCAAAAATAATCGTTATATTTGCGCGGGAAATAATAATTCAAAGAAGTATAAAGTAGCACTATGGCTGATAATTCAATACTAATTCGCCTCGACGGTCTACGTCTTAAGTATGAGGAGATAGGTCAAAAGCTCACTGACCCAGAGGTGATTGCTGACGTAAAACAGTTTATCCAGCTCACCAAGGAGTACAAGGAGCTAGAGCCCATAATCGAGACATCTGAGCGTTTCCGCACAGCGATAGCAAACCTTGCCGAGGCAAAGGATGTTTTTGCAAACGAGAAGGATGAGGACTTCCGCGAGATAGCTCGCGAGGAGATCGCAACCCTTGAGCCCGCAATCGAGAAGATGGAGGAGGAGATTAAGCTCCTACTCATCCCCAAGGATCCACAGGACGAGAAGAACGCCATTGTCGAGATCCGTGGTGGTACAGGTGGCGACGAGGCTGCAATCTTTGCTGGCGACTTGCTACGCATGTACACCAAATATATCGAGTCTAAGGGCTGGCGTTACGAGATCACATCATCGTCGGATGGTGCAGCTGGTGGCTATAAGGAGGTTGTGCTCAAGGTTACTGGTCAGAGCGTTTATGGCACTCTGAAGTATGAGTCTGGCGTACACCGCGTACAGCGCGTGCCACAGACCGAGACACAGGGTCGTGTTCACACCTCGGCAGCATCAGTAGCAGTACTCCCCGAGGCTGAGGAGTTCGATATCGAGATCTCGATGAACGACATCCGCAAGGATATATTCTGTGCATCGGGTCCTGGTGGACAGTCTGTAAATACCACCTACTCGGCAATCCGTCTTACCCATATCCCTACGGGAATCGTCGTGCAGTGCCAGGATCAGAAGTCACAGCTCAAGAACTTCGACAAGGCATTCGAGGAGCTTCGTACTCGCGTCTTCAACCTCGAGTACTCGAAGTATCTCGACGAGATCGCCTCGAAGCGTAAGACAATGGTGTCGACGGGTGACCGCTCGGCGAAGATCCGTACATACAACTACCCACAGGGACGAATTACCGATCACCGTATCAACTACACCATCTACAACCTATCAGCATTTATGGATGGTGACATTCAGGATGTCATCGATCAGTTGATTGTAGCCGAAAATGCTGAGCGTCTTAAGGAGAGCGAGTTGTAGGCACAAAATAGCTTAGTAATCAATAGAATACACAAACAAAAGACGACCTCTCCTTTACCGAAGATTGGTCGTTTTTTGTTACCAGCAAACCTATGAAGAGTCTTCACATAATAGTCACACTCATTGCCACGATGATCACCACGGTGGCATTTGCACAATACCCTGATCGAGCTGCTGCGGCTAAGGCACAAGGCAAGCGTCTAACGGTCAAGGAGTGGAAGACTACGCCCGATGGCAAGAACAAGTGGGTCGACCATATCGAGGTTTACAACAGCAAGGGGCAGCTCGTCGAGGAGTCGGAGTGGGGCGACTATGGTCGCCACCTCACATGGCGTGCCGAATACTTCTACAATAGCCGCGGACAACTCGAGAAGGAGATCATCTACAACGAGCGAAACAAACCCTCGAAGGTTCGCAAGTTTGAGTACGATACCAACGGCGTATGCACACGACGACTCAACTATAGCGCAAACGGAATACTAAACTCATATCGCCAATTTGAATTTATCTACGAGTAGGTTATGACTGATGGCTTGACATACGACACCCTTAACTCCTTAGAGGTGTGGCAGCTGATGCCCACAATTACGCTCGACGAGATGCGTAGTGTCAAGCTAATGAATCGCATCGACACGAAGTATGTGCTCACATACGACGAGGTGCTACAACTCATCCAGCGTGCTGCCGCCAACAACTACTACGTGCAGATCATAGATGGTGTGCGCGCCTGCCGCTACCGCACCTTATACTACGACACCGCCACACGCGAGATGTTTCGCCAACACCACAATCGCAAGTTGTGTCGACAGAAGCTCCGCACACGCACCTACGTCGAGAACAACACCACCTTCTTCGAGATCAAGGACAAGAGCAACCGCGGACGCACCAAGAAGCGTCGTCGGGAGATTACGCCAGCTGAGTTCTCCAACTTCGGCTCAAGTGCCGAAGCGTGCGCACTTCTAGCTAAGCACTCTCGATTTAGCCTTGAAGAGCTCTCGCCAGCACTCACAACAAACTTTACACGCATCACGCTTGTAAACCCCACACTCACCGAGCGCACAACCATCGACCTAGAGCTACAATACCAAGATATGCGCAGCCTACGGTGCAGCTCAATCGACAAAATGGCAATCGTCGAGCTAAAGCAGGATGGCAACATCACATCGCTAACAAAACTCCTGCTTCGCGACATGCGCATCGCCCCACTTAAGGTGAGCAAATACTGCCTTGGCACAACACTCACGGTTGAGAATATTAAGCGCAACCGCTTTAAGGAAAAACTTCAAGAGATTAACAAACGACTAAACCGAAAATAACTATGACAACTTTTGATGGCGAGGGTCTTAACCCCGATATTTACGATGCAGATATTGCGGCCCTTATGGGTACCGATGGCGAGGTTGGAGCTACGATGCTCGGCATTCCACTCTGCGACACCACCTCACTACTACAGCTCGGACTTCAGTTCTTCATCAACCTGATTGTCTGCTTTATCATCGTGCGCTGCTTCTACTACCCCAAGAGCCACCGCAAGGACTTTGCTGTCACCTTTGTACTCTTCTCCACGGCAGTCTTTTTGCTGCTCTTCTTCATGAAGAGCGTAGGCATCGACGTGAGCATAGGTCTTGGGCTGTTTATGATCTTTGGCATCATGCGCTACCGCACCGAGATGGTCCCTATTCGTGAGATGACCTACCTCTTCCTAACTATCGCTACGGCAGTGATTAATGGTAGCAACCTCATGGTGTCGTATGCCGAGCTGCTTGCAGCTAACTTACTTATCGTAGCCGTGTTGGCAGTACTTGAGGGTGTTGTCATGCGCGGACGCACAGCCACACGTCTAGTCTGCTACGAGCGCATCGAGCTCATACGCCCGGAGCGTCGCAAGGAGCTTATCGCCGACCTCGAGGAGCGACTCGGGCATAAGGTTAAGAGCGTCGACATCGGCAACGTCGACTTCCTTCGCGATGTTGCATTTATCAAGGTGCACTACACCCCTGAACGTGGCGAGCAGCCAATGACCGAACCTACGATGAAGATCAACGAGAAGAATGCCTTTAATGCCTAAAGAAAACTGATTATGAAGAAGTTAATAGTATCCGCACTCCTCCTCATAAGCTTCGTGACACTCTCGGCACAGGAGCTAACACCTACCATCGTAAACACCAACGACTTTCGCGGGCGAATTGAAGGAGGCTTTGAGTGTAAGATCGCCAAAGATCTCAACCTTGAGGCTGGCATCGAGATGCGCCTAAAGAGCGACTTTCAGACCGTGGACCGCATGCAGACAAGCATCGGCATAAGCTATGAGCCCTCAAAGTATCTAACCGTGGGTGCCGACTACATACTCATCAACACCCATGAGCCTGGCTACTGGGAGAAGCCTCGCCACAGAGCAAATGTAAATGTAGAGGGGTCGCTTAAGGTCGGAAGATTTGAGCTATCCTTGCGCGAGAGGGTGCAGACAACCTTCCGCACCGACTCGGTAAATAGGTTCGAGAAGATGAATCCCGAGGTTGTTCTTCGCTCGCGCCTTAAGGCAGAGTACAAGATCCGCCACTCACGCTGGACACCATACCTGATGTTCGAGCTCAACAATACGCTTAACGCCCCTAGCGTGGTTCACAACTACAAGGATGATCCATACTCTACGGAGTGTTTCGTGTCACGCTATCGCCTAGGCGTAGGTGCCAAGCTCCGCATCGATAGACACAACCGCCTCGACTTCTTCTACTATTTTGACTACGACCGAGGCTATAATATTGATTACAAAGGCAATAAGGGCGACCTGAAGGGTTATCTTCAGGAGAACGACCATCGCCACATATTTGGCATATCCTATAAATTCAAGCTCTAGAGATGCGACGCGTAGCCCTTGCCATACTTCTTCTTGTCAGCACTATTTCGCTTAGTGCCCGAGGACCGTTGTACGTGGTGAACGGCACACCCATGAAGAGCATTGAGCATATCCTGCAAGAGGATATCGAACATATCGATGTGCTTCCAGCCAATGAGGAGAGCATCGAGCGATGGGGCATGGAGGCGTGCGAGGGCGTCATCATCGTCACTCTGCGCTACGACTCTCCCGCTACATTCTCCCACAACGGCTTCGACAACTTCACGACCTACCTTAGCAAAAGCGTGCGTTGGGGCGAGAAGATGGACCCCGAGCGCGTATCACTACGCATAAGAGTTGATAGTAGCGGTCGTGCCTCGATTGTCAAGGTACTTCAAGCCACCTCGCGCCAATTTCTTAAACGTGTTGAGCGTGCCATTAGCGAAGCTCCGCTATGGCATCCTGCAACGCGCAATGGCGAGGCTGTAGAGAGCACACATCTAGTTAATCTTCTTCTGCCCGAGGGTGGCACACTGCCCGTCGAGCGTGGAGTAATACTTCTATAACCGAGCGATGAGCCACTGGGAAAACATAAGGACTACGGCTGAGGCAAGCCTCACGCTTCTCGACCTACAACGCATGGTGCGTCTTACGCTCGAGAGTCGCTTTGAGGAGCCACTATGGGTGCGTGCCGAGATCTCCGAGCTCAAGGTTAATCGCTCGGGGCACTGCTACCTAAACCTTGTTGAGAAGGGTGCGACGAGTGGTGCTCCACAGGCAGAGGCACGAGCCGTCATCTGGCGTTCGGCATTTGCCACTATTAACACCATGTTTCGAGCTGCAACGGGTCGCGAGCTATGCTCAGGCATCGCCATCCTTGCACGTGTCATGGTAACATATCACGAGGTATATGGCTTCTCGCTACAGATCATCGACATCGATGCTGGCTACACACTCGGAGATGTAGAGCGTCGTCGTCGTGAGACCATTGAACAACTCAAGAGCGACGGCGTGTGGGATATGAACCACGAGTTAAGCCTGAACACCCCCACACTGCGTATTGCCGTTGTGTCGAGTGCCACCGCCGCTGGCTACCGTGACTTTAGGGAGGAGCTGGCGCGCTCGCCATACCGCTTTAAGCTCACCCTTTTTGAGTCGCTCATGCAGGGCAACAATGCCGAACAGAGCGTCGTTGATGCACTATGTGCCATTGCCGAGCGCGATGTGGAGTTTGATGTCGTAGTACTCATCCGAGGAGGAGGATCGACAAGCGATCTTGCCCTCTTCGACTCCTACCTTATCGCCTCGTACGTAGCACAGTTTCCACTACCCATCTTTGCGGGTATAGGTCACGACAAGGATACCTCCGTGGTAGATATGGTTGCACACACCTCCTGCAAGACCCCCACAGCGGTGGCTACCACACTCGTCGAGCTTGCCGACATGGAGCTTGGCACACTTGAGGAGTATGCCCTAAGGCTTCGCGACAGCGTCACTAGACAGATCGCCAAGGAGCATCTACTTATTGAACGCCTCAATAGTGATATTGCGCGATCTTCCATAGTGCTACTCAGCGGCTTACAACACCGACTAGACACTCTTGACGAGGCTATATCGAATGGGGCACGACGCATAATTACTCTCGAGCAGCAACGCCTCTCGGCACTTAACTCACTTATCGAGAGCTACGACCCCAAGAGAATCCTTAGCCGAGGCTTTGCCATTGTGCGCACAAGCGATGGCAAGAGAGTTGACGCAAACAATATCGGGCCTGGCGATAACGTTCATATAGAGCTTATCGACTACCGCCTAAAAGCAACAATTGATAGCAAACAAAAATTATAGAGTAATGGCTACTAAAAAATTGACATATAGCGAGGCTATGGCCGAGATCGAGACTATTGTGGCCCAGCTGCGCAGTGCAGAGATGAACGTTGACGATCTCTCGAAGAGTGTAGCACGCGCCACAAAGCTTATTGACGAGTGTCGAGCCACACTACTTCGCACCGAAAAGGAGGTTGAGCGACTTATAAATCCAGACACAGAGTCATGAAACACCTCATTCGCTGGATCCTAAACATCGTTCCACGTCCCCTCTTGCAGCGTGTCGCCACGTGGGCTGTGCCCATCGTCGGTCTTCTCTACAAGGGTCGTGGTCGCCTTTGTCCTATATGTGGTGCGCGTTATAGGCGTTTCATGCCCTACGGATATGTTCTCTCGCGCGAAGATGCCCTCTGTCCGAGGTGTCTATCGCTTGAGCGTCATCGCATGATATGGCTATGGCTAGAGCGACATACCGACCTTTTCGAGATGCGCCCTCGCCTACTCCACATAGCCCCCGAGCTATCGCTGATGCGCCACTTTAGAGCCCTCTACGGATCTAGTAGCAACTATATTACTGCCGACCTTGAGTCGCCCCTTGCCGATCTACACTTCGACGTTCAACAGATTCCTATGGCAGATAGTACGGTAGATGTCATCATCTGCAACCACCTTCTCGAGCACGTGGAGGATGATCATGAGGCACTTAGCGAGCTATACCGCATACTTTGCCCCGGAGGTTGGGGAATACTCCTTGTCCCCGAAGATCGTTCACGCTTAACGACATTTGAGGATGACACGATAACTGACCCCAAGGAGCGCACTCGCCTATTTGGTCAATATGACCATCGTCGCATCTACGGTCGCGACTACGACTCGCGCCTAGCGGCAGCGGGCTTCGAGGTTGAGCGCATCGATTTTACAAAAGAGGTTAGCGACAACGACCAAAGGCTCTATTCAATAGGCCATGACCACCTTGTAGTTGTGCGCAAACCACACATAATCAAAAATTAAGCAACACCGATGAATAATGTTTTAGAGCGATATAGCACACTTCGAGATATTGTAGCAAAGACCTTCTCGCAGCTCACACAGCAGATGGTTGACGAGGCATTGCTCTTTGCCGCCGAGCACCTGGCCTCTCACGAGCGTTACGACTCATCGCCACTACTCGACCACGGCGTTGCCGTTGCACGTATCATCATCGAGGAGATTGGCTTGGGGCGTAACTCAACGATTGCCGCCATCATCCACGATGTTGTACGCATAGCCATACAGCGCAAAGACCCCGAGATGGAGTTGCTCACCACGCACATTCGTGAACACTTTGGCGAGGAGACACTCGGCATCACCATTGCGCTATGCAAGATCTCGGATATCAAGCTTAAGGCATCCAAGGAGCAGGCCTCCGACTTCCGCGACATGATTGTCTCCTACTCGGAAGATCCTCGCGTCATACTTATCAAGCTTGCCGACCGTCTTGAGGTGATGCGTTCGCTCGAGATATTCCCCGAGAAGAAACGCCGCACAAAGAGTTGGGAGAGCCTAAACTTATATGCCCAGATAGCCCACAAACTGGGTCTATACAGCATCAAGAGCGAGCTTGAAGATCTCTCACTAAAACACCTCGAGCCAGAGGCATATCACAATATTGTTCAGGAACTTAAGGAGAGCGAGGCAGAGCGTATCGCCTTTATCGAGAAGTTCCTTGAGCCTATACGCGAGCTTCTCGACCGCGACGGCATCAAGTACCACATAAAGAGCCGCACCAAGTCGGTCTTCTCGATATTTCAGAAGATGCGCAAACAGCGCGTAGGCTTTAAGGGTGTCTACGACATCTTTGCCCTTCGCATCATCATCGACTGCCCCATTGAGCGCGAGAAGGCCCTATGCTGGACTGTCTACTCTCATGTCACCAGCCTCTACATGCCCAACACAGAACGCATGCGCGACTGGATCTCAATCCCAAAGTCGAATGGCTATGAGTCGCTCCACGCCACAGTTCTTGGCGATGGTGGTCGCTGGGTGGAGGTTCAGATACGCACCGAGCGCATGGACGAGGTTGCCGAGCGTGGTATTGCTGCCCACTGGCGTTACAAGGGTGTCAAGCAGGGAGGCATGGGTGCCGAGGAGTGGCTAGGACGCCTTCGCGAGCTACTCGAAGATACCACCTCCGAGGCTATCGCCCACCGCTTTGAAGCGAAGCCTGCCACGGGAGAGATATTTGTATTCACCCCATCGGGCGATATTCGCAAGCTCCCCGAGGGAGCTACCGTCCTCGACTTTGCTTTCGACATTCACACCTCGCTTGGAGCGATATGCGTTGGTGGCAAGATTGGCAACCGCGTAGTGCCCATCAAGGAGCAGCTACACAATGGCGACATCTGCGAGGTGCTAACACGCAAGGATCAGACCCCTAAGGCTGACTGGCTTGCGCTATGTGTCACCTCTAAGGCCCGCGCACGCATACGTGCCTATCTGCGCGAGGAGCAACAGAAGCATGCTCGCTTAGGTCGTGAGGAGCTGGAGCGCCGACTCAAAAACTGGAAGATGGAGATCTCTATAGATGAGGTCGTTGCCTACCTATGTAAATACTATAAGATACGTCGTGGCAACGAGCTCTACATGATGATCGCCGACGAGAAGCGCGATCTTCTGGAGATCAAGGATGTGCTCATACGCTGGCGTTCGGGCGAGGCTGATGAGCAACGACGACAGGCTGCCGCCGAGATTGAGGAGCGCAAGGCGCGCCTGCGCGAGGAGCGTACAGTGGAGCCACGACGCTCCAACGATGCACTTGTTATCGACGACAAGATAAACAACATAGAGTACAAGTTTGGACGCTGCTGCAACCCCATCAAGGGTGATAACGTCTTTGGCTTCATCACCATAAATGCCGGCATCACAATACACCGTAACGACTGCCCCAATGCTCGACGCATGCGCGAGCGTTACCCCTATCGCGTGCTTGAGGCGCGCTGGAGAGAGGATGCCGAGGGTGCTTTCCGCGTAACCATTGGCATCACGGCTGCCGATATACCGGGTCTTGCCACCACAATAATGGATGTAGCCAGCAAAGAGCTAAAGCTCTCGGTGCGCGGCATCAACTACCTACCTAAGGGCGATGGCTCCGCCTCAGCACAACTAATCGTGGAGGTTACGGGGGCTAACATTGTCGATATGTTGCTCCACTCGCTACGCCGTATTAAGGGTGTAAGAAACGCCTATAGAATTAACTAACAAACAACCTATACTTATGAATTTTGAGACCCTACATTGCCCCTGGGGCGACAATCTAAAGAGCTGTGCAATCACAGTTGCAGACCTTGATGGAGTTGTTCTCTACCAGAATAAACGTTCGATAGAGGTTAATGGCGATGTTCGTGGCAAATCGATGATACCATGCCACTCGGCACGCTCCCGCGAGATCATCAGTCGCCTGATGACCAATGCTGAGACCAACGCCTACACCATCGAGAAGCGTGGTTTGCGCAAGCTTATCTACCAGACACCATGGTTCGAGTCGGGCGAGGTTGCTGGTCTTGTTGAGTTCTCGCTTGAGATTCCTGCCGAGATGCCTCACTACGTACGCGAGTAGTGCTACGCCAGTGCCCCGAGGCTAAAAACTAAGAGTTGCTCGCAGTCGAAATGTCCTGCCGTAAGCATAACGTAGCTTATCGGCAAAGGGTGTTATCGCCGTATAGTAGCCACTCTCGCTACGCCTCACGCGGTTCTGCTCATAACCGCCATAGACGATCTTGCTCGCCAAGATATTATCCACCCCCAGAGAGATGTTGAGGCGGCAACCACCACCCAAGCGCAGACTCTTGCTGACACTCACACCAAGCATCAGAGCATCGTCAAGCCTCTGCTGGCTAAGCAACGCACTACGCTCCTCGGGCGAGTGCGCATAGTCTATAAAACGCTCTGTACGACGAATATACGACGGCTCAACATATCTTCCGCCCCAGTAGCGTGCCGAGAGCACAGCACCCCACCCCGAGCGATAAAACCTTATATCGGCATACGAGGCAAGCTGAGCTCCGGGAGCGCGACACCCACGCATCAATGCTTTGGAGGTGGCTATAAGGAGGTTATCATCATCGGCATAGGTCAAGACCTCTGCATCGTCGCTATATCCATAGCGGGCTGCCGAAAGAGAGAAACGGGAGCTTAGGTAGCCAGTCCAGCTAACCGATCCATCGAGCTCGACACCAAAGCCCGTACGCTCGATATTGCGGATAACGGCATCGACATACTCCGAGGCAATGTCATCGTAGTAGTGAACAACATCGCATTCGCGACTGCGATGTAGAACAAATAGTGAGGCATCTAACCTAAGACGCTGTGTTGCAAAGCCATATCCGACTTGCGCACGAACGATAGTGGCATTACCCAGCTGCTCGACGATGCGGTTGTTGTAGTCCGCCTGAAGAAACATAGCATCAGTCTGTGGCACATCGCCACACACCTCTAACATCGCATTAAAGCTGTGATTATTAACCCTATAGCTCCAGCGAGCATCGAGAGAGGCGGGTGTTAGCAAGATGTTGCGCGAAGCACCATACGACCTTACGGAGGCAAACAACTCCTTCTCGTAGTAGCCATATCGACGCGCTAGCACTCTACCCAACGATGCCCCAAGCTCGAACTGCATATCATCTAACGACCAGCGCGCACGGGCAAAGAGGAGCGTTCTAAACGTAGTGAGGCGATAATCATAGCCAAACCGATCGCCTTCACGCACCACAAAGTCGTCATCGCGCAGATTATTTCGATAGTTAACACCCTGTGTAGCATCATCCTTGATAAAGTAGTCAACGTCGAGAATATGGTCTGCACCGAGCATATCCTTTGCTAGCTTAAACCTACGCTCCGATTTAACATCTGATATAAGCCCATAATCCAGATCAACACCTCGAAGCTGAGAGCTAAACTTAAGGTTGAGGCCTCCGATTAGAGAGCTATAAACCCTATTTTCGAGGATAAACGCCGCATGCCCATCTTGCTGTAAGGCATTCGTACGATAGAGCCTATCCCAATCTATCTGCGTGTAGTTCAGTACATTATTGCTCCACACGTCGTAAACCGCACCATACTCTGCATCAGAGAAGAAGGATGGCAACTTGCGATAGTTGTCGGGCATGGGTGTATGCGTATCAAACCATGCCAGCGAGCTGCGCTCTGTGCGATCGTATGCGGCTCTAAGCGACAGACTCATCTGAGTCCAAGCACTCAGCCTTCTCTGCCACGATAGCAACATCTCGGGGCGCACAAGCAGCTTAAGCCTACTACTGCGCGGCACTCCATTATGCATACCCCAAGCTGGATTATAATATGGATTATCTAGTATCGTAAAGGCCTCCTCGACCGAATATTGTCGCTCGCTACTCGACGACCAAGGGAGGAGCATAGCGACAAATAGAGAGTTATTAATCCAGCTACGCTCGGCACTAAGTGCCATGTCGAGAGCCTTGCGTGACACACCATCAATATATAGGTCACGACCCGTATTAACACCGATATAGGATCTTAGCAGCCAATCATCGTCAAGCACAACACCTCGCTGCGATAGCTGATGGCTGCCACTATAGCTTAATGAGGCAAGATAACCGCGCCCAGGGAGCTCGGCTCTAACACGCTGCGACACACCACGCCTAGGCGAGGCATGAGGCATATAACGCTCTATATGAGCACTCCGCTGCCGCTCTACGCCAAGACGCGACATAAGACGCGATGTGGTGTTGTCGATACTCAGCTCTCCGAGCATATACCGCTGGTCGTGATACTCCTCGCCACGCCTTGAGAATTGCACTCCGCGTAGCTCATAGAAGCTATCGTAACGGCTGCTCTCGTCCAAGGACGGTTGCTCGCGCATGATGCTATCAACATCCTCAGCTAGCCACCACAACTCATCTTCGTCATCCTCGTAATACTTAAACTTTAGATAGTCCAGCTCATCGACACTCTGTGCCTGCACATAGGTGTGGGTAGCCACACTAAGTAGCAGACACAGCACAACGTATCGAAGAGTGCGCACCATCATACTTTATATTAGTTTTAGCTCCTTACAAGCATTCCAAATACCATCCTTATCCACATCGGTGGTAATATAATCGGCACACGCCTTAAGCTCCTCGCAGGCATTACCCATCGCCACCTTAGTCCACCTCTGAGTGAACATCGAGAGATCGTTTATGCCATCGCCAAAGACTATGGCATCCTCCTCGCGCGCACCAAAATGGTCAAGCACTCGGCGCACGCCATGCCCCTTGTCGGCTGGCTCAACAAAGATATATTCGTCCCAAAAACGACACCAGGGCAACCCCTCTAGGCTCTTTAGACGCCTCTCGTCGGGCGACAAACAGGCTACATAGGCCTTGTATATGGTGTCGCACGCCTTAACGTCAAGCCCCGGCACAACCCTAGTCTTCATGTAAACATCGTGTGTAAACTCCTCAAATCGCTCATCCGAAGCAACGCGAGTATCGGAGTTATCTATCTGAAGTGCCCATGGCATATCGAGCTTCTGACACTCGGCAATAAGCTGCACGACAAGTTCGCGATCGAGAGGCTCAATGCCAACGAGCCTACCCTCTATCGTAAGCCCATAGCCGCCATCGCTCACCATATTCTCGAAGCCCAGCTCACGCATATAGTGACGAGCCATCGCCTCAGAGCGACCCGTGGCAATGGCGAGAAAGTGACCATTAGCACGAAGCATCTCTATGGCACGGCATGTTGACTCGGGGATATAGGCATTATCATATCCGCCCGCCTTGAGCGTTCCATCAATATCGAAGAATAGGTATCGTCGTCGCATGATCTTTCACATTTTCACATCAAAGATAGATAATTTTTCAATTGCTAGATACACCTCAACAATCTATTTTACAACTGCATCCTACCAAATAGGAGTTTTACTCCAAAATTATATAAATTCAGAACATACATAATAGATTGTATATCAATGCAATATGCAACAAATGTTAAAAAAGGGTCAGCAATTTTATGGCATTATAGATAAATTTAGTATCTTTGAAACATAAATAGATAAAGTTGTCCCATGAAATTAAAACGAACACCACGAGATCACTCTCTATTTCTAAAGGCATTTCGCCTATACCTGCAATATGTAAACTCGGGTCTATACTTCCGCAAGGAGCATATCATTGGTCTAGAGAATGTGCCAGCCGATGGCACACCATGTATAGTTGTATCGAACCACCAAAACTGTCTTAACGACCCCTTGTGCGTCTGCTTGCAACTAACCGATCGACGCATGAACTTTATTGCTCGTGCCAACGTCTTCAAAAACCCAATCTTTAACAAGGCTCTGCGAGCAATGGGACTCCTCCCCGCCTACCGCATGAGCCACGAGGGCTTTGGTGCTATCAACAAGAATCGCTCGACAATGGATGCTGCAGGTCAAGCACTTACCGATGGCGAGACACTGATGCTCTACCCCGAGGCAGACCATCAGGACAAGCGTTGGCTAGGCACCTTCAAACTAGGATACCTGCGCATAGCCTTTGAGGCTGCCGAGAAGATGAACTTCGAGCAGGACGTAATGGTCCTACCCTCGTGCAACCACTATTCGAACTACTTCCATGCCCGTACCGACATGCTCATCAAGTTCGACAAGCCGGTATCGCTGAAGCCCTACTACAAACGCTATCAGGAGTCACCTCGCGAGGTTATGGTTGAGCTCAACCAGATGATACGCAGCAAGATTCAGGCTATGATGCTCCATGTCGAGGACCTCGAGCACTACGACCAGATAGACTTTCTACGCGAGACAGGCTATGGCACGATGTATGCTCGTGAACACGGCTTTAAGCCCAACTACCTCCCATCGCGCCTGATTGCCGACCAGCAGTTTGTCGACAAGATGCAGAGGGCAGCCGAGGAGCATCCCGAGGAGATGGAGCGAATATATGATGACACGAAGCGTTATGCCCTAGGACTCAAAGAGTTGGGTATTCGCGACTGGCTCTTCAACCACAATCCTGGTGCTGAGGCAGCTATATTACGCGGCTTGGGACTAATCACGCTTCTACCGCTATACATCATATCGATTATCCCGACTTGCTTGATGTTCCTCATACCGAAGATCTTCATCCGCAAGCTCATCAAGGATCAGATGTTCGTCAGCTCGTTCAATGTTGCGGTGAGCGCACTTGTGACCATGCCACTATGTCTGATACTCCCCATTATTCTTCTATGGGTATTTGTGGACTTCTGGTGGGCACTAGGCTACTTTGTTGCCTTCCCACTAATGTTTATCCTTGCGTGGAACTACATGCGCCTATTCTACAAGTTTATCGGCTCATGCCGCTTCATAAAGCGCAAGAATCGTAGTCGCATCGCAGAGCTTCGAGATCTACGCACAAGCATCTACAAGAGGCTTGATGCCCTCCTCGAGTAACAACAACAACACTCTCTATGTCAAACGTATATCGAGCAATAATCATTGGGGCTACCTCCGGCATCGGTCGTGAGGTAGCTCGCCATTTATCGCGCCATGGCGTGATACTAGGCATCGCAGGTCGTCGTCGCGACAGACTAGAACAGCTAGCCACGGAGCTAGGCAAGGATCGTCTATTTATCGCCGAGATGGATGTCACGCACGAGAACGCAACACAGGCTCTCGACGCGCTTATCGCGGAACTTGGAGCTCCCGACCTACTACTCTACGCCGCAGGCATCGGTAAGCAGAACCCCACACTCGACGAGGGTATCGAGTGCAACACGGTGTTAACCAATTCGCTAGGCATGGTGCGCATCGTCGACCACTTTCTCAACTACGTGAAGAGAGATGCTAGATATACCCCTCAGCATAAGGCTCACATTGGTGTGATAAGCTCAGTAGCCGGCACCAAGGGGCTAGGCTCGGCACCTGCCTACTCGGCAACAAAGAGCATGCAGAGCTGCTATCTTACGGCACTATCACAACATGTGCGCATGGAGCATATCCCCGCCATATTTAGTGACATCCGCCCCGGCTTCGTGGCTACCGAGATACTAAACCCCGAGAAACACTATCCGATGCTTATGAGCGTCGAGAAGGCTGCGCGCTGTATTCTCAGGGGGTTGCGCCGCAAACATCGTATCATCATCTTCGATTGGCGTTTCAAGCTCCTTGTTCTCCTATGGCGACTTATTCCACGCCCAATATGGGAGCGTCTGACCATCGTACGTAACTAAAGAAGAGAGCGACCAAAATTTAGTCGCTCTCTTCCATTTTAGGTTAAATAGGATTATCAATTACATCATCGCAGTGATATCCCAAACAAAGGCACGTGAACCCTGCTGCTCGGTCACCGAGTCGATCTCGCGCAATGCGTCGAGCAGCACAGGGATCTGATGATCCTCAACGATGGCCAACACCGAAGAGTTCATCGATGGCCACGCGTGAGTACCGTAGTGAGGCTCGCCATTAAAGCTACCACGACCCTCGGTGAGTCCCCAGCGCGTAAAACCGCGCACTCCGTTATCGTCCAACATTTTATTAATACGATCGGTAAGTGCCTGATTATATGATATAAATATAGCTTTCATAGATCTAAAATCCCAAATTATTAGTTATTTGCCTCGAGCTTCTTACGGCGGATGAATGCCTCAACCTCCTTCTGACGTGCAGCCTTGCGAGCTGCCTTACGCTCCTTGCGACCCTCCATCATGGCATAGAGTGCTGGGACGATGAAGAGCGTCAAGAATGTAGATACGAGCAAACCACCTACAACGGCGATACCCATAGGCTGCCATGTCTCAGAACCCTCACCGATACCCATAGCCATAGGCACCATACCGAGGATTGTTGTAAGAGAGGTCATAAGCACAGGACGTAGACGGCTCTTACCACCAGCGATTACCGCATCAGCAACGTTTGATCCTCGCTCAACAAGAAGGTTCATGTAGTCCACCATCACGATACCGTTCTTAGTTACGATACCCACCAGCATGATAGCACCAATAAGCGCAATGAGCGACAATGGTGTTGACGATATCCAGAGAGCGATGAATACACCCGACATAGCAAATGGGATGGTAAACATGATGATAAATGGATAAGCCAACGACTCAAACTGTGTAGCCATCACGATGTATACAAGGATGATGATAAGGATAAGCAACATACCGATATCGCTAAATGCCTCACCCTGATCCTCGATAGAACCACCAAGCTCAAGATCCAAGCCTGCTGGCACCTCATAATCTTCCAACATCGCATTTACCTCAGCCACAGCCTCACCAAGTGCCACACCAGCACCCACAGAGCCTGATACGGTTACCACACGCTGACGGTTCTCACGCTCGATCTCAGGAGATGCAAAGTCCTCAACAATGCGAGCCACCTCCTTGAGCTTGATAGCGCGACCCTGAGGTGTGTAGAGCGTAATATTCTCAACATCCTCGATCGACTCACGATACTGCTCTGCATAGCGAACAACGATGTCGTACTCATCACCATCCTCACGATACTTCGAGCACTCGAAACCGTAGATGCGGTTACGGATGAACTGAGCCACAGTAGCTGCGTTAAGACCATAATAAGATAGCTTATCGCGGTCGAACTGCACGTTGAACTCTGGCTGAAGATCCTCACGCGAGAGCTGAGCATCACGCATTGTGCTAAGCGAAGCCATCTTTGTCTGAAGCTCCTTAGCAGTAGCCATCGCATCATCCATATTATGGCCAAAGACCTTGATCTCAACGGTACTTGCACCACCGCCGCCAGGACCACCGCCACCACCAGGTGTTACGGTAAACTCGCGGATCTCAGGGATGGCTGCAAGCTCACGACGTAGGCCATCGGCAATCTCAAAGATTGTAGGACGCTCCATATCTGAAAGACGTGGCATACGCACGTTATAGTTGATGATATGTGAGCCTGTGGTCTGCATTGCTGCAAAGGCATTCTGCGATGAGTTAGCACCAGCCGAAGTAGATACCAAGTAGATATAAGGATACTTCTCTGCGATGATATTATCGATCTGGCGTGCCACCTTCACAGTCTCATCCACATGGGTGTTCTGCTCCAACTTAACCGACATAGTAAGACGAGCATTATCCACAGGTGGGAAGAACTCGGTAGGCACCTGCTGAAGAAGCGACAACGAGAATAAGAAGAAGAGCATAAGCACACCGATAGTAGTCTTTCTCCAACGCACCACGAAGCGAAGAGCCTTCTCATAAATGCTATCGAGCCACTGCAAGAACTTATCGATAGGCTTATACAATATACCGATACCCTTGTATGTATGCTCACCACCCTCGATCTTAAGCATGTATGCCGAGAGCATAGGTGTTAGCGTGATCGCAGCAGTGGTAGATACACATACTACGATGGTCACAATCCAACCCAACTCCTTGAACATCACACCAGCCATACCAGGGATCATTGTCAATGGCATAAACACGGCAACGACAACCAGCGTGGTGGCAATTACAGACAACCACACCTCGTTGGTAGCATAGATAGCCGCCTCCTTAGGATTAGATCCTCGCTCGATGTGTGTGGTGATATTCTCAAGCACAACGATAGCATCATCCACAACCATACCGATAGCGATCGAGAGCGCCGAGAGCGAGATGATGTTAAGTGTCGATCCTGTGGCAAAGAGGTAGATAAAGGCACAGATCAACGAGATTGGGATTGTAAGACAGATGATAAACGTAGCTCTCCAACGACCCAAGAAGATCATTACCACGAGGATAACGAAGATAAAGGCATACATGATGGTCTCTGCCAACGAGTTGATAGCATCCTTAATCTCACGCGACGACTCAAAGATTGTCTCAACCTTACAGTCAGAAGGGAGTGTAGGGATGATATCCTCCAAACGACGCTGCACCTCCTCGATGATCTCAACAGTATTTGAGCCTGTCTGCTTCTGAATCATGATACGCACACCACGACGACCATTGATACGCTCATCCATGGTAGCCTCCTCCAACGTATCGACAATCTCCGCAACATCGCGAAGCATCACGGTACGACCACCAGCATTCGAGATCACGATGTCGAGTAGCTCACGGCTATCATCAAACTCGAGGTCGGTCTTAAGGTTGAAGGTCTGAGTACCTAGGTCGAGACTACCAGCAGGAATATTGATATTCTCCGATGCGATGATCTGACCTAGCGACTCAACGGTAAGACCGTAGGCCTCCAACTTCTTAGGATCAACATTGATCTGCACCTCACGCTCACGAGCACCGATGACAGCCACCGAACCGATACCATTTACACGGTTTAGCTCGTTGACCATCTTGTCGTCGAGAATCTTAGCAAGCGCAGCATAGCTCTCATCAGCAGTTACCGATAGCATCATGATAGGCATCATCGAAGATGAGAACTTCATGACGGTAGGATACTCTACCTCGTCTGGTAGGAGTGACTGTGTGCGGCTCACCACATCACGAACGTCGTTTGCCGCCTCCGTAAGGTCACATCCGTACTCAAACTCAAGCGACACAATAGATACATTATCCGACGACTTTGAGGTGATCTTATCGAGGTTGTCCACCGAGTTGAGCTGATCCTCAAGTATTCGGGTGATATTGGTCTCGATATCTTCGGCATTACCGCCAGGATACATCGTAATAACACTGATGTATGGCACCTCGATATCGGGATAGTGGTCAACGCCAAGGTTCTTCAGAGAGTAGAGACCAAAGACGATGACGCCAATGAATATAAGTGCAACCGAGATCGGTTTTCGCACCGCGGTTTCGTAAATTTTCATCCCTAAAGGTAATTTATCATGTTACACATTTAGACTTTGAGTAGCACTGCTAATATGGTGCAACTACTCATTCTTAACCTCAACCTTCTGACCACTCATAAGACGAGTGAACGATGTTGTGGCAACCTCCTCGCCTGGCTCAAGACCCTCAAGGATCTCGATCATATCACCTACACGGCGACCATCCTTCACAAAGCGATACTCGGCTACGCCATCCTTGATGACATATACGAAACGCTCCGAAGAGCCAGCCTGCTTCTGAAGAGCCTGATCAGGGATCATGACATTCTCGCGCTCACCCATCTGGAATGTTGCACGTGCATACATACCTGGACGAAGACGCTCATTGCTATTAGGGATGGTGATCTCAACGCCAAAGGTACGTGTTGCTGCATCCAACGCTGGGTTGATGCGCGACACACGACCCTCGAACTGCTCGCCAGGGAAGATGTCAACCTCGATAGAGACCTTATCACCCACCTTTACGCCAGTGTAGTACTGCTCCGACACATTTGCCATAACCTTAAGCTGGTTGATCTGCATGATGTGGAGGATAGGCATCTGAGCGAAGAGGTCGCCCGCCTCGAAGTTACGCGCTGTAACAACACCCGAAATAGGAGAGAGGAGTGTAGAGTTCTTGCGAAGATTCTCAACAACCTCGCGCTGGAGGTTAAGCTGATTCTCAAACTGAGTAATCTGCTGGTCCGAAACACCACCCGCCTCATGCACAGGCTTCATACGGTTGTAGTTATCCTCAAGAGTTGCGAGGTTAAGCTCCTGCTGCTTAAGTGTTGTCTGGTCCATAACCACAAGCACCTGACCCTTACGCACATGATCACCCACATCAACCTTAATCTGTGAGATGTGTAGTCCAGCAACTGCGGGAGTAATATCATTCTGCTTGTATGGCTTGATCTCAGATGTATAGGTCTCCATAACCTCGATTACCTGAGTGTTAGCCACAGCAGTCTTCACCAATACCGACTTCTCAACAGGCTCAGCAGCCACTGCCTCCTGCTCCTTGTTCTCGGCACTCTTCGATACGCAGCCCACAAGCAGTGCAGCCACGATAAGCATCATTAAACTCTTCTTCATTGTTATATTGTTTTTCTTATTTTTTCCTAAACGTTGTAAACTACTCCTGCTCGCTCTCAGCAGCCTGACCAAAGTCGATACCCAAGGCCTTCTGGTACTCAGCATGTGCCGATAGGTAGTCGTAGATAGACTGTGAGTAGTTGAGCTGCGCCTGCGTAAGTGTTAGCTGTGAGCTGTTAAGCTCGAGGATTGTACCTGCACCAGCATTATAGCGCGAGTATGAAATATCGTAGGCCTTCTGCGCCTGCTTCACCGTAAGCTCGTTGGCGAGCATTGTCTCGCGCGCCGTGAGCAGGTTGTTAACCGATGCCTGCACCTGAAGCATTACACCGCGCTCAGCATAGTCGCGCTGAATATCGAGCTGAGTGCGCTGGTTGCGGATAGCGCGAATCTGGTTTGTCTTGCTGAAGCCCGCGAAGATAGGGATAGAGATCTGAGCACCGAGGTTGATAGGATACTGCCACCAGAACTTAGACTGCTCCTTTGGAGCACCTGCACCTGCGCCAGCACCAGCACCACCAGCCATACCACCACCCATAAGAGCACTTAGGTCGACACGCTCCTGACCGATATACGAGATCTGACCAAAGGCTGCGATGGTAGGCATGCGTGTTGTCTGGATAAGCTTCTCCTGATGGTCGAGCAACTCGCGCTGTAGGTCGAGGTTCTTAAGTGTTGTATTCTCGGCAAGGTCCACCTCATACTCACCCTCGAAGAGCACCTGATCGCGGAAGTCGTTGAGCGAGCCAATAACGATGATCTCTGTATCCTCAGGGATCGATAGATACATCTTAAGCTGAAGCTTTGTAAGCTCGATACCCTTCTGAGCCTGAAGCACCTGAGGCTTAAGGTTGCTGAGCTGCACCTCGGCTGTTAGGTAGTCGTACTCAGCCGCCAAACCATTCTCGTAGAGCTCCTTGGTATTCTCTACCACACGCTGCGTAGTGGCAATCGCCTCCTCAAGCACCTTCATAGATTGCTCGGCAAGAAGCACATTGTAGTACGAGGCACGCACAGCAGCCACCAAGTCGATGCGGCTAGCACGAGCACTCTCAACGGCAAGAGCCATCTGCGTCTCGTTGAGCTTCATCTGGCGATAGACCGAAGGTACGAAGAGTGGCAACGAGAGGTTTGCCGTAGCGTTAAAGGTGTTCTTACCGCCAAACGAAAGACCCTCTGCCATCTCCTGACGACGTAGTGCCAAGGCATACTGTCCTGAGACATCGAGTTTTGGATAGAGCGATGCTACGGTCTGCTTCTTCACATAGTCGTAACGCTCAATCTCAAGGTCTGCAACCTTGATTGTAGGGTTGTCGCTGAGGGCAATCTCTATCGCCTGATCGAGCGTTAGAGAGACCTGAGCCTCTGCCACACCTAGCGACAGGCAACCCATGACGATCATCACTAAAAATCTTTTCATCTTCTATTTTGTTTTATTGTTTATTATTTGCAACTGCTACACCATTTCAGCACGGAGTATCACACTCAATAACGGCTACTCTCCACCCAACGTATCTGGCGATGGAATATTGCCGAAATATCGATCAAAACATGAGTCAATAATCTCAATTCCACGCACCGTACACAAACCTCTGATAAATATGACGAGCGAGTAGGACATAAGCGAGATCATCTTCATCGAGTCCTGCATCTGGTCGCGATCGTAAATCATGATACCCTGAACGCTATCTCGAATTACACGCACCACAAAGTCGCAGTCTGATGTTGAGGTGAAGTAGCCTTGACAGACACAATCACGAATCCACCCTCTAATATCGTCAGCCGACCCGCTTTGGGCATCCGCCTCAAGTCGGTCATATACCTTGGGATAGAAACGCTTCAGATTACGCCTTAGACGGCTGACTGTAGGCGCATTAATAATCATCTCGCGCAGGTTGTAGATCATCACCTCCAAGACATTGTCGATGGCGGCAATACTCTCCAGACGACGCTCACGACACAGCAACGTATAGTGGCGGATACTCAGATATAGAAGTTCCTCCTTGTCGTTAAATATCTCGTATAGGGTTCGCTTCGATATGCCCAGCTCACGCGCTATATCATCCATGCGCACAGCCTTAATGCCATGATTGATAAACATCATGGCAGCGTGTTCAATTATTGCTTGCTTCTGAGACATCTTTAACTCCAATTTTAAAGCACTATTATGCTAATATAAATCGGGGGCAAAGATATGTAAAAAACTTTAGAAACAAAAAAAGTTTTCAAAATTTTCTCATATAGATCTAAGAAAAGAGAACATAGATTAGATTTCTAGTCGTAACCTACGACAAATTAGCTCTCTACCCCACCACAAGAGATAACAAACAAGGTTGACTAATCTACTTTTTAGCCATACCCATAGCTTTTTTTGTTCGGGAATTTAAGGAACTTAAGGAAGTTAATGACGTTTGGGAAGTCTGTCTGCGCCCTCCTTAAACTCCCTAATCTCCTTGATCTCCCTAACGTCCGCAGACGACCTCTTGTCTTGGAAATTTCTTGATAGAAGGTTATAGATACAACACTCGGCAAAAATGCCACCGATGGGTAGTACTTGGAGGTACGTCCCATTGGTGGCATTTTTTGTTAGGGGCCGCAATCGACCCCTTATCACAACAAATTATCCTATGAGTTTAGCTATAGAATTAAGATTACGCTCATTGTCAATCGCCTTGCCCTCAGCAGTATATGCATGAGCAATGGCATCAGCAAAGTGCTTCTCAACCTTGTTGCGGACAACCTTCATGGTGCTGTTCACAAGACCATTCTGCTCGGTGAATGCCTCATCGGCAAGAGCTACCACAGCTGGCACCCAACGATCAGGGAACTCATCGGCATAAGCACCACCCGAACGATACTTAGCAACCTCGGCTGCGATAATCTGTGCCGCCTCCTTAGCACGCGCATCGCCCTTAATGCCACGCGCATCGAGCTCGCGGTTAAGGTTCTCCTTAGAGCCAACGACAAGGGCAATGGTATATGGATTCTGGTTGTTGTAGATCATGATCTGATCGATGAATGGCGACTTATCGACCATCGCCTCCTCCATACCCTCGGGGCTATACTTCTCGCCATCTGACGAAATTAGAAGACTTTTGAAACGACCCAATACGTAGAGGAAGTTATCCTTACCCATATAACCCATATCGCCAGTATAGAGCCATCCGTCACGTACGGTATCAGCCGTAGACTCGGGGTTCTTCCAGTAGCCAGCCATCACATTCTCGCCCTTGATGACGATCTCACCCTTCTCGCCACGAGGCAACTCGCGACCCTCATCGTCGAGGATCTTGATCTCAAGAGGGCTTACTAGGCGACCCGATGAGCCGAAACGGTGGTTACCCTTCGATGGTGCATTTGTCGAGATCACAGGCGTAGCCTCCGAAAGACCATAACCCTGGAACATAGGAATACCTATGGCGTAGAAGAATCGCTGAAGCTCGCTATCGAGCAGCGCACCACCACCCACGAAGAACTGCAAATCGCCACCAAATGCCTCGCGCACCTTCGAGTAGATGATCTTATCGAAGAGTGCCACTAGAGGCTTCAACATCCAGCGCATTCCATGACCCTTGGTATAGCCATCTGCCTGATAAGCATACGAGGTCTTAAGTGCAAACTTGAATAGTCGCTCAGTGGTCTTACCCTTTTTGCGAATTGTGGTCTCGATGCTCTTGCGGAAGTTCTTGGCAAGGGCTGGCACCGAGAGCAAGAAGTGAGGACGCACCTCCTTAATGTTGATAGGGATGTTCTTGAGCGTCTCCATAGGCGTACGACCCACCTCAGTAGTTGCCACCGAAGCACCGCAAGCGATCATGATGTAGAAGCCCACAACATGAGCAAAGCAGTGGTCGAGAGGCAAGATGATAAGAGTACGCCAAGTCGAAGGAATAGACATCACCGAGAGTGCCTGCTCGACATTTGCCGTATAGTTACGGTGAGTGAGCACAACGCCCTTAGGATCTGCCGTAGTACCCGAGGTATAGGTTATCGTAGCAATATCATCGTTCTTAAGATCTGCGCCAATAGCCATAAACTCTGCCTCGTGCTCAGCAAAGTACTCATCACCACGCGCCTTAAGCTCGTCGAGAGTTATCTCGCCGTCGAGAAGCTCCTCTTTTGGCACACCCCAAACAACAACGTGCTTTAGGTCGCTAAGCTCCGACACGATACGACGCACCTTAGGCAGCTGATTCTTCGACACGAAGATAAGCTTTACGTCGGCATGACGCAGACGGAACAACAGGTCGTTAGACTCCTCAAGCTTGATTGAGAGTGGCACACTAATAGCACCAGCATAAAGCAATCCAAGCTCAGAGATAATCCAGTTGTTGCATCCTTCAGCAAGGATTGAGATGCGGTCGTTACGTTCGATACCCAACGAAGCAAGGCCGGCACCCGTTCTGAGTGCTTCGGCCTTGGTTGTACTGTAAGATGTGGGCTCAAAACGTCCGTTGTGCTTCTCGAGAAGGAAATCCTTGGCACCATACTTTGATACCGACTCCTCAAAAAGATCAATAATCGTGCGTTTCATATTCATAAGTTTTGGTTAAACAATGGGGGAAAGGTATATTAACCTAATTAAAGCTCAGGCATTGGCTCGCCATCGAGGTCGATGACATAGCACATCCAACCAGACATAGTGTTGGTGATGCCGAGCAACTTGCGACCATCAGCCGAAGCACCAACAGTGATAATACCCTCCTGAATATAGTTATATAGATCGATGCCGTGAACATCGAGCAACCAGTCGTAGAGAGGGGTCTGCTTCTCGATATCGCCCTTAAGATCAACTACATAAGATGTTGTTCCGAGATAGTAAGGGACATCGTTAAGGAATGCTATACCATCGTTGGTAACACATGTTGCTGAGCCCTGACCAGTCATTACGATAAGCTCATCTGCCTCGCGATCGTAGACAGCAGGCTGCTGAGCCTCGCCAAACTCGAAAGTCTTAGCAATACCGCATACATAGTTGCCACTTGGCGAGAAACGGCTCTGACCATCTCCAAACGATAGCACTGGGTTATACTCAGCATCATACTCATACTTGAGGGTTGTGAACTCAGAGTACTCATCCTCCCACAAAACTACGGTAGATGGGCCTGTAGCCTGCAAATATCCAATAATACTGCGATCTGGAGCAACGCCACATAGAGATAGGGCAACAACCTCATAAGGTATTGTACCCATAGTAGGAACTGTTACACGATCCTTGATAGCGTCGTAGCAGAATGGTACGCACTGACCATAAGTCATATAGTAGTAGCTGTTAGCGTCGTACTCCCACCACCAGCCGACCATGTACTCACCATCAGGAGTGATGCTCATAAGGCTGCTCATGTTAGATGTGGTAAGCTCCGAGAGGTCGATCTTAGATACAACACCATTATTCCAAATGGCAGCCTCACCATCCATAGAGTCGCCATAGTAAGCACCAACGCCAACACCTTCATCTGATACATCCGAGATCTCAAAGTTCTCAGCCATAACCACCTCATCGGTATTAAGGTCGATGATCATACCCTGATGATCAAAACCACCTACTACCCAACGGCCATTATCCGAGATTGCTGTTGCCGAAGCATTATTCTGTGGATACCACTCACGGTATACTGGCACTACGCGCTGACCAATTGTCACACGCTTCTCTGCCACCTCAGAGCTCTTTGCAGCATCAGCAGCAACTGCCTGAAGCTTAACGGTGTACTCCTTATCGTAGCTAAGATCTGAGAAACGACAGATAGTCTTATCTGTTCTCTCGGGCTCGTTGTTGTTGAGTGTCACCTCATAGTATGCAGCACCAGCAACTACGTCCCATGTTACAATAATTGTGTTAGCCTCCACCTTGCAGGTGAAGGTAGGCGTGGCAAGCTTGCCATCCTCAACAGGAATCTTCTCGCAGCTGAGGGCAAAGAGTGCCACAAAAGCGACTGCGAGTGATGTAAAAATGTTCTTCATAAATATCATGTGTGTAAAAAATTAGTTGTCAAAAAATACACATTGTGTCCGTAAATATCACGGCAAAGATACACAAATATTTCGTTGTAACAACTTTTCGCTCCGACATTTATACATAAGTACGACATACTTCTTGCATATTTACTATTTTGCCACAACCGTTCAAGCGACTCATCGTCGCACTACGCCCACTCATAGTCTAAATTCGTCCATTTAGCATTTATTTCGAGTTTGGTTTCATCTTCAGAGTATTTTATACTAACTTTGCAACGACTTATGTATGTATGCGCACCGCGCGCGAAGATTTTAACACTTTAGTCTGCAATTAAAGTTAACAACTAAACAATACACACAAATGAAAACACTACGTCTTTTGATGATGGCACTTATGGTGGTACTTACCGCCGTGAATTGCGCCCCAGACTACGGTATCATTGTACCACCAAACCACACTGACAATGGCTCCGACGATGGTTCCGACGATGGTTCCGACGAGAAACCCAAGCCAGACGATCCTAAGCCCGGTCCAGTGAACCCAGAGGACTACCCTCTAATCTCGACCGACCCTGCCTTCGTAACAGAGAATATGACCGAGGATGTAATCGTGATCCTAAACACCAAGGGAACTGCGGCAGAGGGCTTCACAGGCGAGTTGTATGCCCACACAGGCGTGCTCACAACAGCGAGTGCCTCAACTGGCGACTGGAAGCATGTGCTTGCAAGCTGGGGAACTAATATCCCTGAGTGCAAACTAGAGCGTGTCGACACCAACCTTTGGCACTACATCATCAAGGGTGGTCCACGTGCTCACTACGGCGTTACAGCTGGCGAGACAATAACCCACCTTGCCTTCGTATTCCGTTCGTCGGACAACAAGATCGAGGTTAAGGATAATGGTGCTGACATCTTCATCGAGCTCGCTAAGGAGGGTATGTCGGTAAAGATTATCAACCCAGCACACGGCTCAATGCTCACAGTAGGCAACGAGTATAACGTGCAGGTGAACCAGAAGGGTGCTACAAACCTCCAGCTATTTAAGAACGACCAGGAGGTTGCTGTAACCGCTAACGAGACACTTAGCTACACCTATATCCCTACTGAGCCAGAGGATGTGGTATTCAAGGCGGTAGCAACCAACGGTACAGAGAGCGTTGAGGATAGCATCAGCGTTTCAGTGCTTGGCACAACAGAGAGTGCTCCACGTCCTGCAGGCGCAGAGAACGGCGTGACAATCAATGGCAACGAGGCTACATTTGTACTCTTCGCACCAGGCAAGGAGTCGGTAATCCTTCTTGGCGACTTCAACGACTATGCCCCATCGAACAAGTATCTCATGAAGCGCGATGGCGACTACTTCTGGACTACGGTATCTGGCCTTCAGGAGGGTGTTGAGTATGGCTACCAGTACTTCGTTGATGGCAACATCAAGATTGGCGATCCATACGCAACAAAGATCCTTGACCCATGGAACGACAAGTGGATAAGCTCAACAACATATCCAAACCTCAAGCCATACCCTGCTAACTACACAACAGATGTTGTTTCGGTATTTGAGATCAACCCAACAGAGTATCAGTGGACAGCAACATCGTACGACCGTCCTGCAGAGAACTCACTCGCCATCTACGAGCTTCTAATCCGCGACTTCACCACCGAGGGTACTATCGACGCGGTGACAGCAAAGCTTGACTACCTTGAGACGCTCGGCATCAACGCCATCGAGCTTATGCCTATTCAGGAGTTCGACGGCAACGACTCATGGGGCTACAACCCTTGCTACTACTTTGCTACAGACAAGGCCTACGGTACTGAGGAGGCATACAAGCGATTTATCGACGAGTGCCACAAGCGCGACATCGCCGTTATTGTCGACGTGGTATTCAACCACGCAACAGGCCTTATGCCTTACGCCAAGATGTGGTGGAACGCAAGTACTAATAAGACCGCTGCCGACAACCCATTCTTCAATGTTGACGCACCACACAACTATAGCGTGTTCCACGACTTCAAGCACACATACGCCGAGACAGTAAACTACTTCGACGCAGTGCTCGAGTATTGGTTGGAGGAGTTCCAGGTGGATGGTTTCCGCTTCGACCTCACCAAGGGCTTGGTTCAGAATCCTGGCGACTACAATGCTGGTGGCTACTCGGCTCAGCGTATCGGCATCTTGAAGCACTATGCCGAGACCATCCGCGCTGTCGACCAGGATGCTTATATCATCTTTGAGCACTTCTGCGACCAGAGAGAGGAGAGCGAACTTTACGAATCGGTAGGTGCTCTCTGCTGGAACAACAACCAGATGAATGGTTACATGGAGAGTGTCATGGGCTGGACTGGAAGTAACAAGAGTAGCTTCGCTGACTTCAAGCGTGGTCGCATCAACAACATCGAGACCCACGATGAGGAGCGCGTGGCATACAAGGCAATCACCTACGGCGATAGCTACATCAAGAGCAACTGGGCAGTTATTTCAAAGCGTCTACAGGCTGTCTACGCATTCCACTTCCTCACTCCATATCCTAAGATGATGTGGCAGTTTGGCGAGCTTGGCTACGACATCTCTATCGAGTATAACGGCCGCACAGGCAAGAAGCCTGTTCATTGGGACTACCTCAATGATGCTAACCGCAAGGCTATCTACGATGCTCTATCGAAGATCATCACTTGGCGTACCGACCACGAGGACTTCTACGGTCAGGACAACCTCCCAGTACGCACATGGTATGTTGGCGACAACAACATGTCGGGCAAGGTGCTTGTGTTGGATAAGGTTATCGTTGTGGCAAACTTCACTAACTCTCAGTCGACAACCAATGTTAGCGTCCCAGCCACTGGCGAGTGGACCAACCTCCTCACTGGCGAGAAGCTAACGCTTGGCTCAAGCTACAGCTGCACACTTGCTGCAAGCGACTACATTGTGCTTGTTAAGGAGTAGCGATAGTTAACCTATAAAAAGAGCAATGGGCTGCCCTCGTAAGAGAACAGCCCATTGCTCTTTTTGTCTACACTCGTTTTCTATCCAATCCAATTGCCCTGCACATCCACAAAACGTACAAAGACCTTTTGGTTCATCGTGCGCACCTGCTGCTCGCCACTGAGCAGCAAATAGTTTAAGCTACCCTCAAGATAGGTCTCGTAGTGGTTGACACGCACACTCTGGCGCAAAACGATATCGCCACCATAAAGCACTGTGCCATCTTCGAGCTCCGTAACCTCAGATGCTACAATCTCCATTTCGCCACGTGGCTGCACATAGCCATTTAGCGGACTTAGCTCCAAAGAGATTGGCTTCTCGCCGGGTAGAGAGCTAATAACAGTGCCCTCAGGAAGGGTAACACTCCACCGCACCTCATATACCTGCTGCTCGAGAAGCGTCGTCTTAACCACCCAGAGTAGCTGCTCGCTGCTTACAAACTCCTCGTTTGATGCAGCAACGTCATACCACTCCTGAGCTCTAACGAAGTTCTTTGACAGCTTGATGCCTCGACGATACCAGTCGGCAAGGAGTAGCTGTGCTGGTGCATAGCCATTCTCGGCAGAGGCCGCCAGGGCATACTCTGCGGTCATCGAGCGATAGGCACCATCGTTGCCCGCACGGCAGCGGTCCAAGGCGTAGAGGTAGCAAACGTATGCTGCCTGATCCATATCGAGGTAAGGCATCATCTCCTCCATCATCGCCAAACGGCTCCACGAACTGTTGTTCGACAGATATACTCGCGAGATATTGTTCTCGGTCATCACCTCCACAGCCTTCAACATAAATCGAGGCACACGTGTCTCATAATAGATAACCGCAGCTCGGCTCACATCGCGCTTAACATTAAAACCCTTGAGATAGAAGTCTGCGATCATCTCCATGATATTTGGCAACTCCCTGTAATGCACCTCCTTATCCCACTTATCATAGGCCTTCTGCTCGTTTTTCTCGACACCCCAGCCGTTGTAGTAGCACATAGCCACACGATTTGTACAACGTTTACGCTCCTCTAACGAGCCATCCATCGTACCTCTGACGTAGGTAGCAAAGGCATTTGCACTATCCATCACACCATCCCCGAGCACAGCACCATAGAGATACATGTCGCCAAGCTCAGCAAAGCCCTCTTCCCAGCCAAGGTCAAAACCGCGATTAAACATTATCTGAGCAATCTCTCCGTCACACTCTACGCCATAGCCATTCTTATACATGATAGCCATCAGATAGCATGCCTCACCAAAACCTCCCTCGGCAGCAACATCAAGATATGTGAATGCCTCACAAAAATATTCGTTTGCTTGATCTACATACGACGATGAGAGAGCCTTCTGAAAGAGTGACTTTCCGATAGACATCTCGTCCTGAGCATAGGCAGCAACCGTAAGAAATAGTGCTGCGATAAGTGTAAAAATATACCTCATAATATCACATTTTAGTCTGTTATACATAATAAAAGTAGTACAAATATAGGAACTTTTGAGATTAAAACAAATTAGATGGAGACGAGGAGTAACAAAAAAGGCGACTACACATCAAGCTGTGTAATCGCCTAGAGTGGACCCAGAGGGGCATGATCCCACGACCTTCGGATTATGAGTCCGCTGCTCTAACCAACTGAGCTATGGGTCCAACAAATCATCATTCAGAGTGCAAATATACGAAAAAAATTATAATTGTATAGCCATAGCCCGATTTTTTTTATAATTCTTCGCTTCTTGCCCCATTTTGCACACCACTAAAATACCTCGCTGAGAACACGGATAGACTCAACAGCACGGATCGAGTCTAGGTGGTAACTGTAGTATTTTATCATCGCCTCGAGAAACTCCACGCGCTCGTTGCGATTTAGACCTATCTCACCCAAGTAGCGCACATCGCACTCCAGCATATCGTGAAGCAGACGGGCATTTTCGGGCGACAACGCAAGGCTGGGCAGAAGAGGATGAGGCGTATAGTGGCCATCGCGAATGTCGAGCCACGCATCCTCTATATATTCGTTATCGGGCGAGAAGCCCAGCGGACGACTGAGGTTTGCCAAGAACCAAAGGTGGAAATTGGCGATACCCTCCTCCAACACATCGAGTGCTGCCACCGAGCCCCATACGAAGTCGAAGAGCGAGTCGCTCTGCTCGCCATCGCGCACAAGGCGATAGAGCACCTCCGCCATGAAGAGTGCCATAGTGGACTTGCGAACATCGAAGGGTGTTGATTGTAGCACCATGCCCGGCACCATATCTTTCATTCGGTGTAGCGACATCTTCGACGATGTAAGCCCCTCGAACTCAACGGCAAACATCGGCTGCAAGAGTGCCATCTTCGACCCCTTGGCAGTTGGGCGAACGCCCTGCACCATATAGCTTTGGCGACCAAGCACATCGGTGAGGATGTGTACGATAACCCCCTTCTCGCCATACTTGAGTGTGCCGAGAACTATGCCACGCGCCTTATAGCTCTTTAGTGCCATACTCTACTCTGGGTCGTGCCACCTTCCGTCACGCTTGATAATCTCAATGAGGTGGTCGAGGGCCTCACTCTGGTGGATGTTGCGCTCGACGATCTCCTTGCCTCGGTAGAGCGTAATATGCTCTGCCGATGAACCGACATATCCGTAGTCGGCATCAGCCATCTCACCCGGTCCATTCACAATACACCCCATCACACCAATCTTTAGATCCTTGAGGTGCGAGGTGCGAGCCTTGATTTGAGCGAGTGTCGACTGTATGTCGTAGAGCGTACGTCCACAACTTGGGCAGGCGATATACTCCGTGTGGCTGAAGCGTAGGCGTGCAGCCTGAAGCAGCATCAGCTCTATCTCGTGAACCATCTCCGCGTCGATCTGCGGCGCATCAATCCAGACACCCTCAGCCAAGCCATCAATGAGCAACGCACCCATATCCAAGGCGGCATATATCGCCACAAGAGTCTTATCGGCTGAGTCATAGCGACGACGCAGCACCACTGGACGGCGGCTCTTGCTATTGAGGATTGCTGCTCGCCACTCATGCGTAGGGTTATCGGACAGGGCCTCAAGCACATCGTAGTCATCGCTAAGCTCGCTATGAGTTACAGGCTTTGCCGCGGTGCGTGCCACGAACTCAGTAGGATGATACTCATCATACGACTCCACAGTAAACTCATCGGTGCGAGTAGCGAAGTAGTCGGCTATAATCTTACCCACGGGTACCTCATTCTCTGGGTCCTCGGTGAGTGATACGCGCAGGGTATCGCCAATGCCATCGGCAAGCAGAGCTCCAATGCCCACGGCACTCTTAATGCGACCCTCGATGCCATCGCCCGCCTCCGTCACGCCAAGGTGCAAGGGGTATGTCATCGCCTCACGCTGCATAGCCTCAACAAGGAGTCGGTAGGCGTGTACCATCACACGCGTGTTGCTCGACTTCATCGACACCACCACGTCATGAAAATCCAACTCGCGACACATGCGCAAAAACTCCATCGCCGAGGCAACCATGCCCTCGGGAGTATCGCCATACTCGTCGAAGATGCGCTTAGCCAACGAGCCGTGATTTACGCCTATGCGTAGTGCTACACCGCGACGACGACATATCTCAACGAGGCGTTCCAGTTCGCCATTCGACGTGCGGAAGTTACCAGGATTTATACGCACCTTATCTACCGCCTCGGCAGCTATCATCGCAATCTCGGGCGTAAAGTGTATGTCGGCGACGATGGCACTCCTGTAGCCATCTTCGCGTAGGCGCGCAACGATAGGGGCAAGAGCCTCACCCTCACGACGACCCTGCGCCGTAAGACGTACTATCTCGGCACCAGCATCGGCAATGCGCTTTGTCTGCTCCACGGAGCGCTCCACATCAGCAGTTGGGGTGTTGGTCATCGACTGCACGGCAATGGGTCGTTCTCCACCGATTATCACCTCTCCGAAGCGCACCTCATGAGAGTGGCGGCGACTATATTTTAGGCAATGTGTCATGTTACGAAAGTTTAACACACAAAGTTAACTCTTTTTTTGGGAAATCACTCCACACCCTACAATTTTAACACCCAACACCACGTAATCATCTGTAAATCTGCATGTTATATAACGATCGCTCGACACCCATGTAACTAGCTGAAAATCAACGAGTTGAAAAACATTGAAAATTAATATTTTCAACTCACTGATAATCAGGTAGTTGTAAGTGGTATCTTGGAAATAAAAAGGGACTAAAAATTTGGTAGCCACAACAAATAGTAGTAATTTTGTAAAAAGAAAAACGGGGGATGACTCATCCTCTCTACAAAGATCATCTATCAATTAAACATAGGTACTCATGAAGGCACTACTTAAAATATCGCTTGTCACACTCTTGGTTTTGACCCTCACATCTTGCGCCAAGGACTTCGCCTACATCATCGGCATTGATGCAGACGCACCAATATCCTTTACTCTCCACGGCTCACGCTACGACTGGAGGGGCGAGATGTTTAAGAGCGATGCCGGCATATTTACCCACAACAACCACCCTGAAATTATCATAGATGACGAGTGCGGATTTAAATTGGACCTCTATCGTGTCCTCACCACAGAGTCGGGCAAAGCAGCTACCCTCTACTTCTACCTTGAGAACCTTCACTCGGAGCTAGAGGTTGGCAAGGTATATAGCCTTACACTACTGGGCAAGGGCAGAGCATGTGTCGACTTCCAGGAGTACGGAAAGACCGAGACTCTACCCAGCGGCACAACCGTAACAGATATACTCACCTACTGCTATCGTGCAATAGATGGTTACATCGTGTTTAACTCGATCGAGGTCTATGGCGGCGACTGCCTCATAAGTGGCGAGTTTGAGTTCACGGGCATGAGCAAGGAGGGCGACCAGCTAGAGCTTCGCAATGGCAAGTTCAAAGATTGCAGGGTCAGCGTCTCGAACGAGAACTTAAGTAGCAACTGATTACACTATATTTATATATAATAAAAGTTAAAGGCCTATGAAACGATTTATCTATTTCTTGATGGCACTGCTAGGTTTTGGCGCAACTGCATGCGACGACCTAAATCTCGACAACCTAAACCCCGAATGGGATGATCAAGTGGCAGAGTATGGCTGCCCCTATGTAAACTTTAGCCTCAAGGCGCGTGTGGCAGATGAGCAGGGTAAGGCTATTGCAGATATTGAAGTTAGCACCATACAGGGTACTATAGTTGGTCGCTCCGACGAACAGGGATACGTAGATAGCACCGTAGGGATGTTCCCCGGAGAATACAAAGTGCTACAATTTGAGGATGTCGATGGCGAGCTCAACGGCGGCGAGTTCGAGCCCCTGGTGCTAAACATCGAAGAGTACGTCGAGCAGGAGGAGGCTGGCTCTGACAGCTGGTACGGAGGTGGGTTTAGAGCCGACCTAAAGGATGTAACAATGAAACTAAAACAAGAGTAATACTATGATTGGCAAGATCTTAACACGACTATTTGCCCTCTTTGGCATGACACTAACATGCGTGGCATGCTACGGTGTCGTAGAGGCCGAATATATGCCCGATTGGTCAGCATCTGGGCGCGTGGTAGACCCCGAGGGTAATGCGATACAAGGCATCAAAGTCTCGATGTCGCCCAGCCAGGAGTGCTTCACAAATCCCAACGGACGCTTCTTTGTTAGCGGCTGGGATCCAGTTGTCCACATAGAGGATGTCGACGGAGTGGAGAATGGCGGCGAGTTCGAGGGGCGCACTATAGAGCTCTACAAACAAGATGGGGCGTTCGTAGGCTCCGACCTCGGCGAGATAGAGCTGAAACGCAAGCAGCAGGAATAACCACACATAGAGCGTAAAGATGAAAAGAGTAATATATGCTACAATCTCGCTACTAGGCTTGGGTGCTCTGAGCTGCGAGAGCGGAGGCAACCTAGACGCATACGGTGTGCCCTACAAAGAGTATCGAGTATCGGCACGTGTTGTCGACACCGAGGGTAAGCCAATCGAGGGTATCGAGGTAAGTGCCACACATGACCACGGCAGCTTGCCCCGCGCCAAGACCAACAACGACGGCAGAGTTGAGGTGGAATACTACGACAAGTTGCACACGTTACACCTTGAGGATGTTGATGGCGAGCTCAATGGCGGTGAGTTTACCTCTCTCGACCTCACCATTGAGGAGTACTCGAGTGAGGGTAGACACCATACGGCAGACCTTGGCGAGGTGACGATGCATAGGAGGTAACGAAAAGGGAATAGACCATGAAAAGGTTGATTATAACACTCTTAGCACTACCACTGCTATGCACCTCATGCTGGTGGCTTTCGAGAGACGAGGTGGTGGACTACTACCCGAAGTCGGAGTTTGATCACGACTACAAGAGCAAACTCTACTACACGACTACGGATGGCTCGCTGCCAAGCAACATCGATCCCGATGCCTTCTCGATCGACATCATAAGCATGAAGCAGGAGAATGGAGTGGGTGTAATCACCTTTGATGGTATTCTACGCCGCATAGGATACAGAGCCTTTGAGAATTGCGACAACCTAAAGAGCGTAGTCGTACCAGACTCTGTGCGCATCATCTTTAACAATGCATTTGGCGGATGTGTGTCACTCGAAGAGGTAATACTTCCCGACTCGCTAATGTCGATTGAGCCTAGGACATTCTTCAACTGCACGTCGCTAAGATCAATCGAGATCCCCAAGCGCGTTGAGACAATCCGCGTAGATGCCTTCTTAATGTGCGACAACCTGGAGGAGTTCCGCGGTGCGAACGCCTCTGATGATGGGCGCACGATAATCATCGAATACGATGGTTACATCGATAAGAAGAGATACATCGCCGCCTTTGCACCATACGGCATCGAGGAGTACACACTCCCCGATAACGCGAACACCGTTGGCGAATACGCATTTCATCTCTGTGACAAGCTTAAGAGGGTGACTATCCCCGACAACTACTCGATCATCGAGGATAGTGCATTCGCCTACTGTAGCGCACTCGAGGAGATCACCTTTGGCTCAGGCATCAGGGAGATACGCTATGAGGCACTGCGCGACTGTCTTAATCTACGTAGCATATACATTAAGGCGACAACACCTCCATTACTTCGCAAGAGCTCCTTTGCCACCTTCGACTACACGAACTACTCCTTCACCTTCCTAGGTTGCGACGTATATGTCCCCGAGGAGTCTGTCGAGGCCTACCGCAAGGCCGAGGAGTGGAGCGAGTTTGCAGAGTATATCAAGGGGTACGACTTTGAATAACACAATAACACTACAACTATTATGAAACGAACACTTGCACTAATCGGTCTAGCCGTTCTCGGCATCGCCTTTGCCGCAGTATCGCTATGGGTGATGCTTAGCGGCGGTCGCAGCGCACGAGCCACACGCACAAAGTTCCGTCTAGGCGGCATTATGCTCTCGCTATCTGCCATGCTTTCGCTTAGCTCATGCAGTGGCGATAATCAATTCTTCGTGTCGTGCTACGACCCAGCACCACCTCCAACAAACGAACTCCGCTGGGGTCAGGGCGTGGCAAACAGCCAGCTTCGCAATGGCGATAAGGTGATGTTTAGGTATGAGTGTAGTTTTGGCAATCAGGTAAAGGTAATGCTCCTAACCGATGACAATGGCGAGGCAAGAGAGCTCTGCTCGCAGAGTTACGAGGTGACCAACGGTGATCATAACCTCGAGTTTACAATCGAGACTGGCGACTACCGTGGTCGCGCTAAGCTATGTGCCGAGTACGACAAGTATCAGGATGAGAATGACTCTGCCAGTACCTTTGACAGCACCTTTGTATTGATCGTAGACTAAGCTATGCTCTTCGCGCGACGCAATAAGTTGAACCTTGGGGTTGTGGTATTCGAGCTTACGGATGCTTGTAATCAGGCGTGTAAGTTCTGCTACAACCACTTTAAGGGCGCGCCGGGCTACTGCGCACCAGAAGCTCCCAACCCTCGTCTAGCAAGGCGAACACTAAGGCGACTGCTGCGCGAGGCGACAATCGCAAGCCTCTCGCTATCGGGCGGCGAGCCTATGCTCCTTCCTACGGTTCACGACCTGGCACTTCGAGCACGCCTCGCAGGCTCCAACGTAAACCTACTCTCGAATGCCACACTCATCACGGATAGCGACATAGCGATATTCGACGACATAGGCATAGGGTTAATTCAAGTGCCAATACTCTCAACCAATGCCGCTATCCACGACTCACTAACCTCGGTAGAAGGCTCATGGGAGCGCGCCGTGGCTGCTGCACGCAAGATAGCCGCAAAGCGCGCAGGGTGGCTAGCACCCGTGCTGATACTATCACGCCAAAATCTCGCGACAATAGAGCCTACACTGGAGCTATACGCCGAGCTGGGGGCGACCAACATCCTCGTTAATCGTTTTAACATTGGTGGCTTAGGTATCGGCAATGCCCAGGAGCTCAACCTTACGCATAGCGAACTACGCGACGCATTTCGACGCGCGGATGCTAAGTTGCAAGAGCTTGGTCTAAAGGCACATAGCGGAGTATGCACGCCGATGTGTGTGCTCGACCCAAATGAATTCCACAACATCACCTTTACCCACTGCACAACAGACCTACGCTCACGCCCCATAACGATAAACTATCGAGGCGATGTGCGCTTCTGCAACCACTCGCCACGCGTACTGGGTAACATACACACCGAACGTCTCGACCAAATCCTTAGCCGTTCGCAACAGGATGGCTACTTCGACTCCCGCCCCAAGGAGTGCGCATTGTGCAAACTATGGGAGAGGTGTCGCGGTGGGTGTCGTGCCGCCTCAGAGCAGCTATATGGCACGTTTGATCGTGTAGACCCAATATTGAATCTAGAAAACTGCAAATAAACAACTATGGGAAAACGACTTGGAGTGCGCCAATGGATAGCACTCAAACTATTCAAAAAGTTGCGACAGATACGCCGCGATGAGCATGTGTTGAACACCCTCTTCTGGGAGTGTACTCTGCGCTGCAACCTACAATGCCGCCACTGTGGCAGCGACTGCAAGGTGGATACTGCACTACAAGATATGCCCGCAAAGGATTTCTTCCGCGTCTTGGACAACGACATCACGCCACACGTAAACCCCAACAAGGTACTAATCATACTCTCGGGTGGCGAGGTGCTTGTGCGCAAGGATCTGGAGGAGATAGGCATCAACCTATACCGCCGCGGCTACCCTTGGGGCATGGTGACAAATGGCATGGGACTCACACGCCAACGTCTAGACTCCCTTGTGCGCGCGGGCCTGCACTCGATAACCGTCTCGCTCGATGGCTTCGAGGAGCAACACTTCCACATACGCCAAAACAAGGAGAGCTTCAAGCGCGCAGTGGAGGCAGCACGCATGATCTCGGCAGATAAGGAGCTAGCCTCGGATGTGGTCACATGCGTAACCCCAGCCCTGCTACCACGCCTTGAGGAGTTCAAAGAGTTCCTCTACTCGCTTGGCGTGCGTCGCTGGCGACTCTTTACCATCTTCCCCGTGGGACGCGCCGCAACAGACCCCACATTGCAGCTCAACGACGAGGAGTTTACCTACGTCATGGAGTTTATCGAGAAGTGCCGCAAGGAGGGACGCGTCTTGGCATCATACGGCTGCGAGGGCTTCTTGGCGGGATACGAGATGCGCGTACGCACCAATCCGTTTGAGTGCTATGCAGGTGTTGGAACAGCCTCAATACGTGTCAATGGCGACATCTCGGGATGCACCTCAGTACGTGCTAACTTTACACAGGGAAACATCTACAAGGATAACTTCTGGGATGTATGGCAGAATCGCTTTGAGAAGTTCCGCAATCGCGCGTGGGCAAAGAAGGGAAAGTGTGCCGACTGTAAGATGTGGCAATACTGCGAGGGCAACGGCATGCACCTCTACGACGACGACGAAAATCTGCTACTGTGTCACTACCAGCGTATATTACGCTAGAGGCCGCCAACACCATATATTAAAATACCCACAACACCCGATGCTACGATAAGCAGTATCGGGTTTATCTTTTTTACGGAGGCAAGCAACGTGAACAAGAATATCACCCAGCTCCAGCCGTCAATAAAGCTCGGAGCATCATCACCCTCAGCGGGGAACATGAGGAGTAGTGCCGCTGAGGCTATCATGCCCACAACAACAGGGCGCATGCTACCCACAACACCCTTTACATAGCGATTATCGCGAAGGCGTAGAAAGAAGATCGTGAGCAGCATCATAAGCGTGAGGGCTGGTAGCGACACCGCAACGGTGGCAACCACAGAGCCCCAGAGGCCAGCTACCTCGTAGCCGATATATGTGGCTGAGTTAATGGCGATTGGTCCCGGTGTCATCTGAGAGATGGCAACAATATCGGAGAACTCACCACTCGTGAGCCACGCATGCTTCACCACAACCTCGCTATGGATGAGCGACAGCATGGCATAGCCACCGCCAAAGCCGAAGAAGCCGATCTTAAGGTAGCTCACAAAGAGCGATAGAAGTGTACTCATCGCTGCACCTCCCTTCCGCGCGCTGCCCACACAACACCCACAACCGCCGCAATGATCAACAGCCACACGGGTGAGATGGCAAAGTGCCACACCACAAGGGCTGTTGCCGCAGCAATGGCGATCGTCGCCGAGCGCATACCTCGCATAAGACCCACGATGGGGGCAACAATAAGTGCGACAACGGCAGGGCGCATACCCTTAAATGCAGCATCCACCCACCTATTATCGCGCACCTCCGAGAAGAACATCGCGACACACAGGATAACCAAAAACGATGGCAGTATCACGCCAAGGATCGCCATGAGCGCACCCATAAAGCCACGACACTTGTAGCCCACAAATACCGCCGTATTGAGCGAGATAGGGCCCGGTGCTGTCTGAGCAAGGGTCAGCATATCGACAAACTCCTGCTCGGCAATCCACCTACGACGCACAATGACCTCGTGCTGGATGATTGGGATCATCGCATAGCCACCACCAAAGGTGAATGCGCCAATCTTAAGAAACGATAGTAGTATGTCGACAAGAGAAGCCATCGGATGAGTGGTTAGCGTCTAAAGCGATAGTAGGTGCCAAAGGGTATCTGCTTCTTCGATCTATCCTCGAAGTAGAGCTCGCCCATCTGCTCCTCGCGTGGCGAGCCAAACGCCTGATGTACAGCCGTACGAGCCAACATCGACGACAGACCCATGGAGTAGAGGTTGAAGACAAGGAAGGCATTGCTCCCCTCAAGAAGCGATGCGCAACACTCCAACATGCGGCAGATATGCTCCTCCAAGATCCACTTCTCGCCATTAGCACCGCGACCATAGGCTGGAGGGTCGAGGATGATGCCGTGGTACTTGTTACCACGTCTTACCTCGCGCTCGACAAACTTCATGGCATCCTCCACAATCCAACGCACACCATCAAGACCCGAGGACTCCATATTCTCGCGCGACCACGTAACCACCTGCTTCACAGAGTCCACGTGCGTAACATCGCCACCCGCAGCACGCGCCGCCAGAGTAGCACCACCCGTATAGGCAAAGAGGTTTAAGACCTTCGGACGCTCGATGCCCGAGGCACGCAGGTCGCAAATGGTGTCGTAGATAAACTCCCAGTTGGCTGCCTGCTCAGGGAAGATGCCCACATGCTTAAACGAGGTGAGCGCAAGGCGCATGCGCAGGTGCATATCCTTGTAGTCGAAGCCAACCATCCAGCGCGATGGCATCTCGGGCTTTAGTCGCCACTCGCCACGCTCCTCGCTCTTCGCATCGCGCAGAAACGACGCCTCAGCCTTAAGCCACTCCTTGTCGCCAAGGCTCTTGCGCCATATTGCCTGAGGCTCAGGGCGACGCACAACATAGCGACCAAAACGCTCTAGCTTCTCGCCATCACCTGTGTCAAGAAGCTCATAATCAGGGATATTGGGTGTTAATTGCTTTATCATCTTTGTCTAATAATTTCTGTTTGAGAACAATCTATGAGGTTCATCCTACACCGTGCACAGTCGAACTCAAGCAGATAGCGATGTCGACCATGCTCTAGGTAGAGCTTATCGCGCAGCTTCGAGCCCTGCTTGAGGCACTCGCCCATCTCGCGACGTATGCAGTAGCTCGACTCCATGACCCTCTCGCCATGCGTCGAACGCCACGTATCTAGTCCCTCGACAATATGTTGCACACCATGACGCTCGTAGAACCTGCGAGCAAGCGAGTTCACGACGTTATGCTGCGGTGTAAGACGTAGCTCGGGATATTGCGCCTCGCCCGAGTCATGGCGTATGTCATGCTCCATAATGCGTGTTGCGCGCTGCGACGCTAGCAACGAGAGTGCCTCACGACGTAGCTCAGCAAGGAGCTTAGCCGTGGCAAACCACTCGCAACCCTCAACATCGACACGCGTAACACGGAAGATGCTATCGCCACTCTTTGCCATCTGCTCCTCGGCTACCGAGCGCATCTTATCGGCACTCTTCGAGGGCTGCAACACCACCTCGCGACGCAACGTCACACTATCCCCGTCACCATCCTCATAGTGCACCTCAACAACCTCAGCATCAAGCCTTAGGCTACACACAACATCGATAGCACGACGAATACGACTACGCTCGACAGACTGCGTAAACTGGTGGTCGTAATTACGATACGCCTCCATCCCTAATTTGATGCCATCCATGCGATTAGGCTCTATAATGCCACCCTCGACACGATTGACATTAGTGCCGACGATACCCTCTGACGACACAAAGCATATACCGTCTCCGGGATTGAGCCTTGCGCTGCCCGAGAGGCGGAAGCCACGACGCTCCGTAGCCACTACACTTCCCAAATACTCGCCGACAGCCTTTGGCGTAAGCCACGATGCCACGCCTGGGCGCTTGCCGAGAAACATATACTCGCCACCGTCGCGCGAGAAGCTCTTGCGGGGGTTAGGTGTAAACTCCACCTCGCTGCGTCCCACCGACGAGCGACGACAGTCAGGGCGAGAGGCTATCGCCTCGTCGATCTTACGACGATAGTAGCTGACCACATTTTTTATATAGTTGTCATCCTTGAGGCGTCCCTCGATCTTGAACGACATGACACCAGCATCGATGAGGTCGCCAATACGCTCCGAGAGGTCGAAGTCCTTGACCGACAATAGGTGCTTGCCCCTGATCAGCTTCTCGCCACGCTCCGTCGCAAGGTCGTACGTAAGGCGACAAGGCTGCGAACACTCGCCACGATTTCCCGAGCGCGACGACTGCGAACGCGACAGATAGCATCTGCCGCTATGTCCAACACATATCGCACCATGAATAAAGCACTCAAGGTCAACGGTAGTGTTACGGCGAATGGCTCGTATCTCATCCAACGAGAGGGCACGCTCCAAGATAACACGCGTAAAGCCACTATCTTCGAGAAACTTAGCACCCTCGGCTGTCATGTTACACACCTGCGTTGAGGCGTGCAGCTCGACAGGGAGGTTCATCTCGCGATATGCCATATCCTGCACAATAAGGGCATCGACACCCAGATCTATGAGCTCGCGGGCAAGTTGCTCAGCATCGCGTAGCTCGCTCTCATAGAGGATCGTGTTAAGCGTAACGTAGACACGCACTCCGAAGAGGTGAGCATAGGCTACCACACGAGCAATGTCGTCCGAGGTGTTTGTTGCCGCACGACGTGCTCCAAAACTGCTAGCTCCGATATATAGTGCATCGGCACCACAGTCGATGGCTGCCACCGCTGCACGATAGTCGCGCGCAGGGCAAAGAAGCTCGATATTTCGTATGTTCTTACTCATCGCAAAGGTGTTAAAGCACAAAGATACAAAAAAGAATGAAAAATGAGAAATCAGAAAAAAAAGTGGCTACGAAAGTACAACATAATTAATAATATTGTATCTTTGTAGATTGAAACATAAATCTATCGCTTATATATGCTTACATTAAAGCAACTACGTGACAATAAAGAGGAGGCTATTCGCCGCCTAGCAAAGAAGGGTGTGGATGCCGCACCAATAATCGCCTCAATCGAACTTCTCGACGACAAGCGCAAGGCTCTCCAAGCCGAGCTTGATGGCTGTCTTGCCGAGCAGAACCAGGCTGCAAAGCAGATTGGAATGCTCATGGGCAAGGGACTCAAGGAGGAGGCCGAGGCAAAGAAGCAGGAGGTGGCAGCACTCAAGACGCGCTCAACAGAGCTTAAGGAGGAGTCGGAGCGCGTAGCCGAAGAGCTTCAGAATGAGATCGTTAAGCTCCCCAACTTCCCTGCCGACATTGTACCAGAGGGTCGCACTGCCGAGGACAATGTTGTGGTGAAGCTCGTGGAGAACTACACCGAGATACCTGGCGAGGCACTACCCCACTGGGAGCTTGCCAAGAAGTACGACATCATCGACTTCGACCTTGGTGTGAAGCTCACCGGTGCTGGCTTCCCAGTATATAAGGGCAAGGGTGCTAGATTGCAGCGCGCCTTGATCAACTACTTCCTCGACTGCAACACCAAGGCTGGTTATCAGGAGGTTGAGCCACCAATCATGGTCAACGAGGCTTCGGGCTTCGGCACTGGTCAGCTACCCGACAAGGAGGGTCAGATGTACCACGCTACGGCAGACGGCTTCTACCTTGTGCCTACTGCTGAGGTGCCCGTGACAAATATCTTCCGCGATGTGATTCTTGAGCAGAGCGAGCTCCCTGTCAAGATGACTGCCTACACCCCATGTTTCCGCCGCGAGGCTGGCTCGTATGGTAAGGATGTGCGCGGTCTTAACCGTCTACACCAGTTCGACAAGGTGGAGATCGTACAGGTGTCGCACCCCGACAAGTCGTACGAGGCACTCGACAAGATGGTTGAGCACGTGGAGAGCATCGTGGCATCACTCGGCCTTCCATACCGCATCTTGCGTCTTTGTGGTGGCGATATGTCGTTCACCTCGGCACTCACATACGACTTCGAGGTCTACTCTGAGGCTCAGAAGCGTTGGTTGGAGGTGTCGTCGGTATCGAACTTCGAGTCGTTCCAGGCAAACCGCCTAAAGCTACGCTATCGTGACGATAATCGCAAAACACAGCTTGCCCACACGCTAAATGGCTCGTCTCTTGCACTGCCACGAATCGTAGCGGCACTGCTCGAAAACAACCAAACTGAGGAGGGAATTCGCATCCCAGATGTATTAATTCCTTACACAGGCTTTGATTTTATAAAATAATTCGTATATTTGCATAACAATTTAGGTAAACACTCATTAAAAACTAAGTAATATGGCTTACAAAATTTCAGATTCTTGCGTTGCATGTGGTACATGTATCGACGAGTGCCCAGTTGAGGCTATTTCAGCAGGTGACATCTATGTAATCGACTCTAGCAAGTGTATCGACTGCGGTACTTGCGCTGGTGTTTGCCCATCTGAGGCTATCGCTCCAGAGGCTTAATAAGCCCACAGATAGATTACAGCTATCACATAATCAGGGTTGTCCAATCTTCGGATTGCGACAACCCTGATTATTTTTAGTTGTTGGATAGGTGGCAATCTCCACCTTGACTGTTCATTGCGAGGCTGTTAAGCCGTGGCAATCTCCCCCTTGACTGTCATTGCGAGGCTGTTAAGCCGTGGCAATCTCCACCATAGCGCGCTAAGCAGGATATTCCCATGCTCGCTAAAGCTCGATCAAAAAGAGGACGAAAAGATAAAACTTTAGAGCGTTGATCGCGACCAAAAAAAAGTAGGGGCTGACTAAGAAGTAACTTAGTCAGCCCCCCACATAACCTAAGAGAGTGAATAAAAAGATGTAGTTTTAGGCTTGCGAAGCCCGAAAAAGCGGAGTTTACTAAAGCGTAAATGAGCATTTTGAGGGCAAGCGTAACGACAAAATACACTTTTTATTCACTCTCTACTACTATTATTAATAAATATACTAATGGTCGTGATGATCATGATCAGGATCGAGGGTCACACCATACTCGTTAGGATTTGAGAGCTTCACGCCGTTATGCTCGCCTGTGAGGGTACGCAAGAACGACACAATGGTAGCAGCCTCCTCGTCGGTGATGTCGACATCAGACTGATAGCGTGCCATGTCGGCAACGGCCTCCTCCATGGTTGCGCGTGTACCATCGTGGTAGTAGGGCCAAGTAAGCTCCACATTGCGCAAGCCAGGGACCTTGAAGCGGTGACGATCACGCTCATCCTGAGTCTGCTTGAAGCGGCCGTTATCCTCCTCGGTGAGTGTCTCGCCACGAGCCTCGAAGTAGTGGCGACGAAGACCCATAAGCTCGTAAGACTCGCCACCAAGATTAGCACCCACGTGACATGTAGCACAGCTATACTTCTTAAAGAGTTCATAGCCAGCTACCTCCTCAGCGGTAAGAGCCTCGTTATCGCCACGTAACCACTTGTCGAAGCGTGAGTTAGGGGTGTTCAACGTGCGCTCGAACTCCTCAATAGCGTTAGTGAGGTTTGCCTCGGTGATGCCATCGGGATATACCGCAACAAACTCTGCCTTGAATGCCTCATCAGCATCGAGCTTAGCGATGATCTCGTCAAACGACTTTGACGCCATCTCAACAGGGTTGAGTGGAGGTCCTGCAGCCTGCTCAGCAAGGGTCTTTGCACGACCATCCCAGAACTGCACAAAGTTATATGCCGAGTTATATACCGTAGGAGCATTCACGCCACCTAGCTGATCCTCAACACCATGCGAGTAGCGATGGTTGTCGACACCACCCGTAGATAGGTTGTGACATGTAGCACACGAGATGGTATTATCCACCGAGAGGCGGGTGTCGTGGAAGAGCTTGAAGCCAAGGTCGGCCTTCGCCTTGATGACATCCTTTGACTCAGCGATAGGTCGTACAGGCTCACCGCGGCGATCACCCTCAAGACCATCGGCATAGTACTCTGCACGATAGTCGGCAGCCCACGCTGCGACGATCTCAGCCTTAGCATCGGTAGACTGGCTACCCCAATGCACAAGGTAGTACTTTGCCTGAGGCATAGTGCCATCGGCGATAACCTTCTCGACCTTTGCCACGTCGACAGGATTAGGCATCTCGCCCTCGGCAAGAGCCTTAACAAGAGGCTCGATGTCGTAGGCACGATAGCCCTCCTCAATATCCTTCATAACCATGTCACCTGCCACGGGGAACGAGGCATAAAATGGCTTCTCGGCATCACGTGAGTGGCAGCTCATACAGCCACCCTCCTCGATTATTGCAGCTACACGAGCGTTAGGAGCAAGCTCCTCAGATGGGGGCGTGAGCGAGACAAAGTAGCCGACAACGAGCGCGAGAACCACAACGAGCAGCGCGATCGACAGCCTCTTAAGTGTAAATAGTCTCTTCATAATCTTTTTGTTTATTAGGTAACTTTATTGGGTAATATCCCATTTTAGCACGATAAAGATAATACTTTTTTTTAAATCAAAGAAATTATATAGCTAAAACATGACATTTTATGCTTTTTTGTGGTCGCATATAGGGGCATCAACCAAACGCTAGGCATAGCTGTGCATACCTCCGAGGAAGAAGTTAACGCCAAAATAGGTGATGAGCACTGCCAAGAACGCAACGACGGCAAAGAGGTGAAAGGTCATCGGGTTACGCAGTGCCCTAAGCGACGATGTGTGGATAAGTGCCGCATATATAAGCATAGTGATGAGTGCCCACACCTCCTTGGGGTCCCACCCCCAATAGCGTCCCCACGAGAGGTTTGCCCACACAGCACCGATGAAGATGCCAGCCGTGAGCAGTGCCACCGCAGGATAGAGCATGATGCGGCTCACCACGGCAAGATACTCAACATCGGCACTCGCCTCCATGCCACGCAGCGCACGAAGCACCATGGCACTTATGCCATTGAGCATGATAAAGGCGAGCAACGTATATGAGATCATGATCACCATAACATGGATGCTGAGCAGTGGCGACTGTAGCACTGGAACAAGCTGCGTTATGCGTGGCGATGCCTCGCCAAGCATGGCAACAAGCAGCGTGAAGCCCGCCACGAGCAGTCCAAAGGGGAGGGCAAGAGGAAATCTACGAGCTATTGCCAGGGTGATTACCACACTCGACCACGCCATAAACTGCATCGTCTCATAGCCGTTGGCAAGGGGTATATGTCCCGAGATATAGTATCGTAGTGCGATGTGCAACGAGAGGTAGAGGGCAAGCGCAACGAGAAAGGTGTAGAGCAGACTACGTAGCACCCTTACGCCACGACCTTCGCGTCGTAGGTTGATAAGCCAGAGCAGCGAGAGGATGCCCAGCGTGAGGCACGACATGGCCAGCGGGCGATTGTAGTTGATGCTATTATAGAGCCTCTCGGCAGCAATCTTGCGCTCCGAGGGCAGGGCATGAGCCACGCTACGCTGATAACGCGCTATATCGTTCATCATCTCGATCACACGCTGCTCATCACCCCCAGCAGCTGCCTGAGCCACAAGCGCAAGACTCTTACGCACAAGAAGTTGTTCATCGCCACTCATCGTCGCAGGGAGTTCGTCGGTAGGCGAGTACCACACCGTATCACCACTCTGAGCATCTGTCGATGGGAATACCCTCAGCAGCGTGCCCATAGAGAGCATCGACACAAGGCTAAACTTCTCGGTGGCAAGCTCAGCACTCTGCCGCAGCGAACGAGAATCGCTACGAAGCATATTATCTAGTTTGTAGCCATCATTGCCGATAAAGTCGACAAGGCGAGCATAACCACCCTCAATGCCAAGCTCGCGCCTAACAGCCTCGCCCTTGATCTTTATCATCGGCTCCTCGGTCCAGTCGTCGGCAAAGAGATACCAACCAACAAAGACCTGCTCGGCACTCAATCCGCGATACTCCGCCTTGCCAGTAAGCTTCTGAGTGAACTCTATGGCAAGGGTCTCGAGGGGTGCTATGCGGTGGTTGTGGTAGACCAACACATCGCAGAAGCTATCGGCAGCCTCAGGCGAAAGAGTGCGTGGCAGAGGCCTTTCATGCGCTAAGACACCCAATGGCGTAAGAAGCACGAAGAGCACAACGACAGAGAGTCGACGAAGAGCTGGGTGGCGCAACAGCTTGCGAAACATCGAACTTGGGTCAAGGAAGAAAAGGATAAACGAGAGGAGCAACATGATGTATCCAGCATAGGTTATGGCGATGCCATAGGGGTCATGCTGCACCATCAGCGTAGCACCCTCAGCATCGGCATCGTAGCCCGCTTGATAGATACGAAACTCCTTGTGGCGCAGGATGTTATTCATCGACACAACACCCTCAACACTCCCCGCCTCATCGCTCAGCCTTAGATGGCTGACGTAGTCCATGGGAGCAAACGTGCCATCGTAGTATCTTAGCTCAAAGTCGTCGAGCGTAACCCAGAAACCGAACTTGTGAGGTCTACCATCGCGCAGTATAAACTCATCGACACTCTCGCCCTCACGTAGATGAAATGCCCCTTCGCGGCCCGTAAGATGGGTGGTGAGGGCACCAACAAGGATCACAACGAAGCTCAGGTGCAACGCAACGATACGTAGACGACGATGTAGTCCCGAGAGGATGATATGTGCCAAAGAGCACACCGTGGCAACCGTCCACAGAGCAATCATCCAGGGCGCAGTGTAGATCTTCGAGAGCACAAGCTCCGTAGAGTGGATCTTCTCGAGTATCGTGGCAGCCATCAATACGAATACCACCACGCCAAATAAGCCAAAGGCAAGAAATTTTACTATATCCTTAAGCGACTCTCTTTTCATACGCAATACACTCTACTCCACATAGTTACGAATACCATGAACAGGACGATCGAGAGGCAACGTAGCCTCCGCATCAAGACTCTGACGACGAGCATAAGGAGCCGTCGCAACACTCTTTCCAGTGATCGAGGCTATAGCTGCAGCAAGGGCTATGTCGTAGTGTGCATCGCCCCAATCGGTGCGAGGCAGAGGATAGTTCTCATCACTGACACCCAACTGATTACCCTCCACTGTTAGGTCTACGTCGGGGAGTATGCCATCGCCCCAATCACCCACGCCCTTGGCATTGAAACACATAAAGGTGATGGGTGCAAACTCAAGCGAGATACCCGCGATGGTACGTCGCGTTACGTCCATACCGCAGTTCTTACCCTCGGTGATTGAGCCGATGAGTGTCACCGGAAAATCCAAGCCACGCAGACCCATGATCACAAGCTCCGACGAGGAGGCTGTATAGCCCGAGCATATCACCGTAAGACGCTGCAACGACAACAGCTCACCCGTCTGTGCTAGACGAAACTCCGAGCGAGGCTCCATCTTGGTATTCAGTGCATTACGCTCAATACTGCAAAATATCTGATCCTCGAAAGTTGCTGGCACAAGTGCCGAGGTAAGCTTCTGTGCCGAGAGCAGAGAGCCTCCCGAGTTACACCTAAGATCGAGGATAAGTTCCTCAGCACCCGACGCTTTGAGCTCCGCAATTGCAGCAAGTAGCTCTTCGTCATACTCCGACTCGAAGCCCGTATAAACTAGATAGCCTATCTTACGGTTAAAACCCTCAACCTCAATCACTTCATGGTGAGCCACAGGCGTTTCACTATATGCACCCTTTTGAAGTTCCACGGTGATGGTCGAGCCATCAACCTGACGACGTAGCGCAAGCTTAAGACTCTCTGCCGTATTACCCTGAATCGAGTTGAAACGCTGTGCGTAGTTCGAGCTAGTGATGAACGAGTCGTTGATCATAATTATCAAATCGCCACGCTTGATGCCAGCCAACGATGCTGGCGAGCCATCAAAGATGTTCTCCACAACAAAGCAATAGTGACCCAGCTCGCGATCGGTAAGTACTACTGTGTAGTGTAGCTCGATGCCAAAGCCCATAGCCTCGGCGCGTGTTGTGCTCTGAGTCTCATGAATATAGGAGTAGAACACACGCTGTCCCTTGCTATTGATATAGCCATCATCAAGGTTTGTCTGAAGCCTCGAGAGCACCGAGCTAAGATACCCCTCCCAGGGTTGTTGGCGATCGAACGTATTGCACTTCTTAGCCACCTCATCCAACCAGTAATACTCGGTCTCGAGTCGCTGATCAATATAATCTATGATGGCTAGATCCTTCGAGCTGTTGCCGCCATACTGTGGGCGGTCGATACCAGGATATGAAGGCGATGTACACGCCGCAAATAGCAATACAAAGAATGGTATAAGTCGCTTCATGTTAGTGCTGTTTAGATCTCTTGAGAGTTATAATATTTACATGCTGCCGTAATTCCACACTTCTCGCATCGTGGCTTACGCGCCAGACAGGTGTAGCGACCATGCAGGATTAGCCAATGGTGAGCTATGGGCAGCAGATACTTCGGAAAGCCCTTTTCTAGTTGTCGCTCGGTGGCAAGAGGCGTACGGGCATTACGCGAAAGACCTATGCGCGCTGCAACACGAAAGACATGGGTGTCGACAGGCATCACCTCACGCCCCCAGAGCACAGCACCCACAACATTTGCCGTCTTGCGACCCACACCCTGCAACGACTCTAGGTCGGCGGGATCGTAGGGCACTTCGCCACCGAACCTCTCGACAAGCTGTCGCGAGAGTGTTGCTAGGTGCTTAGCCTTATTGTTAGGATAAGAGATGCTCTTGATATAGGCATATATCTCCTCCTCCGAAGCCGTAGCCATAGCATGAGCATCAGGGTATGCCTCAAAGAGCGCAGGCGTGGTTAGGTTGACACGCTTATCGGTACACTGCGCCGAGAGCACCACAGCCACCAACAGCTCGAAAGGTGTGCGGAAGTTGAGCTCACTCTCCGCCGTGGGCATAGCCTTCGAGAAGTACTCTATAACGTAGTCGTATCGCTGTTTTGTGGTCATCTGTTGCGAGGTTTGCGCCACATACGCCAGAGTATCTTCTTGGCAAAGAGGGCGTATGAGGCTGGGTTATTAACAAGTGGGTGATAGATCCTTATGTCGCGTCGCCAGCGAGCTATATACTCGCCTACCGAGCCATTGTAGGATAACACCCATAGTGCTGTGTTATGCTTCGAGCGTTGCAGCTCATCGTGGAGTCGTTTATCGTTGTAATGTTCATCATACCAGAGGCTTATGTCGACCAACGAGTCAACAAAGGTGATCTTGCGACGATACTCCTCACTATGACTCACGCTACGCTTCAGCACGCGGTGTACCGCCATGGGGCAGTCGATGGCAAGATAGCGGCTACGTGCTGCAAACCAGAGCCACATGGGCAGGTCGTCGGTAAGCCATTCGGGGTGCTCCTCGGGGCGTACCTCGGCGTAGTACTGCTCGACAAGTGCACGTCGTGCCACAACGGTGCAGTTCTCGGCAGGGTTGCGCCTAAGCATAGCCTCGAAGCTCGTGGGACACTCCTCGCTCTCGGGATATAGGGTCACGCCACCCTCCTCGTCGCGTCGCTCCGAGCGCGTATAGCACATGCCTACATCGGGATGCTGATCTAGGAGCTCCACCTGCATTTGCAGCTTCTTGCGATGCGTGAAGTAGTCGTCGCCATCGAGCAGCGCAACATACTCGCCACGCGCGGCACAGATGCTACGGCGATAGTTCTCGCGCATGCCCACATTCCTCTCCGAGGTGATGACACGTATGCAGTCGGGATATAGACGCTCGTAGTCGCGTACTACGGCCAGCGTGCGGTCGGTGCTGCAATCCTCGCCCACAACGATCTCGATGCCAAACGAGGTTTGCTGACGCAACACACTCTCGATGGCCTCAGCGATATATCGTTCGTGGTTATATGTGGTCATGATGACCGAGAGCCTCACTTCGTGCATAAGCCTAACGTTTTGTGAGTTTTGCAAACTTGGCAAGCAGCGTCTTTGAGCCATATTGCGCAAAGTTAACAACAAGCTTATGGTCGGTAGCAAGCGGCTCTATGCGCTCCACCACGCCTACACCAAACTTAGGATGCTCCACACGCTCGCCCACAGCAAAGCTACAATCGCTCAGCACAACACCCTCAGCCTGAGGGCGAACACCCACGGAGCGCATACCGGCACGCGCAGGATCAAGAGGCTTTGGCTGCGCAACGATCTCAGGGCGTGGACGTTGTGGCTGCTGCGACTGTGTAGCACCACTAGAGCCAAACCTACGCAAAGGCACCTCGCCACGACGCGTATCGTAGCGTGGACGCGAAACATCGCCACGTGGACGTGGATCATCCTCCAAGTCAGTCATGGAACGCTCCCAGCGGCTACGTCCGCTAAGCTCCGCTAGGTCGAAGTTGGCATCCACAAAGCTGCTCTCTATCTCGCGAAGGAAGCGGCTGGGCGAGCTATTCTCAGTCTTACCCCACACGCGACGCATCTCGGCAAACGAGAGCATCACGGCGCGCTTGGCACGTGTCAGAGCCACATACATCAGGCGACGCTCCTCCTCCAGATCGCTCAGCGACTCCACCGAGCGACTCGATGGGAAGAGACCCTCCTCCATACCTACTATATATACATATTCATACTCTAGACCCTTTGCTGAGTGTACGGTCATCAGCGTCACACGGTTGCCGTCGTCCTCAGCGTCCTGATCTGTCTGCAACATAATGTTCTGCATCCACTCGTCGACGGTAGGCTCAAACTCGGCATCGCGCAGGCCCTCGTCTACATCCTTAGCACACTCCTCCTCGTACGAGCTCATCATCGAGAGTAGCTGGTCGAGGTAGTCCTTCGAGGTATCGTTCTCAGGCTTCTTCTCTGCCTCAAGGGCGTGTAGAATGCCGCTACGCGCCAACACCTCCTTGCCGAAGTCGCAGACACCCATCGTAGCACGCATCGCCTGAAGCTCCTGAATCATGCGGACAAAGTCGCCCACCTTGCGCACCACAACCCTCTCCACAGCATCCAACACTGGTGAGGCTAAAAGCTCGCTCACGGCGTGCCACATCGAGAGGTTCTTGGCACGTGCTATCTCCTCGATACGCGCCACGGTGGTCTCGCCAATGCCGCGCGCTGGGTAGTTTATGATGTGCTTGAACGACTCATTGTCGTGGGGGTTAATAATAAGGCTGAGGTAGGCAAGCATCTTGCGCACATCCTTATGCTCGAGCAACGACATACCCTTATACACACGATAGGGGATGCCACGGCGTGTGAGTGCCGCCTCGAAAAGACCATGCTGCTTGTTGGTGCGATAGAGGATCGCAAAGTCACGCCACTGGGCTCCGTCGCGCGCCCTATCCTTAATGTCCATAGCCACCTCCACAGGCTCATAGCTATCCTCCAACACTCGCACGAGACGTATCTTCTCGCCACACTCAGCGGCCGAGAAGCACCTCTTCTCCAGACGGCGCGAGTTGTGGGCTATGAGCGAGTTTGCCGCATCGACGATGGTCTGTGTCGAGCGATAGTTCTGCTCTAGTTTGTAGACTTTTGCCGTTGGGTAGTCGCGCTGGAACGAGAGGATATTCTCGATCTTAGCACCTCGGAAGGCGTAGATACTCTGCGCATCATCGCCCACGACACATACGTTTGAGTGCTTGAGTGCCAAGCGGCGCACGATGATATACTGCGCCATGTTGGTATCCTGATACTCGTCGACAAGGATATACTTAAACTGCTGCTGGTAGCCCTCCAGCACCTCCTGACAATCACGCAGCAGGATGTTGGTCTGCAATAGCAGGTCGTCGAAGTCCATAGCTCCGTTGCGCTTGCAACGTATGCAGTACTCGTTGTAGATATCGCCTATCTGCGGCATCTTCATCTCACGATCCTCAGCACCGAGCTGCGCATTGGCAATATAGGCACCAGGGGTGATAAGCGAGTTCTTAGCCATCGATATACGCGCTGCCACGGCTTGTGGCTTGTAACGCTCCTCCGAGAGGTTCATCTCCTTGATGATGCTCTTTATGAGGTTCTTAACGTCGTTAGGCTCGTAGATAGTGTAACTTGGTGTGAAGCCTATCTTCTCGGCATTGTCGCGCAAGATACGCGAGAATACCGAGTGGAAGGTTCCCATGCGTATAAATCGTGCCTCGCCACCCACCATCTGCTCAATACGTTCGCGCATCTCGCGTGCCGCCTTATTGGTAAAGGTCAGTGCGAGTATCGAGCTGGGCTTCACGCCATGAGCCAACATATATGCTATGCGCGTTGTGAGCACACGTGTCTTGCCCGAGCCGGCACCCGCAATGATGAGTGAGGGGCCCTCGTAGTTGACAACAGCCTCGCGCTGCGCAGGATTTAAGCCTTGTAATATATCTTCGTACATCTCTATATCCATTTTTCAGCACAAAGATACAACTATTTTTTAGATGAAAGAGCAAAGATCAAAGATCATAGAGCAAAGAGAGGGCGAGGAGGAGGGTCACAAACTAAGAGAGCAACTACGCGGAGGCGACCATGTTCATTGCTAGCGAGTGCGCTTTTTCCCATTTAAGAGAACTTTCAACTCTAATCTTTGCTCTTTGCGCCTTGCTCTTTCATCTTTTTTTATTATCTTTGTTCCATATTATGCGCTCGTGCGTAGCACATGGTGTGCTTACTGCCGTAGCGTCAACAATTTAGAGTACAAAAAATGAGCAAAGAGTATAAGCGTTATCTCATTACATCGGCACTACCCTACGCCAACGGACCTGTACACATCGGTCACTTAGCAGGTGTCTATGTGCCTTCGGATATCTACACCCGCTATCTTCGCCTTAAGGGTCACGATGTGATCTCGGTATGTGGCAGCGACGAGCACGGCGTGCCCATCACCATCAAGGCTCGCAAGGAGGGTATCACACCTCAGCAGGTGGTAGACCGCTACCACGAAATCATCGAGAAGTCGTTCCGCCGCCTAGGCATGTCGTTCGACATCTACTCGCGTACATCGTCACCAACACACCGCGTGACAGCCTCGGAGTTCTTCCGCAAGCTCTACGACGAGGGTAAGTTCATCGAGCAGACATCTATGCAGTACTACGACGAGGAGGCTAAGACATTCCTCGCCGACCGCTACATCGTCGGCACATGCCCACGATGCCAGAACGAGAAGGCATACGGCGACCAGTGCGAGAAGTGTGGCTCAACACTCTCGCCCGACGAGCTTATCAACCCCAAGAGTGCCGTATCGGGTGCTGTGCCCGTGAAGCGCGAGACCAAGCACTGGTATCTACCACTAGACAAGTACGAGGGCTTCTTGCGCGAGTGGATTCTTGAGGGTCACAAGGAGTGGAAGTCGAACGTATATGGTCAGTGCAAGAGCTGGCTCGACCTCGGCCTACAGCCTCGCGCAGTAAGCCGCGACCTCGACTGGGGTATCCCAGTGCCTGTGGAGGGTGCTGATGGCAAGGTGCTATACGTTTGGTTCGACGCCCCAATAGGCTATATATCTGCTACTAAGGATCTTACACCCGACTGGGAGAAGTACTGGAAGTCGGAGGACACCAAGATGGTACACTTCATCGGCAAGGACAACATCGTGTTCCACTGCATCGTATTCCCATCGATGCTCAAGGCGCATGGCGACTACATCCTACCCGAGAATGTGCCTGCCAACGAGTTCCTAAACCTCGAGGGCGACAAGATCTCGACATCGCAGAACTGGGCAGTATGGCTCCACGAGTACCTCGATGAGTTCCCAGGCAAGGAGGATGTGTTGCGCTACGTACTCTGCGCCAACGCTCCCGAGACCAAGGATAACGACTTCACATGGAAGGACTTCCAGGCACGCAACAACTCGGAGCTTGTAGCAGTCCTAGGCAACTTCGTAAACCGCGCCTTGGTGCTCACCAAGAAGTACTACGACGGCGTAATCCCCGAGCGTGGCGAGCTTACTGAGTACGACGAGGCCACCATCGAGGAGCTTCAGAAGATCAAGGCATCGCTCGAGCGTAACATCGAGCACTACCACTTCCGCGAGGCATTGAAGGATGCCATGGCATACTCGCGCATCGGCAACAAGTATCTTGCCGACACAGAGCCTTGGAAGGTGGTTAAGAGCGACCCTGAGCGTGTCAAGACAATCCTTAACATAGCACTTCAGATCACTGCAAACACAGCTATCGCCATCGAGCCATTCATGCCATTTAGCGCAGAGAAGATGCTTAAGATGCTTGCTGTGGATAAGTTTGGCTGGGAGCAGCTAGGCTCTATGGAGCTACTCGCCGCAGGCCACACCATCGGCGAGGCTGAGCTTCTATTCGAGAAGATCGAGGACGACGTGATCCAGGCACAGCTCGACAAGCTCGCTGCATCACGCCAGGCAAAGCTCGCTGCTGAGGCTGCACAGAACGTAACTGAGCAGAAGCCAGAGGTTAGCTTCGACGACTTCCAGCGAATGGACATCCGCGTATCGACAATCCTCGAGGCAGAGAAGGTGGCTAAGACCAAGAAGCTACTTAAGCTTACCATCGACACCGGCATCGACAAGCGCACCATCGTATCGGGCATCGCCGAGTACTACACTCCCGAGCAGCTCGTAGGTCGTCAGGTACTCGTGCTTGCCAACCTTGCACCACGCGAGATCAAGGGTATTGAGTCGCGAGGTATGATCCTCATGGCAGAGGACGCACTAGGTCGCCTAGTATTGGTTCAGCCTGAGGACAAGACAATGTCGGGCGCAATGATTGGATAGTACAAACAGATGATTATTAATGGGTTAGCCTTTTACGACAACCTAAAAATATAAAAATAACAACCAACTTAAACTTTCGCTTTATTATGGAAAACATTAAATGGGGAGAGCTTGGTTTTGCATACTACAAGACCGCTTTCAATGTTCGTTACCACTACGCTAATGGCGAGTGGAGCCAGATGCAGGTAACCGACGACGAGTACATCAAGATGCACATGTCGGCAGCTTGCTTGCACTACGGTTTGGAGATCTTCGAGGGTCTTAAGGCTTTCCGCGGTGTAGACGGCAAGGTACGTTTGTTCCGTCCAGACGAGAACGCTAAGCGTATGATCAACTCTGCAAACCGCCTATGCTTGCCAGCTCCTACTGTTGAGCAGTTCGTTGAGGGTTGTATGGAGTGTGTTCGTCGCAACATCGACTTCGTACCACCATACGAGACTGGCGCATCGCTCTACCTTCGTCCAACACTCCTCGGTACTAAGACTTGTCTTGGTGTTCGTGCTGTTGACGAGGCTGACCTCATCATCTTCTGCGCTCCTGTAGGTCCATACTTCAAGGGCGGTATGAACGCTATCAAGGCTCTTATCATGCGTGATCAGGACCGTGCTGCTCCACGTGGAACAGGTGATGTTAAGGTAGGTGGTAACTACGCTTCATCAATCTGGTCATTGGAGGAGGCTCACCAGAAGGGCTTCTCTAACGTTCTCTACCTCGATGCAGCTACTCACTCTAAGGTTGAGGAGTTCGGCGCAGCTAACTTCTTCGGCATCAAGGAGGGCAAGTATGTTACTCCAAAGTCAACATCTATCCTCCCATCAATCACCAACAAGAGCCTTCGCCAGATCGCTACTGACCTTGGTCTTACAGTTGAGGAGCGCGATATTCCTGTTGAGGAGCTCGCTACATTCGAGGAGGCTGGTGCTTGCGGTACAGCAGCTGTTATCTCTCCTATCGGCGCATTGTATGACCTCGACAACAACGTTACATACGACTACGGTATGAAGGTTGGCGAGACTTGCAAGAAGATGTACGATCACCTTCAGGGTATCCAGTACGGCCGTGTTGAGGATATTCACAACTGGAATGTTGTTGTAGAGTAATCTTCAACTCAACAGGTCTTAAAACGACCTAAAACCATAGGGCGAAAGGGTAACAACTCTTTCGCCCTATCTCGTTTATTGGAATATTTGGGAGTTAGGAGAGTAGGGAATTTAGAGAATTTAGGGAAATTAAAGAGTGTAAAGAGTATTTTATCAAGAATAATGTAAATAATAGTCAATCTTAATTGGCTAAATTTACAAACAACTTAGAGCATTGTGCTTAAATAATCAAAATAAAGGGGACGCTCCACGTGGAACATCCCCTCAATATAAGATGAAATTACTATAACTTTATCTACCGAACTTGACCAACAGAACATTAATATCTGCTGGAGAAACACCAGGAATACGCGATGCCTGACCTATGGTTGTCGGACGTATGCGACCTAACTTTTGACGAGCCTCTATTGTTAGCGACTGCATAGAGTCATAATCGAAGTTCTCTGGAATGATGATACTCTCAAGGCGGTGCATCTTATCAGCAAAATATCTCTCACGCTCAACATAACCACGATACTTGATCTGTATCTCAGCCTGCTCAACAACCTCCCTTGTTAGCGTATTTGACTCAACATATCTCTTCAGCTTAGGCACAACCTCCATCAAGGTAGATATGGTGACATTGCTACGAAGGACGATGTCGTAGAGCTTTTTTCCTTGCGACAAAGGCTCCTCACCGAGCGAAATTAAATAGTCGTCAATTTCGCCTTTTTTAACCGATGCCTGACGGAGCATCGAAATAAGCGATTCTACAGCCGTATTTTTTTTGAGCAAATTTTGATACTTCTCCTCTCCTACGAGTCCAATTTTATAGCCTAGAGGTGTAAGTCGTGCATCGGCATTATCCTGACGAAGCAGGATGCGATACTCTGCACGCGAGGTGAACATTCTATAAGGCTCGTCAACGCCCTTGGTCACGAGGTCATCAATGAGAACACCAATATACGCCTCATCACGACCAAGCACCACAGCCTCCTCGCCGTGCAACGAACGGTGGGCATTGATACCGGCCAACAGACCCTGTGCCGCAGCCTCCTCGTAGCCCGTAGTACCATTAACCTGACCAGCGAAGTAGAGACCATCAACTAGCTTTGTCTCGAGCGTATGGCGTAGCTGCGTAGGTGGGAAATAGTCATACTCGATGGCATAACCCGGGCGATAGACATGGACATCCTCGAAGCCTCTAATATTGCGCAATGCCTCATACTGCACCTCAAATGGGAGCGACGACGAGAAGCCATTGAGGTAGTACTCATTTGTCGAGCGACCCTCAGGCTCTAGGAATAGCTGGTGCTGCTCCTTGTCGGCAAATGTGCGAAGCTTATCCTCAATGCTCGGACAGTAGCGAGGACCAATGCCCGAGATAGTACCATTGAAGAGTGGCGAACGATCAAAACCCGTGCGCAAAATGTCGTGAACACGCTTAGAGGTATAGACCATGAAACATGGTAGTTGATTGTTAACCACCTCAGTGTCAGTGTCATAGGAGAATTTAGATGGTTCGCTATCACCCTCCTGAACCTCTAGTGCATCGAAGTTTATGGTGCGAGCATCAAGCCTCACGGGTGTGCCAGTCTTCATACGTCCCAACTCGAAGCCCATACGGCATAGGCTCTCCGATATTCCATGCGACGCCTGATCTCCGGCTCTACCACCCTCGGCATTCGACTCGCCGCAGTGCATAACGCCCTCGAGGAATGTTCCCGCGGTGAGCACTACCCTACTGCACTCTATATCCACGCCCATTCGCGTTTTTACGCCCTTTACACGGGGTTTCTCGCCTGAGTGATCTATGAGTATATCCACGACCGAATCTTGCCACAAATAGAGGTTTTTCGTATTTTCAAGGATGCGTCGCCACTCGCGCGAGAACTCATGCTTGTCGCACTGCGCTCTGGGGCTCCACATAGCGGCACCCTTGGACCTATTGAGCATACGGAACTGAATAGCTGAGTGGTCCGTAACGCGGCCCATCATGCCACCAAGAGCATCTATCTCGCGTACGATCTGACCCTTAGCCACACCACCCACAGCGGGATTACACGACATCGAGGCGATCTTCTCCATGTCGATAGTTATCAGCAGGGTGCGCGAGCCTAGGCGCGCAGCAGCTGAGGCAGCCTCGCAGCCAGCATGCCCCGCACCAATTACCACAACGTCAAATTGTAGCATCATAGATACTCCTCCCTAAGAAGTTTAAGATAGCGGTTCTCCATGCGACGCATGTTACGCTCTGCCGAAGGCGTCTTATCTTTATGGCCGCAGAGGTGCAACGCTCCATGGACAATAACACGACGCATCTCGTTGATAGGCAATGCGTTATACATAGGAGCATTATCCGTAACTGTCGCCACATCAATATATACCTCACCAGCGACAACACCCTCCGCTACCCTACTCTCGCGGTCTTCAAACGTGATGACATCGGTAAAATAGTCATGACCCAAGAAGTCGCGGTTCATCTGACGATGATACTCCGAGGAGCAAAATATATAGTTTATCTCGCCTAAGTCATAGCCCTCACGACGTATGACCTCCTCGATCCAACGACGTAGCTTAAGACGTTGTGTAAGGTTATATTTACAATCTTGAAAATAGAAATGAATCATACTAAACAATCTACTTTTTGAAGCAATCCATCACATTCATTGGTGCCGATGACTGGGTATTTATGATCATAAACTGCATATAGGCACTCATCGTACCCTTATGATCTACGCCAATACCAATGACGCCAATCTGCTCGTTGCGCTGGACTACATCACCCTCAGCAACACGTATCTGGCTGAGGTGCGAATATACAGAGACATAGTGTCCATGGGCAATCATCACTGTCGAGTGGTTCGTATTATCCGACACGATACGCACCACCTTACCCTCGTAAATGCTACGCACAGGGTTGCCCTTAGAGCCCACTATCTTGACCATATTAGTCTGCATGAGCTGTGTCGAGCCGCCCTCAACAGGGAGATTTAGGCTCTTTGTAGACTTCGAGAAGCCCGATCCTACCTTGTTACCCTCGGTGAGCTTACGAAGCTCCCTAGTAGCCTTTTCTAGCTCTTTTTGCTGACGCTGCTGCTCCTTTAACGCCATCTTCTCGCGCTCTGTGAGCTGCTGAAAAGTTCTCTTCGCCTCCTCCCTATCGCGCTCCAAGCTACGCTGCTCCTCATGCAGCGATCTGCCGATGGAGTCGAGCTCAAGACTACGCGCATCTAGCTCTCGACGAGCAGCTACAAGCTCTCTACCCTGCCGCTTTATCGCCTCAGCAAGCTCGGCACGCTGCTGGGCAATACGGCGAATATTACCCATACGGTGTGCTGCATCCGAGATGGAGGTTGACGAGAGGACATATCTTCTATCACTTGAGTGCTGATAGGTGCGGTGCGCAACGCGCACAACCTCTGCATATATCTTTTTATTATGCTCTAACTCAAGACGTAACGAGTCTATGATGATATTTAGCTCCGAGACCTCAGCCTGAAGAAGATCCTGCTTACGCTCGGTCTCGGCAATGTATGATGTACGCAGATTCATCTGCTCGGTGAGCCTCTCGACACGCTGCGTGGCACTACCCTTCTGTCGCTTTAGCTCCGACACCTCGCTTTTGGTACGCTCCAGATCGCGCTTACACTGCTCGACACGCTGCTTCTGCTCCTCGAGCTTCGAGCTCTTCTGCGCCCAAGAGTCGTGTGGTGCAACCAACTGTAACAACACAAAGAGAACGACTGCCACAAATCTATATGACTCTCTACGCATACTCTACCTCTTATTACTAACCTTTTCTGCAATATGCTGTTGCATCTCCTCGGTATCGTAGCCACGGTCAACGGCTCGCTTCCAGTATGTATGAGCCATAAACTCCTCGCCTAGATCCCACAATATGTCGGCATAGTGAGCTAGAAGTGATGAGCTCTGCTGACCATTGAGCGAGAGAGCCTGCACCATATACCTTTTAGCCTCGGTATTACGCCCCAGAAGATGAAGTATCCAGGCGTAAGTGTCGAGGTAGTTATAGTTACCCTCCTCGATGGTTATTGCCATCTGCGCCATAGCTAGGGCACGCTCCAAGTCGATATTTTCAAGTGCCATGAAGTAGGCATAGTTGTTGAGCACAAGTGCATTCTCAGCATCATACTCCAACGCCTTGCGATAGGCCTTGAATGCCTCCTTATTGTTGTTAAGCTCGTGGTATATATCACCGATACTACCCCACAGGCGACTCCTCAACTCATCCTCCTCAACCCTCTTGAGAGCCTTGCGATATATCTTTATTGCCTGCTTCTTGTTGCCCATCGAGTATTGGTGGAAGGCAGATAGCGAGATTATCTCAATATTATCGGGAAAGAGCCTGAGGGCATGAGCAATATCCTCACTCATAAAACCTGTTAGGCCAAGGTACTCGGCAAGGTCGACGGCGAGATAGAAGTCGCGAGGCGTAACATTCTCATCATTAAGATGCTCTCGTAGATAGGTAATTGCATCTACATGCTGATTAAGGAGGAAGAGGTGCATTGTCTGCATCTCGACGACATCACGATTAGTAGGGTAGAGCACTTCGAGGTGCTGGATGAGCTTACCAATCTGGAGAACATAGTAGGAGTAGAGCTCTAGGTCCTTAGTGAAGGTCCTCACAAAATCAATCCTCTCATGCTCATCAATAGCATCGTTCTGCACAAAGAGTTCGCCAAGCTCAAAGACCTTGAGATAGTTGTTCTTACGCAGATAGTAGTCCATAACCTCTGCTAAGACCTCAACACTCGTAGAGTCTAGCTGAAGAGCACTATCATAGTATCGACTTGCCATAGAGTCGCGCTTGGCACTCTCGTACGTACGCGCAAGACCGAGGTGTGTCTCGACATCATGCGGCGAGTCGAGGAGAAGGCGTTCGCCCTCGGCAATGGCCCTATCATACTGCATGGTCTCAATCAGCATATCCCTCTTAATGTCAGCTAGATAAGGATGGCGACCCAGGCGTATCTCAGCTGAATCAAGCACCGATATTGCCGAATATGGCATACCTCGCATACGATATAAAGAGGCCAAGTAGAAGTATGTCGACACATCATGCTTGTCTATGGTCATAAGACGCTTGTAGACATCCAACGCACGGTCGTACTGGCGAGCTCCAAGCAGAAGCACTCCATAGTGCTGAGCATACCACTTATTCGACGAGTCTACCTTGAAGGCTCTAGCGGCTAACTCCAGCGACTCTCCAAGTGTGACTCTATCGAGGCGGCTCAGCGAGTATAGTGCAGGGGCATACAGACTATCCTCAGCAATTATATCGCGCCACAGACGCTCGGCACGCGTGGTATCGCCCCAAATCACCATGCTCTTCTGAGCCTCGCTGTGGCGATAGGCAAGCGATAGGGTATCAACACTACGTCGCTCGCCAAGGTCGTCAAGTGGCACAGTGGGGTTATCAACAACCGTAAAGGCTGATGAGAACACCACTATAAATAGCGTCAACAAGCTATATATCAACCACTTCACTAAATATATTCAGATCTTTAACCGATCTACAACGCGCTCTCGAACTGATTCAAGAAGCGAACATCGTTCTCGAAATATAGGCGCAAGTCGCCCACGCCATACTTAAGCATAGCGATACGCTCAATACCCATACCAAAGGCAAATCCTGAGAACTCCTTAGGATCAATATTATTTGCCTCGAGCACGTTAGGATCTACCATACCGCAACCCATGATCTCAAGCCAGCCAGTACCCTTACATACGCCGCAACCCTTGCCGCCGCAGATTGAGCACGATACATCAACCTCTGCCGATGGCTCAGTGAATGGAAAGTACGATGGGCGCATACGGATCTGTGCCTGCTCGCCAAAGAGCTCCTTAGCGAAGTATAGCAACGACTGCTTCATGTCGGCAAACGATACGTTGCGGTCGATATAAAGACCCTCGATCTGGTGGAAGATGCAGTGGGCACGATACGAGATAGCCTCGTTACGGAATACACGACCTGGGCAGATCACACGAATAGGGGGCTTCTGACGCTCCATGGTACGCACCTGGATTGACGAGGTGTGCGTACGAAGCACTACATCAGGATTGCTCTCGATGAAGAATGTATCCTGCATGTCGCGTGCTGGGTGCTCGGGTGGGAAGTTAAGTGCCGAGAACACATGCCAGTCGTCCTCGATCTCTGGACCATCTGCCACGGTGTAGCCAAGACGACCAAAGATGCCAACAATCTCGTTCTTGACCAACGAGATAGGGTGGCGCGAGCCTACCTGCTCCGATGAGCCTGGACGTGTCATATCATCGATTTTCGAGGCCTTCATTGCCTGAGCATTGCCGATCTCCTCCTTAAGTGCATTGATACGCTCGGTAGCTACGTTTTTGAGGTTATTGAGCTTCTGACCCAACTCGCGTTTCTGCTCAGCAGGAACACTCTTAAACTCCTCCATGAGCACACCAAGCTCACCCTTCTTACCGAGAATCTTGATGCGGAAAGCCTCTACATCGGCAGCACTCTGTGGCTGAAAAGCCTCGATTTCTGCCAAAAGTTGTTCAATTTTGTTAATCATAAATATCGTGAATTGTATTATTGGCGTTAAATTCGTATATTTGCAATACCCATACTCAGGTTTTATTACATAAAATAACGTACAAAGTTACTAATATTTTCGCAAATGAAAAATATTTACACGACAATAATCGCCATTTTTCGCACTGCGCTTCTCTCATTACTCCTCACCACAGTGGCGCAGAACACCTCGGCACAGAGCGTAGGACTTGTTCTCAGTGGTGGTGGTGCCAAAGGTCTCTACCACATCGGCGTGCTCAGAGCTCTTGAGGAGAATGGCATACCCATTGACTACATCGCAGGCACCTCCATGGGCTCGATAATTGGTGGCATGTACGCCTCGGGCTACACAATCGAGGAGATGGAGGAGGTGGCCCTGTCGGGCGACATGGTGCGCTGGGTGAGTGGTGGCATCGACCAGAAATACAACTACTACTACCGTGAGCGCGACAAGATCGTCGACATGGTGTCACTACCCGTTACCACCAACAATGAGGGTCGTGAAATAGATATACCACGCTTCAAGCTCCCCGGCTCGGTGATGGGGACCTCGGAGATCGATCTTGCCCTCTGCAACTACTTCACACAGCCCTCTGCAGCGGCACGTGGCGACTTCAGCCGCCTTATGATCCCCTTCTTTTGCGTGGCAACCGACATCGAGAACCACAAAGCCGTAGAGCTGCATAGAGGCAATCTAGCCCTTGCCATACGCGCTTCGATGGCGATACCCATAGCCTTTCCACCTGTCGAGATCGACTCTGTGCTGATGTGCGACGGTGGCTGCTACGACAACTTCCCCTGGCGAGCCATGGTCGACAACTACAACCCCGACATCATCATCGGCGTTAGCTGCGTAGCCACCCATGAGCGCATAGATGACGATGCCTCGGTCATTGAGCAGGCTATGGCACTTATCACCGCACCCTCCGACTTTAACCTTCCAGAGGGTCGCTCGGTATTCATTCAGCGTGCCGTCGACGCCTCGATGCTCGACTTTAGTGCCGCAGCCGAGATCATGGCTCAGGGATACAACGACGCCATCGCCGCAATGCCCCAGATCAGAGATCTCACAGCACGACGCATCGCGCCAGGAATGTTCGACAAGCGACGCAAGGTCTTTCGTGGCGAATGGCCCGCATCGAAGATGGGAAAAATAACAGTCACCGGTCTGCGCCCAAAGCAGAAGGAGCTAGCCGAGATGACCCTCAACATGGGTCACAACAAGGAGCGCGATACGCTCCCTCTCACAGCTGCACAGATGGGCGAAAACTACCTTACGATGCTTGCCAACCTGCCGCTAAAGAGCGAGTTTCCAACCATTGAACTCAACAGGGCAACCAACCGATACGATGTGGCTGTAGAGCTTAACACAATGCCAAACTTCGACATCTCGATAGGAGGTAACATCTCCTCGACGGCATTCAACCAAGCATACATCGGACTGAAATATAGGTGGATAGGGCGTGTGATGCAATCTATCGAGGCCGACATCCTTCTAGGTCCTGTACACACCATGGCACGCGCCAAAGGACGCACAACATTCATCAAGGATAAACCGATATATCTCTACTACGGCTATAACTTCAACATCACCAACACGCTGAAGGGTAACTTCGGCAATCTATCGCTAGTCGACAATGCCGAGCAAATGCGAACCATGGAGAACTATCTCTCACTATCGGTAGGCTCAGCCCTTTCGCGCAAGAGCATAGTGGATGCCACTCTCCACGTCGGACGCAACGGTTATAGATACAACATGGAGGAGTACGAGAAGCGACAATATACCCACTTCTCATACCTCGGCACGCAGCTCTCCGTAGAGCGCACCTCACTCGACAAGCCACTATTCCCTACCTCGGGATCGCGCTTTGTAGCCTCAGCAATATATGTCTATGGTCGCGATGAGCGTAACACTCCTGGCGACCACATTGACGCCATACGCAAGTGGTTTGGCGCAAAGCTGTCGTGGGAGCAGTATATCGACTTCGCCCATAACGGCAAATTCTCACTTGGCTACGCCCTCGAGGGGGTCTATACTAACCACCCTAAGCTCGACTCGAAGGAGGCAACCGAGCTCTCGGCACCACACTATGCACCACTGCTTCACTCGCGCATGGTCTACATGCCCGAATTTCGTGCCGACCGCTATTTTGGTTTTGGTGTTATGCCCACCGTACGCATCATCGACAACCTATATGCTCGTCTGAGTCTATATGCCATGATGCGCGATAGGTATAACAATAAGATAATGCACTATATGTCAGATCTTTCACTAATATATCATACTCCTATTGGACCCGTGAGTCTTGCACTTACAAAGTATGATCTTCACACTAAAAACAACCTATATCTCACACTCAATATAGGCTACGCAATCTTTGGAAATAAGGGACTATTTTACTAGATATTTCGCATAGACAAATCGAATAATCAGGGGGATTGGAGAGGTTGGCATCTTATGCCTAAGCTCTTCGATCCCCCTAAATTATCTTTTCGCGACGGTTCACCCTTTGATTTTTCGCATTTTTTTCCTATCTTTGCCCCATTGTGTATATATTCATATACATCGTTCAACGAAACGTAACAAAATTAACAATAAAAATAGACTACTATGGGAAGAGCATTTGAGTATCGCAAGGCGAGAAAGATGAAGCGCTGGGGACACATGGCGCGAGTATTTACAAAGATTGGTAAGGAGATCGAGATGGCAGTTAAGGCTTCAGGTCCAGACCCATCGTCAAACTTGCGTCTTCGTCTTTTGTTGCAGAATGCTAAGGCTGAGAACATGCCAAAGGAGAATGTTGAGCGTGCAATCAAGCGTGCTACCGACAAGGACTCTGCCGACTACAAGGAGATGATCTACGAGGGCTATGGTCCTCACGGTATTGCTGTGTTGGTTGAGACCGCTACCGACAACACAAACCGTACAGTGGCATCGGTGCGCATGTACTTCAACAAGTATGGTGGTACACTCGGCACATCGGGTTCAGTAGGCTTCATGTTCGAGCATAAGTGTGTATTTAAGTTCAAGCCAACAGCAGGCGCCGACCTCGAGGAGATGGAGCTTGAGATGATCGACTTTGGCGTTGACGAGTTCTACGCTGAGGAGGGCGAGGTAACAGTTTACGCTGCCTACGAATCATTCGGTCAGATCCAGACATGGATCGAGGATAAGGGCTTCGAGCTTGTATCGGGTGAGTCAGTACGCATCCCTACCGATACCAAGGAGCTTACAGCAGAGCAGCGTGAGGCTGTAAACAAGCTTATCGAGCACCTTGAGGAGGATGACGATGTGACCAACGTCTACACCACAATGGCAGAGAGCGACGACGACACAGAGGAGGAGTAATAAACAACTATATAGTTAGGTATGAATAAGTTTAAGGAGTATAAGGGTCTTGACTTAGCAGGCGTTGCCGATGAGGTATTGGCACGCTGGACCGAGCAGGACACCTTCCACAAGAGTATAACAACCCGTGAGGGTCACCCAACGTTTGTATTTTATGAGGGTCCCCCCTCAGCTAATGGTATGCCAGGTATCCACCACGTTATGGCACGTACCATCAAGGATGTATTCTGTCGCTACAAGACCCAGCAGGGCTACCTTGTACACCGTAAGGCAGGATGGGATACACACGGTCTTCCCGTTGAGCTTGGTGTCGAGAAGAAGCTCGGCATCACAAAGGAGGATATCGGCAAGAAGATCACCATCGAGCAGTATAACAAGGAGTGCCGCGAGGCGGTAATGGAGTTCACCGACATCTGGGAGGACCTTACTCGCAAGATGGGCTACTGGGTAAACATGGACGATCCATATATCACCTACGACAACAAGTTTATCGAGACACTATGGTGGCTTCTCAAGCAGCTCTACGACAAGAACCTCTTGTACAAGGGCTACACCATCCAGCCATACTCGCCAGCAGCAGGTACAGGTCTTTCAACTCACGAGCTCAACCAGCCAGGTTGCTACCGCGATGTTAAGGACACGACTTGTACGGCACAGTTCCGCATTCTTGAGCCTAAGACGGAGATGGAGGGCTGGGGTACTCCAGTATTCTTGGCATGGACCACAACACCATGGACACTCCCTTCAAACACAGCACTCTGCGTAGGTCCTAAGTACGACTACGTGGCAGTACGCTCTTACAACCCATACACCGCAGAGAAGATCACAGCCGTAGTTGCTGAGCCACTGCTCTACTCAATCTTCAACAAGAAGGGCGAAGAGTTGGCTCTTGATAGCTACAAGCCTGGTAATAAGGTTATTCCATTCGAGGTTGTTGGCAAGTGGAAGGGTACTGAGCTCGAGGGTATGCACTATGAGCAGCTACTCCCATGGGTTAAGCCTGTTGAGGCTGACGAGAACGGCAACTGGCAGGAGGCCTCAGCTAAGGCTTTCCGCGTGATCCTCGGCGACTACGTAACTGTTGAGGATGGTACCGGTATCGTACACATCGCACCTACATTTGGTGCTGACGATGCCTTCGTAGCACGTCAGGCTGGCATCCCATCACTCTTCATGATCAACAAGCGTGGTGAGACACGCCCTATGGTTGACTTCACAGGTAAGTTCTACCTCAAGGCAGAGCTCGACGAGAAGTTCGCCGCAGAGTGCGTAGCTGCCTCTTACGACGAGTATGAGGGTCGCTTCGTGAAGAATGCCTACGACCCACAGTTCACCGTGGAGGGTCGCTACGATGAGAAGGCTGCGGCAGCTGCCGAGAACCTCGACATCTACATCTCTATCAAGCTTAAGGAGTCGAACAAGGTCTTCAAGATTGAGAAGCATACCCACAACTACCCACACTGCTGGCGTACCGATAAGCCCGTGTTGTACTATCCTTTGGACTCATGGTTTATCCGCACCACAGCACTTCGTGAGCGTATGATGGATCTTAACAAGACCATCTACTGGAAGCCAGAGTCTACGGGTACTGGTCGTTTCGGCAAGTGGCTTGAGAATATTAACGACTGGAACCTCTCACGTTCACGCTTCTGGGGTACTCCACTCCCAATCTGGGCTACCGAGGACCGCAGCGAGCTAAAGTGCATCGGCTCTATCGAGGAGCTTATCTCGGAGATCGAGAAGGCTGTGGCTGCTGGCGTGATGACAGAGAACCCATACAAGAACTTCAAGGTGGGCGACATGTCGAAGGAGAACTACTCGACCGACAACATCGACCTACACCGTCCATACGTAGACAACATCGTCCTCGTATCATCGAAGGGTGAGCCTATGCGCCGTGAGCCAGACCTCATCGACGTATGGTTCGACTCAGGTGCTATGCCTTATGCTCAGGTACACTACCCATTCGAGGCTAAGGAGGGCTTCGACCAGATCTATCCTGCCGACTTCATCGCTGAGGGCGTGGATCAGACTCGTGGTTGGTTCTACACGCTACACGCTATCGCAACAATGCTATTCGACTCAGTAGCATTCAAGAACATCATCTCGAACGGTCTTGTCTTGGATAAGAACGGTAACAAGATGTCGAAGCGTTTGGGTAATGCCGTAGATCCTTTCGACGTATTGAAGAAGTATGGTGCTGACGCTACACGTTGGTACATGATCTCTAACTCACAGCCATGGGATAACCTTAAGTTTGACGTTGATGGCGTTGATGAGTGCCGCCGTAAGTTCTTCGGCACATTGTACAACACCTACTCGTTCTTTGCTCTCTATGCAAATATCGACGGCTTCACAGGTCGCGAGGAGGAGGTGCCAGTATCGGAGCGTCCAGAGATCGATCGCTGGATCCTCTCAGAGCTTAACTCGTTGATCCGCGATGTCACCGCTTCGTTGGAGGACTACGACCCAACACCTGCAGCACGTCGCATCGATCAGTTTGTAGGCGAGAACCTATCTAACTGGTACGTGCGCCTCAACCGTAAGCGTTTCTGGGGTGGTGAGCTAACTAAGGATAAGCTCGCAGCATACCAGACACTCTATACATGCTTGGAGACCGTGGCAATGCTCGCAGCACCTATCGCTCCATTTATCACCGACCGCATCTTCTGCGACCTTAACGCAGCAAGCGGCCGCCACACTGAGGAGTCAGTACACCTTGCAACATATCCTAAGGCTGATGAGTCACTCATCGACCGCGAGCTTGAGGAGATGATGTCGCTTGCACAGCGCGCCTCATCTATGGTGCTCGCCTTGCGTCGTAAGGTGAACATCAAGGTGCGCCAGCCACTTCAGAAGATTATCATCCCTGTGCTTGATAAGGCTATGGCAGCACATATCGAGAAGGTACGTGCGCTCATCATGGGCGAGGTTAACGTGAAGGATATTGAGCTTATCTCAGATACCACAGGCATCATCACCAAGCGTATCAAGCTCAACTTCAAGGCATTCTGCCAGCGTTACGCACAGCTTGCTAAGCCTATGTCGGCACTCGTGGCTACCTTCTCGCAGGAGCAGATCGCAGCTATCGAGGCTAACGCCGAGACCACACTTGAGGTTGCTGGCCAGCAGGTAGTAGTATCGGCTGCCGACTTCGAGATTACGTCGGAGGATATGCCAGGATGGTTGGTAGCATCGGAGGGTAAGCTCACCGTGGCTCTCGACATCACCATCAGCGACGAGCTTCGTCGTGAGGGTGTAGCACGCGAATTGGTTAACCGCATCCAGAATATCCGTAAGGAGTCTGGCTTCGAGGTTACCGACAAGATCCGTGTCGAGATCGAGGCTACCGAGCTTACAACACCAGCTATCGAAAGCTTCGGTCAGTATATCGCACAGCAGACCTTGGCGGTAGATGTTAAGGCTGCAGCAAGCCCTGCGGGCGAGTTTGTTGTCGACTCAGACATCGACGAGGCTCCACTTAAGATCGCCGTTACAAAGGCTTAATAGGGCGTTTTACGCAATACTTTAAAAGAGTGTGACTCATTCGTGGGTCACACTTTTTTTTGATTATATTTGCGTATTTCATAATTTTTGTATATCTTCGCTTAATATAAATGTATAACCGTACTAAACCGCTACGATTATGACAGCTGAAAAGACACGCTACAACGACGCTGAGCTCGAGGAGTTCCGTCTACTTATTGAGCAGAAACTTGCATCGGCACGTGCCGACTACGATATGTTGCGCACAGCAACCTCGAACGAGAACGATACTGAGGACTCGTCGCCTACCTTTAAGGTTATGGAGGAGGGTGCTACAACCCTCTCTAAGGAGGAATATGGTCGTTTGGCACAGCGTCAGGCAAAGTTTATCCGCAACCTAGAGATGGCTTTGGTGCGCATCAAGAATAAGACCTACGGTATCTGCAAGACCACAGGTAAGCTTATTCCTCGCGAGCGACTATTGCGCGTGCCTCACGCCACAGAGTGTATCGAGGCTAAGATCGCACGCAAGTAACTCACAGAGGTGGTTTTAAATATTCTGTAAGCTACGCTAATAGTATCGCTACGAGAGGGTGGTGGTAGGGTAGTTGGTCTGTGATAGTGTTTAAGAACTAGAGTAGCAGAGGGTGTGACTTCTGCTGCTTTTTTTTTGTGCTTGGGGGGTAGAGTGATTTAGGGAAGTTAGGGAGTTTAAAGAGTTTAGGGAATATAGATTATCCGATTAAAGTGGCGAAGTAGTGCCACTATCACAAGTAAATTTCTTGTCAGAGTTTTGCTAATTCGCCACTATCACAGAGCAAATTTCTTGTTAGAGTGGTGCTAATTTGCCGCCGATTAAGAAATTGGGCTGGAAGGGACATACTAAGCGTATTTCCCTTTCAGCCCAATGATTGAGGTGGCGAAGTAGTGCCACTATCACAAGAAATTTTTATGCTTTGTTATCCGAACCAAGCACCTCCTTAATCTTATGAATATAGAGCTTCTTCATGTTGTCACGTGCAGGACCGAGGTACTTACGTGGGTCAAACTCTGCAGGCTTGTTAGCGAATACCTCGCGTACTGCAGCAGTCATTGCAAGACGAGAGTCAGAGTCGATGTTGATCTTGCATACTGCGCTCTTAGAGGCCTTGCGAAGCTGCTCCTCAGGGATACCTACAGCAGCCTTCAAAGCACCGCCATACTTGTTGATGGTATCAACCTCGTCCTGAGGTACTGATGATGAGCCATGGAGAACTATGGGGAAGCCAGGAAGCTGCTTCTCGATCTCTGACAATACGTCGAATGCCAATGGTGGAGGTACAAGACGACCAGTCTCAGGATCAAGAGTACACTGCTCAGGAGTGAACTTAAATGCACCGTGAGAGGTACCGATAGAGATAGCCAACGAGTCGCAACCAGTCTTTGTCACGAAGTCAACAACCTCCTCAGGCTTAGTATAGTGGCTCTCAGCAGCAGACACCTCATCCTCAACGCCAGCCAATACGCCAAGCTCACCCTCAACAGTTACGTCGAACTGGTGTGCATAGTCTACAACCTTCTTTGTGAGAGCTACGTTCTCATCGTAAGGAAGGTGTGAACCATCGATCATCACAGATGAGAAGCCCATGTCGATACAGCTCTTGCAAGTCTCGAATGCATCGCCGTGGTCGAGGTGAAGAACGATCTGAGGGTTCTCCCAGCCAAGCTCCTTAGCATACTCCACAGCACCCTCAGCCATGTAGCGAAGAAGTGTCTGGTTAGCATACTGACGAGCACCCTTCGACACCTGAAGGATCACTGGTGACTTAGTCTCAGCAGCTGCCATGATGATAGCCTGAAGCTGCTCCATGTTGTTGAAGTTGAAAGCAGGGATAGCATAACCACCATCTACTGCCTTGCGGAACATCTCGCGAGTATTTACGAGACCCAAATCCTTGTAATTGATCATATTACAAAATGTATTTAGTGTTAAAAGATTACGTTGTTACTCACTCTGTGCAACCATAGCCTCAGCCATGCAATGCAACTACTTTGCAAAGGTAATAAAAATTATTGAGGAAAATCTAAATTATTTAAAATTTTTTAGAAATGATAAAAGAGGCGTGGCTGCCCCTTTTATCACTATCCTCGTTTATCGACTATTTAAAGCTCTGCATAGCGATAAGGTGGGCATATACACCCTCGCGAGCAAGTAGCTCGTTGTGAGTACCCTCCTCAACAATTCTACCCTTATCGACGACATATATTCTATCGGCATTATAGATTGTGCTGAGGCGGTGAGCTATGACTATCGACGTACGACCCTTAAGCAGGTTGGTCAGAGCATCCTGCACCAGCTTCTCGCTCTCCGTATCGAGTGCTGAGGTTGCCTCGTCGAGGATTAAGATCTCAGGGTTCTTGAGCACCGCACGTGCTATGCTGATACGCTGACGCTGACCACCCGAAAGCTTAGCACCTCGGTCACCAATATTTGAGTTATAACCCTCGGGGCTCTCCATAATGAAGCTATGGGCATTCGCCACCTTTGACGCCTCGACCACCTCATCATGAGTTGCCGAAGGTCGTCCCATGAGGATGTTACCCTCGATAGAGTCATTAAACAATACGGTCTCCTGAGCAACGATGCTCATGCGCGCGCGCAACGACTCCTGCTTATACTCCTTGACATTTACACCATCGAAGAGCACCTCGCCCGCCGTCACGTCGTAGAAGCGAGGCACAAGCTCGCTAAGCGTCGACTTACCACCGCCCGAAGCACCTACCAGGGCAATGGTCTCGCCCTTGCGTAGCTTGAGCGTTATGCCATCGATAACATCACGTGTGCCATCGTACGAGAAGCGCACATCGCGAAGCTCAATAGACTCCTTAAGACCCTCAAACTCCTTAGCATCGGGACGATCCTGCACCTCACCCTCAGCATCAATAAGAGCGAAGATACGCTCACCAGCAGCAACACCCTGGTTGATATTCGCAAACTGGTCGATAAACGAGCGCAAGGGGCGTGTGATCTGTGAGAAGGCGGCAATAAAGGCGATAAAGCCAGCACCACCAATCAATCCCTCACCAACAAGAAGACCTCCAAACACAAGTATTATAGCCACAGCTGTGATACCCATAAACTCGCTCATGGGCGAGGCAAGTTGCTGACGGCGCGCCATCGAGATAAGGAGATCCGAAAGGCTCTGGTTTATCTGTTTAAACTTATTGGCAAGAAATCCCGAGGCGTTGTAGCCCTTTACGATCTTAATGCCCGAGAGCGACTCATCGAGCACCGAGACAAGCTCACCCATACGCTCCTGACTACGCATTGCAGGGTGACGCAGACGCTTTACAACACGACCAATAACCAATCCCACCACAGGAAGGAAGACAACAGCAAATAGCGATAGCTGCCACGAGATGCCAATCATAAGCACAAGATAGCCAATGATGAGGAATGGGTCGCGGAAGGCCACTTGCAGAGTGTTTGTGATACAATACTGCACGACCATCACATCCTGCGTAATACGCGACATAATATCTCCCTTACGCTGATTGCTGAAGAAGCCCACATTGAGATTTATGACATGCGAATACATCGTGTCGCGCATGCGCTGTATAGTGTTGACTCTCAGTGTTTCGACCGTCATAGCGGCAGCATAGCGGAAGAGGTTGCTAAGGAAGTTCATCATGATGGTCACGATGCCCAGCAGGGCGAGGAACTTAACTGCCGTATAGCTCTCGCCAAAGGCCATAGTGTACAAATAGCTTAGTACAGCCGTAAAACCCGCCTCGGTAAACTCAATCTGAGGGAAAGAGTATGTAGGAACAAAGCCAAATCCACCATTGCTATTAAACATAGCATTGAGCACAGGTATGATCATCGCATAGTTGAAGGTGTTGAACACCGCATGGAACGCTGCGAAGAAGAAGTAGGGTATAGTATATCGACTGAGTGGCTTTGCAAAGTCGAGCAGTCGTAAATAGGTCTTAAACATAGTATTACATTAGGTAATGACTAAAGGAGCCCCTCAGAGGCATACTCTTTAATACACTTCTCAAAATGCTTCAATGTATCCTCCATCGACATAAACGACTTACCACCGGCAGCATTCTTATGACCACCACCGTTGAAGTAACGCTGAGCAAAGAGGTTAACATCTATAGCACCTCGCGAACGCAACGAGACTCGAATAAAGTCTGTGTGTTCGGTAAACATTGCCGAGAGCTTCATCTTTTTGATTGTGAGGGGGTAGTTCACAAAGCCCTCAGAGTCACCCTGCTGGAACCAGAAGCGACGCATCTCATCCTCGGTAAGCGACATGTGAGCCACCGATCCACCATGAAATATCTTCATCTTACGATTGATCACATAGCCAAAAAGACGCGCACGACCCTCTGTAAATGAGTTATATACGTGGATGTGAATATCTGGTATAGATATTCCCGTCTCGGCAAGTATCGACACCATGCGGAATACATCGGGCGTAACGGACGAAAACGAGAAGTTACCCGTATCTGTCATCATACCGACAAAGAGGTTTTCCGCCATATTGCGCGAGATACTCTCTGCGCCGTAAAGACGTTCAATGAGAAGTGCCACAAGATAACATGTACTTGATGCCTCGGGATAGGAGATCATTAGATCGAAATCCTCGTTGGGGTCAAGGTGGTGATCGATGAGAACACGCTTAGCATGCTGGTTTTCGTCGATAATATCACCTAGCTGATCAAGGCGCGAAAGGAGGTGAAAGTCCAAACAGAAGATTATATCGGCACGCTTAAGAGCCTCACGTGCAACACCCTTATCATCGTTCTTAAATATCACAACCTCTGATATTTCGGGCATAAAGTCGAGGTAGTAGGGGTAGCGATTTGGAAGTATACATGTAACCTCATGTCCCTTCTTACGTAGTATCTCAGCCCATGCCAACGACGAACCCACAGCGTCGCCATCGGGGTTGGTGTGCGAGAGAATAACTATCGACTTTGGCTCTTCGAGAAGTGCTCGTAGTGCCTCTATCTTTGATGTTGATAACTGCATAAGTTATAGTATTAATCACGCAAATATAATAAAAATAGGTATAATATCCTAATATTCCACCTATTTTAACAGCCAATAACTGAAATTATTATCTCTATATATCTATTTTTTATGGAATATTATTGGAGAATTATTAGTATATTTGCACTAACATTTTACCTAAAATAAGAGATATTATGAATTTTTTTAAAACATTTTTTGCAGCCCTCATAGCTGTAGTTATTGGCTCGGGAATAGTTTTCGTGCTCAGTATAATATTTGGTTTTTCTTTGCTCGCATCGTTTGGTGGAGAGACTACCACGACTCAAAAAAATTCGGTACTATATATCAACCTTGGCGAGAGTGTTATTGACTCGCCAAACATGATGCCTACAATAGACATCAACTCCCTTAGCATGGAGTCGTCAATAACCATTTTGCAGGCGCTCTCAGCATTGGAGTATGCTGCTACCGATCCAAATATTGAGGGTGTATGTATCTACCAGAATGGCTTGGGCACAATCTCTGCAACAAACATCGAGGAGCTACGTCAGGCACTCCTACGCTTCAAGCAATCGGGAAAGTTTGTTGTTGCCTACGACGACAACTTCACACTGAGCGAGTACTACTTAGCATCTGTTGCCGACCGCGTGTCAATGCACCCAGAAGGCTCCATTGAGTGGCGAGGAATGTCTTGCGTCACAGTGTTTATAAAGGGCCTGCTCGATAAGTTGGATGTTAATGTCGAGATTTTCCGCCCTACGGTGTGTAAATATAAGAGTGCAGTTGAGCCATTCATCTTGACACAAATGTCGGAAGCTAACCGCCAGCAGCTGGAGAGTCTCGCCGAGGATATGTGGACAACTATTGTTAATGATGTTGCCCTACAGCGTAACATAGAGCCAGCAAAGCTCAAGGCGCTTGCTGCAAACCTTAGTGTGAACACGCCACAGGAGGCTAAGAAGCATGGTCTTATCAACGAGATAGAGTATGAGGATGAATTGTATAAATATCTCGTGGATATGGGTGTTAAGTGCAACCGCAAAGGCGAGCTACATAAGATTACGTTGGGCGAGTATGCCAATAATCTCACTGTGGTAAATCCTCAGATGGCTGGCAACCAGAATGTAGGTATTATCTATGCTGATGGTCAGATAGTTGATGGCAACGAGGTGGGTAGCGGCTACATCTTTGGTAATAGCCTTGCACAGCAGATTCGTGAGGCACGCCTCGATAGTAGTGTCAAGTCGGTTGTTGTGCGTGTTAACTCGCCTGGTGGCTCGGCACTTGCCTCAGATATTATATGGAGAGAGATGTCACTACTTCAGCAGGAGAAGCCTGTGGTTATATCTATGGGTGAGAATGCAGCAAGCGGTGGTTACTACATCTCGGCTCCAGCCGATTATATCATTGCTGATAAACTTACTATAACTGGCTCAATAGGTGTGTTTGGTATGATTCCAAATATTTCAAACCTACTTAAAAACCATCTCGGTATTACTGTAGACTATGCACTAACATCGCCCGAGGCTATGCCTATGAGCTACCTTAACCCTATGACAGAGCGCCAGAAGGAGGTTTTGTTGCAGAGCGTAGATAATATCTACACCACCTTTACAAGAAAGGTTGCTGAGGGACGCAACCTAACAATCGAGCAGGTGTACAACATTGCTGAGGGTAGAATATGGAGTGGTAATCAGGCTGTAGGCAACGGCTTGGTAGATGCTAATGGTGGTTTGCACGAGGCTATAGCTAAGGCTGCCAATCTTGCCGACATCGGTGCTGATTTCAGCCTTAAGGAGATAAAGACTCCTCTAACTCCTTTTGAGGCGTGGCTCGAGTCTATGGGTATGATGACAGCCAAGGCGTGCGGTATCAACTATAATATGTATGGTAAGGAGTTAAATAATCTCATCGAGGATAATCTATACATCTTTACTCACACAGGTATACTAATGGAGATGCCTCAGAAAATCGAAATTAACTTTTAGTATTTAGATAGAACCCAAATATGAACGAACAACTAGAGGCGTTACTACGCCAAATTATACATCCCGAGACCGAGCAAAATATCGTTGATAGCGGCTTTGTCGATCGTGCCGATCGTGGTGAGGATGGCAGCATAGCCATCACCCTACGCTTTCAGAAGGCTCGTGATCCATTTGCTCAGCGAGTTAAGCGTCAGGTTGAGGAGCTTATGAAGAGTTCTTTTCCTGAGAACGAGTGTATGGTGATCATCCGTGAGGCTAAGCCAAAGCCTCGCCGCCGCGAGCAGCAGACCACAACATCGGAGATATGTCGCGTTATTGCCATCGCCTCGGGTAAGGGTGGTGTTGGTAAGTCGACAGTAACGGCAAACCTCGCTGTGGCACTTCGCCATTGCGGATATAATGTAGGTATCCTCGATGCCGATATTTACGGTCCTTCACAGACTAAGATGTTTGGTTGCGAGGGCTACACACCTGAGGCAGAGCGTGATGAGGAGGGTAATGATTTTATTATTCCTGCTCAGTCGCTCGGCATTAAGATTATGTCTATAGGCTTCTTTATTAAGCCTACAGATGCTCTTATGTGGAGGGGTGGTATGGCAGTTAATGCGTTGCACCAGCTTGCTCACCAGACTAAGTGGGGTAAGCTCGACTACCTTCTTATCGACCTTCCTCCAGGTACTGGCGACATTCACCTCTCTATCATCAACGAGCTTAAGATCTCGGGAGCTGTTATCGTCTCTACACCTCAACAGGTTGCTGTTGCCGACGTTGTGCGTGGTGTTGAGATGTTCCGTCACCCACAGGTAAACATTCCAGTTCTTGGTGTTGTGGAGAATATGGCATGGTTTACTCCTGAGGAGCTACCTAACAACCGTTACTATCTCTTTGGACGTGGTGGTGCTGCGGAGTATGCCTCTAAGGCTGGCATTGATCTTCTTGGACAAGTTCCTATCATACAGTCTATTATGGAGTGTGGCGAGAATGGCAACCCCGCAAGTGGTGTAGATCCACGTGTCGAGGAGTACTATTCAACAATTGCCGAGAAGGTTGTTGAAAAGCTACCTGCGGAGTGTTAAAAAGTATGTTGGTAAATGTGAGTAAGTTTTTAACAAATAAATTTGCAAAATCGAGAGCGGTCGTTGTATATACGGCCGCTCTCTTTTTCCAAAATTATTTATACTTTTTTTTACCAAACTTATTAACCTCATTTCAGACGGTTTTCGACCTTAAGTGTTAATATCTTTTCAATGTTCACTTGTTAATATCGTAATTGTTCATATTGTTAATTTTTACCTATTATACTAATTATTAATAAATTAAGTATAAAAAATAGTAAACAATAATTAAACTTAATGTTTATAACCCCAACATTAAAAACTTACTAACACAATCAACAGGGTTTATTATTATTATCTTTTTTTTATTTATATTAAATATAAGTATTAAAAAATAGAAAATAGTTGTTGACAAGTCTAGGGTATGAGGCGAAGGTATCTATTGAAGAGTAGTAGTCTTATAAAATAAAAAATAAACGCCACTCAAAATATTAAGTAGGCGTTTACCGTGAGTATAGTTAGAAGATAGCTTTAAAGCCCATTTAACTCGCCTTTATGCCTCTCTGTCGAGTGAACGATAACCAATAGCCTCTGAGATGTGTGCAGGCTCTATATCGCTCCTATTTTCGAGATCGGCAATGGTGCGTGCCACCTTGATGATGCGGTCGTAGGCACGAGCCGAGAGGTTGAGTCGCTGCATGGCACGCTCGAGTAGAGAGCTGCACTCTTTGCTCAGTGGTGCAAACTCGCGAAGCATCGAGCTATTCATCATAGCGTTGCAGTGTATGTCGAGATTGGCGAAGCGTTTTAGCTGTATCTCGCGTGCTGCGATTACACGTTGACGTATCTCAGCACTAGACTCCTCCTTACGCGAAGAGTTTATATCGCTTATCGATACAGGGCTAACATCTATATGTATATCTATACGATCCATCAGTGGTCCCGAGATATGGGCCTTGTAACGATGAACAGCCGCTGCCGAACAAGTACACTCCTTTGTGGGATGACCATAGTAGCCACATGGACATGGATTCATAGAGGCTATAAGCATGAAGTTAGCGGGGTAGTCCACCGAGTAGCGGGCACGCGATATTGTTATATGGCGATCCTCAAGCGGCTGACGTAATACCTCTAGGACGTTACGTCCAAACTCTGGCATCTCATCAAGGAACAAGACACCGTTATTAGCTAGCGACACCTCGCCTGGTTGAGGATATTGACCACCACCGATGAGTGCCACCTGAGATGTAAGGTGGTGAGGAGCACGAAAGGGGCGTGAGGTGATAAGACCTCGATGAGCACCAATCTTACCGGCTACGGAGTGAATCTTTGTGGTCTCTAGAGCCTCGTCGAGAGTCATCGGAGGGAGGATTGTTGGTATACGTCGTGCAAGCATCGTCTTTCCTGAGCCTGGCGATCCTATCATGATTACGTTGTGTCCTCCTGTTGCGGCAACCTCTAGCGCGCGTTTTACATATATCTGACCCTTTACATCAGAGAAATCCTCGCTATAGAGTGAATCTAAGACCTCCTCCTCGCCCATTACTATATGCTCCGCGGCTATATACTCCATGCGTCCCGATAGTATCTCGCAAAGTTCGATGAGTGAGCCTATGCCGATAATCTCTATACCATTTACCACAGCACCCTCCGATACGTTTTCACGAGGTAGAAAGACACGCTTAAGACCCCTCTCACGAGCGCGTGCCACAAGTGGCAGCACACCCTTCACAGGACGTACTGTGCCATTTAGCGATAGCTCGCCAATAAACAATGAAGAGTCTATAAGAGAGGATGATAGCTGCTCGGTAGCCGTTAGTATTCCGATGGCTATGGGGAGGTCGTAGAGTGATCCCTCCTTGCGTAGGTCGGCAGGTGCTAGGTTGACAACAATCTTTTTGGCAAGTAGGCGGTAGCCACTATTCTCAAAAGCGGCTTGTATGCGTTGCTCACTCTCCTTGATAGTGTTGTCGGGAAGACCTACAATATAGAGGCCTATGCCTCCTCCGGCGACATTCACCTCTACGGTGACATCGACAGCCTCAATACCCGAAATGGCTCCACTATGTACACGAACAAACATACTCCGCAATACTTTAGTTATATATAAGTATTAGAATGGTGCAATATCAAACTCGTTGGGTACACCAGCACCTCCCATGCCTCCCGACTGTGTGTCGAAGGGTGATGAGCTCATCGGAGGAAGTGAGTTGCCACTCGAGGAGAATGTGTCGTAGCTCTCTACGGGTTGCTGCAATACATCGGCAGTAACCGACGAGTCGGCATCAGCAAACTTTGCCTGCTCCTTGATAAATCGTAGTGGTACATCTGTAACCTCACCGTTACGATGCTTGGCTATGATTATCTCAGCCATACCAGCTGTCGACAGACCATCCTCGTTAGTGGTAAGTCCGTAGTATTCGGGGCGGTGGATGAAGGCTACAACGTCGGCATCCTGCTCGATAGCTCCCGACTCTCGAAGGTCGGAGAGTTGAGGACGCTTTGAGCCACCACGATTTTCAACGTTACGACTAAGCTGCGACAGTGCTATGATAGGTACATCAAGCTCCTTGGCGATAGCCTTTAGAGTACGCGAGATGAGCGACACCTCCTGCTCACGATTTCCGCGTGTCTCGGCTGATGCTGCTGTCATCAGCTGAAGGTAGTCGATGATAATTAGCTTTATGTCGTGCTGCGTCTTTAGTCGGCGCGCCTTAGAACGAAATTCGTAGACCGAGAGGGCAGGAGTATCGTCAATATATAGGGGAGCGCGTCCTAGGTCTATAGTCTGCTTCTCGAGGTGCGACCACTGTGCAGGGGTTAGGTTACCTGTACGCAGATCCTTTGGGTTGAGCTGTGTCTCCGCCACTATAAGTCGGTTCATAAGCTGAACAGATGACATCTCCAAAGAGAAAAATGCCACTGGAGTCTTGAACTCTACAGCCATGTTACGCGCCATGGTAAGCACAAAGGCTGTCTTACCCATAGATGGACGTGCCGCGATGATGATAAGGTCGGAAGGCTGCCAACCAAGGGTGATACTATCGATGTCGGTAAATCCTGAACGAACACCATTATACTCACCTGCCGTCTTTGCTGCCGCCTCAATCTGCTTAAGTGCCTTATGTAGAATGTCGGATGCCGAAAGCACTGATCGTTTAACGTTACCCTCCGACACCTTAAATATCTCCTGCTCGGCAAAGCCTATAAGCTCGGTTACATCCACCTCCTCGTCGTACGATCGTCGCTGAATCTCTGTGGCTGAGCGTATTAGCTCACGCTGAACATACTTCTGAGCAATGATCTTAGCATGAAACTCAACGTGTGCTGCAGTAGCTACTCGCTGGGTGAGGTCTGCCAAATAGGATGCTCCACCCACCTTTGTAAGCTCCTTTTGAGCCTTAAGTCTCTCGATAACCGTGTAGAGGTCGATAGCCTTCATCTCGAACGAGAGATCCTGTATAGCCTTGAAAATTATGCGGTGCTCCTCGGTGTAGAATGTATCGACTGATAGATACTCTTGTACATCGATGATAGCATCCTTTTCAAGCATGAGCGCACCCAATACAGCTTGCTCAAGTTCGATGGATTGTGGTGGTGTAATACCTTCTACTTCAGTGAGTTGAACGTATGCCTCACGATTATTTTTAGTGGATTTATTATATTGCTTTGCCATAGAATCAAAGTGCTCAAAAATAATTACATCCACAAATTTAATAATTTTATGTCGAATAACAACAATTTATTTCCATTAAGTTATCATAAGTTGTTTTACACTTATCAACAACATATTGTTAGTAAGTATTTTACGTACTATTTTAGCTTAAAATGACTAAATATTGAGTAATTTTTCATATCTTTGACGTTTGGTTACACTCAAATCTAAGATATGGGTATAGAGTTTAACATAGCACATAGATTATCTAGCCGCCGATATGGACTCCGTGCCGGTGTTATGGAGCGTGTTGCCTCTATAGCAACAACATTCAGTGTGGCAGTGATCATTGTAACTCTATCGGTTGTCGATGGATTTAAGGTAAATATAGATAATCTGCTTAGTGGTGCTGCTTCGGATATAATGGTAACAGCACCCGATAGTCGAGGAGTAGTATCGGCATCTACCATCAAGCATAGCTCTCAGATAACAGATATTTTTGAGCGTTGTGGCGTGGTGCGCTACTCACCTTACCTAGCCAAAGAGGGTGTCATCAAGAGTGATGATAATATCTTAGGTGTATTGCTTAAGGGTGTCGACTCGCTTTATGATTGTAGTTTCTTTGCCGAGCACCTCGTTGAGGGAGAGCTACCGCGACTTGGTATAGAGCCTAGGGCAAAGGATGTGATTATATCGCAACGCGTGGCACGTAAGATGGATCTTGATTTAGACGACCGCATTGAGATGGTGTTTGTCGATAGTGAGGGTGCTCTTTTGCGTGATCGTTTTTCAATATCTGGTATCTTTGATACGGGTCTTGATATTATTGATAATAGTTTGGTAATTAGTGATATACGTAATGTTGATAGATTTTACAACAGAGGACAAGATCGCATCACTGGCTACGAGCTATGGATTGATAAAAATAGCGATAAGCTAGAGGTAGCAGATAGACTCAATAGTGAGTTTATCGATCTATATCTTAACTCTTCGATAAATGTTGAGGCCTTCACCTTTGATATGATCTATCCAACGCTCTATGGATGGCTCGCAACGCACGATGTCAATGCTCTGTTTATCACTATTATAATGATCATAGTCTCGTTGCTCAATATGACCACGGCACTTCTAATCATTGTGCTTGAGCGTCAACGTATGATTGGTGAGTTACGAGCCATGGGCATGAAGCAGCGTTCGGTGGTTAGGATCTTTATCTTTAGAGCGATGTTTATCATTGTGCGAGGAGTTATTGTAGGAACTATGATAGGAGTTCTACTATCTCTTGTGCAGAACTATTTTGGCATAGTTCCACTACCTTCAGATGGATATATTCTTACCACCGTGCCAGCATCATTGTGTTGGGGACGATGGGTTTTAGCCGTGTTGGCAACCATAGCTCTGACACTTGTTATGATGATCATTCCAGCACTTTTAGCATCACGTGTATCACCGTCCAAAGCAATAAGATACGAGTAAATTAGTTATATAAAGTATGAAACCGTATAACCAAGATCAAACCAAGAAGGAGCAAGTGGAGCAGATGTTCGATAATATTGCCCCCACGTACGACAGTCTTAACCATATTCTCTCTTTCAACATAGATCGTATTTGGCGTCGTCGCGTTATGCGTATTGTGCGTCAGATGCGTCCCACAAATATTATTGATGTAGCTACAGGCACGGCTGACCTAGCTATCGAGATGGCTAAGCGATGTGATGGTGTTCAGATCTTGGGTGTTGACCTCTCGGAGGAGATGCTCTCGGTGGCACGCCGAAAGATCGACAATGGTGGCTTTGCCGACCGTATTAGGGTGTTGAAGGGTGATGCCGAGAATCTCGATTTTGTTGAGTCTGAGTCGATGGATGTGGCGACGGTGGCTTTTGGAGTTCGTAACTTTGAAAACCTTGAGAGGGGTATTCAGGAGATCTATCGCACATTGAAGCCTGGTGCATCGCTTGTGGTTTTGGAGTTCTCAATACCTCGCAATCCACTTATTAGGTGGGTCTATGCACAATATTCTCACAGACTGCTTCCTCGTGTGGGAGCACTTCTGTCGAAAGATCGTAAGGCATACGACTATCTCCCCGACTCTGTGGAGGAGTTCCCCTCACCCGATAGGTTTGCTCTCTTACTACGCGAAGCAGGTTTTAGGAGTGTTGAGCTACGTTCGCAGAGCTTTGGAATAGCGCACATATATGTTGCAGTAAAGTAAGTGTTATGAAGATATTTAGATATTTCGCTGTGCTGCTCGTGGCACTATTTACCTTTAACAGTGCGAAGGCAGATATTCTCGATAAGTTTCACTTAGAGCGATTTATCACCGTTACGCACATGTCCTCGTCGGGCTTAAACCTCTGGGTTGAGGTGCGTAGCGACTGGGCACATACGTTGGTTGTGAAGAGAGGTGTGGTCGATGTTATGATGCATGGCGAGAAGGTGGCAACCATCGAGCTTCGCGATAAGGTTGTGATACCGAAACGCTCTACAACAAAGGTACTTATACCCATTCGTTTTAGTGCGCGAAACACCTTCACGCTGCAACGAGTATTGCGACATTTGATTGAAGATGGAGGGCTTAACACCACTATAAGTTACCGTTTCAGAGCTGGACTTAAGATATTGAAACTGAATTTTTCAGAGAAAAATGTTGCAGTTTCTGAAATTTTAGATAACTTCGCGTTATCAAATGAGACTTTACGAGAGCTTCTAAAGCTTATTTAACAGTTTAAAGTAGATGAAGAGAGTATTTTTACTGCTTGTAGCATTTATCGTTGCATCGAGTGTTTGTGCCTCGGCACAGCGCATCTCGGTGATGAAGAGTACGCTCACTGATGGGGGTGCTACAGGCTCTATAATTATTACCGAGGACGAGGGTGTTCAGCAGGCTATCTCCTATATGGAGAGCAGAACTTCTACCCCCTCTACGGCTAAGGGTTACCGTCTCGTTATCTACCACGACTCTGAGCAGTTTGCCAATGAGCGTGCTTCACGAGTTCTTAGTAGTTTTCGTAATGTCTACAAGAGCATAAGCTCTTATCTCTCGGTGGAGAGTCCTACGTTTAGAGTCCTTGTTGGCGATTGTTTTAATCGTGATGAGTTGGCTATATTGCAAAACTATCTTAAGCATAGCTATCCCGATGCAGCTATTAGCGAGGTAGATCTTCCACTCCGAATACTTCTTCGTTACCAGGGTACAAACAATATGAAGATAGAGCGTAGCGGAAGTGTTGTTACTGAGGGTGCCGAGATTCAGCAACTCGAAGTTAGCGAGCAGGGTGGTGAGCTGAACGATGGTCAGGATGTCCCTGTTATTGAGACACCTCAGGATATAGCTCAAAGCTCTGTAGGAGGATCATCCAATGAGGGTGTAGTTGCAGAATAGATATGGCTTAGACATTTAATTTAGGTGTTACACACTATTATAAACTTTAAAACCAATACTATTATGAAGAAGATGTTTGTTATTGCAGCTATGTTTGCTGCTGCATCTATGGTTGCTTGCTGTGGCGAGCAGAAGGCTAAGGAGGCTGAGGCATGCTGCGAGAAGACTGAGTGCACTGGTGAGTGCACTGGTGAGTGCGCTGGTGAGTGTGAGAAGGCTGAGGCTGAGTGCTGCGGCGAGTGCGCTAAGACTGAGGAGGTTGCTCCTGAGGCTCCAGCTGCTGAGGAGGCACCTGCTGCTGAGGAGGCTGCTCCTGAGGCTCCAGCTGCTGAGTAATGCATGATTATCCCATTAAAAGGATATAGTCATTATGATGAGGGTGACCGCAAAGGTTGCCCTCATTTCTTTTATATTGATGTCTACTCTTTGTATATGCGATGGGCAGATATTCGCAGTGCGTAGTCGCCATCATACCAGTCGATAACTCCTGTTAGTGTGCAACTCTGATCAGGTATTGGCTCCGAGGCGTAGTTGCAGGCGTGATGAACAACGACACGTAGTGTGTCGCGACCATCGCTAAAGTGACGTAGTGAAGTGGCATAACCAGATGCAGAGTTGCTATCTATATCGCACCATCTCTTGCCATGCTCCTCGGCTATGAGGCGTAGATGGCTAAGTTTCACGTAGCTAAGTGCCGTTTGACTCGTCATCTCCTCGATACTAATATCTTTAGCATCTATCATGCCGCGGTACATATCGACGCTCTCTATATGGTTGAATAGCACCTCGTCGCTGACCATATCCACGGCATATCCCTCCGTGGGTGCTAATCCGATAACGGGACGTCCTCCCTCCCAACCAATATTGAGTCCCGAGCAGTTTAAGCGTACGAATGCCGAGAGGGGTAGTACCCTCTCCACATGGTCGCTCTCGAGCTTAAGCTCTATGCCACCTGTGTTGTCAGCAATGACGGCGGCATGTTCCACCTCTCGAAGTTTATCGTTTGCCACAATGTAGCCCTCGATGTAGATATCCTCGGTGATTCTCTTGCTCCACTCACTATTCATCGACTGTAGATATGCTATCGACACCCCTCGACGCTCGGTGTGGTGGTGGCTCGGTGAGCAGGCCACAACAAGAGTTATGATTAGGGTTAGACTAATGTTTCTGGCAGTCACTCTCATAGCGCATCTTGAGTGAGTAGTACTCTCTTGTGTTGGGGTGTTTGATCTGTTGTAGAATACCCTCGATAGCTACCTCTGTGTTGGGTATCTTTCGTTCTGCGTATGTGGCATATTCGCTGGTGTAGACCACGATAGTGTCACTTCGCTCATCGACAAACGTAGCATACTCCCTCCAGCGAGCGTCGCTTAGGATCTCTCCAGTAGTAGTATCTATCGACGTGGAGGCTACGAGTTGAAGCCTCTCTATGCGTGTTAGCTCTCCGCACATAGAGCCTTTAAGCTCGTTTATCTGACGCGGTGTGGCTTGGCGTTTTGCGATACTCGTGCCACGAACTACCACCTCGTCGATTCTTACTTGCGATTGTAGGTAGTCGACACCATAGCGTTTATCGGCTCTACCCACCTCTAGAGTGCCGTAGTTATATTGTGCAGCGCACCCTTTGAGTCGAAGAGCTAGCTCCACGCCTTCGGGATACTCCCTATGTGTGTTATACAGGTCAACGAGCAGCACCATGCCTCCCGTATCATCCTCTATGGCTATCTGCTTATAGAAGTTACCCTCTCTATCTGATGATGTTACACGTCCAACGACGATGACATCATCGTTGATTGTGACAGATGAGCTGGGTGATATATAGCCACGCAGATCTCCAATCGAGATATTGGCAGAGGGCAGTGTGCTCTTCGTATCTTCATGCTCGATAGACGTGCTACATCCTACGATGAGCAGCGCAGAGATGGTGGCTAATAGTAGAATCATACGATGATTACTTCTTGCTCTCTACCCATGAGTCTTTGAGTCCGAGGAAGTAGAGTATGCCATCAAGACCTACTGTTGAGATCGACTGGCTTGCTGTGGCACGCACCTTGGGTTTAGCGTGGAATGCAATGCCAAGACCTGCGATGTTGAGCATTGGTAGGTCGTTAGCACCATCGCCCACAGCCACAGACTGCTGAATATCGATATTCTCGAACTGGCATAGTAGGCGTAGTAGCTCCGCCTTGCGTGCTCCGTCGACAATCTCGCCTGTGTAGCGTCCTGTGAGCTTGCCATCCTCAACCTCGAGCTCGTTGGCATATACATAGTCGAAGCCGAAGCGACGCTTCAGGTAGTTGCCGAAGTATGTGAAGCCACCCGAGAGAATGGCAGTCTTATATCCCACGCGCTTGAGGATGGTCATCATGCGGTCTACACCCTCGGTGATGGGAAGGTTTACTGCGATATCCTCCATCACGCTCACGTCCAAGCCTTTGAGCAATGCTACGCGCTCCTTGAAACTCTCGCGGAAGTCAATCTCGCCGCGCATAGCTCGCTCGGTGATGTCGCGCACCTCCTTACCCACGCCAGCACGGTCGGCAAGCTCGTCGATAACCTCTGTGGTGATCAGCGTAGAGTCCATATCGAAACATATCAGTCGTCGTGAACGGCGGAAGATACCATCCTTCTGGAATGAGATGTCTACGCCTCCGTCGGTAGCTATGCGCATCAGAGCGCGCTGGAAGTCGCCCTTGTCCGAGAGTGTGCCACGCACCGAGAACTCGATACTTGTCTTTGGCGTACGCTCATCCTCGAGTAGCGGCATGCGTCCCGTAAGACGGTTGATATCGTCGATGTTAAGCCCCTCGTCCGATATTGCACGCGTCACTGCCGAGATGTGCTCAGCGGTGATCTTGCGTCCTACGAGGGTTATGATATAGCGGTTTTTGCCCTGTCCTGTTACCCAGTTGCTATACTGCTCGACGGTGATAGGCTCAAAGCGAATGGTGATGTTCATCTCCGATGCCTTGAATAGCAACTCCTTCATGATCTGTCCCGAGCGGTCGGGGGTTGTCATAAAGAGTATGCCGAGCGTGAGCGACTGGTGGATGTTCGACTGACCGATGTCGAGGATGAAGGCATCGTGACGTGCGAGGATGCCTGTGAGCGAGGATGTAAGTCCTGGCTTATCTTCGCCAGAGATATTTATCTGGATTATTTCTATATTATCAAGCTTCATAACGATATATAATTATATGTATTACGTACAAAGATAATGATTTATTTGCAAAATTTAATTAACTTTGCGTCGATAATAGGATTTCAATTTTAAATTTATTGATACACAACTATGGAATTAAAGGATATTTTGGCTATCTCAGGTCAGCCCGGTTTGTATAAGTTCGTGGCGCAGTCTATGCGTGGCGTTATTGTTGAGTCGCTTCTCGATGGTAAGCGTATGAATGCTTCGGCAACCTCTCGCGTAAGTGCCCTTACAGAGATCTCAATGTTCACTGAGGGTGAGGATATTGCCCTTGCAGATGTATTCACAAATATCTGGAACTATACCGAGGGTAAGCAGGCTATCTCACACAAGGAGTCGCCTGAGAAGATCAAAGAGGAGTTTGCAAAGGTTCTTCCTGAGTACGACCGCGAGAGAGTTCACGTATCGGATATGAAGAAGTGCTTTGCTTGGTACAATATCTTGGTTGAGGCTGGCTTCACCGAGTTTAAGCTCCCAACAGCCGAGGCAGAGGAGCAGACTGAGGAGTAGGCATAGTAAATGTTAAGTATAATGGGGATAGCTAGTTTGATTAGCTATCCCCATTATCTTTGTCCTTAACGGCTATTTCGAGGGTATCGACGCAGCCTTAACCTTGAAGAAGTTCATCGACGAGCCAGCATCTAAGAGGCGGTAGTCGTAGATGTTACCCCACTTTGCTGGGCGATCCTTGATCTCGCAATCCTCCTCAGTGTCGTTGACCACATAGTCGCGAATCATCAAGTGCCAGCCGTTTATGCGATTTATAGATGCCTCGTAGTGGAAGAGGTTCTTCGATGGGTCGATAAGCTCGTTAAGTGCCTCGACATAGATCGCGCGGTAGTCGTCATACTGAAGTATCTTGCCAATAAGCGGGTTACGTCCTGTGTCGCCCCAATGTAGAGGGTCTTGACGGCCCGAGTCGCTCTGCACGCCGCAGTTGCTCGATGTGCCGAGTGAGTTATCGTAGTCGTAGGGGATAAAGAAAAATTTGTAGTTGTTCTTATCCGACGAGTTGAAGTAGATGTAGAAGTTGTTGCAGTTGTTCCAGTAGTCGTCCCACATGCCCACAGCTACATTCACGGCGTAGGTGCGAAGCAGTAGTCGTACGTCGCACACCGAGGCTATCCAGTCGTGGAAATCCTGACCTGTGCGCTGTGTGAGATTCTTTGTGAACTCACGAAGCTGTGCCTTTGCCGCCTCGAAATTCTCGATGTTGCTCTTCAACTCGTAGGTGTAGTTTGCGCCCGAGTCATCGTCGAAGTGTATCGACACGTTGTTCATGTCGTTATAGTTGAGCGTTGCACCCCATCGACACTTCCATAGGTTGTGTTTATGGTCGCCAAAGAGCTCTTTACGCTTCTTGACATACTTGTCGTCGATAGCCTCAATCTGCTCATATACACCATAGTATGCAGCCTTTGAGTCGCCCTTGACGTGTATCCATAGGCGGCAGTATGAGCTGTATGGCGCAGTCCATATTCCGAAGCGGCGGAAGAGGTCGTAGCAGTACAGCTCGCGGCAGTAGGCGCGATCGTCCTTATGCCATTTGAGATGTAGCTTACGCACGTTGTGCAGCTCGTGAGCATCATCTTTCTGATATTTGCGAAGGTTGAGCATGAAGTGGCAGTGGTGCCAGTCGGCATTATCTCTCTTGTGTGTCTCGCCACCATTGCCCTCGGGACGCTTGCGCGAGGTGTTTCCTCTGAGGCGTAGACCTGCATCATTAAAGGTATGTGTCTCACCCTTAGACTTATATGTCACGTCGCAGTGTATATACTGTGCTGTGTTGCTATCGCGGTCATACTCCTTGAGTAGTGCGTTCCACTGCTCCTCTGTAACCTCGATGTAGATCTCTGGGAGGTTGTTCATATCGAAGACCCAGTCGAGCTCACCCACCGCCCATGAGGTGTTGGGGTAGTCCTCTGTAGGAGGAGGTGTCTGGGTGTTATTATCATCGTCATCATCAGGCTCTTGAGTGCCATTGTCTGGCTCCTTGTCATCGTCGTCGGGAGTCTGCTCGCCCGATGGAGGGTAGAACATTATCTCTTCTGTACAACTAGTTAGGCTGAACGTAAGAAGTAGTGTTGCAATGGTTAAGATCTTAAAGATTGTGTTCATATCTTAAGCAATGTTATTTATTTCGTAAATATCGTTTCGATGTTTGTTGGATCTTTTCTCGTGCAAAAATAGTAAAAAATTTCTATTGCTCATGCTATTACCTAATTAATAAGGTTGTAGCTAGTATAAATATAATAGATGTATTATCCCGCTTGCTTGGAGTATATTAGAAAAAAATTCATATATTTGTAGTGTGAAACGATCATCTCTACATATTGACTCAATCTCTGTTACTGGGTCTGACAGGTCTAAATGCTCGCTATTTAGTCCTGCTACGTGGTTGCTCTCTATGATCGTCGTTATGCTACTTGGTGGCTGTTCGATGAACGCCACGACGCATGACGATATTATTCGTAGCATCGCTGAGGCTGAGAGTATCGTTGCCGAGAGCCCCGACGAGGCATATAACATTCTCGACTCTATTGATCGCACTCAGCTTGTTGAGGAGCATCATCGTGCACATTTTGCGTTGGTTATGAGCGAGGCATGCTACTACTCTCGACGCTTCATCGACGTTGATTCGCTGAGCTTGCGAGCTGTTGAGTATTACGAGCAAACTGAGTTGTACGACTATATTGCGCGTGCCTACTATCAACATGGGTATGTGATGTATAATGCCAATAAGCATCCCGAGGCGATGATCGCCCTGATGCAGGCTGACAAGGCTTTGGCGCACTCGACAAATGAGCATCTGCATGGCGTTGTTCAGCGTACGATGGGTGACATTTATCACCATGGTGGGCTCTACCAAAATAGTTATGACTCCTATCTTAAGGCTCTTCACTATTTCGAGAGTTGTGGGCTCGACTATCATATTGCCTACTCAAAGTATAACCTGGGTCGCGCACTTACGATGATGCGTGATTATGAGCATGCCGAGGAGCTCTTCTCTGAGGCGCGTAACTATGCTATTGATCATGACGATAAAGACTTCTTGTGCGTTGTGCTTCACGAGCTTAGCGAGATGTATTTGTTGCGTGGCGAGTATGAAAAGTGCGCCGAGATCGTTGCACAGTTCGAGGAGTACGATTGTGCTAAGTGGCTCATGTCGCGCTACTATGCTATGTGTGCCATCGTTGAGCTTATGGTTCACTCTGACCTTAAGTCGACAAATCGCAATTTGGAGTTAGCGGAGTTGCAGCCTCAGCGCGATGAGGAGATAATCGAGCGTGCGCGATACCTACTATATAAGACTACGGGTGATGATACTCACGCTTTGGAGTACTCCGAGAAGCTACTCTTGCGCCAGAGCACCTATATGGTTGATATTCTTGCACAGCCCGTGCTTAACTATCAGATCAACCTGCTACAGTCAAACCTCCAGCGTGAGGAGCAGAAGCAGGAGGCAATACTTCGTGAGCGTCATCTTGCCATGCAACGTAATGCCGTACTCTTTATCTCGATAGCCGTGGTGTTGACACTAATCATCGCCTATCTTCGTGTGCGTATGGCGCAGAAAGATCGCGATATTGCCAACTATGTGGCGATGATCGATGAGCTACGCCTTACGCGTGACGATGTCTCGAAGCCTCTGGCAGATGCCGTCGATAGGCTCTATAACGATCGACTCAAGGATCTTAATCGCCTGTGCGAAACATTTTATGAGCACAGCGATACCTCGCGTCAGGTGTCGAAGGTCTTCGAGGAGGTGCGCCTTACGATCGAATCTATCAAGAGCGACGAGGAGCGTCTAACGGAGCTTGAGAGGCTTGTCGACAGCTGCCGTAATGGGCTTATGTCTAAACTGCGCGAGCAGTGTCCTAAGCTCAATGATAAGGAGCTACGAATAGCGTTATATAGTTATGCGGGCTTCTCTTCTCGCGCAATTTCGGTCTTTGTGGATAGCAATCCAGTTGCTCTATCCAAGGTAAAATATCGAATGAAAACCAAAATCAAGGAGTTTGGTGGCGAGGATGCTGAGATGCTTATTCAAAACCTTGTCGAGCGTTAAGCGTTGAAAATCAGCGATTTAGCCTATATTTCCCAAAACATCGCGTCAACTCTCGTAACTAGCTGATTATCAGGCAGGAGAAAATTTTTCAAAATTCAATTTTTCAACCCATTGATTTACAATTACTTACAATGGGGCTTGGGAAATCTTTTTCAACAAAAAATTTGGTATATATACTAACTAGCACTACCTTTGTCACAGTTAGATAGGGCATTATTTATGCACTGTGATAAAGGTTCTTAGGGTTTTTTATTACTTTAAGAATATGTTCTTTTAAAACGTTGCTAGAATAGATCTTTCCGACTTTAATGTCGTCGTTATAGGGCCTTAGAGCCCAAGATATTGGTTAATGAATATTATGTGTGTCCCTGCTACTTCACTATGATGTGCGTGGCGTAGCAACAGAGGGGTTCTCCCGTGAAGGAGAGCCCCTCTTTTTTGTATGCCGTTAGGCGAGGTGTTATGCTCGTAGGTCGTAGCTCGATGGTGCTTGATATAGCTTTAGATCGAAGTATGGAGCAAGTGCCACGATGTGCGAGATAATTTCTGCTTGCAGACCCTCGTAGTAGATCCAACGTGTATCTGCCGAGAAGCAGTAGATTTCGATTGGTAGTCCCCACTCGGTTGGTTGCAGCTGGCGCACCATAGATATCATTTCGCCCTTAACGCGAGGATGTGTTGCGATATAGTGCTTCATAACACGCATGAAGAGGTCTATGTTGGTAAGTGTAGCCCCCTCAGCTGTGTTCTTCTCGATGTTGTTCATAGCCTCGGCTGTATACTCTGAGGTTGTTAGTCGCTCGATAAGTTGGCTATCGGCAAATTTGATAGTCGTCATATCGATGTTCAGCGATCGCTTGATGCGTCTGCCTCCCGAGTCGAACATCGCCTGCCAGTTGTCAAATGGCTCGCTGATTAGGAGGTTGGGTGGTATTGTCTGTAGGGTGTTATCCCATGCGCGTATCTTCACTGTTGTCAGTGCTACCTCCTCGACAGTTCCATCTACACCATGCTTAGGCATCGAGATCCAGTCACCCACCTTAAGCATCTTGTTTGCAGATAGTTGTATGCCGGCAACAAGTCCGAGGATGCTATTCTGGAAGATCAGCATCAGCACAGCTGCCGAGGCACCAAGACCTGTGAGCAGCATCGCTGGCGACTTGTCAATGATGATGGCAATGATGAGTATTGCTGCTACACATATTAGCACCACCTGGCATGTCTGCATAAGACCCTTAATAGGTCTGCCATGAAGCGAGGGACGTTTGTCGGCTATCTCAAACACCATCTCGATAAGTGAGCTGAAGAAGCGCACAAACGAGATTACGATGTAGACCTCAACACCTCGCTGCATGATTGTGGTGAGCAGGTTGTGGTTCTCGTTGGGGAATGCCAGTGGTAGAAGCGCGTAGAGCGTTAGAGGGATGGCTATTCGGCACATGCGCGCTAGCACATTGTGTTCAAAGAGCATATCGTCCCACGATGCCTTGGTGCGCTGCACAACCTTACGCACGAGGCGTAGCACCACCTGGCGTAGCGTTACGTCGATGGCGAACGCAAAGAGTATAATCATGATGAGGAGCACCCACTCGTCTATTAGGTCTGCTGTGTGTGTGCTGCATCCCCACTTGTTGAGCGTTGTGTTTACCCACTCTATTATAGAGTTGCTCGGGATCTTATCTACGTGCTCGGCTATAGATGGATCTGTAGTATGTTCCATGCTTATATATATTATATATGTATCATTTTGTCATAAAGGTACGAAAAATTTGTTAATCACCATTCACTTCTTAAAAAAATGAGGCTGACCCCCACTCCATCTGGACTTTTTGGGTCAGCCTCAAGCCTACAGAGATAACGACAATCTATATGCGTACCTCTATATTAATTATGTTTGTGACGAGCTACTTGCGTGGAAGATTCTCAAGCTTAAGCTGCGAATCGCTCTCGTCGTAGTAGAAGCGTGTCTGAGGCTTAGCCTCACCTACGCTGAGTGTAGATGGTGTGTTGCCCACCTCGAGAGTACCGATATACTCATACTCGTCGTATGCTACAGAACTGCGGTTGACAAATGTGCGACCATCGTACTCGGTTGTTACAACAAAGCCCACTGTGCCCTTTGTGTCGCTATTGTAGTGGTGAACATATACCAAGTACTTGCCTGGCTGAGCATCTGTGTAGTAGATATGCTCAGGACCTGGACCATGAACGTCGTCGCGATCGAGATATGCACCGCAGCCACACGTCATATCAGCGTACCAGATGTGGTGACCTGATGGGTCGTAGACGTGTAGGTCGATATCGCAGTTAGAGTCCGAAGGGCTCCAGTCGAGAGTGAATGTCACATTTGCCGATGTTATAGGCGTTGCGCTGAATGTTACGCTCTCTGAGATCTTCTCGCCGGTGACAATATCGATAACAGTAGCCTTGAGGTACTGTGTGTCGGTGTTCTCCTCATCAAGGATCCAGAAAGTTTGTGCATAGCCCTCAGCATCTGTTGCAATCTCCTCGTCGCGAACATATCCATTACCATCCTCTAGCTCAAATACCACTCTGTGGAAGTTGCTTGCCTCAACCTCTGAGCCATCTGAGCCGATTGTTGTCACCTTTACGCGAATAGGCTCATTAAGGCGGCGACCAACGATGCCATCCTGCTCATCACCCGAGTACTTCTCGATAGATGCTCGTGTTGCAGTGGTGATCTCACCCTCGTAGTAGTATAGCTCGAACGACACCTGCATTGGCGCGTTAACGCGCATAGCTGCGCGCATCACAAGGTTGACTACGCCACGACAAGTCTCATATACCTTGTACACGGCAACAACGTTTTTAAGAATCGCCTGCGATGCCTGGGCTAATGCTGTCTTAGCACCATGCTTAAGAAGCCACGCCTCAAACTTACCATCCTTGATATATTCGAGAGCAGCCATACTCACAGTCTTCGTTACCTCCCAGCCATCGAGATTAGGATCTCCGAGCATACCTATGATGTCGACATTTCGCTCGATAGTGTATCTGACAAGTTCGTCAGCAAGATTCATGGCAAGGGCCTTTTCAATTGGAATACCAATCACCTCGAGGATGTTGCAGAATATGTGCTGAGCCTGATCAAAGTAGCTCTCGTAAGTATCTCTGTCGAACTTAAACTTATACTCTCCCTCTCCTCCGAATTGGTAGTATGCAGGGTTTGAACCCCAACTCTTATTGAAGAAGAAGCCAATTCCTCTATCATCACCCGATGGAATATCAAAGTTATCAACAACGTCGTGGTGGTGTACGGTGCCTGAGTAGAATGGTGTGAGCGAGTAGGTCAGTACCTTAAGCTTCGAGCCCTCGGTAGTAACGTAGAATGGACCTACGTTGATGCCAGCAATAGTGGTGATGCCCTTTAGCTCATCGGCTCTTGTTGACTGAGGCATATTCTCCAATCCCTCGTCGGGTAGCTCCTCAAAGTGGTCCTCCTCCTCGTTTGCACCCACAACCTGCTCAAACACCTTGTTAAGGGCGTTTGTAAGTGCCGTGTTGCTGGGGTCGGCAAACGAAATGTTGTTGCGCGATGAGTCAGCGATGCATGCCACCAACTCCTCAAATGCTGGGCTTGTGGTAACAAGCTCTACAAGCTGATCATATACCTCGCTCTTAGCACCGCTAAGTGCTGGGTGCATGGTCACAAAGGCAACTGCTGTAGAGTGTGCCGATAGGACAACCTCCTCTCCTGAGTGAAAGTCTGCGCGCGACATGAGTATCACCTCGTCGTAGGCGTTTGTAAGCATGAGCACCTGTGGTAGGTAGCCCTCGTATGTGGCGATCTCGGCACTACCATCGAGATTGAGGCAGTCGGTGCCATTCATAGATAGGATTCTCAGCGTGCTGAGGTCGACATCTTGAGGTAGGTCGTCGAAGTTAATCTTGGTGGTAATTGATACCTCCATTAGCTCGGTGCTAGGCTCGGGAATTTTGTTTGAGTCGTCAATAATATTCTCATGACAGCTAACCAAGCAACCCATGGCAGCCACGCATAGTGCTATAATGTATAAACGATACTTTTTCATAGTTCTTAGAATCTAAATGTTAGATATACTCTCCAGCCTACGTAGGATGATTTAATATCATCCATAGCCGACTCCTTTCCATCAGCACGGAATGGTGCATAGTTGCACTCTACAAGGCGTGACTCTAGACCAACGCCTAGTGGACCTACCGAGATTGTTGCACCTCCCACGAAGTATGGTGCATAGGCATAGTAGGTTCCCTTGTCGGTAAATAGGGTAGATAGTGCTGGGGCATACTTGAAGTAGCCGTGAATGTGGAATTTGCCCACAGGCTTAAGTGTTATCGAAGGACCTACCTGCACAGCAAGCTCACCCTGGTGATACTGGTAGTTGTTTGTTTCAGAGTGGGTGATGTGCTTAATTTTGTAGTTTGTGTAGTTGAGGTCAAACCACGTAGCATCAATACCAAAGCGTAGGAACTTGCCGATAGGGCGGTGTAGGTAGAATGTTCTACCAACGCTTAGCGAGCCGCTGAAGTTGCTCTTCAGGGCTGGCATGTCGGTAACTGTTAGTGTGGTTGTTGAGAAGCCGAGGTTAAACTGATCTCGTGTCCATCCATACTGATCACCCTGTGCAAAGCATAGCGATGTTGCTAGTATAGATATGAGTAGTAGTGATATTTTGCGTATCATGGTCGTTAAGCTTATTGGTGTGTATAATATCTATATCTCCATGAAGTTAGTTAGTAGCCTCACCGGCGAATGTACCATCTTTGTAGATGTAGTATGTTGCCGAATCGCTCTCGACAAGTGCAGTACCATCTTCGTCAAATGGGCTGGCATAGTCGTACTTAGCCTCGATGACAGCAATGCCTCTGTCGTTGAAGAATCCAAACTTGTTATTGATGCGCATCACCGAACGCTCATACTTTAGAGGGTTGATCTTAGTATATTCTAGTGGCTGGATAATACTGCCATCAACAGCCGACACAAGTCCATAGTAACTATCCTTCTTAACTCTCCATATCTCACCGCTAAAGTGGTGAATATCATCGTATTCGCAAGCGATAGTCTCCACACCCTCGGCGTTGATTATACCCCATCTGTCATATCTCTTAACAGGTGCATAGTTGTTGTTGAAGTCGAGTGCTAGGTCGTATGATGGCGATATAACATACTCTCCCGCAGCGTTGATATATCCATAAAGATCCTCAGCCTTCACAACGATAAGGCCACAACACTCTTCGCCTATTACCTCGTAAGCCTCCTCAGCAACGGCAACCACCTCAGTGGCAACAGCCTCCTCAGCCGCAGGCTCGGCAACAGTGAAACATGTTGTTACCTCCTCAGCAACGGCTGCCTCCTCAGTGGCAACAGCCTCCTCAGCCACAGGCTCGGCAACAGTGAAACATGTTGTTACCTCCTCAGCAGCAGCTACCTCCTCAGCAACGGCTGCCTCCTCAGTGGCAACAGCCTCCTCAGCCACAGGCTCGGCAACAGTGAAACATGTTGTTACCTCCTCAGCAGCAGCTACCTCCTCAGCAACGGCTACCTCCTCAGTGGCAACAGCCTCCTCGGCAACGGCTACCTCCTCAGCAACGGCTACCTCCTCAGTGGCAGCTACCTCTTCAGCAACAGCAGCCTCCTCAGCAGCAGCAACCTCCTCAGAAACGGCTGCCTCCTCGCCCTGAGCAGGCTCTGCAGGCTCTGCGAGCTCAATGCCGATGTGGGCTGCAAGGTTTTCGTAAGCTAGGAACAACTCATCTAATCTTGTGTTAAGATCGGCTAATTGGAGACTATTCTCGTTGTAGGAGTTGAGCAGCATGGTGTAGGTTCCTGCGATAGCGCATAGCTGCTCAATCATCTGCTGGTGGTTGCGGATTGTTATCACCTGCTTTTCGATTGTCTCTGCCTGGTCCTCAATCATAATAAGGAGGCTCGACGTGGTGTTGTTGAGTGAGTCTATCTGACGTTGTAGTGAAAGCTCATTAGCTTGAAGCCTAGCGAGCTCCGAGGATAGTCGAGCAACCTCCTTTTTCTGTGCGGAAGCTGTGCCTATGGTGATAAGCACCATGGCTAATAGTGTGAAAAATCTCTTCATAAGTAAGTATTGTTTGTGTTATTATATCTCTAAGGAGAAATATGCCTATACAAATATATAAAATTTTTTTTGAAACTACCTAATATGAGCATCACTATTTACTGTTTGCACGTCAAAAAGATAGGGGATGACTACCTACGACGGTAGTCATCCCCTCAACAATATGTTGTGTCTTCTGTCCTAGCAGTTCATAGCACCACAGCAGTGGATAACCTGACCACTTACGTATGACGAAAGGTCTGAAGCGAGGAACAATGCTACGTTAGCAACATCCTCAGGTGTGCCGCCACGACGCATAGGGATCTGCTGTGCCCACTGATCCTTGATCTCCTGCGAGAGCTGGTTGGTCATCTCGGTGATGATGAAACCAGGAGCAATGCAGTTAGCACGGATGCCGCGAGGACCCATCTCCTTAGCGATAGACTTAGCCAAGCCAATCATACCAGCCTTAGATGCTGAGTAGTTGCACTGACCAGCATTACCCGAAACACCAACTACTGATGACATGTTGATGATCGAGCCACCGCGCTGCTTAGCCATAACTGGTGTTACTGCGTGGATGAAGTTGAATGCCGACTTAAGGTTTACATTGATGACTGCATCCCACTGAGCCTCCGACATGCGCATCATAAGGCCATCCTTGGTGATACCTGCGTTGTTAACGAGAACATCGATACGACCAAAATCCTCGACAACCTGCTTTACAACCTCGTGGCTCTCATCGAACGATGCAGCGTTTGATGCGTAGGCCTTAGCCTTAACGCCCATAGCCTCAAGCTCCTTTACTGTCTCCTCAACTGCCTCGTTGATAGCTAGATCGGTGAATGCTACGTTAGCACCCTCCTGGGCAAAACGCAAGGCGATAGCCTTACCAATACCACGTCCCGCACCTGTTACGAGTGCTACCTTTCCTTCCAAAAGTTTCATATTTAACTCTCTTTGTTTCGTTAGTTATTGTTTCGATTATTTCTCCTCCCACTTGCGAAGTGCCACGCAAGCATTGTGACCACCAAAGCCGAGTGAGTTAGAGATAGCCACTGTGAGTGGTGCCTCTACAGCCTTGAGAGGGGTGTAGTCGAGGTCGCACTCAGGGTCAGGGTTAGTAAGACCGATGGTTGGTGTTACGATACCGTGGTGGAGCGATAGTGCCGATGCGATAAGCTCTACAGCACCTGTTGCACCAAGCATGTGGCCAGTGATTGACTTTGTCGATGTGATCTTAGCCTTCTTAGCAGCCTCCTCGCCCATTGCAAGCTTGATAGCCTTGGTCTCAGCTGCGTCGTTGAGAGGCGTACCTGTGCCGTGAGCGTTGATGTAGAGAAGATCCTTATCTGCGTCGAACTGAGCCTCGTCCAAAGCCTGCTTGATAGCGCGTGAAGCTGGAACACCATCAGGACGTGGTGCAGTAAAGTGGTGAGCATCGCAGCTATTGCCATAGCCGACAACCTCAGCGTAGATCTTTGCGCCACGCTTCTGAGCATTCTCCAACGACTCGAATACCATCATACCAGCACCCTCAGCGATCACGAAGCCGTGACGGTCTGCCGAGAATGGGAGCGATGCCTGAAGTGGATCCTCCGAACGTGAAAGAGCCTTGCTGTTTGCAAAACCACCAATTGCCAATGGGTGTACCGAAGCCTCAGCACCACCAGTGATGATAGCATCTGCGTAGCCGTGCTTGATAGCGCGATAAGCCTCACCAGCTGCGTGAGTACCAGTAGCACAAGCAGTTACAACTGGAAGACATACGCCCTGAGCATTGTGCGAGATTGCCACATTACCCGATGCGATGTTAGAAATCATCATAGGCACGAAGAATGGAGAGATGCGGTGTACGCCCTCCTCCAACATCACCTTAGTCTGGTTTACGAATGTGTCCATACCACCAATACCAGAGCCAATATATACGCCAAGTCGCTCAGGCTCAATGTTCTCGCCACTCTTAAGACCGGCATCCTTCATTGCATCCGATGCTGCTGCCATAGCATATACGCAGAATCTATCGCTGCGTCGTGCCAAACCAGCATTTAGCTCATACTCCGACTGGTCGAAGTTCTTGATCTGACCAGCAACCTTTACTGGGAGGTTATACTCCTCGAAGCCGTTGATAACGTCGATACCGCACTTACCCTCTACAAGGTTCTTCCATGTATCTTCAATGTGGTTACCCACTGGTGTGATAGCACCAATACCGGTGATAACAACTCTCTGTTCCATTTTTTTGTCTATATTTTGCGTCGCTTTTCGACGCTGTTAATACCCTGTTTGTTTTCTACTATTTTGCCCACTCAATTACGCATGCAGCGGTTGTAAATCCTGCGCCGAAAGCACTGAATACCAACTTATCGCCCTTTTGAAGCTTACCCGCACGGTTGAGTTCGTCGAGAAGTGCAGGAAGTGCTGCCGACGAGATGTTTCCGTAACGCTCAACGTTGTGTGGAACCTTCTCCTCGTCAACGCCCAAGAAGTTGCGAATAGAGTCGATGATTCGCTTGTTGGCCTGGTGCAATACGTAGTACTTGATGTCGTTTGGCTCTAGCTTGGTTTCGTTGAGAATCTTGCGAATATCGCGGCAAGAGTTAGTCACTGCGTGCTTGAACACCTCGCGACCCTTCATTACAAGAGGCTCAAAATTCTCCTCCTTGTCGATGTAAGGCGTTGGCTCAAGACGACGCTGGTAGTATAGCACGTCGGTAAGCGAAGAGGTGGTAAGACGCATAGCCTTAAGCTCATCGCCCTCGGTTACTACGGCAGCTCCAGCACCATCGCCGAAGAGTACACATGTACTGCGATTCTCCCAGCTCACCATGCGCGAAGGCTCCTCAGCACATACAATAAGGATATTCTTTGCCTTCTTGCACTTGAGCTTATCTTCTGCCATATCCATGGCGAATACAAAGCCAGCGCATGCGGCATTAATATCAACGGTTGGACATGTAGCACCAATCTTTCCCTGGATTATACAACTCAACGCTGGTGTCACGTACTCGTTAACAACGTTTGAGCAGATGATGAAATCGATGTCTGCGGCTGTGAGTCCAGCATCTTCAAGAGCCTTGTTTGCAGCGATTGTCGCCATATCCTCCAACTTCTCTGAAGATATTACACAACGCTCTTTGATACCTGTTCGCTCGGTGATCCATTCATCCGATGTCTCAAGGAACTTCTCAAGCATTTCATTGGTCACAGCACACTTGGGGTGTGCCGATCCTGTTCCAATAATTTTCATCTAAGATATTTTGTTAGTTCAACAATATTTCACTCCTACGCTTGGAACTCTTCGTGTCACTCTTTGCTGATCGCACTAATCAACGATTGGTGCCAAACATCGAGAGTAACTCTCCAAAGCGGTACAAAGATATGTTTTACGAGCGTATGCGCGCGAAATATGTGGTGAAAATATAAATAGTGTGGCGAAAATGCTATATTTGTGGTAAAAGTTTTAATATTGCGAAAAAAAATATTACTTTTGTCACCATATTATCGACCTATAGTGGTTAATATATACACCTAAAAAGTTGAATAACCAACGCTAATTTCGATATGGTAAGTAGAGAAATACCAAAGTACCTAGTATCGCGAAGATATATCTCGGCACTGATTCTGCTCATTGTCATCTTCTCGATAATATTCATGCTCCTCTATGAGCCATTCTCCTTGGCAACATGGTTTAGTACTAGCCAAACTCTGCCATTCTCAATAACCATACTATTTTATGTAGCTGCCATCGTAATCATGATCGTCAGCCGATCAATGATGTATGCGTTGCAAGATCGCTACATACTTACCATTACACGCTACTTGTGGTGGCTGATTTTTGAAAATATCGCTATATCTCTGCTCTATACGATCTTCACCACTACGCTCTTTCCCAAGAGTGGAGTTCACTTTCCTGACGTCGGTGTTCGAGCACTGGGATGTGTTACGCTAATACTCACTATACCTAATGTGATCATACTCTTCTACGCTGCCTATCGTGCTAAGTGTGAGGAGTTTGAGGCAGCGTCATATCAGCTTCAACGCCTACGCGAGGAGTGTCGTCGTCTTGAGCTAATGACCAAGCACGAAAAGGAGCGACGTGAGGAGGCTGTGACGCAGGCAGCGGCTATCGACCGTGCTCCGCGAATGATTAACCTGCATGACAATAATGGTACGCTGCGACTTACCATAAGCGAGGAGTCGCTCTACTATCTTGAGTCGGAGGACAACTATATCAAGGTGTACTACAAGCATAACGATAAGATCGCCTCTTATATGTTGCGTTGCCGAACACGTAGCATTGAGGAGCACCTAAAGGGAACATCTATGAAGCGTTGTCATAGATCCTATATTGTGAATATCAACAAGATACGTTTTGTGAGTGAGGAGCACAGACTCTATTTCATAACTCTCGACGATGACTCTATACGCAAGATACCCGTCTCAAGAAGCTACTACGATTCGATCTATGCCTCGTTGAATATGGCTCACAAGGTATCTATAAATGAGGATGTGATTTCTGAGTCATAGCCTTGTAGCGCGCGGCGTAGTGTTATAGTCGTTTGGCTAGTTCGCCTGCTACTGCGAGTGTTACGATTGACACTCTGCACGTGGGCGTTGCGTTGAGTATGGCGCGCGCACACGAGCTGATCGTTGCACCTGTTGTCAACACGTCGTCGACAAGAAGTATATGTTTGTTCTCAAGCTTTGTGGCATCTCGAACGGTGAAAATATCATCGACATTACTCCATCTATCCTTGACATGTTGTCTTGTTTGTGAGGGGTTGTTCTTTGTGCGACGCACCGTGCTAGAATCGAGTTTTGCACCTATCTCACGCGCAATGCCCTCAGCTATATAGGTCGATTGGTTGTAGCCACGTTTAAGGCTCTTCCTCCAATGTAGCGGTATTGGAATTACTAGGTCGATGTCGTTATAGTGACCCGAGGCGCGGAGCTCAGCACCAAACCAACGCCCCATCGTAAGTGCATATCCCCACTTATCGTGATATTTGAAGTTGTGGATCATCCTCTGCCAGCTATCGTCTGCCTTGAAGATGAAGAACGATGAGCACTCATCCACTGGGAACAACCCCTCAAAGTGCTCTCTGATGGGGTTTTGGTGGCGATAGCAGAAGCCTGTTGTGGGGATGCTAAGTCTGCAACTAAGACATATTCCGTGTACCGAAGAGTCCACCGTTTCGCCACATACGATACATCTATTCGGGAAGATCACGCTCGTAAGGTCGCGTAGTATGTTACCAAGTATCGACATCTGTTGATATTGTTACACTCTTGATCTTCTTATCGTTGCGTGCCACATGCAGTACCTCTTTGATCTTCTCTCGTGCCGCCTTCATTGATGCTCCCGACTCGATCTTGAGAAGAATCTCGGCGCGATGTTCGCCGCGTAGCATCTCGAGTGTCGACGACACTGGACCCATTACACGATGTGCAAAGCGCGAGCGTAGCTCTCGGGCAATGGTGTGTGCGGCAAGACGTAGAAGCTCGTAGTCGCTGTGGCGTAGCATGAAGCGTATCAGATGTGAGTATGGTGGGTAGCCAAATGCTCTTCGCTCGGCAAGCTCCGTACGCGCCATGCCGTGGTAGTCGGCAGAGGCAACATACCTAATCACGGGGTGTTCGGGTTGCGAGGTTTGAATTACGACGCGTCCGCGATTGTTGTGTCTTCCGGCGCGTCCTGCCACCTGTGTGAGTAGCTGAAACGAACGCTCCGTAGCCCTAAAGTCGGGTGCCGAGAGTAGGTTGTCGGCATTGAGTATTCCTACGGTGCTCACCCCCTCGAAGTCGAAGCCTTTTGAGACTATCTGTGTTCCTACCAGTATGTCGCATTCGTGTTGTTCAAAGCTTGTCACGATGCGCTTAAACGATCGCTCCGACTGCGATGTGTCGCCGTCGAGGCGTGTTATGCGTGCTGCTGGGAACATGCGTGATACCTCCTCTTCCACCTTCTCTGTTCCAAAGCCCATAGCCTTCATATCTTGGGTCTGGCAGTTTGGACAAACGTTGCTACTCTCAGTTGTGTAGCCACAGTAGTGGCACTCGAGTCGTGAGCTTGACTTATGTTGTGTGAGTGTCACATTGCAGTGAGGACAGCGGGGCGAGTATCCGCATGTGCGACACTGTATGTAGGGGGCATAGCCGCGACGATTTTGGAAGAGTATGACCTGCTCGTTTTGCTCAAGTGCCTCGTTAATTCTCTTTATCAGGTCGAGGTTGAAGTGTGTGCGACGCTCGCCACGTTTAAGGGCGCGCAGCGTGTCCGAGATGATGACCTCGGGCAGTACGCCATTGCCCCAACGCTCCTTCAGTTCGGCATATCCATACTTGCCTGTCAGTGCATTGGTATAGCTCTCAAGCGACGGTGTTGCACTGCCTAGGAGCACCTTTGCACCATATATGCGTGACATGACCACTGCACAGTCGCGAGCATTGTAGCGTGGTTGGTAGTCGCTCTGTTTGTATCCCGCGTCGTGCTCCTCGTCGACAATGATGAGTCCTGGACGCTGCATGGGTAGAAATATCGTTGAGCGCACGCCGACTATAAGTTCGCCTCCCGACGAGGCTGCAAGGCGCAGAAATTCGCGTCCTCGACGTAGTGGCGTGAGGCGCGAGTGGTATGTTGTTGTGCGTCCCTCAAAGATGCGCTCCAGACGCTCTATGAGTTGCGAGGTGATGACTATCTCGGGGACGAGCACCATCACGTCGTTGCCAGCGGCTAGTTGCTCGGCAATAAGGTGGATATATATCTCTGTCTTGCCCGAGCCTGTGACACCATGTAGCAGGGCAACCTTGCCAGAGTCATGTGCCAGACGTATTGCCTCCAAGGCTTGTTGCTGATGTGGGGTGAGTGTTGGAAGCAGGAAGTTGCTCTCGGTGTCTGGCGTAAGCCTCTCGCGCGGACGCCTCTGGTTGCGTATAAGCCCCTTTGTGCGCAGAGCTGCTAGATGCTGACTGTCGAGATCAACGAGTCTACGAGGTATGAAGCCATCCTCGGCATTGCGCTCGATGGCGAGTGAGGCTATACGCTCGATGGTCTCAACACGGCGTGGGGCACGTCGTGCGTGTTTCTCGCGGTATGCCAGTAGCTGCTCTTCGGTTTGTAGCTCGTTGCTAAGTGCTATAAACTCCTCGGTTGGAGGCTCTATGCTGCGTTCGTCCAGCTCGCCAAGCGATGTTGCCGAGGGCTTTGCAAGTGATGGTAGCGCGAGGCGCATCACCTCGCCAAGTGTTGCCAGATAGTAGTCGGCAATCCACTCCCAGAGGCGTTGTGTGGCGGGGGTGAGAAGAGGTCGGGAGTATAGCTTTTTGAGGATTGGCTTAAGGCGAGGGTAGTCGGGACGCTCGGTGGAGATACTCCATACGATACCCGTATAATAACGACTGCTGCCAAATTGTACTATCACAGCATCGCCCACCTCGACAGCCAGTTTCTCGTCGAGCGAGAAGCTATACATGGGCTGTGCCAAAGGAAGAACCACCTGTGCGTACAACATCGCAGCAGTCGTTTAGGTATGTGTAAAAATTGCTCTATTAGAGCTTGTTCAAGGCGTCGAAGCCCTGACCGTATACGCCCATTACAGAGCCTACGGTGATGAATGCGCTTGAGTCCTGCTCACGCACAAACTTGAGGATTGTCGAGGTGTCGCGCTTGCGGCAGACAACCATAACGGCCTTAGATGGGACCTTAGAGTATGAGCCCATAGCGTCGATAAGTGTTGCGCCACGGTTCGCCTTGGTCATAATCATATTTGCCATAGCCTCGTAGTCCTTACAGAAGATCATGATCTGGTTAGACTGCTGGTTGCCCGACTGTACGAAGTCTACAGTGTAGCCGATAACAGCAATCATGATAAAGCCGTAGACCATACGTGCGAAGGCATCGGGTGAAAGTGGTGCAATCAGAACACCATTTGGATCGATGAAGCCCGCATCGTTTGCCATGCTAACAGTAGTAGTGAGTAGCACAGATGAGATAAGGATACCGCAATCGGTCATAAGCAACACCTTACCGTAGCTAACAGTACGGAACTTGTTGATAATCATCGCAACAATATCGGTACCACCTGTAGAGCCACCCTGCATGAACGATACTGCGATACCAACACCACACGACGCTGCGCCGAGGACAACCATAAGGATTCTCCAAGCATCAACACCCTTGAAGACGTTTACTACGGTGTCAGCAGGAAGAACCTCCACGAGGTTGAACATCACTGACATCATAAGGATGCAGTAGAGTGTCTTGATACCGAATTTCCAACCCACGATCATAACACCGAGGATGAGGAGGATGCAGTTGATGATGAAGATCAAGTTACCGATTGTAAGCAGAACTCCAGCGAGTGAAGCTGGCAAAATGGCGTTGATAAGAGTAGCCAAACCTGCGGCACCACCACCCATACCACCAGCGGGAAGTACGCACATCTGCCAACCAAAGGCGTAGCAGAACATACCAAAGGTCATCAAAAGATACTCTTTGATGCCTACAAGAATCGAACGAGAAGAGATTTTCACACCCATATCAATTCAAAATTAATTAAGTTGAGCTATAAGTTTTGCTATTTTACTTTATGTAAAAATCAAATTTTGCGGCGCAAATGTACAAACTTTCGCTCGAAAAGTGCAATTTTTTTGATTTATTTTATCGTATCATACGCAAGGTGTTGTAATTCAGCACCTTGCGTATGATCTAAAAAGATTAGTACCAGCAGATCTTATCCGCACCCATGGTGAACACGAGTTCACCGCCTGCGATAATCTCGTCGTGGGTTAGGTAGTTGCGCTCCAAAGTCTTGCCATTGAGCGTAATAGACTGGATGTAGCGATTCTCTGAGGTGTAGCCCTTGCGCTCGATGGTGAATAGACCACCCTCGACATCGATCTCTGCCTTGTCAACAAGTGGCACACCGATCACGTAGCGACCTGCGGCAGGCTCTACAGGGTAGAAACCAAGTGTGGTCATAATGTACCATGCCGACATCTGACCCACATCCTCGTTGCCCGAGAGTCCATCAACCTCTGTTGAGTACATCGTGTCGCAGATCTCGTAGATGCGGTCTGCAGCCTTCCATGGCTGACCCAACATTGTGTAGAAGTATACGATGTGGTGGCTAGGCTCGTTGCCATGAACATACTGGCCGATAAGACCTGAAATATCTGGTGTTACGTCCTCGCCCTCCATCTTTGTGTCGGCAGTAAATAGTCCGTCGAGCTTCTCAAGTGTATTCTCCACGCCGCCGAAGCACTCAACCAACTTGTCGAGGTCCTGAGGAACAAGCCAGGTGTACTGCCAAGCATTACCCTCGCAGTACTCGTTAGCGATACGCGATGCGTTGAATGGATTAAAATCCTCGCGCCACTCGCCTGTTGAGGATTTGCCACGTACAAAGCCTGTCTCTGGGTCGAAGTAGTTGAGCCATGAGTGGCTGCGGTTGTCGAGGTATGCATAGGCCTCCTCCTTGCCAAGCATCTTGGCTACCTCGGCAGCTGCGGCATCGGCAATGGCAAACTCCATGTCGTGAGCGATAGACTCTGCCTGAAGATCGCGAGGCATATAGCCATACTGCTTGCGGTACTTACCGCCACGAATATCGTGCATATATGAGGTCTCAAGAGCCTTCCAAGCGCGCTCAGCGTCGATACCCTCGATGCCCTTAGCCACGGCGTCCGATACGGCGATGATGCCTGGAGAGCCTACCATGCAACCATTGTCCCAGCCCCAGAGGTGCCAGATGGGCAGGAAGCCCTGCTCCTCGCAGATGTTGATCATTGTGTTGATGACATCATCCATGCGCTCAGGGTGGGTGATGGTCATAAGAGGAAGCTTAGCGCGGTAAGTATCCCAAAGTGAGAATGTTGTGTAGGTGTCGTGACCAGGGTTCTGGTGAATCTGCTGGTCGGCACCGCGGTATGTGCCATCGACATCCGAGAACAACGATGGTGCTACATACATGTGATACATGCCGGTGTAGAAGATCTCCTCCTGCTCCTCTGTTGCGCCATAGATGCGGATCTTACGAATCTCCTCGTTCCACCTTTTCTCGGCAAGCTCAGCCGTAGCGTCAAACTCGGCATTAGCCACCTCGGTGTTGAAGTTGAGGCGTGCGCCATCGAGGCTTGTAGAGGATAGTGCTACCTTGACGCCAATCTGCTCACCCTCGCTAGTCTTGAAGTGTAGGCGATAGTAGAAGTTGTCATCGCCGATAGGCTCGAACTTATCAAATGGCTTCGAGAACTCGATCACGAAGTAGACCTTCTGGTAGTTTGCCCAGCCGTATGTGTGGCGATAACCCTCAACGCGGTTGTTGCCCTGAGCCTCAGCATATAGCTCCTCGGGGCGATCCCAGCAACCACCGTGTACCAAGTCGAGGATGATGGCTGCCTCGTCGCTTGCAGGGAAGGTGTAGCGGTGCAAGCTACCACGCTCAGTGGCTGTCATCTCAGCAACGATATTGTAGCGAGTCAAAGGCACTGAGTAGTAGCCGGGGCGCACAACCTCCTTTGAGCGATCAGCCTCCGACCAGAAGCCTGTCGAGTAGTCGCCAAGACGTCCGCGACCATAGGTGACATCACCAATTACGGGCATCAGTGTAACGTCAAACAGATCGCCACAGCCAGTACCTGAGAGGTGCGTGTGTGAGAAGCCGATGACGCTATTTTCAGAGTCGTGGTATCCTGAGCACCAATCCCACTCTTGGGTGATGCTTGTTGGACCCACCTGGGTCATGCCGAATGGCACGTTAGCACCAACAAATACGTGTCCGTGTCCGCCAGAGCCAATCTTAGGGTTTACCTTTTCTGTGTAGTTCACTTCTGTTGAGGGGCTACAGCCTACCATTGCACATAGAGCTGCAATAGCTAGTAAGTTCTTAATTCTCATAGGTTAGTTTTAATATAATTTTAAGCTTAGTTCCTTTGCCTTCATAAGTTCGTCGTGCGATATGCGGAAGCGACCGATGCTCTTGCCGCCAAGCACTACGCCGTTACGCTTGATATAGTTGCCAGTGCCCTCTGTCGCGATGGTTATCGTGCCATGCTCGGTGTCGAAGGTCACACGCTCGAAACGGGGTGTGGTGATTGTGTAGTATGGCTCGCCAGGGCAGTCAGGGTAGATGCCCATCATAGAGAACACTGCCCATGTAGACATCGTGCCTGTGTCGTCGTTGCCTGGCAGACCATCGGGCGAGGTGGTGTAGTTCGCGTCGAGTAGCTCGCGCACATATCTCTGTGTAAGGTGCTCATAGCCCTTCACTCGGCTGAAGAGGTATGGATAGGCGATGTCTGGCTCGTTGGTAGGGTCGTAATGGCCGTTGTCGAATACCCATTGTAATCGTTCTACAAACCTCTTGCTGCCACCCATCACTTTGATGAGGCCCTCGATGTCGTGAGGCACGAAGAAGGTGTAGTTCCATGAGCTACCCTCGTGGAAGCCTGTGGTGTTCGAGAAATTAGCACCCGCCGTAGGGTCGAACTCGCCGATAAACCTACCATCAGCACCTATTGGACGCATTGCGCCATCGCTCTTAGAGTAGTAGTTATGCCAGCCTGCAGCGCGACGCTCCATCTCGCGGGCAAACTCCTCGTCGCCCATCTCGCGGGCAAACGAGGCTAGGGCATTATCTGCCACATAGTACTCCAAGGCGTGCGACACGGAGTTGTCGCCCGACATATCTTGTGCAAAGTGCCCTACGGGTATATATCCATGCTCGATATATGGGTCTATGTCGCGGCGTATAGGGTTATCCTTACCCGGTGTTGTTGCCGAGCGTCGCATCGCTTCGTAGGCAGCCTCAATGTCGAAGTCGCGTAACCCCTTGAGGTAGCTATCCACGATGACAGGTATTGCAGGGTCACCCTCCATGGTGAATGTCTCACGACCGTATAGCTCCCAGCGAGGCAGCCAGCCCCACTCGCGTGACATGTCGACCATCGAGCGAATCATATCTATCTGTCGCTCGGGATATACCAGTGTTAGCAGCTGATGTACGTTGCGGTAGGTGTCCCACAATGAGAATACCGTATATCGCTCATAATCAGATGCAAGAGCTACTGCGCCACTCTCCATGGCTGGGTATTCGCCATTGATGTCACTTATGATATTGGGGTGTAGCAACGAGTGGTATAGTGCCGTGTAGAATATTGTGCGGTCGCTATCCGAACCACCCTCGACACGTATGCGGCTAAGTGCCTCGAGCCATTTGTCGTGAGCCTCACGACGTAGCTCGTCGAACGACTTAGTCCCCACCTCTGCATCGAGATTGCGGCGAGCATTCTCCATAGATACGTACGAGATACCCACCTTGACCTCAACCTCAGTGCCAGCCTCAACCTCGCCAAGCGAGAGGATAGCACCGATGTCGTCGCCCATGATCTCACGCGAGTATTTTGAGTATATCTTATATTGACCGCTATCGCCCGACCACTGCGCCTCGATGCCTGTCATCTCGGGTTGCAGCTTCCAGTAGTTGATGCTCTTGGCGGACTGCGATAGGCGCACAACGAAATATATGGGGAATACTGCTTGGTTGGTGTAGCAGAAGGTACCGAGTAGGCGCATACCCTCAATCTCGTAGTCGCTCACACGGCGTAGCATCGCTCCCGACTCGTTCGAGAGGGCTGTGCCAAGGTCTACGATGATGTTTGCCTCGCCCCCCTCGGTAAAGGTGTAGCGCTCGATAGAGGCACGCTCCGAGGCGGTTGCTTCGGCACGCACCTTAAACTGCTCGTAGGTCGTAGCATAGTAGCCTGGCTCGGCTAACTCATCCGTGTATGTCGAGCCACGCAACGTGCGGTCTGCCTCAGCTTTACCCGTTGTTGCCATGGTGATGATAGCACCAAGCTCGGGGCAGCCCACGCCACTCAAAGCACCATGAGCAAAGCCCACAGAGTACTTATTGCGTATGTCATAAGGTGTTGACCACCAACGATTATCCTTGTCGTAGCGGTTGAGCTCCGACCCTGTGACGTTGAAGGGTACTGCCGCCATCATGCCATGAGGCACCACAGCACCTGGGTGCGTCGCCGAGTAGTCGGCAGTGCCGATAAACGGATCTACAAATTGGGTGTAGTCCGTCGTCTGTGCCGATGCCGAAACGACAATAGCTAGGAGTGCAAATATGGTTGATAATACTCTTTTCATTATGTTGTAAAAGGGTGTTATAATGTGTTGTTATTTAGCGGTTTAGCGTGAACTTTAATAACAAAGCCGCCGCCTGGTGCCATACGTATATTTACATTGCGTACGGGTGTATTGTTCGAGGCTTCATTGTTCGCATCAAACTCTATAATGTCGTGGCGATAGCCAGTCGAACTATCACTCTGATCACTATATATCTCTATACCATGGCATTGGTTATGTATGAGGATAGTTACCTCTCGTTCAGTATTGCCATTAAGACCTGCATAATAGATGTCGTTGCCGCTGATATTTTGCACAACGATATATTCGCCAATCTCACCCTCTAGAGTGGTTCTCTTGTCCCATGTGGTAGGTATCTCGGCGAGGAACTCTGTAAACTCTGGCTCCTTCTCATACTCCGTGGGTGAGTCGCAGAGCATGGCTAGAGGCTGGTCATAGACAACATACATTGCCAGCTGATGCGACCTTGTGCCCTGGCTCATTGGGCGCGAGTAGTTAGGCTCGTACTCTTCGCGTGGGGCGTTGCGCATAGCACCAGGGGTGTAGTCCATAGGACCTGCCACGCCACGAATAAATGGAATGGTCACGTCGTAGGTTATCTGGTCGTGCTCCTTGCCGAGCCACTTCATAGTTTCAAGTCCGTGAACACCCTCAAAGTTTATGGCATTAGGATAGGTGCGCTGCAAGCCTGTAGGCTTGTAAATGCCGTGATAGTCAATGAGTAAGTGGTACTTAGCTGCTATCTCTGCAAGGTCGTAGACAAAGCGCACCATCTCTTGATCATCACGATCCATAAAATCTACCTTGAAGCCCTTTACGCCCATATTTGAGTAGTGCTTGCAGATACCCTCAATATCTCTCTGCATTGCCCAGTAGCCGGCCCAAAGTATAATACCCACATTGCGCTCAGTAGCGTAGTCAACCAACTCCTTAATGTCAATCTCGGGTATAACCCTCATCAGATCTGCCTCGCCCTTTACCGACCAGCCTTCGTCCAAGATTACGTACTCGATGCCGTAGCGCGACGCAAAGTCGATATAGTATTTATAGGTCTGGTTGTTGATGCCCGCCTCAAACTCTACGCCCTCCAGACCCCAGTCGTTCCACCACTCCCAGGCAACCTTACCAGGCTTGATCCACGAGGTATCTTCGATGCGGCACTCGTCGGCGAGGTTCCACACGAGTCGGCTATCAGACAATTCGCTATCCGTTCCGATGACAACGCCTCGCCAAGGGAAGGTGCGCTTACCTGAGCACTCGGCTATGTAGGGTCTGCGCGATTTGACAACACCCTGCAACATGTTGTAGTCGCCCTGCTCCACCACATCGGGCGCGGTGGCAAACTCAGTATCTATGACACCATCGCCGTCGCGGTTAGAGAGGAACATTCCAGGGTAGTCCTCAAGATTCGACTCTACGATACAGATATTTAGCTCATTGCGCTCCACAACAGCTGGCGTGAACATCAGTCTGCGCCAATCTATATCCTTTAGCGCAACATAGTCATAGATGTTCTCAAACGAGGTGTAGTACTGCGTAGCGTAGTCCGATGTTGCATCGGGCTTATAGTTTACGTAGGGCAGCCACGCCATATCCGAAGAGTTGAATGCGAACTCGGCAAGCTCGTCTATAATGGTGTAGTCGCTCTCGATGTTTGAGATAAAGCGATATGCCACACCATCGTTATAGGCGCGAAGCTCAACGCTATAATCGCCAAAGTTGACCACGGCGGCGTTATAGATCTCGTGGCTCGATCTCTTTACCCTTCCCTTGCTAATATTCTCGCCCCATGTACCTGCCGAGGTCTCCATCTTAAGGCGCGAAGGATTAACCCAGTTAAAAGGTTCCTCTTCTGACCCGTCGTATGATGCTGCGCACCACCTTAGTGTGCCATCGTTCCAATCTAACATGATGTAGTATGATTGGTCGGGAGATGTCACAGCAGCGGCTCTATATTTCTTAGCATTAGCGTTGAAACAAAGGAGCGTCGCTATAAGTATGAGTAGCAGTCGTTTCATTGATATATTATCTCTTTTCGGCAGTTGATAGTAGTCCGCACGCAGCCTCGATGTCCTCGCCACGCGAAGCACGGAGTGTTGTCTGAATACCGCGCTTAGTGAGTGTATCGCGAAACTCTATAATGCGCTCTAGGTCAGGCGAGTAGAATGGCGAGTCGGGGATGCGATGGAAACGAATAAGGTTGATGCGACACTTGATGCCATCCAACAGGCGCGATAGCTCCTTGATGTGGCGTGCGGAGCAGTTCATATCCTCCAACACGATATACTCGAACGATACGCGACGCTGGTGCGTAAAGTCGTAGCGGCGCAATATGTCACATACCTCCCATATAGAGTAGGCATTCTCTATTGGCATAATCTCCTTACGCTCCTCGGGGAATGGGTTGTGGAGCGATACGGCGATGTGTACCTTCGACTCGTCGAGGAGTCGTGGTAGATTTTTGGCTACGCCCGCAGTCGATACGGTGATGCGTGTTGGCGACCATGCCATGCCCCAATCCGAGGTTAGGATGTCGAGCGCACGAAGCACATTGTCAATGTTGTCGAGAGGCTCGCCCATACCCATAAATACGATATTGGTGAGCTTGTCGCGCTCGGGGATTGATATCACCTGGTTAATGATCTCTGTAGCTGATAGTTGGTGGCGAAATCCCATGCGTCCTGTAGCACAAAACTTACACCCCATGCGACAACCTGCCTGCGACGATACGCAGAGCGTCATGCGCTCACCGTCGGGGATAAGTGCCGATTCGATATATTCGCCCTCGGTGGTTGCGAAGAGATATTTCTTTGTGCCATCGGTCGATGTTGACACCTTGAGAGGTGCTGATAGCCCCAGCTCGCAGTGCTCTTTGAGTCGTTCACGAGCCACCTTCGAGAGGTTGGTCATGGCATCAATGTCGCTGACAAAGCGATTATATAGCCATCCTGCGATCTGCTTAGCAGCAAATCGAGGCAGCTCAAGTTGCTCACATATAGCCTTCAACTCATCGGGCGATGCACCATACAGGCGAGGTTTTATCGTTTTCATCATATATTTTCAGCTACAATACCGACCACAAAATTAATAAAAATAAAATATTTTTCTGTCGAAAATACTTTTTTTTGAGAATTTATGTATATCTTTGCGTAGTGTAGTGTGTGTATATAGCGCGCACGACACCAATCTTCACGGTATAAGTATTTAAAAACTAAAAAATTAACGATAAATGGAGATTAAGAAATCACCTAAAGCAGATCTCGAAAACAAGAAGATGCTCTTTTTGGAGATCGGTCTAGTAATTGCACTTGCAGTAAGTGGTGCAGCATTGGCTTTCAACACTAAGCCTGAACCAGAGCCTTATGCTCCTCCTAAGCAGGATGTGCGTGAGCAGGAGATTGAGATGGAGCGTACTGTGCAGGAGCAGGAGCAGCAGCCCGAGCAGCAGAAGGCTAAGACTCAGGTGTTGGCAGACGTGCTTACTATCGTGTCGAACGATACAAAAATTGAGACCCCAGACCTTTTGTTCTCTGACGATGCCTCAGTATTCGAGGACTTCGAGTTCGAGGTAGAGGAGGTTGTTGAGAATATCGTTGAGGAGGAGATCTTCGTAACGGCTGAGGAGATGCCTACATTCCAGGGTGGTGACCTCTCTAAGTTCCGTAACTGGGTTCAGTCACACGTGAAGTATCCTCAGATCGCCCTCGAGAATGGTATCCAGGGTAACGTGGTTATCAAGTTCGTTGTTGAGAAGGACGGTAAGCTCTCAAACATCCAGGTGCTTCAGTCTCCAGATAAGACCCTCTCGGATGCAGCCGTTCAGGTGCTCCAGAAGTCACCAAAGTGGAAGCCTGGTAAGCAGCGTAACAAGCCTGTGCGTGTTACCTATACCCTGCCAGTATCGTTCAAGATCCAGCAGTAACGCGCCACGACATTGGTACGTAACCCTTAGGGTTGATAAGAGTATAAGGGGTTCCGCTTTAATAGTGGCACCCCTTATTTAATAATAGTGTAGTCACTAAAAAGAGGATATGTCGTGACCACACTCTATAATATAATGAGTGGTAGTTAATACCAAATTAGACTAGATGAAAGAGGAAATACAGAAAGAGAGCCTTAAGCGCAGACGTCTTGAGCCACAACCTACGGTCGAGGAGCGCGAGACGCGTGCTGTGCTTGTGGCTGTAATTCGCGATAGCCAAAACCCCGATACGGCGCACGAGTATCTCGACGAGCTGGAGTTCTTGGCTGAGACGGCAAATATACGTAGCGTTAAGCGTTTTACACAGCGTCTGCCACAGCCACTATCTAAGATATATGTGGGACCTGGTAAGCTCGAGGAGATTGCGCTGTGGTGCAAGGAGAATGAGATTGATATAGCCATCTTCGACGACGAGCTATCGCCAGCGCAGACGCGCAACATCGAGCAGGCTATGCCCTGCAAGGTGATGGATCGCACGCGCCTAATTCTCGATATATTTATGTCGCGTGCGCAGACAGCCTACGCAAAGACACAGGTGGAGCTGGCGCATAACGAGTATATGCTCCCCCGACTTACGGGTATGTGGACCCACCTTGAGCGTCAGCGTGGTGGTACGGGAACACGTGGTGGTGCTGGTGAGCGCGAGATTGAGACCGACCGTCGTATAGTGCGCAACCGTATTACTAAGCTTAAGGAGGATCTCAAAAAGATCGATCGTCAGATGGCTGTGCAACGCTCTAACCGCGGTCAGATGGTGCGTGTGGCGTTGGTAGGATATACCAATGTGGGCAAGTCGACGCTGATGAACCTGCTGTCGAAGAGCGAGGTGTTTGCCGAGAATAAGCTCTTCGCTACGCTCGACACCACGGTGCGTAAGGTGGTCTTCGACAACCTTCCATTCTTGATGTCCGATACCGTAGGATTTATCCGTAAGCTGCCTACCGAGCTTATCGAGTCGTTTAAGTCTACGCTCGACGAGGTGCGTGAGGCAGATCTTCTGCTTCATGTGGTGGATATCTCGCACCCAGGCTTCGAGGACCAGATTGCCGTGGTTAAGCAGACACTCGCTGATATTGGTGCTGGTGATAAGCCTACATTCTTGATATTTAACAAGATAGATGCATATACCTATACCCCCAAGGAGGAGGACGACCTGACGCCAGCAACCAAGGAGAATATGTCGCTCGACGACCTTAAGAAGAGCTGGATAGCCAAGGCAAACACACCTTGCATCTTTATCTCGGCACGTGATAAGACAGGTGTCGACAAGCTTCGTTCCGATCTTTATGGTATGGTTCGTGAGATACATGCAGGACGCTATCCGTTCAATAACTTTCTCTATTAAGACGTTGTAAACCAAACTACTATAACTATGATAAAGGTACTCAACACAGAGAATACAATTCTCAATAAGTTTCTAGCTCAGATGCGAGATAGGGAGATTCAGCGCGATTCTATGCGTTTTCGTCGTAATATGGAGCGTGTGGGCGAGATTATGGCGTATGAGATCTCGAAGCATCTTAACTATCGTACGCGAATGGTTGAGACGCCACTGGGTGTTGCTGCCGTAGAGGAGATTGATGATAAGATCGTTATAGCCACAATTCTTCGTGCTGGACTACCATTCCACCAGGGATTTCTCAACTACTTTGATGATGCTGACAATGGCTTCGTATCGGCATACCGCAAGAGCCGTCCCGATGGCTCGTTTGTTGTCGATGTAGAGTATGTATCTACCTCATCGCTAGTGGGTAAGACCCTTATTCTTGTAGACCCTATGCTGGCGACAGGAACATCTCTGATGCTCGTCTATGATGCCTTGGTGCGTCGTGCTGGTGAGCCTGAGCATACCCACTTTGCCGCTGCATTTGCCTCGGAGCAGGGTGTGGAGTATGTTAAGCGTCATGTGAACCCTGCAAAGTGTACGTTGTGGTGCGCAGCTGTCGATGAGGAGCTCACCTCAAAGTCCTATATCGTGCCAGGCATTGGCGATGCCGGCGACTTGGCATACGGTGAGAAGCTATAGTATATAAACCTTTTGTAAGCCTATAAATCATTGTAAATAAATAATTTAAGAAAATATGAAATACGCAATAATCTCTACCGAGAAGGGTGATATGAAGGCAGAGTTGTATGCCGATGCTACGCCCATCACCGTTGATAACTTCGTGAAGCTCGCCGAGAGCCACTTCTACGATGCTCTCACCTTCCACCGTGTTATTCCAGATTTCGTGATTCAGGGTGGCTGTCCTAAGGGCGATGGCACGGGAGGTCCTGGCTACACTATCCCTTGCGAGACACGTGCCGAGCGTCAGTACCACGACCGAGGCGTGCTATCTATGGCACATCGTGGCCCAAATACTGGAGGCTCGCAGTTCTTCATCTGCCACAACCGCATGAATACACAGCACCTCGACGGTGTACATACCTGCTTTGGTAAGGTTGTGGAGGGCGTTGATGTGATCGACGATATTCGCCCAGGCGATCTAATCTTGTCTATAACAATCGTTGAGGAGTAGATAGAGGTGAAGGATATAGTTCCACTATTCGACTGTGACGCGCATGGCCCGCTATATATCGCGGGTCCATGTAGCGCAGAGAGCCGTGAACAGATACTCGAGGCGGCACGTGGCGTAGCCGCGCAGGGTGTCAAGATATTTCGTGCCGGGGTGTGGAAGCCTCGCACTAAGCCTGGTATGTTTGAGGGTGTGGGTGCCGAGGCACTGGAGTGGCTTAGCGAGGCAAAGAGGAGCTATGGACTTCATGTTATTACAGAGGTGGCAACGCCTGAGCACCTTGATGCAGCACTTAAAAGTGATGTCGACGGAGTGTGGATCGGTGCTCGTACCACGACAAACCCCTTTGCTATGCAGCAGCTCGCTGATGCTCTGGAGGGGGTGGATACCACCGTGCTTGTCAAGAACCCAGTGATCCCAGATGTGAACCTCTGGATTGGTGCTATCGAGCGTATATATAATAGTGGTGTACGTCGTATCGCTGCCGTGCATCGTGGCTTTGGCACTCACCAGGCGACGTTATACCGCAACGACCCACATTGGTCTGTGCCTATAGAGTTGCATAGACTATTGCCTCACATGACCATCCTTTCGGATCCTAGCCATATTGGTGGTCGCCGCGACCTCATCGCACCACTGTCGCAGCAAGCCCTCGATCTGGGCTTTGCAGGACTTATGATTGAGTGTCATCCTGAACCGGATGTGGCACTTAGCGATGCCATGCAGCAGGTTACGCCCAGTGTGCTGGGTGAGATACTGTCGGGTCTTGTGTGGCGACGCACACCTGCTGATGCCGATGTGTTGCGCGATTTTCGTATGCATATCGACTCTATCGACCATCGTCTTATCGAACTTTTGGCAGAACGTATGGAGGTGGCACGTGGAATAGGTGAGCTGAAACGTCGCTATGGTATGGCTGTTGTGCAGCGCGAACGCTTCAATGAGCTCCTCGAGGCGGCAAAAGATAGGGCAGAGGCGTTTGGCGTGTCAAGATGCTTTATCCATCAGATTTTCAGCGCGATACATGAAGAATCGGTACGCCAGCAGGTAGGTGACGTAGAAAAAAAGTAAAAAAAAATTAATTTTTTTTGCGAAAAAATTTGCAGAATAAAAAAAATGGTGTACCTTTGCACTCGCAATCAGAAAGGTTGCAGAGTTCTAAACACAATGCGGAAATAGCTCAGTTGGTAGAGCACAACCTTGCCAAGGTTGGGGTCGCGAGTTCGAGTCTCGTTTTCCGCTCAAAATGGAAGAGACAGCTTCAGGCTGTCTTTTTTCGTTTTGCACTGTCGGAAACGATGGCTCGCACATAGCGACCCCACTCGCCCCTTTCAGGGGTTGGGGGTGTAAATATAAGTTCGCGAGAAATCGCCCACAACGTGGGCTCGAGTCTCGTTTTCCGCTCAACGCACGAAGGATAGCATAAGGCTATCCTTTTTTTGTGCGTTTCGCGGAATAGTCCGCGACCATATAGACAATCCCTCCAAACCTCCCTTTGATAAGGGAGGCTTTGCTTGGAGCGGAAAACGGATTATCCTAAAACATACACCGCCTTATCGCTGTACCTATCGAGGGTGAAGTGCAGGGTGCTGAGGGAGCTGGTGTTGTCGAACTGCGTGAAGTAGATCTCGTTGGCGAGGTCGGCGGCGCCCCAATTGCGTTGTTGGGCGGAGTTCCAGCTATAGCGCGTGTAGCCACGAAACGAAATAAACAGCAGATTTCCCTCGTCAAAAGCGGCTTGCAAGTGTGGTGGGATCTTCTTATAAAGCGCTCGGCCGAGCGCAAAAATAACAGGATGCTTGCATTCGAGTAGGTAATTCAAAATCTCTTTTTCGAGTGGGGAGTGAAAGCCGCTGATGACGACTTTGTCGGTTTGGCAGATGTCAGCAGCCCATTGCAGCGCCAATTGCGTGTCGTGTGGCGTTGCTTTCCGCGAAGCGAAGAATGCCACCAACTCCCTGTCGAGCAAGTCCTTATTTCCGGATAAGTCCATAAAAAAGCGCAGGCGCTGCATTAACTTATCCCTTATCAAGGCCTTGGCTGCCCACTACAAGAATAAGCAACACAAACGCCCACGCAGGAAATATATCGCACACACCGAGCCAATCGGTGGTAAGGATATACAACCTAACGGGACATTTTGTTGCCGTTCTCCTTGTAGTTCTAAACCGCCAAGTTTTGATAAGGAAGAATCGTCAAAAAAATATCCAATCAAATATGTGCGGCTCAACAGCAAAAGCCATAAGCCATTACAAAGATAAGCAAAAATTTACATAAACTCCGAATTTTGCAAAAGTTTCGTATCTTTGTGCGTTCCTCAGAAGGAGACGCCAGAAATTTCTGCAGCCCTCAAGAAGGATAATCTATCGTTATGAATTGGATTATTTTAATTATTGCAGGGCTCTGTGAGACGGGCTTTGCATTCTGCCTCGGAAAAGGCAACCTCGCCACAGGCAATAAAGCCGTTATGTGGTACACTGCTTTCGCCATTCTTTGTCTGCTAAGCATGATGCTTCTTACCAAAGCCACCAAAACAATCCCACTAGGCACAGCCTACCCCGTTTGGACTGGTATCGGAGCCGTAGGTACCGTTATTATCGGCATTCTGGTTTTCAAGGAACCAACATCGTTTTGCCGCTTGTTCTTCGTGTTTACCCTCATAGCCTCGGTTATCGGTCTTAAAATCGTGCATTAACGAGAAATGGAGCATCAGTGTCGAAAAAATGTGTAACTTTGATGTGGCATACATCTTGAACTATTCGGAATAAAACAGAGCGATATGAAAAAGATTGTGATTGTGGATGGTGGTCCACGAAAGAATATGAACACGGCGCAGCTGTTGCAGCGATTTGCCGAGGGTGCAAAGTCGGTTGGCGAGGATGTTGAGGTAAAGAGCGTGCAACTCTACGACATTGATTATAAGGGTTGTATGTCGTGTATGGCTTGCAAACTCAAAGGCAAGGCGTCTAATATCTGCCGCTTTCGAGATGCGCTCTCGCCCCTCTTGGACGAGATTGCCGAGGCAGACGGCTTGGTACTTGGCTCGCCCATCTATTTCGGAGAGGTTACAGGCAAGATGCGCGCCTTTTTGGAGCGTCTGGTGTTCCCGTGGCTCTCGTACAACGATTACAGTCTGACTGCTCCGAAACGTATGCCTGTGGTGCTTGTCGAGACGATGAACGGCACACCTGAGCGCAACAATAGCAACCATTTCGGCACAATGGAGTGGTGCCTCACAACGGCCCTCGGCGAGATAGAGCGCATCATCGGCTACAACACTTGCCAGGTGGCGAAATACGATAATTACGAACTCGGCAGTTTCTCCGAGGAGGCGAAGCACGCTTGGCGCGACGAGCATTGGGAGGAGGACTTGCAACGGGCGTACGATGCCGGTCGCAAGATGGCAGAGTGAGAGTGAATAAAAAGTCTATTTTGTCGTTCTTTGTTGTGATAAGGTGTCATCTACTTCCGCTAGCGAATTATCTCATCAATGGGCGGTACGCCTAAGTACAGCCCATCGCCTCGAAATTCGCCGAGCGTTGTATCTAGCACCTTCTAACAACAAACATGCTTGCCCTTAAAATGCTCATTTACGCCTAAGTAAACCCCGCTTTATCGGGCATCGCAGGCCTAAAACTACCTCTTTTTATTCACTCCAGACGAAATGGGGATGACAAATTTACTTTTAGCCATCCCCAGTAGTGAGTTAAAGTGTGTAGGCAGTTAGTTCTGCGAGGGGGTGGGGGCGGTTATTATTACAAGAGGATATGTCGCACTTACTCGGTAGGCGGCACATCGAAGTCAATCTGATCGACGGTGAGTACCGTAACCTGCTGCCCGTTGTATAGCCCTGAGCACTCGGCATCGAGCAGGCGACCCTCGCTTTTCGAGAAACGAGCAACGATCCCGACCTTGTCGCCCCTAGTGCTGACTATGATCATATCGTCCTCATCTCGGAATTTTAGCAGTATACCCGTTAATAAAGCGTACTCCTTCAAATTATCTATCGTAGCGAGCGGAGTGAGGTCGATTCCTCCGTGGGGATGTTCGAGTACCAATTGTCCGTTCTGGTAGCGTCGATAACTCTCTCCGTCATAGAGTTCCATAGTACGAGCCTTGTCCTGCCATTTGATAGCCATTTTGACTTTCGACTCCTCTTTGCGAATCTCAACGGTGCCCTGAATTTGCGTGCCATCGAAATCAATATCATAGAGTTCCTCCTGTGAACTCTTGTTTTCGGTAACATTTGCGGTAAATCGAACTAGGCAGTTATCCGATTCGAGCAGTTGAGTCAACGCTCGCTCAACAACATCGCGGGCGGTGCTGGTCTGCACTCCGCTAATGCCGATGACGACTACTACTGCAACCATAGCGGCAACGGCACTAATGCGTAATGCCAGCCGGAGCGGGCTTCGGCGCGATGCGGGGGCTTTGAATTCGAGTGAGGTGGTGGGGGCAAAACGCGGAGTGAGAAGATTCACAACGCGAATGTCCGAAAGATTGTCTAAATTGTTGTTAGTCTTCATAATGTTGGTCTTTTTTACTGTGAGTTAAATCAGCCCACGTTTTTCGAGGGCTTCGCGCAACTTGTCAATGCCATAGCGAAAACGTGATTTGGCCGTTGTGAGAGGAATGTTGCAAATCGAGGCAATCTCGTCAAATTGACGACCGCCATAGATTCGCAATCGGATCACTTCGCTCTGCTCATCGGGTAGGAGCGCCATCAATCGTTCGATCAATCGAAACTCTTGTTCGAAATCTTTCGGAGCGAGGTCGTCGCTACTCAATGTATCTAGCGTTTCGGTGGTCGCGAACTGTCGTCGAGAGCGTAAAACGGAGGTGCAACTATTTGTCAATGACCGATAAACATAGCCTTTCAGGTCTTCAATCTCGGCAAGTCGTGCGCCTTGTTTCGAGAGCCGCAGGTAGAGGTCTTGCACAACGTCGTCGGCTTCGGTGGCAGACCCCAACCGATAGCAGGCGTATCGAAACAGATGGCCGCGCTCGGACTGCATTAGCTCAGCGAGGCGGGTGAGTTGTTTGTTTCATAATCTGTTTTCGTTTGTTGGAAACGCGCTTCCGAATATATAACGCTCAATGTTTGAAAAAGACTTAACATGCTCGCAAAAATACTAAAAAGGTAATCGGTAGCACCAACCACCGATTTCCAATAGTGAGTTTGAGTGTGTAGGTGGTGAGTTCTGCGAGGAGATAGGCGAGGGCACGCTCGACGACCTTATGCAGAATGGCGTTTATACCCCTCGGAAGAGGAGAGTGTAAGCCACTAAGCCCGCCTGAGCATTTGTGTTCGGCGGGCTATTTTATCACCAAATCGCCACGATTTTTGCCTATAATTTGCCAAATCTCGATTTTTTAATGCGATTTGGCAAATTATAATGATTTTTTGTATTATATTTGCAGTAGCTAAAAGTAAAAGTTATGATAATCGGGAGAAAAGAGGAACAGCAGATATTGCATTCGGCAGTTCAATCGGAGAACTCGGAGTTTGTTGCAGTGTATGGTCGTAGGCGTGTGGGTAAGACATATCTTATTCGCGAGACTTTCGGCTACAAGTTTACATTCCAACACACTGGTTTAGCAAAGGGTAATACCAAGGAACAGCTATTTAGTTTTGCCATATCACTTCGTGATGCTGGATATGACGACTGCCCTATACCGAAATCGTGGTTGGAGGCATTTAGTCTGCTTTCTACATATTTGAAGAACTCAACAGACGAGAAGAAGATTGTATTTTTGGATGAGCTGCCCTGGATGGATACCCCTCGCTCCAACTTTATCTCAGCTTTTGAGCACTTTTGGAATGGTTGGGCATCGGCACGCAAAGACATTGTTTTGATTATCTGCGGCTCTGCAACATCATGGATTATCAATAAGGTGATTAACGATCACGGAGGCCTTCACAATCGAGTCACCAAGCAAATCGCACTGCAACCATTCACACTGAAAGAGTGTGAGATGTTTGCCGAAAGCAAGGGGCTTGAAATGAGTAGATATCAACTCGCAGAGTGCTATATGGTATTTGGAGGTATTCCATACTATTGGAGCCTGCTGGAAAAAGGTTTGAGCCTGTCTCAAAATATAGACAAGATCATCTTTGCCAAGAATGGTAAGTTATCAAACGAGTTTAATCAACTCTATGCTTCGCTATTCAAATCGCCAGAGCAGTATATAGATATTGTAACCGCACTGGGTAAGAAAAAGGTTGGTATGACTCGAGAGGAGATAATAGTTGCCATTAACAAGTATAGTAACGGCGCATTAAGTAAGGTTCTGGACGAACTCGAGTATTGTGGATTTATCCGTAAGTATAACGGCTTTGATAAGAAAAGCAAGCAGGCTATTTATCAGCTTATTGATAGCTATACGCTCTTTTACTTTAAGTTTATCCAGCAAAACGAGAATAACGATGAGCATTTCTGGTCAGCGTCCATAGACTCGGCAATGCATCGTGCTTGGAGCGGTCTGGCTTTTGAGCGTTTATGTATGGCTCACACGCAGCAAATAAAGGCAGCTTTGGGCATTGCAGGAGTGTTGAGTAATGTATATTCGTGGCGTAAAGAGGCTGATGAGATGAGCGATGGAGCACAGATTGATTTGCTTATCGATAGAAAAGACCAGGTCATCAATTTGTGTGAGATGAAATACTCTTTATCGGAGTATGCCATCGACGCAGAATACGAACAAAAACTCCGAAATAAGAAGTCGGTATTTATCGACACAACCAATACCCGAAAGGCGGTGCATTTAACTATGGTAACTACATTTGGTATTAAAGCAAACGCCCATTCTGGAATAGTTCAAAATGAGATAACCTTGGAGGATTTGTTCTCATAGAAAGACTTATCACACTAAACCACAAACAGCCTCAAAAGCGAACGCATTTTCGGTGTTTACTTTTGAGGTTTTTTAGTCGCCTAAATATGGATGAACAGACTATTTTTCAAACTAATTTTCAGTTATAATTTGCAAGTTAAATAAAATTCATTACCTTTGTATAAGTAACTACAGTACAGAAATTTAAGGGGGACAGTGGCAGTATTTTCCGTACTGTAAAAACGGTCAAAACTGTTACTTAGTAACTCAAAAGTAAACCTAAAAAATCGCAAGATTTTCTGTCCCAAAATGATGGGCGAACACAGGTTAAACTCTCGTTTTATCTTTTACCTATATTCTGAAACTTTCTTCAATTTTTTACATTCATACATCTCTATATCATCGCTATCCCAATAATGATATGTCAGAACATCAGGAAGTATATGCGATGGCGAATTTTTTGGCTGTCGTTGCCATAAATATTCATTATCTTTTTTCCACCATTCATTAACTATATACATATTCTGTTTGGGATAATTAAAATTAGTTAGATTTAACATTCTATTTCTTCCCACAGAATCTGCAAGATAGGCTGTTATTATCTTTTCAACCAATCGAATTGTATTAGTACTCGGTTTTTTTACATTTGAAATGCACCCTGCGTAAATAGAGTTTAATCTCTCTCTTATTTCGTTGATGTGATGATCTTTGTCACAAAGCCTTTTGTGTACACTTCTCGTAGAGATACCACAATAATAACTCTCTTTTGTTTTGACATGCTTTAGCATTCCATGAAGTAGGTAAATGGAGTATTTAAATTTCTGACTTTTTTCCCACTTCTCTAATTCTTCTGGTGTAAAAGGGCCATGCCATTTTACCAAAAATACATTCTGTTCCATAATAATCTGTTGCTATTATTAAATAAATCATTGACGGCTGATAATTCCAACCACATAAGCCTCGTTTGCATCCCTCAATTGTTGCTTGCAAATTTATAAAGTATGCGGTAGTCGATTTTATAAGCAAATATAAATATTAATTCTATAATATTCAAATCGGCTTTATGTCACTTTGGGATTGGCTGCTTGCAGCGTGGATTTATGAGGAGCTGTTCGATAATGACTCGAACAACACCTCGCACGACAACACTCGCGACTATGATTCGTCATACGACTACGATGATTATGAGGAGGATTTCTAATGTGCAGTAGTATAAGTTTTCTTAATTACACAACCTTTGTATAGAAATTATTGCTAACTTTGTTGTACTAAACCTAATATATCCATGTTTATGAAGAAAACCTTAATACTAGTCGTCTGTCTTATTAGTGCTATGAATATAACATTAGCACAAGATAGAATAGACACTCTCTATTATACCAAGGAGTGGAAATATGCACCAAATAAAGCATTCGCGGATTTTTATAGGGTAGCATATTATCCTGCAGACAGCTTGCAAACCAAGCAATTTCGAGGCTACTATATCTCCGGCGAACTACAAAGCAGTGGCAGTTTTATCAAGATTGACTCATTGGATGATGCCAAGACTATTTTTGATGGAGAGTGCATTAATTATTTCAAGAATGGTAAAACAGAGTTAGTAAGAAATTATCGTCAAGGTCTTTTGAATGGAGACTTTTACGTATATAAGGAGGATGGACTAATTAAGCAAACTGGCAAGTACTGTAATGGTGAGTTGGCTGGATTATACACAGAATTTCTTGACAATGGGATGTATATCCAGACAGAATATCTAAACGGTCAACCGGTGTATGATTATTATGTGGTTGGTGATTCTGATGGGAATTTAACAAAATTCCTCATTGCTGATAATACGCCTATGTGGGAGAGCCCCTTAGTTTCTGAAAGAAAATCGGATTACCAAGATGGTACGCCCTGGCAATTTTACAATAAGAATGGAGTGATAATAGCCCTTACAAATACAATAGTTAAAGATTATGGTAGGTGGCATCGAATA
>JAFNXN010000019.1 GCA_017379015.1 Alistipes sp.
GACCCAAGTTGATGTCCTTTTTGAGTTAATAATCAATAAAAGCGTTAAATCTTCACCTTTTAGAATGTGCAATTAAAAATAACAACCATATTTCTGACTTATTATCTATAAAATATTGAGTAATAATCGGTTGTAAATACTATAATTGTGAGAACCTAACCAATGTAACAATATCCAAAAATATAACAATAATAGCTGAATATGCATTCTACTGGTGTGGTAATCTAACGGACGTGTATTGTAAAGCAATGTCTGCTCCATATTTAGGAGAAGAAGCATTCTATGGACACCATTACAATAGAAAAATCTTTGTGCCTGCAGAATCAGCAGATGAGTATAAATCAGCTGTTGGCTGGTGCGATTACGCAGATTATATTTTTCTAGGCTACACAGAGTGGGCATCATTCACTGGTAAGTACTGGAACGGCTACAACAGCGATAGCGAGTTTATGTTCCAGGGTGTATCTGCAGATGGCTCTATCGAGGTAATGTTCGACTGCTACTCATATCCTAAGGTTACTGACAAGATCGCTCCAGAGGGTGAGTACATCATCGCTCCATGGGAGGCTAAGCAGAACTATGTTGATGGCGACAAGTTCGTTATAGATCAGTCAACAATCACCTATAACTCTGTTAAGGGCAACTTCGCAAGTGGTACTTTGACAGTTAAGCATATTGCTGGTGGTTATAGGGTAACTTTCAACTTTGTCGATACCCATGGTCGTGAGTTCTACGGTACATACGAAGGCCCACTCACTGGTGGTACAATGAACAACCCTCAGTGATAAAGTATTTTTGACATTGTGAGGCTGACTGAAAGTATTTTTAGTCAGCCTCATTTTTTAACATTGGCTTGTACTTTCATTCGTTTCAATACCCTCTCAATGTCATCAACCTTGCTAACCTTCACAATTTTCCCGGCGAATTCGTGAGCCGCAATGTCTTATTATCTTATTTGTGTTTGGTCTTAAAGTTGCAACAGGAAGAGTATAATTACTTATTGCTAATTGCTAAATTAAAGGTATATGACACTAAAGACATTTGCGGCGGCGATTATCACGGTAGCCGAGCTACCATACGCCTACGACGCTCTCGAGCCCTACATCTCGGCTGAGACACTGCACTTTCACCACGACAAGCACTATGCAGGATATGTTGCCAAACTATCTGAGCTTATCGACGGCACACGATATGCCTCGCTACCACTCGAGGATATAGTTCGTCAGAGCGACGGGGCAATATTCAACAATGCTGCACAGGCACTCAACCACGAGCTCTTCTTTGCACAGTTCTCGCCCCACCCACACCACGCCCCTCACGGCAAGCTGCTTCGAGCTATCGAGCTTCAATTTGGATCGCTGCACGATCTGGAGAAGGCTATGACAAGTGCTTCGACGATGCTCTTCGGCTCGGGATGGGTGTGGCTGGCAGCAGATGGCGATGGTGTGCTCTACATAGTATCTAAGCCTAATGCCGAGACACCACTCACCGATGGCCTGCACCCACTCATAGCCATCGACCTATGGGAACACGCCTACTACCTCGACTATAGAAACATGCGTCGCGATGCCGTGGAGGGAATGTTCAAGGCTCTAGACTGGGCAAAGGTCGAGGAGCGATACAACAAGATATAAAAAGCTTGGGATGCTTCCGAAGTGGAGGCATCCCAAACCAATTATACAAGCCAAGTGCTAGAATGGCAGATCGTCTGGATCGTCCGCTGGCATCTGTGGCGCAACAGGCTGCTGCACAGACTGATACTGTGGTTGCGGTGCAGACTGGTACTGAGGCTGTGGTGCAGACTGATACTGGGGCTGTGGTGCAGACTGATACTGGGGCTGTGGTGCAGACTGATACTGTGGCTGCTGCGAAGCACCCATCTGCTGGTTGTCGGCACGGCGACCTAGCAACTTCATATCGTCGGCAACGATCTCTATGCCAAAGTGACGCTGTCCATCCTTCTCCCACTCACGACTGCGCAGGCGACCCTCGATATAGAGCTGCGAGCCCTTGCGCACAAACTTATCGGCAACCTCAGCCAAACCACGCCAGAGGGTAATGGTATGCCACTCAGTGTGATCTGTGCTCTCGTTTGTCTGGCGATTAAATATGCGCTCGGTGGTTGCAAGACGTAGTCGCACAACCTTAACGCCACTCTCCAAGGTGCGCACCTCGGGGTCTTGACCCACGTTTCCTAAAAGAATTACTTTGTTAATCATATCTCGTTATCATCTAAATTTACTCTCTTGCCTCTCGCTTTTCCTCGCGAACGTTCTCCGTTCTCATCCTTGAACTCGATCTCGGCAATAAGGTTACCAGTAAAATCCTTGTCAGGGCCCTCCATAAGACGAGTCTCTATAGGCTGATAGTACATCGCACGACGCAACCTCTCGGGAAGTCCCTTAGCACGGAAGAGCTTCACGGCATCCTTCTCGGTCATCAATATAATAGCTCGCGGATGGCGCGCCAACATATCGTAGAGGAGCTTCATATCCTCCATCGAATAGCTATGGTGATCCGGGACGATCATCTTCTCAACAACGTTAAACCTCACCTGAGCCTCACGAATAAAGGGTCGCGGATTACCCACACCCGCAAGCAGGATCACCTGTGAGCCATAATCGACATATTCTCGATCCTCGAAGTAGAAGACAGGCTCGATGCTCTGAGGCACGATATGCGAGAAGTAGACCTTCTGATATGCTATCGTTCGCAGATTGTTGCGCCACAGACGACGATCCAACGGACTCATCTGCTCCGAGCACTTCGACACAATGAAGAAGTGAGCTGCCGAGAGTCGCGACTTCAGATCTCGCAGACGACCGGCGGGCAGCAGCCTATCGCTCTCATGGGGACGCGTAGCATCAAGAATGACTATATTAACCTTGGCACGCACCTTACGATGCTGAAAACCATCATCCATGATTATAAGGTTAACCTCTGGGTGCTCCTTCTGAATACGCTCGATTGCCGACACACGGTCCTCCGACACCACAACAACTGCCTCGGGGAACTTAAGCTTCACCTGAAGAGGTTCATCGCCCACATCGCGGTAGCTATCCGAGCAAGATACCTCGTGGTAGCCCTTAGTGCGACGACCATAGCCGCGCGAGAGCATGGCAATGGTATATGACGATGATAGCTCCGATATAAGCATCTCAGCCATAGGTGTTTTTCCTGTTCCGCCAACGGTAATATTGCCGATGCAGACAATAGGAATATTAAACGAGTAGCTCTTGAACACACCCCAATTGTAGAGGCGATGGCGTATAGCTATCACCGCTGCATAGATCCACGACAGTATGATCAATAGAGGCTTCATCAACAATTACCCACGTTTAAGCATAATTATACAATCTCGTCAAAGGTACGATATATTTTGGATATGCACAAGAATATGCAACCATTTTTTGGCTACTACAGCTAATTATGGTTATTTTATTGGCGTAATTTTCAAAATTTTATTACCTTTGCCTTGATATGAAAAGGCTACCTATTTTCACAGCTTCGCTACTTGCACTAATGGCAATGGCGTGCGGCGGCAACTCGTCCGACAACGAGAACAACCATGGCGAATTTGGCGACTTCGACGGCGAAGAGTACACAGACTCTCTTTTTGCAGAGCCCGTACTACTCTACGGCATCGACACCACACCATACACCGTAACAACTGACTCTGTACGCTCAGGCGAGACCGTGGGCGGCATATTGGGTCGCAATGGAATATCTGCACGCAAGGTAGATCGCCTCGACAAGATGGCGGACACGGTCTTCCCTCTTCGCGACATTCGTGCCGACAAAGCCTACACTATGTTCAAGCGTACAGTACAAGATAGCACTGGCGAGCATGAGGTACTCGACTACCTTGTCTACCAGATAAACAACACCGACTACGCAACATTTGCCTTCGTGGGTGACTCGGTGGCAATCACTCGCAGCTCACTACCCATCACCACAACTCGCAACGTGGCGCGTGCCGAGATCACATCGTCGCTATGGGGTGCTATCATGGCACAGAACCTCCCATACGCCCTCGCTGCCGAGGTGGAGGATATATTCAAGTGGAGCGTCGACTTCTTCGGCATTCAGGCGGGTGATAGCTTTGGCGTTATCTACGACGAGAAGTTCACTGGCGACAAGTCGGTAGGCGTAGGACGCATCTACGGTGCTTACTTCAAGAGTGGTTCAAAGACCACCTACGCAATCCCCTTTGCCGACGACAACGGCCGCGTGTCGTACTGGGACTATGATGGCAAATCGCTTAAGCGTCAGATGCTTAAGGCACCACTCAAGTACACACGCATCAGCTCGAAGTTTACACACAAGCGTCTTCACCCCGTACACCGCGTCTATCGTCCACACCTTGGCGTAGACTATGCAGCACCTATGGGAACCCCCGTACACTCAGTTGCTGATGGCACGGTGATCAAAGCTGGCTGGGGCGGTGGCGGTGGTAACACCATCTACATCAAGCATGCTGGAGGCTTGCAGACAGGCTATCTCCACCTTAAGAGCTTTGCCAAGGGCATCAAGGTGGGTAGTAAGGTGTCGCAGGGACAGCTAATCGGCTACGTGGGCTCAACAGGAACATCAACAGGTCCGCACCTCGACTACCGCATCTGGCAGAATGGCACGCCGATAGACCCTCTTAAGGTGACACAGCAGCCTCAGGAGCCACTACCAAGCAAGTATCGCGCCGACTTTGAGCTGCTTCGCGACCGTATTATCTCCGAGTTCGAGGGCACAGCCCCTGGTGGCGACCACGTAACAGAGGATGACATCTACCATCGTCAGCCTAGCGATAGCCTTACAGTGGCAAAGTAGCACAACTCAAAAATAGTGCAGCCAATGATAGTAGACGAGCCAATAGTTGCCTTCATCAAGAAGCATCATGTGCTTACCCTAGCAACGCTACATAGCGGCAGTGATCAACCCTACGTCGCTAACTGCTTCTATGCCTACGACAAAGAGCGTAACATCTTCATATTCACCTCAGACGACACGACGCGTCATGGCTCAGAGATGATAGACAACCCTCGCGTAGCACTGAGCATCGTGCGCGAGACACGCATCGTAGGAGCCATCGAGGGCTTGCAAATAACAGGACGCGCAGAGCGTGGCGACGAGGAGGCTAAGAGGAGATATATCAGACGTTTCCCCTACGCAGCTGTAGCACCTCTCACACTATGGATGGTACGCCCCGAGATGATGAAGCTCACCGATAACAAACTGGGATTTGGAAAGAAGCTAATATGGCAAAGCGAGGAGTAATAATCGTGGCGGGAGGCTCGGGACGCAGGATGCAAAGCGCACTACCCAAGCAGTTTCTAATGTTGGGCAACGAGCCTGTTGTGGCACGCACCATAAACACCTTTGCCGAGGCTCTACCCGGCGCCGAGATTGTTGTCGTACTACCCCAAGAGCACATCGAGCTATGGCGCAACCTCGCCTCTAGATTCGATGTTGCCGTGCACCGTTGCGTGGCTGGAGGCAGCGAGCGTTTTGAGTCTGTTAAGTGCGGTCTTAAGGCACTAAGCCCCGAGGTGGAGTGGGTTGCTGTACACGACGGTGTACGTGCCCTCGTAAGCCGCAAGCTCATCATACGCACCATGCTCGATGCCGAGCAACATGGAGCATCAATCCCCGTTGTGGAGGTTGCCGACTCCTACCGCAAGATTACTAGCGAGGGCTCTGAGATAGTCCCACGTAGCGCGCTACGCATAGTGCAGACGCCGCAGATATTCAGCGCAGAGATACTACACCAAGCCTACCAACAGCCTTTCGACCCATCGTTTACGGATGATGCCTCGGTGGTAGAGGCTCTGGGACACGCTATATCGCTTATCGAGGGTGAGCGAACAAACCTCAAGCTCACTACCCCCGAGGACTTAGATTGGGCAGAGTGGTGGCTAGGAAGAGAGTAATAAAGAAAGCTGAATAAAAAGTGTATTTTGTCGTTATGCTTGCCCTCAAAATCCTCATTTACGCCTAGTAAACTCCGGTTTTTCGGGCTTCGCATGCCTAAAACTACATCTTTTTCTTCAACTTCTAAACAATAAGGGGATGACTAA
>JAFNXN010000020.1 GCA_017379015.1 Alistipes sp.
CACCGTTGCAACAATCTTAGGAAGAATAAGATACGCTGCCGAGTTTACACCCATAATCTCCAGAGCATCAATCTGTTCGGTTATTCGCATAGTGCCAATTTCCGAGGCGATATTACTACCTACCTTACCCGCAAGAATTATGGCAATGACCGTAGAGGAGAACTCCAGAATCATCGTCTCCTTTGTCGCATAACCAATCATAAACTGCGGAATAAACGGTGACTCAAGGGTGATTGCCATCTGGATAGTAATTACCGCACCAATAAATATCGAGATGATTGCCGTTAGTGGGATTGATCCAACACCTAACTGATCCATCTCTGATATCACTCGCCTATAGTATATGCTCCATTTCTCAGGGCGAGAGAAGACCTTGCCCATCAAAATAATGTAGCGACCAAAAGCTGCTAAAATCTTCATAAACAATATATTACACCAAGTTGGATCTATTACTCCTCCTTAAAATCGACATACTCACCCACATCGTCACTCACCTTTGGCTCCTGGTGCGGAATGTGCACAGTCACCTTACCATCTGGCTTTGTACTACCAGAGTTGGTACCCGTAAAGCCACCACGACTCTGTGTATCCTGCATATCTCTCTGCGCCTTACGCAGACGAACAAGCACAATCGCTGCACCGACAACAAGGATAATTATCGGCACGAGCAGTAACAACGCAATAAATCCAAACAACTTAGGTGCTGCAACAAGAAGCATAATCACCAGCAGAGTTGTCAGTGGATTGCGACGTATGATATCAATCAAATTACTAAAAATTCCCATATTCGTATAACGACCTTTTCGTCAATATAGTGCAAAGATAGTAATTTTTTTGCAATTTGTCATCTCTCGTCAACGATTGCCCTTTGAAAGGTATCCACCTGTGGGGGATTTATGTTTATTTTGACATCAAGCGGGACAATATAATGAAACGGGAGTGACTAAATTTTGGCGTGATAGTATAACCACATAACGAAATGCAATTCATAACGACAAAAGAGCCGCTCTGATTGCAAGCATAAAAAAAAGTTGCTTGATTTCTCAAGCAACTTTTCTATGCGGTTTCGTAAAATTACTCTGCGGTAACAGTAAGAGCCACCTCAGCCTTAACCTCGCGGTGAAGCTTAACAGTAGCCTTGTACTCACCTACAGTCTTGATACCCTCAACAGAGATGTTCTTCTTATCAACCTCGATACCCTTAGCAGCGAGTGCCTCAGCAACGTCTGCAGAGGTGATTGAACCGAAGATACGACCCTCCTCAGCCTTAACAGCGAAAGCGAGGTTGAGGTTCTCGAGAGTTGCAGCCAGAGCCTGAGCGTCAGCAAGGATCTTAGCATCCTTGTGAGCACGCTGGCGGAGGTTCTCAGCCAATACCTTCTTTGCAGAAGCGGTAGCAGCCTTAGCGAAGCCCTGTGGAATCAGGTAGTTGTTAGCGTAGCCAGGACGAACATTTACGATGTCGTTAGCGTAGCCCAAGTTCTCTACATCCTTAATCAAAATAATCTCCATAGTGCCTCCTCCTTATTTCATACAGTCTGTTACGAATGGCAGAATTGCGAGGTGACGCGCACGCTTTACAGCCTGAGCAACCTTCTTCTGGAACTTCTGAGAAGTACCTGTAAGACGACGAGGCAAAATCTTACCCTGCTCGTTAAGGAACTTCTTCAAGAACTCACCGTCCTTATAATCTACGTACTTGATACCGAGCTTCTTAAAGCGGCAGTACTTCTTCTTCTTTACGTCTACTGATACTGGGTTGAGATAACGGATCTCTGATGCACCCTGCTGTGTATTCTCTGCCATAGTTTACTCCTCCTGTGATTTGTTAGCAAGCTTAGCACGACGCTTCTGAGAGTACTCTACAGCGAACTTGTCCTGCTTGAAAGTTAGGAAACGGATAACACGCTCGTCACGACGATACTGTGTCTCCAAAGTGTTAATGAGTGAGCCCTCACCGGTGAACTCTACGAGGAAGTAGAAACCGGTAGTCTTCTTCTGAATAGGATAAGCGAGCTTCTTAAGGCCCCAGTTCTCCACATTCACAATCTGACCGCCGTTCTCGGTGATTACGCCCTGGAATTTGTCAGCTACCTCCTTCACCTGTGCGTCTGAGAGGACGGGAGTGACAATGAAAACGGTTTCGTAATTGTTCATAATGTTTAATTAATTAAAGTTTTGTGCATAAAGCGTCGCAAAGGTAGTAATAATTTTCTATTTTGCAATAGGATAGGCTTAATTTTTTGATTTATAATTAAAATAGATGGCAACTGACGATGTGTTAGCTGCCATCTATCTTGCCTAGAGCTCCTCGAAGGCCTCCTTGCCTAGTCCGCATAGCGGGCATGTCCAGTCATTGGGAAGCTTCTCGAAGGGCGTGCCTGCCGGAATGCCATTTTCGGGATCGCCCTTCTCTGGATCGTAGACGTAGTCACACGCCGTGCACACATACTTTTTCATAATCTTAATCATTATAAATTATATATGTGTGTGAGCAAGCAATTTTCGTGCCTCGCAGTTGCTATCCCTTCGTGCTATTTACGACAAAAGGTGCCATCCCAAAAGGAACGACACCCTCTATCTTTGTTGTCTGTTCTTTACTCGTTAGCCTCAGCAGCCTCAGTAGCCTCAGCAGCCTCCTCAGCAACAACAACCTCAGCCTCGCCCTCAGCTGGTACAGATACTGTAGCCTCAGCAGCACCACCCTCAGCAGGAACCTGAAGCTCGATAGCCTCAGCTGGGATCTCAGTCTTAGACTGCTCGATAGGGTTGAATGAAGCCTCCTCGCGCTCAGCCTTGCTAGGCATTGCAGTTACTGAGAGGAGTGTGAACAATACGATAGCTGCAACCATAGCCCATGTAAACTTCTCGAGGAAGTCAGAGGTCTGGCGTACACCCATAGTCTGGTTTGCTGCACCAAAGTTAGCAGCCATGCCGCTCTTTGGAGCCTGAACCAATACAGCAAGTATCAATAGGACACTTGCGATAGCAATCATGATAATGCAAAATGTATACATAGTTTATGAATTTAATTATTCTATGTTAATTATTCTTCTTTTTATCTTCAATCTTTGCAATTAGTCCCGCAAAGTAAATACTTTTTTCTGAATTTAGCAAACTTAATTTGCGATAAGTGGCTATTGCTTCGTCATAAAGTCCTTGATTTAGGTATATTTCTGCCAATTCTTCGCTCACTAAATCGTCACCTAACTCAAATTCAGACTCTGCAATATCCTCTGCATCCCCCTCTTCGGCTACTATACGGTAGCTGTCAAGGTGTAGGAATTTATCTATGCGGTCATCTGCTGAGAGGTAGCGTAGAGTTGCCACATCAATATGCTTACGAGCAATAGCTCCCAGTGGATGTAGCAGTGCTGTAAGGCGAGTTGCCTGGTCGCTCTTTGCGCCCTTTTCGTGGTACAGACGTAGGCGCGCTGCGCTCCACCATGGATAGCGTGCCGTGATCTGCTCGATATCCGTTGTGCTAGCCTCGTGGTTGTTGTAGACTATGTCGTTGAGTGTTGCCATGTTATTACTACCAGTTGCCGGCTGCTGCCATATAAATATCGTTTACCAAGTCTTCAACTATATCCTCAATGAGCTGATCTTGAACATCGATGAGCAGCTGCGATGAGTCGTAATCGGCGTATGCCGAGAATGTCTTGTTGTTGAAAGATAGGGTCTGGTCAACAGCATTTTGGAAGTTTACCTTTACGGTGATTGTGAGTCGGTTTTGGAGTGCGTAGTCGCCGCTCGAGACCGATGCTGTTGTCGATGAGTAGTTCGTGATCTCGCCCTCAAATGCAAAATCGCCACCCTCTTCAACTTGCTGAAGACGTGTCTGACGCGAGAACTTATCTCGAAGACCCTCGGTTAGCACATTGCTAAGCGTGGGTGCTACCATTGGTGCATTGTTGGGGAAGTATGCCACCGAGAAGGTCTGAGCCTCTGGTGGAATTGAGCCTCCCGATAGGTTGTACGTAACCTTGTAACCACAACCCGCAGCTGCGATAAGGAGGGTGGTTATGGCAACCAAGCGACAAGCTATATTTATTACTCTCTTCATACGATTATTTATTAGTGTCATTGTTGGCTATCGTCGTCAATGCCAAGAGCCTTCATGCGTCTGTAGAGTGTGCGCTCGGAGATGAATAGATCGCGCGCAGCATCCTTGCGCCTAAAACCATTGTTGCGTAGCGCGCGAAGTATCTGGTCGCGTTGCACGTCATCCTTGGTTAGCTCGCGTGCAGGCTCGTCCACAACCTCCACCACCTCGCTCTCGTCGAAGCGCGCATGTGAGTGTTGCGCCTCGGGTAGTAGTCCTACTACGTCGTGGTGTACGTTGCTCGCCTCGCGTTGCTCGCCTCTGCCCCTGAGAGCCTCTGTCATCATGCGCTTAAGGTCGTTGATGTCGTTGCGCATGTCGAAGAGAATCTTGTAGAGCAGCTCACGCTCGTTAAGGTCGTCGTAGCCCCCTGCCGATGTGCCTCTATTCATCGGATGAATATTGTAGCCCTCATCGGGTAGGTAGCGACGCAGCACCTCTGCGGTTATATCTCTTTGCTGCTCAATTGCCGAGATCTGCTCAGCCACATTCTTAAGTTGACGTATGTTGCCGCGCCAGTGGTAGTTCTCGAGTAGCGTACGTGCGCTCTGGTCGAGGGTTATCGCTGGCATTCGATACTGCACAGCCACGTCGCTGGCAAACTTGCGAAATAGAAGATATATGTCGCCTTTACGCTCGCGGAGTGCTGGAACGCTGATAGGAACGGTGTTTAGTCGGTAGTATAGGTCCTCGCGGAAGCGTCCCTCGGCTATTGAGTTTAGGAGGTTGTTGTTTGTGGCAGCAACGACACGCACATCGGTCTTTTGCACCTTTGCCGATCCCACGCGCATATACTCTCCTGTTTGCAATACTCTGAGCAGTCGCACCTGTGTTGATAGGGGTAGTTCGCCCACCTCGTCAAGGAATATTGTTCCTCCATCAGCCTCCTCGAAGTATCCCTTACGACTCTCTATCGCACCCGTGAATGAACCCTTCTCGTGACCAAATAGCTCCGAGTCGATAGTTCCTTCAGGTATTGCACCGCAGTTCACGGCGATATATTTCTTGTGTTTGCGCGCTGAGTAGGCATGTATGACCTGGGGGAAGAACTCTTTACCCACGCCACTCTCGCCCGTAACCAACACCGATAGATCGGTAGGAGCTACGCGCATAGCAACCTCAAGGGCGTTGTTAAGCACCTCTGAGTTGCCTATGATGCCAAAGCGTTGCTTGGCCGTAAGTAGTTCATTAGATGTCATTTGCCTTTATTCTTATCTTCTAGTCTTTCTTCGCCTCTATAGCTGCTCGAGTATCAATCACTAGCGGAGAGTAAAACATCCTCTTGGGGCTCTCTGCTGGTTGAGCATCTGTCGCCTCCTGAGAGATTGGCTCACCCGCCTCACTCTGCCGAGCTTGCTCCACTGCCGATGCATCCTTGAGAGAGTCTCTCTGCTCTATTTCGGGTAGTGCCTCTACGCTTCTCTCCGAGCTAGGGATTGTGGGCTTGATGTTAGCGTTGTTGTCGCCCTCTATCCACTGCCATGTGAACCATCCTGCGATGCTCAGTACTATTGCAACGACTATTAGGAACACTGTGCGTCCACCCTTGTTGCGCATCTGACGTTCGTTGCCACCAAACCTCTCCTCGTCGTTGTTGCGTCCTTTGCGGTTCTCGTACTTCAAGCCACGAAGATACTTGTCGGGCTTTCCAAGTTCGAGGTCGTCATCATCTCGCTTGCGCTGTGTGGTGGTCGATATTGCTGTCGATGACTTAAGCCTGCGATGTGTGCTGTGCCCCGTGATATTCTCACTCTGCTGCTGACGTATTCGCTGTATGCGTTGCCACTTTAGCTTCTCATCGTCGAAACGCTCGACGGGTGGCTTTATTGTTCCGCCGAACACCTTTGGCTCTCGCTTGTGCTTAAATCGTATGGTGTTGTTTTCTCCCGACACAAACTCTCCAAGGTTTGGAATAGCGTAGCTGGTGCCCTGCGATATGTTGTGACGTACCTCGAAAACAAATCTGTCTATGATGCCGTTTGCGGCTAGCTCGTTACATCCGTATGCCACTAAGAGCGAGCGCAACACGCCGTCGTCGTTTCGCATCAGCTCCGAGAAGATTATCGTGCCGTCGGGCTGCTTTACGATAAATGCACCAAGCTTGGGCACAACAAGACGCTTATTGTGCTTAAGATAGCCGATGATTATGTTCGTAAGTAGCTCCATTAGTATAAGTACGTTATATATATATAACGTGCAAAGATACTAATAATATTCGCAATACAAAATCAATTGGTGATAATTATTTTAATTTGCCGATGGTAATATCTTTTGGTTTATGGAGCAATTCAATCTTCTGAGGGCTATTCTCTTACATGTGTTCGATTTTCAGTTGAGGGTAAAATATTAGGTCCAAATGGGCAGAAACCCATCTGGACCTATTTTATCTGACGCGATACAGCGTGCCTCTAACGTGCAATATTATTGCTCCTTCTGCTCGTTAAGGATGCGCATAGCTGCATCAAAAATTGTAGTATCATCCAATGTTACAACGCCGCCATCAGGACCCTGCTCGATATGAATACCTGAGCAAGCCTTAGCCTCAAGGTGCTTGCCACCGAAATAGTTACGTACTGTCTCTACGTCAATTCCCAACTCGTCTGCAATGCGCTGCGAGCTACCACTAGGCAACTTATCCTTAATGCGGCGCAACTCGTTAAATGTGATAATCATAATTTTTTAGTATTAAGATTAATAATATTAATTTCGTTTTCCGATACTAAATTAATGCTTTTTTTTGAAACAACCAAACTATTTCTAATATTATTTCAAAAATTAGTAAAATATTCTACTTTTGAATCCTATGACAGTAATAAAAAATGTCCGGATAGCTATTACACTATCCGGACTAATGATTAGCTGAGTGGTTTTGGGGCTATGCGTTGCTATGCACTCTTTCCAAAGTTTTGCTTTACAATCCTTTGCCTTGCATTACGTTGCTATACAACCCTTTGCCTTGCTATGTGTTGCTCTACAATACTTCGTCTTGCATTGCTTTTCGTTGCCCCTCCTCTTAAGCTAATTAGCGTACCTGACGGATGATCTCGCCACCATGCTTGATAGCCTCCTCGTTCTGTGGAAGCATCTTCCAAGCGCGCTCTGGCAAGGTCTTCTTAAGACCCTCCATAACGTTCTCCATCTTAACCACAGGACGAACCTTGAGGTAAGCACCGAGAATCATGGTGTTGAACAACTTAGCCTGGCCGAGGCGTGCGCACTCAGCTGTAGCGTCGATCTGGTAAACGCTGATGTCAGTACGTGTTGGGTGGCTAGTGATACCGTTTGTATCGTAGATAAGAACGCCACCTGGCTTCACCTGGCTCTCGAACTTGTCCATTGACTGCTGGTTGAGAACAACTACACAGTCGAACTCGTGAGCGATAGGTGATGAGATAGCCTTATCCGAAAGGATTACGGTTACGTTAGCTGTACCGCCACGCATCTCAGGACCGTATGAAGGCATCCAAGTCACCTCCATGTCCTGCATAATTCCAGAGTAAGCCAAGATCTTACCCATAGTGAGGACACCCTGTCCTCCGAAACCTGCAATGATAATTGTCTCTTTCATATCCGCTTACTCTTTAGTTGTGTCCTTCAAATCACCGGGCTCGTAGAATGGCAACATATTCTGCTCAAGCCACTCGTTAGCTGCTACTGGTGAAAGCTTCCAACCGCTGTTACATGTAGCAACGATCTCAACGAGGCTGAAGCCCTTGCCTGCCATAGCATTCTCGAATGCGTGGCGGATAGCCTTCTTTGCCTTACGAACGTTTGCTGGAGTGTGAACAGTCTGACGGGTTACGTAGCATACGCCATCGAGGTGTGCAAGCATCTGAGCGATCTTATAAGGATAGCCGTTGAGCTTTGGATCACGACCGTAAGGGGTAGTAGCTGTCTTCATGCCCAAGAGGGTAGTAGGAGCCATCTGACCACCGGTCATACCGTAGATAGCGTTGTTGATATAGATTGCAACGATGTTCTCGCCACGAGCTGCTGCGTGAATAGTCTCACCAGTACCGATAGCTGACATATCACCGTCACCCTGGTATGTGAATACCATCTTCTCAGGGTTAACGCGCTTGATAGCAGTAGCTACTGCGCAAGCACGACCGTGAGCAGCCTGTGCCCAGTCAATATCGATGTAGTTGTATGCAAATACTGAGCAACCTACGGGTGATACACCAATGGTGTCATGCTCCAAACCCATCTCCTCGATAACCTCGGCAACGAGCTTGTGCACTGTACCATGGCTACAGCCGGGGCAGTAGTGCATTACGTTAGGCAAGATAAGCTTTGACTTGCCAAATACCAAATTCTCTTTTTTGATTTCTACCTCTGCCATAGTCTTATCGATTTATAAGTTTCTCTTTAACTGCTTTAAGTACCTCGTCTGGTGAGAACAACATACCACCCATACGACCGAAGTGCTCTACTGGAGCCTTGCCATTAACTGCAAGACGTACATCCTCAACCATCTGACCAGCGTTAAGCTCAGCTGAAAGGAAGCCCTTCACGCCACGCTCTGCAAGTGCAGCGATAGCCTTAGTTGGGAATGGGTAAAGAGTGATAGGACGCAACAAACCAAGCTTGATGCCCTCAGCACGTGCCATCTCAACGGTAGCAGAGCAGATACGTGATGATGAACCAAATGCTACGATTACATAGTCTGCATCGTCGCACTCGATAGCCTCGTAGCGTACCTCGTTCTCCTTGATAGCATCGTACTTAGCCTGAAGACGCTGGTTGTTAACCTCCATAACCTCTGACTTAAGCTCAAGTGATGTGATCACGTTGCGCTCGCGGTCGTCAGTCTTACCGATAAGAGCCCAGCTCTTGCACTCTGCAGCGATCTCCTCCTTAGTCTTACGAGGACGCTGTGGAGCAAGAACCACCTTCTCCATCATCTGACCGATACAACCGTCAGCAAGGATCATAGCTGGGTTACGATACTTGAAAGCAAGGTCGAAAGCGTCAGCTACGAAGTCGTGCATCTCCTGTACTGAGTTAGGAGCCAATACGATAAGGTGGAAGTCGCCGTGAGCACCACCCTTACAAGCCTGGAAGTAGTCAGACTGTGAAGGCTGGATAGTACCCAAACCTGGACCACCACGCTGGCAGTTTACAATAACGCAAGGAAGCTCAGCACCTGCAAGGTAGCTCAAGCCCTCTGACATAAGGCTGACACCAGGTGATGATGATGAGGTCATCACACGCTTACCTGTTGATGCACCACCATAAACCATGTTGATTGAAGATACCTCAGACTCAGCCTGAAGAACAACCATACCGGTAGTCTCCCAAGGCTTAAGCTCCATGAGTGTCTCCATAACCTCCGACTGTGGAGTGATAGGGTAGCCAAAATAGCCGTCGCAACCGTAGCGAATTGCTGCATGAGCAATCACCTCGTTGCCCTTCATAAGTTTTACCTCTTTCTCTGCCATAGTTTACTCGAATTTTTGGCGATACACCGTTAGACAACTATCCGGACAGATGATAGCG
>JAFNXN010000005.1 GCA_017379015.1 Alistipes sp.
AGTGTGTACAGACGAGATGCTCTTGTAGCCTAGCTCGTTTGCTATCTGTTGCAGGGTCTTGCCCTCCTCGCGCATGGCGCGGGCAAGCTCTACGCGGTCGTCAGGCTCGTCGCTACGCTCGCGCAGCAGCGCAAAGGGGACGCGCTCGCCCGTAGCCTCGAAGTTAAGCCCCGCGGTGAAGCGCAGCTCAAAGGAGCGAAAAGAGACGCAGGGACAACAGGGAGAAGCGCAGTCAAAAGAGACAACAGAGACGAAGAGACGAAGAGACAACAGGGAGAAGCGCGGACAACGTTGCCTCTATCAGCCCTCTCTCTCTTCGTCATTGCGAGAGCCGTTAGGCTCGTGGCAATCTCCTCCAAAGCGCGCTAATCATGAGATCCCCACGCTCGCTAATGCTCGCTCGGGATGACGGGCAGTCTGCTCTCTCCTCTCTCTCAGCTCTCTCTCGTCCCTCTCGTCCCTCTCGTCTCTCAGCAAAAATGCCACCAAGGGCATTGGTGGCATTTCTTATTATCGGCAGCAGATCACTGCCTTAAAAGTTGAAAATTAGATATGTATTGCGCAGCCGAGAGCATCCTCAGCAGCCTCCATGACTGCCTCGTGCATAGATGGGTGGGCATGGATGGTGCGAGCAATGCGATGAGCATTGACACCCAGCACCTTAGCAAGCGTAGGCTCGCCAATCATCTCAGTGACGTTGTGACCCACGAAGTGAGCACCAAGCAGCCTCTCCTCGCCATCGAAGATAAGCTTCACAAAGCCGTCGCGCTCGCCCGCAGCCGTAGCCTTGCCCGATGCCGTATATGGGAACTTACCCACCTTATACTCGATGCCCTGAGCCTTAACCTGAGCCTCGGTAAGACCTACCGAAGCCACCTCAGGAGAGGTGAAGATGCAAGAAGGTATGGTCGAGTAGTCGACAGGCTCAGCCTCAAGACCGCAGATATGCTCCACGCAGTGGATAGCCTCAGCCGACGCCACATGGGCAAGGGCTGGCGTAGCGATAATATCGCCGATAGCATAGACGCCATCAACCGTGGTTTTGTAGTGCTCGTCAACCTTGATCTTGTCGCGCTCGATCTCGATGCCAAGCTCCTCAAGACCCATATCCTCGATATTAGACTTGATGCCCACAGCCGAGAGCACAACATCTGCCTCAAGGGTCTGCTCGCCCTTCTTGCCCTCGACAACAACGTCGCACTTGCCATCCTCGCGCACGGCAACCGACTTAACCGTAGTAGAGGTCATCACCGTAGCACGTAGCTTGCGGAAGGCACGCTCCATAGCCTTGGCAGTATCCTCATCCTCGAGAGGCATGATCTGTGGCATATACTCGACAATAGTCACCTTAACGCCCATAGTAGCGTAGATATAGGCGAACTCCGAGCCGATAGCTCCCGAGCCCACGACAACCATCGTCTCGGGCAACTTAGGCAGCACAAGAGCCTCCTTCGACGAGATGATATGCTCGCCGTCGATAGGCATAAAGGGCATCACACGTGGACGAGCACCCGTAGCTAGGATGATGTGGTCAGCCTCGTAGTCGACACCCTCAACCTCCACGGTGTCGGCAGCCTTAAGACGTCCGAAGCCCGCGATGAGGTCGATGTTATTCTTCTTAAGGAGGAACTGAACGCCCTTGTTCATCGTGGTAGCCACCATGCGCTCACGCTCCACCATCTTTGTCCAGTCGGGCTTCACCTCGCCCTCGATGCTCACGCCAAAGGTTGCAGCAGCCTTGCAGTCGGCATAGACCTGTGCCGAGCGCACAAGAGCCTTGGTAGGGATGCAACCCCAGTTAAGACATACGCCGCCAGCATCCGCCTTCTCGACGATAGCCACACGCTTGCCACACTGAGCAGCGCGAATAGCTGCTACATAGCCACCAGGACCCGAGCCGATAACTATAATATCATATCTCTGCATAGTACTCTATATTTCAATTACTTAACAACCTTAAGGATCTCACCCTTATCCTGAGCTACTGCTCTCTTCCAACGCTCTGAGTAGCCTGGCTGCTCGATCTTACCAGGGATCTCCTTGCCATTACCATTGTCGATGAAGCCGTTAGCATCCTCGCCCTTCACGTTACCGTCGATATACTTGACCATAAGGTACTTGTCGAGCTCTACCCAGATGCCAAAGAGCTTCTGCGCATTATCCACCGAGAGCTCAGTGGCAACCTTCGCTGCCTGCTTAGCACTCTTTGCGCCGCCGATCTTAGCATCCATAGCCGCAACAGCCTCAAGCATGGTGTTCTCCCACTGGTCAACAACCTCGCGCACGTGCTTACCTATAATGTTATAGCGCAAGTATGCAAACTGAGCCACGCGGTTAGTGATCCAGAACATAGACGTATCAGAGTACTTCAACATAGAGCCGTTGCCCTCCTTCAAGCACTCGGGAACCTCGGTAGCGGTAACGTAGATAGGTGTTAGAGGCGATGTAGCAGCATCGTCAGTACCAAACCACAAGATACCAACCTTACCAGGACGTGCCTGACCAACAAGCCAGAAGCCAGTCTGCTGAGTGGCTGTAGCACGCTCGTTGCAATACTCCACGCCATCAACCTCGAAGTACATAGGACGCCAGCGGTAGGGGCACTCCTCGCCACCAGCACCGATGTCAGAGGTCATATCCATCTTTGTACCCTCGTAGTGGTCGCGCATGCAGTCCATAAGAAGCTTTGGCGATACCTTCTGCGATGGCTTAACCCACAAAGGCATGCGGTTCTCAGGATTGTGACCCATGGCATAGTCCTCATACTTGTCCATGTCGTCAGCCACAGTGCGGAAGAAGGCCCATACACGAGCCTCGCAGCCACGCATAGCACCAAAGTCGAGTGGAGCATAAGCCTCAGCAAAGCTGAAATCCTCGTTCTCACCCTCGAACCAGCCGAACTTACGAGCTACGTCAGCCACATCGGGAGCATACTTACAGTTCTCAGGGTCGTTCCATGGGAATGTGGTGATGCGAGCCTGGTTGGCATGTGCCGACACATAGCCATCAGGGATGCGACGAGCCACCCAGACGATACCCTTATCCTCGGGACCCTTGCCGATAAGCTCCATGATCCACGCCTCCTCGGTGTCGATAATCGAGAACGACTCGCCCGACGAGCAGTAGCCGTAGGTGTTAGCCAACTCTACGATGATGTCGATAGCCTCACGCGCTGTCTTGGCACGCTGCAAGGTGATGTAGATGAGCGATCCGTAGTCGATGCCACCCTTAGGATCCTCCAACTCGGGACGACCACCAAAGGTTGTCTCGGTGATGAACAACGAGTGCTCGTTAGAGTTACCCAAGGTGCGATAGGTGGTTAGTGCCTGGCGAATAAGACCAATGTAACGACCAGTGTCCCACTCTGTTACACCCATCCACTCGGTGTACTTACCGGGGATATACTGATACAACGAACCATAGAGTCCGTGCGAGTCAGCAGCATAGGTCACCATGTTCGAGCCATCGGTCGACGCACCGCGCGTAACGATAAAGTTGGTACAAGCATCAGCCGTGGCGATGCTGCCCACAAATGCGCCCACTAGGGCAAGCAGCTTAAAAAATCTTTTCATACTTAGGTTTTAGGTTATTATACAAATTTTCTATATTTCATAAAATCTCTCAAAGGTACAAATTTATTTTGAAATAGTTGTGTCGTTGGACAAGATTTTGTATTTTTGTCAAAGAAAACTACCATAACTATGAGTATCAAGCAGCGTTTAGAGAAGATATTAGAGGGACTCCCCGCAGGCGTAAAGCTCGTGGCGGTGTCGAAGTTTCACCCCGCAGAGAGCATCGCGGAGGCATACGCCGCAGGGCAGCGCATCTTTGGCGAGAGCCGCCCTCAGGAGATGGCAGCCAAGCAGGCCATCCTCCCCGCCGACATCGAATGGTCTATGATTGGACATCTTCAAACAAACAAGGTCAAGCTTATTGCCCCCTTCGTATCGCTCATCGCCTCGGTAGACTCCGACCGCCTCATAGCGGAGATCGAGAAGCAGGCGGCACGCTACCAGCGCACTATCGACATACTCCTCGAGGTACACGTCGCCCAGGAGCAGAGCAAGTCGGGCTGGAGCTACGACGAGCTGCAACACTACCTCGCCTCGGGAGCTCTTCAGCAGATGGAGCATGTGCGCGTACGTGGTGTGATGACCATCGCCACAAACACCGACGACGAGGCTGTGGTACGCGGTGACTTCCAGCGCATTAGAGATATTTTCGAGGAGCTAAAGCCTCAGTTTGGCGAGGAGTTCGACACCCTCTCCATAGGCATGTCGGACGACTACCCCATCGCCCTTGAGTACGGCTCAACCATGGTCCGCATCGGCACCGCCATCTTCGGCGCAAGAGAGTATTAAGAGATGATTTAGGCGGTCACAAATGACCGCCTTTATTTTGCGAAAAAGAGTTCGTAGCAGAGTTTTATGAAGAATATCACCAAAACGAAAATCGTGAGTGGTTTAACAAAACCGACACCCTTTTTGGCAAAGTGATTAGCACCGATATAGTTACCCGCAATGCCAAAGAGAGCTGCAACGATGGCAAGCGGGAAGACTACCACATCGTGCACCAAGAACACCGTTAGCGAGGCGAAATTTGTCGATAGGTTAATAACCTTTGTAGTACCCACAGCCTCCTGCATCGTCACATGCGCAACACCCACCAATAGCAACATTAGGAATGTTCCTGTGCCCGGTCCATAGAAGCCGTCGTATGCACCAATAAAGAGGGCAATAATAGCTACAATAGCATCGGTTTTAAAAGGCGCATATGGTAATCTATACTTTAGCAACACCCTATTATTTAGCACAAAAGCTGCGACAATAGGCAGTATAACGAGCATTATAAATTTAAAGATATTGCCCTCGACTATAAGCGCCAATCGAGCACCTATCCACGAGCCTATGAGCGCTGCAGCAATAGCTGCAATAAGATGTCGCCAATGAATAAATCCGAAGCGCGAGTAGCGCCATGTAGCAACGGCAGTACCACAGCAAGCGCTAAACTTATTTGTGCCAATAGCCTCGATGGGAGATAGTCCTGCAAGCATATATGCCGGAAGCGAGATAAGACCTCCACCACCAGCCACAGCATCGACAAAACCGCCCAAGAAGACGAGCGGACAGACAATCAAGTATTCTAACATTATTAAAGGTTTAGAGCGACAAATATAGCTATTTTTGACCGAAACACAACATATATACACCCTAAATCACTATTTGTGGCACGTGCTACAAATAGTTCACCCAAAGCCAGCATCTGCCATTTTGTCAGTCGACATGTCACTCCCAAGCCACTTTTGTCAGCCACTGAGTCACAATTACGCCACGGATGACACATTTTTGTGTTTGGCATACCATTTGCCTAAATATAGAGTGTCGAGCGTGACGAAGCGTTCGACCCCCAAATTAGTAAATTTAGATTAACAAATAAAAACATTAGAATTATGAGCAAGATTATTGGTATCGACTTGGGTACAACCAACTCATGTGTGGCAGTAATGGAGGGTAACGAGCCTGTGGTTATTCCTAACGCAGAGGGTCATCGCACAACCCCATCGGTAGTAGCATTCACCGAGGGTGGCGAGCGCAAGGTGGGCGACCCAGCAAAGCGTCAGGCGATCACAAACCCTAAGCGCACAGTATTCTCTATCAAGCGTTTCATGGGCGAGCGTTACGACAAGGTGACTGGCGACATCGCACGCGCACCATACTCAATCGTCAAGGGCGACAACAACACCCCACGTGTTGACATCGACGGTCGTCAGTACACCCCACAGGAGATCTCGGCTATCACCCTTCAGAAGATGAAGAAGACCGCTGAGGACTACCTAGGTCAGGAGGTTACCGAGGCTGTTATCACCGTGCCTGCATACTTCTCTGACTCACAGCGTCAGGCAACCAAGGAGGCAGGTGAGATCGCTGGCTTGAAGGTACGCCGTATCATCAACGAGCCTACAGCTGCTGCGTTGGCTTACGGTATGGATAAGAAGAATAAGGATATGAAGATCGCTGTGTACGACCTCGGTGGTGGTACCTTCGATATCTCGATCCTCGAGCTTGGCGATGGCGTATTCGAGGTTAAGTCGACAAATGGCGATACACACCTTGGTGGTGACGACTTCGACCACGTGCTTATCGACTACATGGCAGAGGTATTCAAGGCTGAGCACCACATCGACCTACGTCAGGATCCTATGGCGTTGCAGCGTCTTAAGGAGGCTGCTGAGAAGGCTAAGATCGAGCTCTCGTCGGCAACAACCACCGACATCAACCTCCCATACATCATGCCAGTAAACGGCATCCCACAGCACCTTGTGATGTCGCTCACACGTGCTAAGTTCGAGCAGCTCTGCGACCACCTCGTGCAGAAGACCATCGAGCCTTGCCGCACAGCATTGCGCGACGCAGGCCTTCAGGCATCGCAGATCGACGAGGTTATCCTCGTGGGTGGTTCAACACGTATCCCAGCAATCCAGAAGGTTGTTGAGGAGTTCTTCGGCAAGACCCCTAACCGTTCGGTAAACCCTGACGAGGTTGTAGCCGTAGGTGCTGCCATCCAGGGTGGTGTGCTCACAGGCGAGGTTAAGGATGTGTTGCTCCTCGACGTAACCCCACTATCGCTCGGTATCGAGACTTTGGGTGGCGTATTCACAAAGCTTATCGAGGCTAACACCACCATCCCTACACGCAAGAGCGAGGTGTTCTCGACAGCTGCCGACAACCAGCCATCAGTAGAGATCAACGTATGTCAGGGTGAGCGTCCAATGGCTCGCGACAACAAGTCTATCGGTCGTTTCCACCTCGATGGCATCCCAGCAGCACCACGTGGCGTGCCACAGATCGAGGTTACGTTCGACATCGACGCTAACGGTATCCTCAACGTATCGGCTAAGGATAAGGGCACAGGCAAGGAGCAGAAGATTCGCATCGAGGCTTCAAGCGGTCTTACCGAGCAGGAGATCCAGCGCATGCGTGACGAGGCTAAGGCCAACGAGGAGAAGGACAAGGCTGAGAAGGAGCGCGTAGACAAGGTTAACGCTGCCGACTCAAACATCTTCGCTACCGAGAAGCAGCTCAAGGAGTATGGCGACAAGATCCCTGCCGACAAGAAGGCAGCCATCGAGGATGCTCTAGGCAAGCTCAAGGAGGCTCACAAGGCTCAGGACCTCGCAGCTATCGACTCGTCGATCGAGGCACTAAACGCTGCATGGCAGGCTGCATCGCAGGACATCTACGCACAGCAGCAGACCGAGGGTCAGCCTCAGGGTCAGCCTAACGCTGGCGCACAGCAGGGCGAGCAGAAGGCACAGCCCGAGGATGTTGACTTCGAGGAGGTTAAGTAACACAGAGCATAGGTTCAGCGCATAGAACAAGGCGCACGGACAAAAAGAGTAACTAGCGAGTTTAGGGAGATCGGGGCGATTAGGTTCCGTCTCTCTAAACTTTTTTTTTCATGAAGAGCGTAGAGGGAATTTTGAGTTGTAGATAAATATTCTTATATTTGCCGGAAAGAATAATTTTTTAATCAATAAACTAAGTATAATTAAAACGCTTTTATCTATGAAAAGACTATTAAGCATCTTGTTGCTTGCAGCCCTTGCAGTGGGCTTTGTGTCGTGTGATAAGTCCGAGAACGGCGATAGCAAACCCGAGAACAAGTTGATTGGCGAGTGGAATCTCAACACCGTTAAGGCCACACTCAAAATGAACGGCAGCGTCATTGACGAGCAAACGGCAACACTCCCTAGCGAGGATCTATTCGCATCTGTCAAGTTCGGCTTCAAGGAGGATGGCACCTACGAGATTACCACAACCATGGCGGAGAACGAGTCAGAAGTCGAGATAGGTCGCTACACGGTAGCTGATAATGTGATAAACATATATGAGCCTGACCAGAGTGAGGTACCCATCTCACTAAACATTATCGAGCTCACTAGCAAGAAGTTAACAGTGCAGCTCTCACAGGCTATGGAGCTAGGAGAGATTGACGCCGAGCTACACTTCGACAAGCTCTAGCAACAACAACACGACAACTTCTCGCGCTTCGCAACTCCACGGCCATAGCGCGAAACAAGTGATGGGGATGACGTCAGCGTCATCCTCATTTGCTTTAATGAGGAGAATGAGCAAAGAGACGAGACAACAGAGAGAAGCGCAGTCAACAGAGAGACAACAGAGACGCAGGGACGCAGAGACAACAGGGAGAAGCGCGGACGACAGAGAGAAGCGCAGTCAACAGAGAGACAACAGAGACGCAGGGACGCAGAGACAACAGGGACGCAGGGACGCAGAGACAACAGGGAGAAGCGCAGTCAAAAGAGACGAAGAGACGCAGAGACGAAAGAGACAACAGAGAGAAGCGCGGACAACAGGGAGGACAGAGAGAAAAAAACAAAAAAAACATGATGCTCGACATCGTTGTCGTCTCTATCGTCTCTCTCGTCTCTCTCGTCTCTTTCGTCTCAATCTACGTCATTGCGAGAGCCGCAAGGCTCGTGGCAATCTCCCGCACAGCGCGCTAATCATGAGATCCCCACGCTCGCTAATGCTCGCTCGGGATGACGGGCAGTCTGCTCTCGTCTCTCTCGTCTCTCTCGTCTCTGAGAGAGGCAACGTCGTCCGCAACATCGCTCTGCCGCTTTGTCCCCTTATCCCACTATGTTGGTCCGCAGTCCAAAAACTTTTATCATCCATCTTTCAACTTTTAACTTTTTTTAGTATCTTTGCCCGATTTATGTGCACACGTGTACGCACGCCGCACGCAGACGATTTAGATTAAACAGAGCTAAAAAATATGTTTACCGAACTCATTAGCCTCGAGAGCTACAACCTCTTCCTATGGATCATGGCTGGCATTGCCATGGTGGTCTTCGTGGCACTATACTTTGTGGAGGCTGGCTATGGCTACCTTTTCAACCCCAAGTTTGGCTTCCCCGTACCCAACAAGGTGGCGTGGGTGCTGATGGAGTGCCCAGTCTTTATCGTGATGGCAATACTATGGTGGATGTCGGACTACGCCTTTCAGACAGCTCCCCTTGTGCTCTTCATCATCTTCCAGATGCACTACTTCCAACGCTCGTTCATCTTCCCGTTACTCATACGCGGTAACTCGAAGATGCCCGTAGGCATCATGCTTATGGGCATGGTGTTCAACACCCTCAACGCAGTGATGCAGGGCGGTTGGATATTCTACTACGGTCCCGAGCAGGGCTACTACGATGGCTGGCTGTCGAAGCCATACATCTACATCGGCATTGCGGTCTTCCTCTTCGGTTTTATCACCAACCTCCACTCGGACTACGTCATTCGCAACCTACGTAAGCCGGGCGACACCAAGCACTATATACCTCGTGGCGGCATGTTCCGCTACGTATCATCGGCCAACTACTTTGGCGAGTTTATGGAGTGGGTGGGCTTCGCCATCGCCTCATGGTCGTGGGCGGGCGTGGTATTCGCCTTGTGGACCTTTGCCAACCTTGGTCCACGCTCAGCATCGCTCTACAAGCGTTACGAGAGGGAGTTTGGCGAGGAGTTTACACAGCTTAAGCGCAAGCGTATAATTCCGTTTATCTACTAACGACACTAAACAATCACTACAATGGATAACAACAAACGACTCGAGGAGTCAAAGCTCTTTACCCCCTACAAGCTAGGTAGCGTAACACTACGAAACCGTGTTATTCGCTCGGCAGCCTTCGAGTCTATGGGTAAGGACTTCTCGCCCACACAGGCACTCAAGGATTACCACGTGAGTGTGGCTAGGGGTGGCGTAGGTATGACCACAGTGGCATACGCCTCAATAAACCGTAGTGGCATATCGTTCAACAAGCAGCTATGGCTACGCGACGAGATCATCCCTTCGTTGCGCGACCTTACCGACGCCGTACACGCCGAGGGTGCTGCCGTAGGTATTCAGCTCGGACACTGCGGCAACATGACCCACTGGTCTACGGCGGGCAGCTTCCCCGTATCGGCCTCTAACGGTTTCAACCTCTACTCGCCTACGTTCCACCGCCGTCTGCGCAAGGCAGAGATCGCAGAGTTTGCCAAGGACTTTGGCAAGGCTGTGGAGGTGGCATACAACGCTGGCTTCGACTCGGTGGAGGTACACGCTGGTCACGGCTACCTCATCTCGCAGTTCCTCTCGCCCTATACCAACCATCGTCACGATGAGTTTGGCGGCAAGCTCGAAAACCGCATGCGCTTCATGAATATGTGCCTCGAGGAGGTGATGACCGCGGCACGCAGGCGTGGCATGGGCGTACTCGTGAAGCACAACATGGAGGATGGCTTCAAGAGTGGTATTCAGATAGAGGAGTCTATCGAGATTGCCAAGCAGATCGAGAGCTTTGGTGTCGATGGCATCGTACTCTCGTCTGGCTTCGTATCGAAAGCACCTATGGCGGTTATGCGCGGACGCATACCTACGAAGACCATGGGCTACTATATGGGTTGGAACGAGTGGTTGCAGAAGATCGTCGTATCGCTCTTCGGACAGTGGCTCATCAAGCAGTACGACTTCGAGGAGTGCTACTTCTTGGAGAATGCCAAGAAGTTCCGCGCAGCACTCAAGGGTCCGCTTGTATATGTCGGCGGTCTTGTGTCGCGCGAGGGCATCGAGCGAGTTTTGGACGAGGGCTTCGAGCTTGTGCAGATGGCACGTGCCTTGGTCAACGACCCAGCATTTGTGAATAAGCTCAAGGCGGGCGATATGTCGACACGCAGCGGCTGCGACCATCGCGACTACTGCATGGCACGCATGTACTCAGTAGACATGCAGTGTTGCCACAACTGCAAGGAGCATATCCCAGAGCGTCTATGGCGCGAGATTAACAAGATAAAGTAACGAGCGTAAGATGTGTTTTAAGCGTAACATAGGCAACGTAGATCGAGGCACAGCGTGGGCACTTGTGACAGGCTCAGCCATGGGCATCGGTCGCCAGTATGCCGAACAACTTGCCCAGAGAGGTTATAACCTCTATCTTGTAGACATCCGCGAGGAGATAATCCGCGAGGCAGAGATCTTGGAGCATGCCCACAGGGTGAAGTGCGTGGCACGTGTCATGGACCTTGCAGTGACAGATGCAGCTAAGACCCTCCATGCCTCAACCGTAGCCGAGGGCTATGAGTTCGACGTGGTGATCAACAACGCTGGCATCTTCTCGCACTGCGACATATTGAGGACCCCAACAGAGCGTATCGAGCGCATGATCACGCTCCACGACCTCACACTAAGCATGATGTGTCGCCTCTATGGTGAGGATATGATGCGACGTGGCAAGGGTCGACTTCTCAACATGTCGTCATACTCGATATGGATGCCCTTCCCCGGTTTAGCACTGTACAGTGCTTCTAAGTCCTACGTAAAGAGCTTCACCGAGGCTTTTGCCAAGGAGCTGCACAAGACAGGCGTGACAATCACGGCAATATGTCCTGCGGGCATTGCCACAGACCTCTACGGACTCTCTCGCTCGCTTCAGAAGTTTGGCGTAAGGTGGGGAATACTCATGTCGCCTGAGAGCTGCGCACGCCGAGGGCTGAGGGCGATGTTCAAGGGTCGCAAGGTGGTAGTCCCCGACTGGTGGTTCAAGCTACTCATTCCGATATGCAGATACCTCCCTGGATTTATCATAAGGCCGCTACGACGCTTTACGATGAAGTGGCAAAAGTAAGAGGCAATAATTGCAGAGGTAAGGCGTTATGAGGTTCTGTAACAGAGCAAGATATGAGAATTAACAACTATTTATAAATCTTTAAATCAATTTATTAGACAATGAAAAAAATGATTTTCACAGCTGCGGTGCTAGCACTTGCATTTGGCAGCATGGCTTGTGGCGGCGGCCCTAAGCTCAAGTCGGACATCGACTCACTTTCGTATGCTATCGGTGTTGACCTCGGTCTTAACGTTAAGTTTGGCGTTAAGGATCTAGAGCTCGACCAGAAGATCGTTCTTGACAACCTCAAGGAGTTCATGAAGAGTGGCGACATCGAGAGCGAGGAGTTCATGAAGGATATGCAGTTTATCCAGACCTTCCAGTACACCAAGTTCATGCCTTACATGCAGGTGGCAATGCTCCACGAGCGTTCTGACCGTACCGACACCCTTCCACAGCTCCCTGAGCTATACGACGAGACCTATACTCGCGAGGAGGTAGCACGTTGCATCGGTCGTCAGATGGCAGCTAACGTAGTATCATTCAAAGAGGAGGCTCCACTCGTAATGGCTCAGATCGACCACGGTATGAAGGACGCTATGAAGGTTGAGGAGCTTGAGAAGATGGACGAGGTGCTTAAGCTCACCGGCGAGCAGATGCAGCAGGTCTTCACCTCATACCAGCAGAAGCTAATGGCAGAGGCTGAGGCTGAGGCTAAGGCATTGGCTGAGAGCAACGGCAAGGCATCAGCAGAGTGGCTTGCAGAGATCGAGAAGATGGAGGGTGTTCAGAAGACCGAGTCAGGTCTTTTGTATCGCATCGACCGCGAGGGTAATGGCAAGCAGGCAACCAAGGACGAGGATGTTGTAAAGGTTAACTACGAGGGTAAGACTCGCGATGGCAAGATCTTCGACTCTAGCTACGAGCGTGGTGAGGCTATCGAGTTCGGCCTTAACCAGGTTATCAAGGGCTGGACTGAGGGTATGAAGCTCGTTAAGGTTGGCGGTCAGATCACCTTGTGGATCCCAGCTGAGATGGCTTATGGCGAGCGTGGTGCTGGCGAGGACATCGGTCCTAACGAGGCTCTCGAGTTCAAGGTTGAGCTTTTGGATGTAACATCGGCAGAGTAGTCGACAGAGCATACAAAAAAAGAGTGGGGATGGTTAAGTCAATTAGCCATCCCCTTATTTTATTATGTGTGAAGCTCTACTTCTTCTTGTCGATAAGCTCGGTCAGTGAGCCAAGTGCTCCAACAAGATTGCTCGCCTCAAAAGGTAGGAAGACGGTCTTAGCCTGGTCGCCAGCACCGATCTCCTTAAGCGTGTCGACATACTTCATAAGCAACATATAGGTTGCAGGGTCGGTCTTCGACTCGGCGATAGCCTCTGCCACCTTGCGGATAGCCTCCGCCTCGGCAGTAGCCTCCAACACCTTAGCATCTGCCTCACCCTGCGCCTTGAGGATCTGAGTCTGCTTCTCAGCCTCAGCCTGGTTGATCTGCGATGCCTTCTCACCCTCCGACTTAAGGATCATCGCCTCCTTCTGACCCTCAGCCTCAAGCACCTTAGCACGACGCTCACGCTCTGCCTGCATCTGAAGCTCCATGGTGCGACGTACCGACTCTGGAGGTGTAATATCCTGAAGCTCAACGCGATTTACCTTCACACCCCACTTGTTTGTAGCATCGTCGAGCACGGCACGCAGCTTCGAGTTGATCGTGTCGCGCGATGTAAGCGTCTCGTCTAGCTCAAGCTCACCAATTACGTTACGCAGCGTTGTCTGCGTAAGCTTCTCGATAGCATTTGGAAGGTTGTCGATCTCGTAAACCGACTTTACGGGGTCAACAATCTGGAAGTATAGCAGGGCATTAATCGTTGTAGTGACGTTATCCTTCGTAATCACACTCTGCTTGTCGAAGTCATAGACCTGCTCACGGAGATCGATACGCGATGTGGTGCGCATCGTAGCACTCTTCGATCCATCGGCAAAGCGTATCTCGTCGCGCTGGTATACCTCACGCGCACGGTCGATGATTGGGAAGAGGTAGTTGATACCCGAAGGCAGCGTACGATCGTAGCGACCAAGACGCTCGACAACACGTGTCTCAGACTGAGGGATAATCTTAAAGCCCTTCAATACGTAGATAATCGCAATGATAGCGATGATGATGTAGATAAGCACATCGAAATCAAAATCCATAATCTCCATAGTTATAATCTTTTAACGGTTAATACAACACTCTCAATAGCCACAACCTCAACCATTGTATCTAGCGCGATAGGCTCGCCATCCTCCGATACGGCTTTCCAGTCAACGCCATCGATCATCACACGCCCATGATCCTCAAATATCGCCTCACAGACCTTGCCACGACGACCAATCAGGGCGTTAGCATTGGTTGCCACCTTCTCCTTATCGCTATAAAACAGACGCTTGAGTAGCGGTCTTACCGCCGCAATGGCAAACACCGTAACGACAGCAAATACAACGAGTTGCATCTCGAAACTCATATCAAAGGCAGATGCCACAGCACCGCCCGCAGCACCAATAGCGATACAGATCACCGCAAAGCCCTGTGTGAAGAGCTCGATGATAAAGAGCAGCAGCGCCGCAATAGTCCAATAATGCCAGATCTCCATAGTGAATAGTTCTATTTTTAGGTTTTAAATTAAGATAATTTCGTTATTAAATTTCATTCAAAGATAGTCATTTTATTTCTAACTTCCAAACATCTTGCTTGCCATTCTTACGCACGCGAAAAAATATAGGTAAACTATTGTTAAAGTTCAAAAAATATTTGTACATTTGTATGATTGAACCTAAACCATCAGAAAAAACCTAAAATTTAACACTATGATACGACACATCGTTATGTGGAAATTCCGCAGAGATCTAACCGAAACACCACGCGAAGTAGCACTAGAGATGAAGAGCCGCCTTGAGGCTCTCAATGGCAAGATAGATGGCCTGCTCCGTGCCGAGGTGGGTGTTAACATCAAGGAGAGTGCTTCGTCGTTCGACGCTGTGCTCACTGCCGACTTCGAGTCGTGGGAGAAGATGGAGGCATACAAGATTCATCCACTCCATGTTGTCATCAGCGACTACTGCAAGGAGCGTCGCGAGGAGCGTGTCGATGTCGACTACGAGATCTAATCTCGAAACTAAAAACCGAAAATTATACAAAAATCTAAAACTATAAAGCTATGCAGAAAAGAATTATTGAGTGCGTGCCCAACTTCTCAGAGGGCCGCAACTTAGAGACCATCAAGCAGATCACCGACGTTATCGAGGCATCTAAGGGCGTGAAGCTCCTAGATGTTGATCCAGGCGAGGCAACAAACCGCACCGTGGTAACCTTCGTAGGCGAGCCAGAGGCTGTTTGCAACACCGCCGTGGCAGCCATCAAGCGCGCTACAGAGCTTATCGACATGCGCCAGCACAAGGGTGCTCACCCACGTATGGGTGCTTGCGACGTGTGTCCTTTGATCCCCGTATCGGGCATCACACTTGAGGAGTGTGCCGAGCTTGCACGCGCCCTAGCTAAGCGTATCGCCGAGGAGGTTAACGTGCCTACCTACTGCTACGAGGCAGCAGCCTTCAAGCCTGAGCGTCGCAACTTGGCAGTATGCCGTGCTGGCGAGTATGAGGCACTTCCCGAGAAGATGATGGATGAGGAGCGTAAGCCTGACTTTGGTGCTCGTCCTTACGATGAGGGTGTTGCTCGCACAGGTGCTACTGCAGTGGGTGCTCGCGACTTCCTAGTAGCTGTAAACTACAACCTCAACACCACATCTACACGTCGTGCTAATGCCATCGCCTTCGACGTTCGCGAGAAGGGCCGTCCTATGCGTGAGGGTAATCCTATCGTGGGCAAGATCATGAAGGACGAGAATGGTAACACCATCATGAAGCCAGGTACATTGAAGGCTTGCAAGGCTATCGGCTGGTTCATCGAGGAGTATGGCATTGCTCAGGTGTCAATGAACATGACCAACCTCTCAGTAACCCCTCTACACGTAGCATTCGACGAGGTGTGTCGTGCTGCTGAGGCTCGTGGTGTGCGTGTGACAGGTGCCGAGATCGTAGGTCTTGTGCCTAAGAGCGCATTGGTGGATGCTGGTCGCCACTTCCTACGCAAGCAGAATCGCTCGACAGGTCTTCCTGAGCGCGAGCTAGTACGCATCGCCATCGAGAGCATGGGTCTTGGCAACCTCAAGCCATTCAACCCCGACGAGAAGGTCGTTGAGTATATCCTCGAGGCTGAGGAGCAGAAGGGAGTAAAGAAGCTCGTTGACATGACCTGCACAGGCTTCGCTGAGGAGACAGCAAGCGAGTCACCAGCTCCTGGTGGTGGTTCAATCTCGGCATATATGGGTGCTTTGGCAGCTGCCCTCGGCACTATGGTTGCCAACCTATCGTCGCACAAGGCTGGTTGGGATGAGCGTTGGGAGTTCTTCTCAGATTGGGCAGAGAATGGCATGGGCGTGATGAACGAGTTGCTATATCTCGTTGACGAGGATACTGCTGCCTTCAACAAGATTATGGATGTATTCGGCATGCCTAAGTCTACCGACGAGGAGAAGGCTGCACGTGCCGCTGCTATGGAGGAGGCTACGCTCTACGCCACACAGGTGCCTTTGCGCACTATGAAGGCTGCTTATCGTGCCTTCGACGTTGTACGTGCAATGGCTGAGGAGGGTAACACTAACTCAGTATCGGATGCAGGTGTAGGTGCTTTGGCAGCTCGCTCAGCAGTTATGGGTGCTTGCCTCAACGTGAAGATCAACGCAGCAGGCTTGAAGGATCGTGCTGTGGCTGATGCCCTCGTAAAGGAGGCTGAGGAGATCCAGGCAGCAGCACAGAAGGCTGAGGCTGAGATCTTGGCTGTTGTTGAGAGCAAAATTAACTAATCACACTAAAACATCAGACTACAATGACTGACTTCCAGAAAGATATATTGGCAGGTATCCCCGATCCACTACCCGCACCTAAGGCTTACGACCCTAGTGCCAACCACGCTCCTAAGCGTAAGGACATCCTCACCGACGAGGAGAAGAAGCTCGCCTTGGCAAATGCACTGCGCTACTTCCCTGAGAAGCACCACGCAGAGCTCGCACCAGAATTCCTCGATGAGCTAAAGCGTTACGGACGTATCTACATGTATCGTCTACGCCCCGACTACGAGATGTATGCTCGCTCGATTGACGAGTATCCAGCACGCTCACGTCAGGCGGCAGCCATCATGCTGATGATACAGAACAACCTCGACAAGGCGGTGGCACAGCACCCCCACGAGCTTATCACCTACGGTGGTAATGGTGCAGTGTTCCAGAACTGGGCGCAGTATCGTCTAGCGATGAAGTATCTTGCCGAGATGACCGACGAGCAGACACTTGTCATGTACTCGGGACACCCACTCGGCTTGTTCCCATCGCACAAGGATGCTCCACGCGTTATCGTGACTAACGGTATGGTTATCCCTAACCACTCGTCGCAGGACGACTGGGAGCGTTTCAACGCCATGGGTGTATCGCAGTATGGTCAGATGACTGCTGGCTCGTACATGTACATCGGTCCTCAGGGCATCGTACACGGTACTACAATCACCGTTATGAACGCTGCACGCAAGCGCATGAAGCCCGGACAGAAGGATCTTCGCGGCATGTTGTTCGTGACAGCGGGTCTTGGTGGCATGTCGGGAGCACAGCCTAAGGCTGGTAACATCTCTGGCGTGGTGAGCATCACTGCCGAGGTGAACATCGCAGCTGCCGAGAAGCGTCATAAGCAGGGTTGGGTCGATGAATTGTACTCTTCTCTCGACGAGCTTATACCACGCGTTCGCAAGGCTGTAGAGCAGAAGGAGGTTATCTCGTTTGCCTACGTGGGTAACGTCGTAGACCTCTGGGAGCGTTTGGCTGAGGAGGATATCAACGTAGACCTCGGCTCTGACCAGACATCGTTGCACAATCCATGGGCTGGTGGCTACTACCCTGTTGGATACTCGTACGAGGAGTCTAACCGCATGATGGCAGAGGAGCCTGAGCGTTTCCACGAGTGTGTACGTGAGTCATTGCGCCGCCATGTGGCTGCCGTAAACAAGCTCACAGCACGTGGCATGTACTTCTTCGACTATGGCAACGCCTTCCTTCTTGAGTCATCGCGTGCCGGTGCCGACATCATGGGCGAGAATGGCAAGTTCCGCTACCCATCATACGTTCAGGACATCATGGGTCCTATGTTCTTCGACTACGGCTTTGGTCCATTCCGCTGGGTATGTACCTCGGGCAAGGAGGAGGACCTCGTAACTTCAGACCGCATTGCTGCCGAGGTGCTCGACGCTATGCTCAAGGAGGCACCAGCAGAGATTCAGGGTCAGCTTGCCGACAACCTACACTGGATTCGTGAGGCTATGGAGAACAAGCTCGTAGTAGGCTCACAGGCACGTATCCTCTATGCCGACTCTGAGGGTCGTACACGCATCGCCTTGGCATTCAACGAGGCTATCAAGCGTGGCGAGATCTCAGCACCTATCGTCCTTGGTCGTGACCACCACGACGTATCGGGTACCGACTCACCATACCGCGAGACATCGAACATCTATGACGGCTCGCAGTTCTGTGCCGACATGGCAGTACACAACGTCATCGGCGACTCGTTCCGCGGTGCTACGTGGGTATCTATCCACAACGGCGGTGGCGTAGGCTGGGGCGAGGTGATGAACGGTGGCTTCGGCATGGTCATCGACGGCTCGGAGGACTCAGCACGCCACATCGAGGAGATGTTGCTCTGGGACGTTAACAACGGTATTGCACGTCGTAGCTGGGCACGTAACGAGGGTGCAATGTTCGCCATCAAGCGCGAGATGGAGCGCACTCCACTTCTCAAGGTTACACTCCCCAACCTCGCAGACATGGAGCTAATCAACAAGGTGTATAACGAAAACAAGTAACAATTATGATTCATTATATTAGTGCTGAGCGTCTTACTATCGCTCGCGTAGAGGAGATCTTGACCAAGGGCTACAAACTTGCGCTAAGCGACGATGCTAAGGCTCGTATAAACAAGTGTCGCGAGTATCTCGACAAGAAGATGGAAGATGCTGGTCGTCCTATCTACGGTGTCACCACAGGCTTCGGCTCGTTGTGCAACATCTCGGTAGAGAAGGAGGGCTTGTCGCAGCTTCAGAAGAACCTTATGATGTCACACGCCTGCGGTACTGGCGAGCGTGTGCCATCAGATATTGCTCGACTCATGATCCTACTCAAGGTGCAGTCGTTGTCGTATGGTCACTCGGGCGTGCAGCTTATCACCGTTGAGCGTCTCATCGAGATGTTCAACAACAACATCATCCCCGTGGTCTATGAGCAGGGCTCACTAGGTGCTTCGGGCGACCTCTCGCCACTAGCACACATGTGTCTACCACTCTTGGGTCTTGGCCACGTGGAGATCGACGGCGAGGTTGTTGAGGGTAGTGTTATGATGGAGAAGATGGGGTGGGAGCCTATCACCCTCTGCTCTAAGGAGGGTCTTGCACTCCTCAACGGCACTCAGTTCATGTCGGCATACGGCGTCTACTCACTCATCAACGCGCAGCGTCTAAGCCGCTGGGCTGACCACATCGGTGCTATGTCACTCGACGCCTTCGACGGTCGCATGGAGCCATTCGAGCACAACGTACACGCCATCCGTCCTCACAACGGTCAGATCGAGACAGCACGTAACTTCCGCACAATCTTAGCAGGTAGCCAGATTGGTCAGCAGGCTAAGCAGCATGTGCAGGATCCTTACTCGTTCCGTTGCATACCTCAGGTACACGGCGCATCGAAGGATACTATCGCCTACGTAGCATCGGTGCTCGAGACCGAGATCAACTCGGCTACCGACAACCCAACAGTATTCCCAGACACTGACGAGGTTATCTCAGCAGGTAACTTCCACGGTCAGCCTATCGCCGTGGCTATGGACTTCTTGGCTATCGCCGTGGCTGAGTTGGGTAACATCTCAGAGCGTCGTACCTACAAGCTTATCTCGGGTGCTCGCAACTTGCCTAACTTCCTTGTAGCCAACCCAGGTCTTAACTCAGGATTTATGATTCCTCAGTACACCGCAGCCTCTATCGTGAGCCAGTCTAAGGGCTTGTGCTGGCCAGCATCGTGCGACTCTATTCCTTCGTCACAGGGTCAGGAGGACCACGTGAGCATGGGCTCGAACGCTGCCACAAAGCTCTGGAAGGTGGTGCAGAACACCGAGCGCGTACTCGCTATCGAGATTATGAACTCGGCACAGGCACTCGAGTTCCGTCACCAGATGACCAACCTACGCTCATCGGCATCAGTGGAGGCTATGTTCGAGGCATACCGCAAGGTTGTGCCATTCGTGGACAACGACACTGTGATGTATCCTCACATCGCAACATCAGTAAACTTCTTGCGCGACTATGAGCCTACTTGTTAAAAACATAGGTATGCTCGTTGGCATCGACGAGAGTGGCCGCCTAAAGGTCGAGGGTAAGGCGATGGACAATATCGCCACCTTGGAGAATGCATGGCTACTCACCGATGGCGAGCGTATCAAGGATTATGGCACTATGGAGAGCCTGCCTCAGGTTGAGAACTGCGAAGTTCTCGACGCTGAGGGTGGCTGGCTCTTCCCCTCGTTCTGCGACTCGCACACCCACATCGTCTTTGCTGGTAGCCGCGAGCAGGAGTTCCTCGACAAGATCAACGGACTCTCGTACGAAGAGATTGCCAAGCGCGGTGGTGGCATCCTAAACTCGGCAGATCGTCTGCACGACACCTCCGAGGATGAGCTCTACCGTCAGGCTATGGAGCGCGTAAACGAGATTATCGCCATGGGTACTGGTCTTGTGGAGATCAAGTCGGGCTACGGTCTAACACTCGAGGATGAGCTTAAGATCCTACGCGTCATACGCCGCATCCGTGAGACATCACCTATCGCCGTGCGTGCAACGTTCCTTGGCGCACACGCCGTAGGTCGTGCATATAAGGGTCGTCAGGACGACTACGTGGAGCACGTATGTCGCGACATGATACCTGCCGTAGCAGCAGAGGGCTTGGCAGACTTTGTCGATGTCTTCTGCGACCGTGGCTTCTTCACTGTTGAGGAGACAGCAAAGATTATGGCTACGGGAGCTAAGTATGGTCTGCGTGCTAAGATTCATGCCAACGAGCTAGCAGTGTCGGGCGGTGTGGAGGTTGGCGTGGAGCATAAGGCTCTATCTGTGGACCACCTCGAGAGCATGGGAGATGAGCAGATCGAGGCACTTCGTGGCACGGAGACCATGCCTACGATGCTTCCTGGTTGCGCCTTCTTCCTCGGCATTACCTACCCACCAGCACGTAAGATGATAGATGCCGGCTTGGCTGTCGCCCTTGCCTCAGACTTCAACCCAGGCACAGCACCATCGGGAAATATGCGCTTCGTAGTGTCTCTCGGATCTATCAAGATGAAGATGACACCCGCCGAGGCCCTCAACGCAGCAACGCTCAACTCGGCATGCGCCATGGGCGAGAGCCGCGATTATGGCTCGATAACACGAGGCAAGGTGGCTAACTTCTACCTCACGAAGCCTCTACCCTCTCTAGCATACCTCCCTTATGCTCATCAGACCCCAATTATCCGCAAGGTAGTACTTGGCGGTAAGCAGGTAACAATTTAAAACTTAGAAGATTATGAGAGCATTACTCAAAACCACCCTTTGCACAGCTCTAGTAGCTGCCTTTGTCGGATGCGTCAATGTCAATGAGTCGACAACAGTTAAAGTGGAGAGATCAGCAGAGCAGGCAGTCATCGAGACCATCATGACACGCCGTTCGGTGCGCGACTACAAGGAGGAGGCTGTAGACCGCGAGCAGATGGCAAAGGTCATCGAGTGTGGCATCTATGCGCCTAGCGCAATAAACATGCAGCCTTGGGCAGTGCGCGTTGTCGACGACAAGGCGTTCCTCGATGGTGTAACCGAGATTGCCGTAAAGCAGAACCCAGAGCTCGCCGAGCAGGAGGGCTTCCGCAATTTCTTCCGCAACGCCCCAACAGTGGCATTTATCGCCTGCCCCGTGGAGAGCTATAGCGGCGAGTACGACTGCGGTCTATTGTCGGAGAATATGATGCTCTCGGCATGGTCGATGGGCATTGGCTCATGCTGCTTGGGTAGCGTGGTGCCAGTGATGAACTCCGAGGAGGCTAAGCCCTACATGGAGCGTCTACAGCTCCCTGAGGACTACAAGCTACTCGTTGCCATCGCCTTTGGCTACCCCGCTGGCGAAAACCCCATAGCTCCCGAGCGTGATGCTACGAAGGCATACTACGTGGAGTAAGCCTCAAGAGGTAGCGTAACTAATCAGATAAGCAATCTTCCTCCTCTCGTCCTAAAGCGAGAGTGAGGAAGATCCTTTTTTAAGGGACAGAGGCAAGAGAAACTTATGGAGGATGCGCAGTTATATTAAAGATGAAACCCTAAACTCCTTAAATTCCATAATCTCTGATTTCTCCTTTCTCATTTCTTTTCGTATCTTTGCACTCCAAATTAAACATAACGCTTATGGCAAAGATTTCGGACTACTTGCGACTAGTAAAGTTCTCGCACACAATATTTGCAATGCCCTTTGCACTGCTATCGTTTACCTACGCATGGCTTACCACCGAGCCCGAAGCTAACATCTACCTTCTTCTTGCCGAGGTTGTGGGATGCATGGTCTTTGCGCGCAACGTGGCTATGGGCTTCAACCGCTGGGCAGACCGCAAGATCGATGCCGAGAACCCACGCACGGCGACGCGTGAGATACCAGCAGGCAAGATCTCGGCACGCGGAGCTATCATATTCGTAGCAATCAACGCCCTGCTATTCATCACCCTCGCCGCACTCATCAACCCACTATGTGGCTGGCTCTCGCCCGTGGCTCTCGCCATAGTTATGGCATACAGCTACTGCAAGCGTTTTACATCGCTAGCGCACATCGTACTCGGCATATCGCTCGGCATAGCCCCCGTAGGAGCCTACATGGCTGTAACAGGCACATCGACGCTCGAATGCTGGCTGCTTGCCCTCATCGTGATGACATGGTGCAGTGGCTTCGACATAATCTATGCACTTCAAGATGCTAAGTTCGACCGTGAACGCGGACTACACTCGATCCCCGCGCGCTTCTCGGCACGCACATCGCTCGCTATCAGCACCATACTCCACCTCACAAGCATCGCCCTACTGGCTCTGTTTGCCTCTTTCCAGCCACAGTCGTGGCTGCTCTATGTGGGATGCTCGCTCTTTGCGCTGATACTACTCGCCGAGCACTACATCGTAACTCCCACGAAGCAGCGTAACATAGGCATCGCCTTTGGCACGTTCAACGCTCTGGCAAGCGTGTCACTAGCTCTGTTCCTAATAGCTAACCTCATAATATGTGGGTAGCGGCAGCCTTTATCTCAGCACTGCTGCTGGGCCTCTACGATGTTGCTAAGAAGCGTTCGCTAAAGGGTAATGCCGTGGTCGTGGTACTATGGCTCAACACCCTATTCTCGACGCTCATCTTCCTGCCTGTGATCCTCGACGCCGAGCTGTCGCTGTGTATCCTAAGCAACACCCCACTGCAAAGCACACGTGGCGAGTGGGGCGATCACGCACTTGTAGCCATAAAGTCGATGATCACACTATCATCCTGGTTGTGTGGCTATTACGCCATTAAGCACCTACCTCTAACCATCGTTGGCCCAGTCAACGCCACACGCCCCGTGGTGGTACTTGTAGGAGCTATGCTGCTCTTTGGCGAGAGGCTAAACCTCTGGCAATGGGGCGGCGTGCTGCTCACCATAGTGTCGCTATACCTGCTTAGCCGTGCTGGGCGCAGGGAGGAGATCAACTTTAGAAGTAGCCGCCATGTGTGGGCAATGTTTGCCGCCATGCTGCTTGGCGCGGTGAGTGGTCTTTACGATAAGTATATCATCTCGAGCGAGGGCCTCGACCCCAGCTTTGTGCAGAGTTGGTTTTGTGTATATCAGCTCTTGATGATGAGCATCATTGCCCTAGTTGTGTGGTATCCACATCGAGCCTCGGAGCACTTTCACTGGAGCTGGGCTATACCACTTATATCTATATTTGTCTCGGCAGCTGACCTATGCTACTATAATGCACTGGACAGCGAGGGTGCTATGATTGCTGTTGTGTCAATGATACGTCGCTCGTCGGTCATCGTAACCTTCTTTTGCGGAGCACTTCTCTTTGGCGAGCGTAACCTGCGAAGCAAGGCTATCGACCTAGCCCTAATTCTCGTCGGCATGGTGCTACTTGCCATCGGAAGTTTATAGAGTGAGCAAAGATGCGTAACTGATAGGGAGTCTAAGGAGTTTAAAGAAGATAAGGAATTTATGAAGTGCGCTATCATCCTTAACCTCACTACACTTCTTAACTTCATTGAGCTCACTACTTACTGCACGAACAAGGGTCAAAGGACAGAGTGACAAAAAGCAGATGCGGTCTTATCATCGAAAATTTTTGATTAGAAGGTCGTAGATGTGGTGCATCGCAAAAGAAGAGGCCTCGGGATAGTACAAGACGTACAGCCCGAGGTCTCTTACTTTTTGGGATGTGCCGCAGATACGGCCTTATCATCAAAAATTTAGTACATGTAGTCGTACTGAGTATAACTCTTATCATATTTTAGGTCGGCAAGTGATGCCGCCTTAACGCCGATGTTGAAGGCCCAACTCTTATGGTTACCGAAGGGCACCCAGGTAAAGGACATCTGCCAGCAGTGGAGGTCGCGGGCAATAGATATTGAGGTCATAGACATCTTCTTGGTGGTGAAGTCGAAACCTGAGGTGGCATTTATCATCCACTTCTCGGTAAGCTTCACACTACCGTTGAAGTTGATGGTCTGCGTGATCTTCTTGTTATATCCCGTAGTACCGTTATTCACATACTGGGCTGAGTAGTTGATACTATAGTTAAAGCCGAAGTTCCACGGTATCGAGAAGTCGTAATACTGCCCTGCCATCCACTGTCGTCGCAACGCAGGGTTAAGCTGTCCGTAGGGGTCGGACCACGAGTTGAAGTACTCGGGGGGCAACGAGGTGATGTCGTTAGCCGCCACCATATTCTTATTTTCGCGCGACTTGAAGGTGTAGCCAAAACTCCAGCCAATATTCTGGATACGTCCGGGTAGGCCACGTCCCCACATCAGTTTATTATAGCGCACACCTTGGGGCGACACCTCGTATGGGTCGAGCGTCATCGAGAGGTTGAGGGCGATGTTCTGATAGATCGTCGTACGTAGCTGAATAGGGAGCGTCGAGAGGCGCATTGAGTCCGAGAGGAAGTTATACGAGCCATTGATCGAGATCTGATCGATTAGCTTTATCTTCTTCACCGTATCGCGCGTGCGCACCTTAGCCTCGAGCGACTGCGAAAGGCCGAAGGTGAGTGAGAACTGCTGTCCCGAGCCTGGCACGCCGTAGGCATTGTCGGTAAATGGCGAGTAGACCTTAAAACGACCAGTGGTATCGGTCTGCACCGTCTCATAGAAGCCATAACGCTGACGGCTGAAGTCGGGAGCATACGAGAATCCGACGTTAGGGGTTATCGTGTGGCGCACAGCCTGCAGCCTACGCTCCTTCTTCTTAGCCACGTATGTACCATAGATGGTGGTATTGGCAGATACCGAGGCATTATAGTTGTATATACGCCAGAAGCCATACTCAGGGTCGAGGGTCTCGACAGTGCGCGTCTCGTTGTTCCACTCCTGACGCACCTTCTTGAAGTACCATCGCTCGGTATAGTTGAACGATGGGCTCACGTTGATGTAGTTAAAGAGCGAAAGCGACGTAGAGATAGGGATGGTATGCTGAATACCATTCTTCATCTTGGCAAGTGTCTCCTTGGTAAATACCTCACTCTCCTTGGTGTTCACCGTGTTGGTCATCTTCATCGAGTAGCTCATCTTGATCTTCTCGTACCAGCGTGTCTTGCCCACAGCCTCCTTACGCTTTAGAGGGTTGAAGCTCGCAACGTTGAAGGTGATTGTTGGCAGTGTCATCGAGATGGTCTTATCGCGAGAGTTCTGCGACACAGCAAGGTTGAGCGAGAGCGAGAATGGAGTACCCTCCCAGCTCTTCGAGTAGGAGATCGATGAGTTGGTCTGTGTAGCAAGGATGTCGTTAACCGAGGTTGCAGAGTAACGACCGTAGCCACTAGATGTGAGGTTCACCGATGCTGAGAATGTAGATCCAGGATTAGCCTTGGCATCCTGCGAGTGTTGCCACTGGATCTTGTAGTTGTTCTGGTTAACATAGTCGGGCTCACCCTTCTCGCCCGTACGTATTGATGAGTACGAGAGGTCGAAGCTACCCCTAAATTTGTAACGCTTGACATACTGCGAACGTGCCGAAAGCTCCCATGAGCCGAGGGTATAGATACCACCTCGCAGGGCGAGATCCATGTGGTCGCCAATCTTGAAGTAGTAGCCCAAATCGCGGATGAAGAATCCCTTAGCATCCTCACCGTATGTAGGCATCAAGAGTCCCGACTTAGGACCTGTCTGCACAGGGAAGAAGCCCTCGGGGATACCCGGGAAGTAGATAGGCACATCCTCCATCACCAGGTAGGCATATCCCGTGATCACCTTCTTGCCAGGGATCACCTTAGCCTGTGTCATGGCGAGGTAGAAGTGTGGGTGGTCCGTACAATCGCAAGTAGTGTACATACCATGACCAATGTGAATAGAGCCATCGGGCTGCATCTTCACCTTGCTACCTACAAGCCAGCCATCACCCTCCTGTGTTGCGATACCCTTGATCACGGCCTTGCGCGAGTCGAGGTTGTAGGTAATGGTATCCATCGAGTAGGGCGAGCCGCCATCCGAGAACTCGGGGTGTGTGGTTGTGGCAGCACCCTCAACACTATCTCTACGTCCGTGGGCGAAAATATCCTTTGTCTGCATGTTGACGCTCATGAAGTCGGCCTTGAGGTTCATACCCTGATAGGTAACATCACCCTGCACATAGCTGTAAATCATCTTGTTACGTGCGTCAAACACCACCGAGTCGACAGCCTTACCCTTGACAATATCGTTAAGCTGCAACCCTTGTGACTTCTTACGGGCTGTATCCGCAGATGGCTCCACGGCACTCTCCGTGCGAGGCTCTTGGGTCACAGACTGAGGCGAACGTCTTGCGGGAACTTGACGCTGAAGCGTAGGATCATCAGGGGGTGTTGCAACCGAGAGCGGGCTGATAGCAGCCCCATTATCTGAACGAAGCAACGTCGTATCCTGCCCAGCAAGCCAGCTAAAACTCCTAGCACCCACACCCGAAATTCCCGAGAGCAGGCATAGGAACACCGCTAGAAGGAGCAGCGACATTAGATATTTTAGAAAAAAATGTCTCAAAATTCAATATTTTTTTATACCTTTGCCGACAATGTCGGCAAAACACCCCGACATGGCTATTATTGCACCAATAAAGGGGTATTACCTTTAGGTAAATCCACCACTTATAATTGGCAAAGATAGCATTTTTTTACGGATAATTTAACTTTGGAGCCACAAATTATGAGAAAACTTTATCTCATACTCGCACTGCTACTCGTCGCCGTTGCTAATAACGCAATAGCACGAGAGTTTGTTGTTTGGTCCAACCCCAGAGTTGTAGTTATCGACCCCGGACACGGAGGTGCATCGCGCCCCGGAGCAGTGCGTGGCGGTATCAAAGAGAAGGATATAAACCTCGCCGTATCGCTCGAGCTTCGACGCCTACTTGGCGAGAAGCTCCCAGAGCTAGAGATCTATCTCACTCGCGAGAAGGATGTTGAGCTTCATGCAGACAAGAGTGCCGACAACCTCTCACGACCCAAGCTTGCCAACGAGAAGGGGGCAGACCTCTTCATATCAATACATGCCAATGCCCACGACGATAAGAGCGTATCAGGAGCCGAGGTTATCGTGCTATCGCTCGACAACTCGACACAGGGCTATACGCAACGACGCACCGTGGCTGGCGATGGTGACGACTATATCGACATCGGCAACATAGATCGCAACTCACTAGCCTTCATCGAGGCACTATCGCTACTGATGAACAACGACCCTATAAACCGCACCTTTGGCGATATTGTGGGTAACAAGCTGCGCTCGATAGGTCGTAAGTATCGAGGCGTCAAGGTCTACCCCGGCAGGGTGTGGACAGTACTCTACCCGCTGCGTGGTCCGGGCATCATCGTCGAGATAGGCTTCATGAGCAACAGCGAGGAGCTTAAGTATATCAGCTCGAAGGCAGGACAGAGCAAGATCGCGGGAGCCATCTGTGATGCAATAGTTGAGTATCTGGCACTTCTCGATGAGATGACGGTGAGCACCCCAACAAGCGAGGCTGAGAGCCCAGCCAATGAGAGCAGCGAGGCTAAGGCAGAGCCTTCAAAGGGGGACACACCCATTGAGCAGGGTTATACTATTCAGGTGATGGCATCGGCAACTGAGCTCGAGATAAGCGAGTCGCGCTTCGGCAAGCTACACACCAAGATAGCTAAGTTTGAGGGAAAAGGCACATACAAATATAAGTACTGCTACGGTCGCTATGCAACGCTCAACGAGGCAAAGTGCGCCTTAGAAGAGATAAGAGCCGTGGCAAAGGATGCTTATATCGTGCAGTTTGAAGATTGTAAACTAAAGTAGAAACTAAAAACATTGTAAGATGAAGATTCGTAGAGAGTTTAAGATTGGAATTTTTGCCGTGATAGTAATCTTGGTATCATGGTGGGGAATTAAGTGGCTTGGAGGTCAGAATCTACTGCTTACGAGCAGCCACTACTACGCCTATTATGAGGACGTAAGCGGACTAATGGTATCATCGCGCGTAAAGCTACGCGGAGTGGTTATCGGCAATGTACAGGAGATCAACCTAGAGGGCGACAAGGTCAAGGTAGAGATGCTCATCGAGAATAAATATGCTGAGATGATCCCCTCAAACTCTGTTGCCGAGCTTGGCGCAGCAGGACTCATGGGCGGCACTGAGATCAACATCATTCAGGGTGACGGCACAGAGGCTATCGCCCCTAAGTCGACCATCGAGGGTCGCATTAAGCCAGACTTGATTGGAGATATGGCGGGCAAGGCATCGGGACTCATCGACGGACTCACAACAACCGTGGATAGCATCAACACCCTTCTTGGCGAGAATGGCGAGCCTATAACTCAGATGATTGCCAACCTTGAGGCTATGACAGCAACGATCAACACAATGGTTGCGGCGGCACAGCACAACCTCAACGGCACGCTGGGCAACCTCCGCACATTCACCGACTCGCTTGCCGACAACACATCGCACATCGAGTCGATGCTCAGCAACCTTGATCGCTTCTCAACAGACCTCGCCGAGGCTCAGTTTATCGAGCAGCTATCGACAACCATCAACCAGTTAAATAGCGCAATAACAGCTATTAACGAGGGCAATGGCACAGCAGGCATGCTTCTTAACGACAAGGCACTATACGACTCATTGAACCAGGCGGGCAACAACCTCGCCCTACTTCTTGAGGACCTTAAGACCAACCCTAAGCGTTACGTACACTTCTCGCTATTTGGCTCAAGCCAGAGCAAGGAGGAGCGCAAGGCAGAGCGCGAGGCACGCAAGGCGGCAAAAAATGAGTAGTAAGAGGTTCACCTTAGCATTAGCACCTATTTAGCGATGATCTACCCAGCAAACTTTGAGCAGCGCGTCGGCTTCGACCAGATACGCACCGAGATAATCGGAGCTTGTTCGATGCAATCATCACGCGAGAGGATCGCCTCGGAGGGCTTTAGTCGCTCGATGCGCGAGATTACTCAGCGACTGACGCTTGCCGACGAGATGCGCCAGATCATCTTAATGGAGCCTGGTCACGAGATTGGCGAGCAGGAGGATATTCGACACATCGTCGATAAGGTTGCCGTCGAGGGTTCGTACCTTAGCTCCGAGGAGTGTGCAACGCTATGTCGCTCGCTGCGCTCGGCATCAAGCATCGTGCGCTTCATCCTATCGCGCCGCGCCGAGAACTACGCAGAGCTAAAGCGCATAACACACAACGTCGAGACCTACCCCGAGCTTCAAGCCTCGATCGAAAGAGTTGTCGACGATAAGGGCGAGGTGCGCTCATCGGCATCCCCGGAGCTTGCCGAGATACGCCGTCTTATTCGCGAGCACGAGGGACAGGTGGCAAAGCGTCTGCAACAGGTGTTGCAACGCGCTAAGTCACAGGGCATTGTCGATGCCGATGCAATGATCTCGATACGTGATGGACATGCCGTAATACCAGTCTCGGCATCGAACAAACGTAAGATCTCGGGTTTTATTCTCGACGAGTCGGCAACAGGACGCACTGCCTATGTTGAGCCTGTCGAGGTTGTGGAGCTAAACAACGAGCTTCGCGAGTTGGAGTACTCGGAACGTCGCGAAATAGTGCGCATACTAACCGAGCTTACGTCGATACTACGCCTTGATGTCGAGGGACTTAGACGCATCGAGGAGTATCTGACAACGATTGATACGCTGAGGGCAAAGGCTCGTTGGGCAATAGGCAACGGAGCTACCAAGCCGATCATTTCGACAGACGGACGATTGGTGCTTCGCAAGGCGCGCCATCCACTCTTGCAGAAGACTCTCCGAGAGCAGCAGCGCGAGATAGTACCTCTCGACATGGAGCTAAACCCCGAGCGTCGCATCTTAGTGATCTCGGGACCAAACGCTGGTGGTAAGTCGGTATGTTTGAAGACCACGGGCATACTTCAATATATGGTACAGTGCGGCTTCCTAGTGCCAGCACTCGAGAACTCCGAGTTCCCGATCTTCGACTCGCTACTTATCGACATTGGCGACCAGCAGTCTATCGAGAACGACCTCTCGACATACTCGTCACACCTGATGAACATGCGTACGATGCTTAACGAAGCATCAGAGCGTACGCTAATACTCATCGACGAGTTTGGCTCGGGCACCGAGCCTACGATTGGTGGAGCTATCTCGGAGGCGATACTCGAACGCTTTGTCGAGCAGAGGGCATACGGCGTTATCACAACCCACTATGCCAACATCAAATACTTTGCCTCACGACACGATGGCGTAGCTAATGGAGCTATGTCGTTCGATGTCAAGAATATACGCCCACTGTTTAGTCTTGAGATGGGTAAACCAGGAAGCTCCTTTGCCGTTGAGATAGCACGCAAGACAGGACTTCCAGAGGATATCATCCAGCGTGCCACGGAGATGGCTGGCGAGGACCACATAAAACTCGAGAAGCAGCTTCGCGAGATTGCTCGCGACAAGCGATACTGGGCAGAAAAGCGCGACCGCATACGCCTCACCGACCGTAAGGTTGAGCAGCTCGAACAGACATATAGCGACCGTCTGCAAAGCATCAAGGAGGAGCGTAAGGAGATTATCGAGAAGGCACGTCGCGAGGCTGCCGAGCTCCTATCCGAGGCGAACCGCACAATCGAGAATACGATACGCACCATACGCGAGACCCAAGCCGAGAAGGAGATTACACGCTCGGTGCGTAAGGAGCTTACCACATTTGCCGACGAGGTGGTATTCGACCAGAAGGCACATGAGGATCGTCTTGAGCAGGAGATGCAGCGTCTGGCACGTCGTCGCGAGAGACGTGAGCAACGAGCACGCGAGCGCGAGGAGCGCATCGAGCTGAGCAAGCCTGCCGAGCCAGCACCTCTAAAGATCGAGGTAGGCTCGAAGGTATGCCTTGATGGTCAGGCTATCCCCGGTGTGGTGCAGCTCATCAAGGGCAAGAAGGCTCAGGTGGCTTTTGGGCAGATGATTATGATGGTCGAACTTGCGCGCCTCAAGGCGGTATCATCGGCAGAGTATAAGCGCGCCACACGTCCCGAGACACCACGCACCGTGGTATCGGTAGATATTCGCGAGCGCAAGCTTAACTTCCGCGACAACATCGACGTGCGCGGCATGCGAGCAATGGAGGCTCTTGCCGCCGTGGAGGATCTTGTGGATGATGCTCTGATGGTTGGCGTCGGCAGCGTGACAATACTCCATGGCAAGGGCACGGGAGCCCTTAAGGAGGAGATTCGACGCTATCTACGCACCGTGCGCGACGTGGCGACAATAGCCGACGATCATGCCGATCGTGGTGGTGCTGGCATCACCATTGTTACATTTAGACAGGATTGATAAACATAATATAGATGAACTATTTACTATCCGACATAGCTCGCATAGTTGGAGGCGAGCTTCGTGGCGACGATCTACGTATTCGTGAGATCGCAACCGACTCTCGTAGCGTGACACAATCATCCGATACGCTCTTTGCAGCCATCAATGGCAAGCATCACGATGGTCATAACTTCGTTGAGCGCATGGCGTTGCGCGGCGTACGCTCCTTTATCGTCGAGCGCGAGATGGAGCTCGCGAAGGAGTGCAGCATGATAATCGTCGAGAACACAATAGTTGCTCTACAGAGGCTCGCCGAGTACCACCGTTCACTCTTTAGAGGCACGATAGTGGGTATCACAGGGTCGAACGGCAAGACCATTGTCAAGGAGTGGGCGGCACGTTCGATGCCTAGCACCGTGCGTTCGTTTGCCTCGCCCAAGAGCTACAACTCGCAGCTCGGCGTGGCACTATCTTTACTCATGCTCGAGGGCGAGGAGCAGGTGGCATTCATCGAGGCGGGAATATCGGAGCCAGGAGAGATGGAGCGTCTTGAGAGGATGATACGCCCCGACATCGTTGTGATAACATCGATTGGCGATGCACACTCAGCCAACTTCGCAAGCGAGGAGCAGAAGATCGAGGAGAAGCTTAAACTATGCCTTAATGCAAAGTCTATAATATATAGTAAGGAGTATCGCTCGCTAGAGAGACATATCATCGCAAGGTATAGCGACCGAGAGCTAATCGACAGTAGTAGCGAGTCGGTCGACGAGATTTTGGAGCTTAGCGATGCCCTCTCGGTAGATGCAGCACACGTGGCTGCACTGATGCACAAGCTCGGCTATGGCGTCGACGGTGCTGTATTCTCAGCGAAGGTAGCCATGCGACTAGAGCTTAAGGAGGGTATCGACAACTCGATGATCATCGACGACACGTACAACTCGGATATCAACTCCGTGATAGTTGCTCTCGATGCACTACATCGTCAGTCGATGGGTCGTCGCAAGATTGCCGTGATTTCGGATATTCTTCAGAGTGGCATGGCCGAGGAGGAGCTATATCGCCGTGTAGCAGAGGCTGTTAAGAATGCGCATATTGACCATCTAATAGGCGTTGGCGCAAAGATTGCTAAGCATAGCAAGCTCTTTGATCTCAACTCATCGTTCTACTACTCTACCGACGAACTGCTCGAGAACTTCTCGCGCGAGAGGTGGGCAGACTCCGTAATCCTTGTCAAGGGTAGCCGCGATAGTCGCTTCGAGCGCATCATACGCCTTCTGGAGCGTCGCACACACACCACAACACTCGAGGTAGACCTTGCTGCGATGAAGAAGAATCTCAACTACTTCCGCCGTCATCTGCCACACCAGCATCCAATAGTTGCTATGGTCAAGGCTTGGAGCTATGGCACGGGGGATGTGGATGTGGCTCGCATGCTTCAGCACGAGGGCGTTGCCTATCTTGCCGTCGCCTTTGCCGACGAGGGTGTGACGCTACGCTTGAAGGGTATAACGATGCCTATCGTTGTGCTCAATGCCGACCACGACAGCTTCGATGTGATGATCTCGCACGACCTTGAGCCAGAGATATATAGCTTCCAGTCGCTCGACGAATTCCGACGTGCTGTGCATCGTGCAGGCAGGGAGAACTACCCAATACACGTGAAGCTCGACACGGGCATGCACCGTCTAGGCTTTGTCGAGGATGACATAGACCTGCTAGGTCGCGCCATACACCTCGACACGACGCTACGCATAGCCTCGATCTTCTCGCACCTATCATGCGCCGACATACCTGCGGAGGATGACTTCACACGTAAGCAGCTTGAGAGCTTCGAGTATATGAGTTCGCAGCTTATCGAGTGGCTTGACTATACCCCACTTCGCCACATCGCAAACTCGGCAGCCATCGTTCGCTTCAAGGAGGCGAGGTACGACATGTGTCGCCTAGGCTTGGGACTCTACGGCTACGGATTTGAGCATAACGAGGAGCTTATTCCTGTGGCTACGCTCTCTACACGCATCGTGCAGATCAAGCAGCTGCGCAAGGGGGAGTCCGTGGGCTATGGACGCACGGAGCGTCTTGAGCGCGACACCACAATAGCCACAATACCCGTGGGCTATGCCGATGGCCTTGATCGCCACCTTGGAAACAGACGATGGAGCGTAAGCGTAAAGGGTAAGCGAGCAGCAATCCTCGGCAGAGTATGCATGGATAGTGCAATGATCGACATTAGCGACATTGAGGGTGTAGCAGTTGGCGACAAGGTGACCATCTTCGGTGGCGAACGAGGACTTACGCTCGAGGATATGGCACGCGTGCTCGACACAATATCGTACGAGATAATGACATCAATATCAGCGCGTGTAAAACGCATATATACTGAGAGATAATGAGTGGAACGATATATATGATACCATGCCCCATTGCCGACTCCGAGTCGGTGTGGGATGTGCTGCCCAAGGCTAACCTCGAGGTGATGAACTCGCTCGACTACTTCATTGTCGAGAATACGCGTTCGGCACGTAGGTTTCTCTCGAAGGCTGGCATCGAGCGCAAGATCGACGAGCTGGAGTTTGTCGAGCTCAACGAACATACCGTATCACCACACGACATTGAGCGCATGCTGCGTCCAGTGCTCGAGGGTCGCTCGGCAGGTGTAATCTCGGAGGCTGGTGTTCCTGGCGTTGCCGACCCTGGTGCCGACATTGTAGCCCTAGCTCATCGCCATGGTGTGCGCATAGTGCCCCTCGTGGGTCCATCGTCAATACTTATGGTGATGATGGCCTCGGGACAGAACGGACAGTCGTTCGCCTTCAACGGCTACATTGCCGTCAAGGAGCCAGAGCGTTCGCGCATGATTAAATCACTGGAGCGCAGAGCCGTACAGGAGCGACAGGCACAGATATTCATCGAAGCACCCTATCGCAACGTAAAGCTCTTCGACACTCTTAGACGCACCCTCTCGCCAAAGATTAGGCTTACTGTGGCAGCCGACATCACGGCAAAAGATGAGCTAATCGTAACACGCACGGTGGAGGAGTGGCTACGCTGCGAGGTGCCAAACATCGAGAAGCGTCCGACAATATTTGTTTTAGGCATATAATTTGCGCAATAGATACTAAGAATGTTTAATTTTAGTAGATTTATGAAGAAGCAACACACAGATTTAGAGCAAGATATGAAAACAACTGCAGATGCTAATGCTGAAGCACAGACTCCTAACACAGAGTCTGCAACCGACAAAGTGGCAGACAATAAGGCAGAGACAACGGACAATGTGTCAGTCGAGCCAACGCTTGAGGAGCAGATTGCAGCATGGCATGACAAGTACCTTCGCCTACAGGCCGAGTTCGACAACTTCCGCAAGCGCACCATCAAGGAGAAGATGGAGCTTGTAGAGCGTGGCTCGGAGGGTGCATGGAAGGCTATTCTTCCAATTCTCGACGATATGGAGCGTGCCGTGACAGCCTCGAAGAAGAGCGAGGATATTGAGGCATTGCGTCAGGGCGAGGAGCTTGTGATGAAGAAGTTTGAGAGTGTGCTTGCCTCAGCCGGCATCACCGCAATTGATTGCGTAGATAAGCCATTTAACGAGGAGGAGCAGGAGGCCGTAGCTCGCTTTGCGGCTGGCGAGGAGAAGCATGGCTTGGTGATCGACTGCGTGCAGCGTGGCTACAAGATGGGCGATCACGTACTACGCTATGCTAAGGTGGTTGTTGGCGAATAACTAGATGAAGAATATGGCAGAAAAGAGAGATTACTACGAGGTATTAGGCGTAGAGCGTAACGCCGATGCCGATACCATAAAGAAGGCTTATCGCAAGGCTGCGATCAAATACCACCCCGACAAGAACCCTGGCGACAAGGAGGCTGAGGAGAAGTTCAAGGAGGCTGCCGAGGCCTACGACGTGCTATCCAACGACGATAAGCGTGCTCGCTACGACCGCTTTGGTCATGCTGGCATGAGTGGCGCAGCAGGTGGCAGCGGCTTTGGAGGATTCTCAGGCGGAGGATTCTCGATGGAGGATATATTTGAGCAGTTTGGCGACATCTTTGGAGGTGCCTTTGGAGGCGGCTTTGGAGGCGGTCGCTCTTCGCGTGCGCGCACATCGCGCGGTAGTGATATACGTATCACCGTGAAGCTATCACTCAACGAGATTGCCGAGGGCGTAACAAAGAAACTCAAGATAAACAAGACCGTGGCATGCTCAGCGTGTGGTGGTTCAGGAGCTAAGGACTCATCATCATACTCTACATGTTCGCAGTGTAATGGCTCGGGATATATCATCTCGGTACAGAACTCATTCTTTGGCCGCATGCAGACCCAGAGTGTCTGCCCTACGTGTCAGGGTACGGGTCGCGTGATCAAGGATAAGTGCTCGAAGTGTTCGGGCGAGGGTACGGAGCGTGGTCAGGAGATCATCGAGGTTAAGATTCCAGCCGGTGTTGGCGATGGCATGGTACTCACCGTGCGTGGCAAGGGTAATGCCGCACGCAACGGAGGACAGAATGGCGACTTGCTCGTAGTCATCGAGGAGGAGCACAACCCACAGCTTGTGCGCGACGGCAACGACCTGATACACAACCTCAACATCACCGTCACAACGGCTATTCTCGGTGGCGAGGTGGAGGTGCCAACAATCGATGGCAAGGCACGTATCAAGATCGCTCCAGGAACACACGCTGGCAAGGTATTGCGTCTTCGTGGCAAGGGTCTTCCCGATGTTAACGGCTACGGACGTGGCGACATCATGGTTGTTGTCGACATCACCATCCCTGACGAGTTGACCAAGGAGGAGCGCAAGCTGGTTGAGAAGCTTGCCGAGCAGCCTAACTTCAAGCAGGCATCGGGCGTTGAGAACCAGAATATCTTTGAGCGAATGAAGAACTTTTTTAGATAATAAACTCTTCGAGTCACATGTCAATATTCCGCCCACCAAAGACCAAACCTAGGCAGTTCAACTACATTCCTCGCTACTACGACCCCGTAAAGGAGGAGCGCAACCACCGTCGTAAGCTGCTTCACGGCACCTCGACTGAGAGCGATAACGAGGAGTACACTCCGGGCAAGTATGTGCGCACACAACGTGAGGCGCGCGATGCTGTGCGCGAGAGTGAGCGTAGTGCTGGTGGATCAAAGCTCATGAGCCTCATGCTCATCACAGCGGCCATCGCCGTGGGAATAATGTGGCTAATGCCCTACATCATGAAGTTTGTCGTGGCTGCCGACGAGGAGAAGAAGGCCGCAATGAATGGCACGACAGCCCAAGCTGCAAATGTTACATCCGAGCAGAGTGCTGAGCAGCAGAGCATGCTCGAATTTATAGTCACCGAGAGTATCGACATTGAGAATATGGAGGGCATCGAGACCCTCAACGATGAAGTTATCGAGGAGCTCAAGCAAAGTGAGTGGCGAAACAAAACGATTACAATAGTAGATAACGATTAACCCATCTAGAGGATGAACCGCATAAAGCTTCTACCCGAGATTGTCGCCAACCAGATAGCTGCTGGTGAGGTTGTCAACGCGCCATCGAACGTCGTCAAGGAGATGATGGAGAATTCGATCGACGCGGGGGCGAAGTGCGTAAAGGTGAACTTTAGGAATGGCGGCAAGGAGCTTATACAGATCATCGACGACGGCTGCGGAATGTCTGCAATAGATGCTCGCATGGCATTCGACCGTCACGCCACATCGAAGATCTCCTCGATCGAGGATGTCTACAAACTACACACCTTCGGCTTCCGTGGCGAGGCTCTTGCCTCGATTGCCGCAGTAGCCGAAGTGGAGCTACGCACACGTCAAGAGAGCGACGACATTGGCACATCAACCACAATCTCGGGCGGCGAGTTCCGCGCGCAGACACCCGTGGCATGTAGCAAGGGATCGCAGTTCTTGGTGCGCAACCTCTTCTACAACGTGCCCTCGCGACGCAAGTTCATCGATGGCGACAACTCACGCCTAGCGTCACAGATAAAGAGCGAGTTCCAGCGCGTAGCACTTGTCAACCCCAGTGTTGAGTTTGAGCTACGTCAGAACGACGCCATAGTCTACTCGCTGCAGAGCACCAACCGTGCAGGACGCATTGTCGACATTGTTGGCAAACATATCAAGGCAAACCTCCTCGATGTCGAGGTGGACACCTCGGTGGTGCGCATCGAGGGATATATTGGTCGTCCGTCGGCTGCCAAGAAGCGTAACAACGAGCAGTATCTCTTTGTCAACGGTCGTTACTTCTACTCGCAGACCATGCAGCGCACCATCATACGCGCCTACGAGAAGCTAATTCCCGAGGGGTGTATGCCATCTTACTTCATCTACATCACGGTAGATCCCGAGCGCGTAGATGTCAACGTACATCCGCAGAAGACCACGGTCAAGTTTGCCGACATGGATGTCATACTCCAGATCCTTCAGGCAGCCATCCGCGAGACACTAGCCAAAACAGGTGCTGTGCCGATGATGGACTTCTCGCTCGAACAGCATCTTGACATACCGACATACACACGCGAACAGACCATATACCATGAGCCACGCATAGGCTCTAACAGCAAGTACAACCCATTTAACGAGGAGTATATCGACCCTACGGCAACCATGCCCGACATACCATTTACGGGCTTCGACGTACCGTACAACGATGACGACACTCTAAAGATAGCGACTCAGAACAAGAGGCTTAGCGATTCGGAGGAGTGCTACACGATGGTTAGCTCGGGAAGCAGCTCAATGGTCGAGTATATCGACGATGATGCTGAGCAGGGTACATTCGACTACGTTGAGTCGAGCATGAAGCCAGACCTCGCTACCTTTGGCGAGACCCTCTCTGTAGGCGGCGGATATGCCATATCGCTCTACGGAGGACGTTGCGTGGTGGTCAGCCTGCGCAGAGCGCGCGAGCGCATACTCTTCGAGGAGATAATGCAGGCGATACCTAGTGGAGCAATACCCTCGCAGCGACTCTTCTTTGCCGAGGAGCTGACGCTATCCACCGAGGAGTACGAGCTAATGGAGAACCACGCAACGGAGTTTGCGGCACTGGGCTTCGAGATAGCATATCGTGGCGATGGTCACATCTCGGTCGAGGGACGACCAGCAATATTGGAGATGACCATACCGCTTGATGAACTGATCTACGAACTCGTACAGTCGATCAAGGAGGGTAACATGCCAGTAGATGTCGAGAGGCAACGCCTCGCTGAGCGCATGGCACAACGCGGTAGCGCGGGTTATGGTCGAGGAGTGCGCACGGCGGAGGTCGAGGAGCTACTCAGATCACTCGAGCGATGCGAAAACCGCAGCTTCACACCCTCAGGAGCACCCATAATGGCAGAGATAACACTCGATGAGCTTCGAGCAAAGCTATCGAGAAACTAACACAGCGCATAACACCACAAGATGAATAACTTTAGAAACGTAACACCCCCAGCGGTACTCAACATACTTGTTGCCAACTGCGTAGTTTACTTGGCAATGATGCTGCTTGATGAAAATCGAATCTACGAGCTCTTCGCACTATTTCCCGTCGAGAGCCCATGGTTTAAGATTTGGCAACCAGTGACTTATATGTTCATGCACGGAGGCTTCTCACACCTCTTCTTCAACATGTTTGCACTCTGGATGTTCGGACGAGGCCTAGAGTGGGAGATGGGCACAAAACGCTTTCTCGCCTACTACCTCGTGTGTGGCATAGGAGCTGGACTTGTGCAGCTAGGAATGGCAGAGATCGACCTCATGCACCTGACAAGGGGCTCGATAGCCTATCACCAGTACCTATGGTCGCCTACAGTAGGTGCATCGGGAGCTGTCTTTGGTCTGCTCCTGGCATTCGGCATGCTTCATCCCAATGCCACAATCATGCTACTCTTCCCACCAATACCGATGAAGGCAAAGTGGTTTGTAATAATCTACGGTCTTGTCGAGCTACTATTTGGCGTCTCGGGACGCATGGATAGCGTAGCACACTTCGCCCACCTTGGAGGTATGTTCTGGGGCTGGCTAATGCTCATGTGGTGGAGATACCGCGATAGACAACGATATAGATACTAACCTAAAACTAAGATATATGGCATCAAAAGAGAGATCACACTATAACGGCATATTCGACACTAAAAAGGGTGGCGAGAAGCACTCATTTTTCGCTACGCTCTTTACGATCATACTCCTAGCGATATCCCTATCGCTAAGCCTCGCGCTGGTAATTGCCTACCTCACGCCCTTTGTTCCACCGGCAATGTTCGGGCAGTTTACCATCGTAGGTCTATTTACGCCGATACTCTATCTGATGGTGTTGGTATGCACTTTGCTGTGGCTGGTTCTACGTCGTTGGACTATGGCACTCATCTTTGCCATACTCCTGATCCCTGGTGCATTCCGCATTGACGACTTCTACAAAACGGCGATGATGGTCGAGAAGGAGATCCCCGAGGAGAGAAACGAGTTCACAATCCTTACACACAACGTGCGCGGATTCTACAACGATGAGGGTAGACGCGACGTGATAGGCTATGTTGAGTATCTATCGAAGGGCAACCTGCCAGATATTTTGTGTCTTCAGGAGTTCCCACGCGAGGCACGTGGCATCAACTCTATAGATACCCTCTTTGAGCACCGCTACGACAAGTTCTACACTGCCGATGCTGTCGAGGGTGGAGAGTACGCCGTACGCACCTACAGCCGCTACCCTATCATCAACTCGGGAAGCATCTCAGGCGAGGGACGCGGAACATCGCAGTGGTGCGACATCCTCTTCATGCACGACACCATACGTATCTTCAACAACCACCTCTACACGATGAGCATCTCGGCAGATGATTCGGAGGATATAGCACGCGGCAAGATACTTCAGGATGGAGACCGCATGCGTAGCATCGTGAACCGCATTGCCGACAACTCATCAATACGCGCAACACACGTCGACACAATACGTTACATCATGGACAACACGCCCTACCGACAGATCGTGTGCGGCGACTTCAACGACACTCCAATGTCGTATGTCTATGGACTCATCAGCGAAAACCTCTACGACACCTTTGTGGAGAGTGGCAATGGCTACGGCTACACATTCCGCCCTATGCGTGGTCTGCTGCGCATAGACTATATTCTTCGTAGCGAGGGCTTCGAGACCAAGGACTACGCAGCCGACGAGAGCGCAACATTCTCCGACCACCTCCCAGTGGTGGCTCGCCTAAAGCTGGTGAAGTAGAGTGTAACAACGACTAATGAGTGTTGGACGAGCTAAAAAAGAGCTGAGAAATAGCATATAAATAATATTTAGATAGGATATTTCTTGGCTGTTTAAATTATTCTTGTTACCTTTGCGCGCTATTATTAACTAATTTAACTTTTGTAACAATGCCAAAAATGAAAACAAATGCCGCTGCAAAGAAGCGTTTTTCTTTCACCGGCACAGGTAAGATCAAGCGTAAGCATGCTTATCACAGTCACATCCTGACCAAAAAGACTAACAAGCGTAAGCGTAACCTTTGCTACTCAGGTATCGTTTCACCAGCCGATGAGGCTAAGATCAAGCAGTTGCTCGTTAAGTAATTAGCGACTAACTCGAAAAGCAGTAGTAAAAAAAAGAAAACTTATTTTTTAAACAACGGAGCACAATAGCCCCAAAGAGTGTGAGAGAATCACGCCGCTATCAGCTCTATCAAAAACTTTTAATTTATGCCACGTTCAGTCAACGCTGTTGCGTCACGCGCAAGAAGAAAGAAGGTTTTGAAACTTGCCAAGGGTAACTTTGGTTCAAGGGGAAACGTATGGACAGTTGCGAAAAACACTGTCGAGAAGGGTTTGCAGTTTGCCTATGCACACCGTCGCGAGAAGAAGAGAACATATCGTTCATTGTGGATCGTTCGTATCAACGCTGCAGTTCGCATGTACGGTATGACCTATTCAGAGTTTATCGGCAAGATGAATGTTAAGGGTATCGCCCTCAACCGTAAGGTTTTGGCTGACCTTGCACTCAACGAGCCAAAGGCATTTGAGGCAATCGTTAATGCAGTTAAATAGTCTCTTTCTTTAACGAAAGAACCTTAAGGGTCCACTTCGCAAGAAGAGGACCCTTACTTTTTTATGAGAGCTACATCTACCTAATGATCAAGGCATTGATAAGATTGATGCCCGCCCTATCGTTGAGAAGTTTACGCAGCTCATCGCGACGGTAAAAGAGTTCGTTGCGCACAACAGATGAGCTAACAGTGATGTACAACACATGGTTCTCGAGGCGCAACTCACGCGTATACCCTGCGACATACTCACCCACGATCTCGCGCCAAAAGTCGGGAAGACGCCCCTCGGCAACCTTAGCGGCTACGTAGGGTCGCTTGAAGAAGTCTTCAAGGATCTCGCCAATGCTCTGTGTACGGGTACGTTTCATAGCGTAGCAGAACCATCGTTAACATGGAACAACTGATACTCCACACCCGCCTCGCTCAGAGTGTGTTGCAGACGATGCTTATTGCAATCGGTGATAAATATCTGACCAAACATATCGCCACTCACAAGACGTAGGAGCTGAGCAACACGCCTCATATCTAGTTTGTCGAAGAGGTCGTCGAGCAGCAATATAGGCTTATCGCCAACATGCTCAGCCAAAAGACGATATTCAGCAAGCTTGAGGGCTATGAGGAATGACTTCTGCTGACCCTGCGAGCCGAACTTACGCAGTGCAAAACCACCAATGGAGAACTGAATATCATCGCGATGAACACCCACCGAGGTAAACTCGTTGACAAAGTCCTTCTGGCGCGACTGCAGTAGCAGCTCCGCAAGAGATCCATTTTGAAGCTCCGAACGATACTCGATATCAACACTCTCGCGCTCATCCGAGAGCATTGCATAGTACTCCTCAACAAGAGGCTTAAGCTGACCAACAATCTCGGTGCGTCGCTTAAAGATAGCATCTGCCGAAGCTGAGAGCATCGCATCGTAGATCAGAAGCATCTCCTCCGAGGGGTTAGTCTTCAGGAGCTTATTACGCTCCTGAAGTGCTGAGTTATAGCGAATTAGCTGCGACATATAGCCGCGATCAATCTGCGATAGGAAGCGATTGACGTATCTTCGACGCTCCTCGGCAGAGTCGCTGATGAGTGCCGTATCGGAGGGCGAGACAACAACGATAGGGAAGCTACCCACATGCTCCGAGAGGCGTTCGTACTCCTTGCCATTGCGCTTAAGAGTCTTGCCGGCGCGTCGCTGATAGCCACACACCACCCTCTCGGGGCGACCATCGTCATGCTTAAAGTTGCCATCCACAACAAAGCCCTCCTCGCCATGACGCACACTCTGTGAATCGGTGATGGTATGCATCGAGCGCGCAAGGGCGAGGTAGTGGACAGCATCCAAGATATTAGTCTTGCCAGCACCATTGTCGCCCACAAAGCAGTTTATCTGCTTCGAGAGCGTAATCTGCCCCTCGGCGATATTCTTAAAATTTATTATCGAGAGCGTATCTAAAATCATAGGGTTACTTTATAAACTTACTTAGCTCGGCGAGCAGCCTATCAACATCACCCGCCTCATATTCAAACGTGACAAATCTCACTATGCCCTGCTGATCAACTACATAGCAACGTGGCACATACATAGTTGCATACATCGAGTATATCGACTTATCCACATCGGCAGCTATCGGAAATCGCAATTCATACTCGTTACGAAAAGCCTCGAGCTCCTGCTGCGTACCACCACGCGAGATAGCCATAATATTATAACTATGCTCACCATCGCCAATGCTCTGTTGCAGATCGGTCATAAGATGTTGACAATCAGAGCACGTATGCGAAAATAGAATTAGCAGCGTAGCCCTCTGCATGGGCATAACAAGAGTATCGCCATCAATAGAGCAAATCTCAAACGGCGGAGCAGGGTCGCCAACATGCACAATAGAGCTCTCCTCATACGAGGGCGACTCCTCGATAACGGACTCGCAACCTGCCATGATAGCAAGCGTTAAAGCCATGAGGCACAACAGATTATTTCTCACGCCATATCTACGCATAGCACAATCCTAAATTGAGCACAATTCATAGTGCGAAGATACATTTTTTTTCGGTGCAATGCAACATTTTTTTCGCACACCCATTTTTTTACTCTAAAAGCTATGAAATTAAAACTTTTTATTGTACTTTTGTAAGTTGAAACAGACGTAAGAGCATACGCAAGACTTAATAATTAAAAAACAAATAGTATTTATGGCAAACAATGTACAGACACCCGAGACTGATCTCATGGTTGAGACTAAGGGTAAGTTGGAGTTATTTTTCGACAAGCACGGCAACAAGTTGTTGTGGGCACTTATCATCGTAGGCTTGGCACTCAGCGCCTACTTCATCATCAAGAACTACGCAGATGGCCGCGCCGAAGTGAAGGAGCAGTCGGCAAGCATCGCTGTGGCTAACGAGCTTAACGGCGCAAACAGCATCGAGGGCTTCGACAAGCTTCAGGAGGAGTACGAGGGCACTGCATCTGCAAACACCGCCTTCTACCTCGCAGCAGTAGCTGCACTTGAGGCTGGCGACATCGAGAAGGCTGAGGCTGAGTTGGCAAACTACAAGGATGCTGAGGGTGCTGCAGGTGAGATGCTTAACGCAAAGGTATATGGCCTTCGTGGCGACATCGCTGTTGAGAAGAACGACCTTCAGACAGCAGCTACCGAGTTCGCAAAGGCTTCGGAGGCTAGCAACGACGAGCACACTTATGTAACATACTCTAAGAAGCTTGCTTTGGTTTACGAGGCAATGGGCGACAACGAGAAGGCACAGCAGTGCTACAAGGAGATCGTAAAGAAGTACCCTTCTCAGGAGCGCGCAATGGCTAAGTTCATCCGCTAAGATAACTCGTTGACCTCTCGCAAAGCATGTATCGTGTGAAAAGTACAGAGACCGCTGACCCATTTGTAAAGGTGGGTATAATAAAGGTTCGCGAGTGCAGAGAGTTCGGTGACCAGAACCTAATGCCGCTAATCGACAGACTATCAGCATTAGGTTGCTCACCCGAGAACTTTGAGCTCCGAAGCGTGTCTAAGCTACACGACACGATAATCATGATACAGTACTTCGCTCAGTACACCGACGTAGACAGCGTACTCATACTCGCACCCGAAGAGCGAGTGCTAGCAACACCAGCACTCATGGAGGGCATAGTGCGACTCCAGTGCCAGTGGAACATGTATGTCACAGTGGGCGGTGCCGAAAGAGCTGACGACCTACAAGCAATGTATAGCATGTTCCTCGAAATGGAGCAAGCGGCACCCGACCAACTACTCGACCTCAACATCTCATAACCCAAGGGGGCTGAGTGAGGAGAGTGGAAAGATGGAAGTGGAAAAGAGGACGAGGAAGAGGAATGAGGAAAGTTTGTTTTCGTCATTCCGAACGAGTGAAACGAGTGTGGGAATCTCCTGCTTAGCGCACAGCCAATGAGATTGCCACGAGCCTGACGGCTCTCGCAATGACGGAGAAGCAGAGTGGAGAGAGGAGAGAGTAAGCAATGAACAGAGAGCAATGTGCTGAGAGGTGAATTTCAGAAACTTTAGAGGTGTAAAACTTCAACAATAGAGAGGGACCACCCTTTATAGTCACTCTGAGAATAAGAGGGCTGGCCGAGAGATATTGGTCAGCCCCTCTTCATAACTAGTGACGCAAGAAACACCCATTTAGGACGATAGACCAACAACACCGCAACCAATAGATCGAGGAGTGACCGCAAAGAGCGAGAGAGAAGATCAAGAACCTAAAATATTGACTAAGATGAAACGACTTATACTTCTAATATGCCTACTCGTAGTAGCACTACCATCAATGGCTCAGTCATATATCTATAAGGGAAAATCGACATTCTCGTCAGATATAAAGTATATTGTAAAGGACAAAAGCATATATAGGGGAAACCACACCTATTCTAAAGATATTCAGTACTCGTTTGACGGAATACACCTCTACAAGGGAAACTCCAAATTAAAGGCTGACATTCTACTCACATACGACGGCGAATATATCTACCGCGGAGACTCAAAGTACTCATCGGACATACTATACACCTTCGATGGACGCTACCTATACTCAGGCAAGAGCAAATACTCGAAGGATATATTGCTGACCTTCGACGGTGAGTATGTATATGGTGGTAAATCGACCTACACGTCAGACATCGTCTACACAATAAAGGGTGATATACCTATCGTATTTATAGTAATGCTGCTATAGGCTTTAGAGAACTTATAAAGAGTATGGATGCTCGTTACATATACAACGACATAGAACTTGCCTACACCATAGAGGGCGAAGGAGATACGGTAATACTCCTGCACGGCTGGGGGTGCGACCACAACATCTGGCGTCCCACGCGAGAGCTGCTAGCGAAACACTTCCGCCTCATCGCCGTAGACTTCGCAGGATTTGGCGAGAGTGCCGAGCCTACTGAGGTGTGGGGCGTGGAGGAGTACACACGCTCGATAGAGGCTCTAACCAGAGAGCTAAACATTGAGCGACCAACACTCATAGGACACTCTTTCGGGGGACGTGTGTCGATACTCTTTGCCTCGCGCAACGAGGTGCGCAACATAGTTCTTACCGACGCGGCGGGCGTAAAGCCAAGACGTGCGCTATCCTACTACGTCAAGGTGTATAGCTTCAAGCTGATGAAGCACACCCTGCCGCTGCTCATTGGCAGACATAAGGCACAAATGCTCATTGACCAGCGACGTGCAAAGGCGGGATCGTCGGACTACAACCGCGCAACACCAATGATGCGAGCGATACTCTCGAAGTGCGTGAATGAGGATCTATGCCACCTGATGCCAAAGATCACAGCACCAACACTCCTCTTCTGGGGTGATAAAGATACCGCAACGCCACTGAGCGATGCACACAAGATGAAACGCCTAATACCCGACTCGGGACTCGTGATAGCAGAGGGGGCTGGACACTTTGCAATGCTCGAGCAGCCTCAGCTGTGGGCGCAGACACTAAAATCATTCCTTAAAATCGAGTAACGATGAGCATAGCGACATACATATTCACTGCCGCGTGGGTAGTATACCTACTGGCAACAACACGCTACTCGGTGCAGATGTTCCAGCAGAACAGCTATCGCACAGAGCGTTACAACCGCTGGCTACGCTCAACAGGCGAGTGGCACTCGATGATGAACATCGTCGCTCTGCTCGCGGGAGCTACATTCGCCCTATCTGACCACGTGGCTGCACTCGTGATTTTTGGAGCATGGATGATGGTGATTGCCATTGCTGAGTTCTCGATAAAATATAAGATTGCGCTGGTCTACACGATGCGTGTTAAGCGTCTTATATTCACACGTCTAGCACTCACAGCAGCGATAGTGACGCTGACGCACATACTCTTCGTGGAGTACACCCTACTTGTGATGATGCTCCTCACGTTGGACTACTGGACCATAGTAGCCAACCTCATAAACCGACCTCTCGAGATGGCGATCTCGCGTTGGTACTATAACGATGCCAAGCGACGACTGCGCGCAATGCCCAACCTACGTATCATAGGCATCACGGGTAGCTTTGGCAAGACATCGACAAAGCACTTCCTCTACCGCATACTCTCGGAGAAGTACAACGTGCTGATGACACCTGGCAACTTCAACACTACGCTGGGCGTGGTGCGCACCATACGCGAGCATCTGAAGCCTCACCACGAGGTATTCATCGTGGAGATGGGAGCTAAGCAGCGTGGCGACATCAAGGAGATATGCGACCTCGTAGCCCCCGAGATGGGCATCATCACCTCTGTGGGCGAGATGCACCTGGAGACATTCGGCTCAGTGGAGAACGTGGCACGCACAAAGTTTGAGCTTATAGAGGCACTCCCCGAGAGTGGTTTCGGAGTGGTAAACATCGACTCGGAGAGCGCATTCAACCATATCAAGGCACACGGAGTAAAGGTTGCCACATACGGCATCGCAAACCAGAGGGCTGACTATCGCGCAACAGAGATAGCCTACTCTTCGGAGGAGACCGAGTTTAAGCTACAAACAAACGACGGCACAACAGCGACCTTTGCCACACACATCCTCGGTCGAGGTAACGTGCTTAACATCCTTGCATCGCTTGCCATAGCCGACAAACTAGGGGTGTCGACAGAGGCACAGCGACGTGCAGTGCGTCAGATTGAGCAGATCGAACATCGCCTGAGCATGCGCCGCAACGGTGGCATCACGATACTTGACGATGCCTACAACTCGAACCCCACGGGTGCGAAGATGGCACTTGAGGTGCTGAGCAACTTTAAGTGCGAGGGACGACGCTACGTGCTAACGCCAGGATTTGTGGAGATGGGAGCCAAGCAGTATGAGAACAACAAGGAGTTTGGTAGATATATAGCCAACGTCAAGCCTGACGGAGTATATGTCATCAACGAGGTGAACCGCAAGGCGATAGTTGAGGGACTAGCCGAAGGGGGCTATCCCGAGGAGCAACTACGCTGCGTAGCATCCTTTAGCGAAGCTATGTCGGAGCTTCAGCCTCGATTGAAGCAGGGCGATGTCATGCTTTACGAGAATGATCTGCCCGACTCATTTAAATAGAAACGTATAAATAACTGATAATATGAAGATTAATGTAGGTGTAATATTTGGAGGTCGCTCTGTAGAGAACGAGATCTCGGTGATCACAGCGGCACAGACAATGGCAGCGATGAACCAGGAGAAGTACAACATCGTGCCTATATACATCTCAAAGGAGGGTCGCTGGTACACTGGCGACAAGCTCCGCACAACGGACAACTATCGCGACATGAACACGCTGCTTAAGAGCGTTACGGAGGTCTACTTCCGCCCCGTATATGGCGATAACAACCTATACAAGGTGCATAAGCCACTATTTGGCAGCGAGCGTATATGCGCCATCGACGTGATACTACCCTGCTTGCACGGCACATCGGGCGAGGATGGCTCGTTCCAGGGACTCATCGAGATGACAGGCATCCCATACGCCTGCCCCAACCCTCTTGCATCAGCAAACGGCATGGACAAGATCACGATGAAGATGATCCTCAAGGAGAGTGGCATACCAGTGGTTGAGTACACATGGTTCTCGGACAAGGAGTGGCTATCGGAGCGCGAAGCATGCGTGGAGCGTAGCGAGAAGCTCAGCTACCCCCTTATCGTGAAGCCAGCAAACCTCGGCTCGTCGGTAGGCATCAAGGCGGTACACAACCGCGAGGAGCTCATAGATGCCGTAGACAACGCCATCAAATACTCGAAGCGTATCATCGTGGAGCGTCTTGTGGAGCGACTTAAGGAGATCAACTGCTCGGTGCTCGGCGACTACTACGACTGCGAGCCATCGGTATGCGAGGCACCAGTGCGCTCAGGCGAGATCCTAAGCTACGAGGATAAGTATCTCGGTGGCGGCAAGAACAAGCCCTCGGAGGGCATGCACTCTACCGTTCGTGAGATCCCAGCAAACCTCCCCGACGAGGTTACAGCATTCATTCGCAAGACCGCCTGCCAGACATTCCGTGTGTTGGCATGCGACGGCGTGTCGCGCATCGACTTTATGATCGACGAGGCTACGGGCGACATCTTCGTGAATGAGATTAACACCATCCCTGGCTCGCTATCCTTCTACCTATGGGAGGCTACGGGCATAAAGTTCGACGAGCTAGTAGATAGGCTTATTGCCGTGGCATTCAAGCGTAAGCGCGACTCGGAGTTTAAGACCACAAGCTACTCGGAGAATATATTTGCTTATCAGGCAAAGCATGGTGCAAAACTTGGAGGCTCAAAGGGTACAAAGTAGAGTAATAACCACATAATCAACAGAGATGACATCGCTATACGATAATATCATATTTGGTCCAATACGCTCACGACGCCTAGGCCTCTCGCTTGGCGTCAACCTCCTACCCATAGACTCAAAGCTATGTAGCTTCGACTGCATATACTGCGAGTGCGGCTGGAACGATGAGCACCCTGGCAAGCGTCGCTTCAACGCGCGCGACGACGTACGAGAAATGCTCGACACGACACTTGCAAAGATGGTTGGCGAGGGCACACCGCCCGACGTGATCACCTTCGCAGGTAATGGCGAGCCTACTCTACATCCTGAGTTTGAGCAGATTATCAACGACACCATAGCTCTGCGCGACAAGCACTGCCCCTCGGCAAAGGTGTCGGTGCTCTCGAACGCCACGCAGATACACCGCGACGATGTGCGTCGTGCGCTGCTACGCGTAGACAACAACATCCTAAAGCTCGACTCGGCATTTGACGAGACGGTGCAGTTGATCAACAAGCCACAGGGTGCGTACACCGTGGAGCGCACCGTGGAGCTTCTTAAGATGTTCAATGGCGAGCTCATCGTGCAGACAATGTTCCTCCGTGGCGAATATCTCGGCAAGCGCGTCGACAACACCACCGACGAGGAGGTGGAGGCGTGGTTGCGCCTTATCAAGGAGATAGCACCTAAGCAGGTGATGGTATACTCGCTCGACCGCGACACACCATGCCAGACACTCGAGAAGGTCGAGAAGGAGGAGCTTCGTGCTATTGCTGCTCGTGTCGAGGAGCTTGGCATCAAATGCCAAGTAGCATAGCAGAGAGGAGTGTTAGCTTTCGTCATTCCGAGGGAGCTTTAGCGACCGTGGGAATCTCCTATGAAGCGCACTTCGGATGAGATTGCCACGAGCCTAGCGGCTCTCGCAATGACGGGAATGCAGAGTGGAGAGTTAGCTTTCGTCATTCCGAACGAGTGAAACGAGTGTGGGAATCTCCTGCTTAGCGCACAGCCAATGAGATTGCCACGAGTCTGACGGCTCTCGCAATGACAGAAAAGCAGAGAGGAGTGTCAGCTTTCGTCATTCCGAACGAGTGAAACGAGTGTGGGAATCTCCTGCTTAGCACACTGCCAATGAGATTGCCACGAGCCTGACGGCTCTCGCAATGACGGGAAAGAAGAGTGGAGAGAGTACGTAAGAATAAAATGTTAAAACAGAATAAGATATGGAATTTGAAGGTAAGGTATTAGAGATTCTTCCTCCAGTGTCGGGACAGTCGGCACGTGGCACATGGGAGCGTCAGACGGTTGTTTTCGAGCAGCCTAACAAGCAGTATGGCAAGGAGATAGCCGTAACATTTATGAATAAGGGTCAGGACGTGGCAACGCTTCGTGTGGGCGAGATGTACACCGTGTCGTTCGACATCGAGAGCCGCAACTATCAGGGTCGCTGGTACACCGACGTGCGTGCATGGCGCGTACAGCCCCTACAGCCTGTGGCAGCACCCGCAATGCCCGACATGCCACCATTTGCCGAGGAGCCCCAGGGCACTTACTCAGCCGCAGCTGGCGTAGTCGATGATATGCCGTTCTAGGCAAGAGATACCAAAGAAGAAGGGGGTGACTAAAAAGTAAATTAGTCATCCCCTTATTGTGAAGTTGAAGAAAAAGATGTAGTTTTAGGCTTGCGAAGCCCGAAAAACCGCAGTTTACTAGGCGTAAATGAGGATTTTGAGGGCGAGCGTAACGACAAAATACACTTTTTATTCAGCTTCCTTAAAGTATCTACTGACAAAGCAGACTAATTGAGATTAAGTCGCTCAGCACTATAAAGATAACGCTTGATAGAACGCTTAGGGGTCTTGACAAACTCCTCGCGGTGAATAACGATGTTGGCAACCTTCTCGTACGAGGCAACCATCGTATTGAGCTGCTTAAGGTTCTCCTCCATGATCTCTGGAAGGCGGTTCATGTCGACACCCTCGGCATTTGCTAGCTCGTAATCGGGAACAACAAGAGCCGTAAGACGACCATTATTCTCGATAACCAACGACTCAGCAACCATATAGAGGTTGTTAAGACGCTCCTCGATCTCCTCGGGGTAGATGTTCTGTCCCGAGCCAGAGAGGATCATAGTCTTGCAACGACCACGGATGTAGAGCGTGCCATCCTCGTCCATAGTACACATATCGCCCGTGTGCAGCCACTCGCCCTCAAGGACAGACGCCGTAGCTGACTCATTCTTATAGTAGCCCTTCATAACATGCTCGCCACGCACCAACAACTCGCCAGGGATATTCTTAGGATCCGAAGAGTTGATCTTAGCCTCAAGCAGGTGGCTTGGCAAGATGCGACCACAAGAGCCTGGCTTGAAGCATGATGGATTCTCAAAGCTGATAAGAGGAGCACACTCGGTCATGCCGTAACCAACCGTAATTGGGAACTTGATCTTCTGGAGGAATGCCTCGGTCTCGGGGTTGAGCGCAGCACCGCCCACGATAAAGATCTCGATACAGCCGCCAAACTGCTCCATAAGGCGCGAGAGGATGGTTGAGTAGATAGCCGTGTTGATAAGAGGTATGCGCATTGCGATACTCATAGGTGCCTTCTCCAACATTGGCAAGATGCTCTTGCGGTAGACCTTCTCGAGGATGAGAGGCACCGAGCAGATGATGTTGGGGCGCGTAACCTTCATAGCCTCAACAAGGATCTTGGGCGATGGGATGCGACCTAGGAGTGTGATGTGACCACCGCAAGCCAGAGGCGAGAGGAAGTCGAAGGTACAACCATAGGCATGAGCCAAAGGGAGGAACGAGAGCGTACGACCACCCTTACGGAAGTAGTGTTCGCCATTCTTAGGATTGACCATATCCATGGCGAAGCTGACATTACCCGTGAGGTTATTCACCGTAAGCATAACACCCTTCGATGAGCCTGTAGTACCCGAGGTATAGTTGAGCAGACAGATGCTATCGTTAGGCACATCAGGATATGCGATATCGTCAGAGGTGAAGCCACGAGGATATGCCTCACGATAGTGGGTAAGCATATTCTTCATGTACTCGGTACACTTCTGACCATCGCGCTCATAGATAACATGGAAGTCGGTAAGCGAGATAGCTGCCTCGATCTGAGGTATCTGATCTGCCTCGATATCGTCCCAGAAGTTGTCGCCGAGGAACAAAAGACGGCTCTCAGAGTGGTTGATGATGTTGACAACATCGGTGGGGTTAAAGTCCTGAAGGATAGGAACGATGATTGCTCCATAGGTAATTGTTGCTATATAGCTAATACACCAACGCGTATTATTACGACCAATGAGCGCAATCTTGTCACCCTGCTGGATATCCATCTCCTTGAACATGAGATGGAGCTTTGCAACCTCCTTAGCAAGCCCATAATATGAGAATGTCTCGCCCTTGAAGTAGTCGGTCAGAGCAGACATCTCACGGTTATTGCGGAAGCTCTGCTCGTAAATCTTGATCAAATTTCTCTCCAACATAATATATTTGGTTTATATATTCTGTATTCAACTCTGCAAAGATAACTATTTTTTGTGGAGTACCAACAGCTTTCAACCAATTTTCTCATAGACAAAACGCTAAGCAAAGACACTACAACATACAATACACTACTATTCTGATAGTTACACCGTTTGCTTACACGAAATAAATTTGTGTATTTTTTCCATACGCGATTTTAAGTTTGGTTGAAATAGATCATAATTTAGCTAATATGCGCAATATTTCGGTAGACATATTTTGCGAATGACATTTTTTTTGTATATTTGCATAATCTGGCGTTTGGAACAATGAAACTCCACCCGATCATGGCTCTTTAGTTCAAGGGATAGAACGAAGGTTTCCTAAACCTTAAATCCGGGTTCGAGTCCCGGAGGGGCTACCATTAGGATAAGTTTTGGCTTATTCTATTTTTGTTTCAAAGAAGAGTAGTAATCACAGACTACTGGCGTAGTCCACGGGATGTGGTGCGCGTGAATTTGGAGCTTGCTCCATTCACACTCACTACATCCCGCCGCACATGCGGTAGTGATTACTACTACACAAAAAGTTTCGGCACTACTCACTTTGTGCGGGTTGAGCCGATAAGACAGCAGTTTATTGCTCGGGCTTGCGCCCTGCGCTATTTTTTTTCGGTATCGGCTCTACGGCTAAAGCCGTTCGAGTCCGGAGGGGCTACTAATCAATTTTCAATTACCTGTAACCAAAGGGGATGACTAATTTCTTAGCCATCCCCTTACTGTTTAAAAGTTGAAGAAAAAGACTTTTTATTCAGCTTCCCGCTACTTCTCAAGTGCTTGCGAGATATTGATTATAAAATCTCCCATACGCTCAAGCTCCGACACGGTGTCGAGGTAGTAGACGCTAGACTGGTAGTTTGCACCATCCTGCTCGATCTTGCGAATCTCCTCCTCGCGGATGTTGTTACGCAGCTCGTTGAGCTCGATCTCGCAGTCGGTAGCTAGGCGAAGACCTAGGTGGTCGAAGTGCTCCTGACGTAGGTTATCGATCATAACTGCGTATGCCTTGTCCAACGCCCCAAGCATCGTCTCAAGCTTGGCACACTGCTCCTCGCTAAAGCTCTTAGAGTGGCTATTGCGGCGTGCAAGGATGCGGCTAACGCTCTCGCCCGAGTCACCAAGGCTCTCAAGCTCGCCGATTATCTTATACATGCGCTTTGTCTCGGTACGTGTCTGCTCCGAGATGCTATCCTCGGGTAGCGAGTTGAGGAACTGAGCAATCTCATACTCAATGCGATCCGAGATCTCCTCATACTTCACGAGCTTCTGGCGTGCTGCCTCAAACTCCTTATCGTTACGCGCTGCAAAGGCCTTGCGAAGGTGATCCACGGTGCGACGTGAGATCTCGGCAAAGTGGACTACCTCGTTACGCGCCTGCTCAACAGATAGCTCGGCTGTCGAGAGTGGACCTGCAGAGATATACTTGAGCTTGACATTATCCTCATCTGCTGAGGATCTATCCTTGATCATCGCGCTTACAATCTTCACTATCACAGGCACAAACCATACAAGGATGATTGTGTTAAATGTGTTGAACAAGGTGTGGAGCATCGATATTCCATAGAGCGTAGCCATACTCTGATCCTCGGTCATCGTCATAGCAGTAGATGGGTCGATCTCCACAGGGTTGGGTAGACCAAACCAAGTGATTATAGTGCCGATAAGCGCAAGGAATGGGCGGAAGAAGAGCAACGCCCAGCACACGCCGAAGAGATTAAAGAGCGTATGTGCCATAGCTGCACGACGGGCATTCGCGTTACCCACAGCTGCAGCAATGTTAGCCGTGATCGTAGTACCTATATTCTCGCCAAGCACCATCGCAGCACCCATCTCGAAGGGTATCCACCCCATGTTCACCATGATGAGGGTGAGCGCCATCGTCGCAGAGGATGACTGCAGCACAAGGGTGAGCACCGTACCGAAGACAAGGAAGATGAGAACCGAGCCAAAGCCATAGCTTGTCCAATTCTGGATGAATGAGAGCACCTCGGGAGTCTCCTTAAGGTCGGGCACCGACTCCTTCATCAGCGAGAGGCCGAGGAAGAGGAGCGAGAAGCCCACGATAAGCTCGCTAATGTGACGACGCTTATCTCGCTTCGAGAGGCTTAGGATGAAGCCTAGAGCCATGAGGGGCACGGCAAAGAGCGATATGTCGGCCTTGAAGCCCAACAGCGATACGAGCCATGCCGTAACCGTGGTACCGATGTTAGCACCCATGATTACACCCACAGCTTGCGAGAGGGTGAGTAGTCCGGCGTTGACAAAACCCACGGTCATAACGGTTGTTGCCGACGACGACTGGATCACCGAGGTGATGCCCAAGCCCGTAAGTACGCCCTTAAAGGGGTTAGATGTCATTGCTGTAAGGAAGCCACGTAGCTTACTACCAGAGGCCTTCTGCAATCCTGCGCTCATAAGGTTCATTCCATAGAGGAACATACCCAGAGCACCTAGAAGTGTGAATAGTTGTAACATAAACTTATTATATAATTATTGTTTCTTTCATTTCTACGACACAAAATTATAAATCATAAATAGGATAGGCAAACTTTTTTCGTTAAATTTATGCGTTATTAACTCTAATGACATCGAAACACAACAAGTGTAACAGGAATGTAATAAAGAGGAATAGAGAGAGGCTGGTGTTTTGCTTTGGCTGGTGTAGGAAGGACCGCTGCGCTCTGTTTTTTCACTCTACCCAGAGGCCTTAGCGCACGGCAACACCCAGAAAACGATCTCTCTCTTGGTCCGCCTCATCCTAAAAAAACAGCAGGGGCTGACAATGAATGTCAGCCCCTGCATAACCTAAGAGAGTGAATAAAAAGATGTAGTTTTAGGCTTGCGAAGCCCGAAAAAGCGGAGTTTACTAAAGCGTAAATGAGCATTTTGAGGGCAAGCGTAACGACAAAATACACTTTTTATTCACTCTCCTGCACTATTATGTGAATGGGATATGGTCAGCTTACCACTGAAGCTCAACCTCTACATTATTGGTTGGATCCCATGCAAATGGCTCATGGAAGTTACCATCCTCGCCTACCCATGTTACGTAGATAAGGTGCTCGTCCTTAGTACCGTAGAAGAAGAAGTTATAAACACCTGGAAGACCTGTCTCGGTATGCTCTACATACTCGTCTGGATCGAAGCGACCGTCGTCGTTAAGATCCTCCATAGTTGTCCAAGTACGCGAGTAGGTGTTGTCCTCCTGCCACTCGCATCTATGACCGCAGTCGCGTCTACCATTGTCGCAACCCGAGATGATGTAGGCAATAAGCTTCTCAGGGGTGTTGATGTTAGTGCTGAAGTAGTCGTTCACGAGGTTACCTGGGTGGTCAACCATAGAGTATGCCACGTAGCCCTTCTGAGGCTTAGTGTACCACACGAAGTTGAAGAACTCAACCTCCTGTGTCTCGCCCATGATGATCTCTGGCTTACCCTCAGCCCAGTTAGGATCTGAACGCTTAACCATGATACCGATGTTGGCGATAGGCTCGAAGTAGCATGTTGCAGGCTGCGATGTGAGGCCTGTAGCATCTACGGCAACGCAAACAAGGATATACTCTGTCTCGGTGTTAAGACCCTGGAGGAAGATGCTACCATCTACGAGGGCATCCTCAGCCTTAGCTGTGTCGTAAACATCCGAAGCGTTAGGATTCTGTAGGATATACTCACCAGCCTTCTTAGCTGAGCCGCCATATACCTCCTTCCACTTGTTATCATCCACAGGGCAGTAGATGTAGCGGTAGCTCACAGCACCCTCGCACGATGGTGTGATGATTGTGCTATCCACCTTGTAGTCCATGAGGGTGAGTGTAAGCTCAAGGTCGTTGTACTCAAAAGTCTTCAACGTGTACTCCTGCTTGAAAGGCTTACCGATGTTACCCTCTGAGTCTACAGCCACGGCGAAGAATGTAACCTTATCGCCAGGCTCACCACCCTCATACTTAGCCATCACGCTCTTGTTTGAGATAACCTGAACGCCATCCATAAGGAGCATATCGATGATATAGTTGTCGTCAGGATAAGCACTAGCCATGTATGAAGGCATAGCGTTGTAGAACAAGGCGATGAACTCATCGTTAGAGCCAATCTCCATCTCAATAGATGTGTAGTCGACAACAGGGTTACGAGTAACGATCTCGATATCACCACCCTTAGTGAAGCCCTGGGTCGAGAATGACCAGTTGTAGACGTTATCCTCGAGGATCACACGTGAGTCGTTCTTGGCAATGTAGTAGAGAACATACTCAGTGCCATAGTCGAGCTTCTGTGATGTGCGCTCCAAGAGCTCGAGGAGTGAGCCAGCATAGTTAACATCCTCGCGTGATGCTGAGAGGTAGTCGTAGTTGTCGGTATAGTATGTTGCGAGCTCCGCAGCATTGAACTCAGAGGCCTCAACAAGACCGAGCATATATGGCTGTGAACCAAGCACATCAAGTGTCACTTTCACGTCGAAGAACGAAGCCTCGGTCACAGCAAACTCCACTGAGCTGTGGGTGTAAGATAGTGTTGTAAGCTCGTTAGCATCGACATACATCTCGCCCTCATCATTGGTGCGTGGCGATACGTACCAGAATGTGTACTCGGTGCCAGCCACCATACCCTGCGAGCGCATCTCCTTGTAAGGCACGAACTCTGTGAGCGACTCCATGAATGCAAGCTGGTAGACATACTGCGATGTACCACCTGCGAGCACGTTGTTACAGTTCTTGATCATGGTGTCAGCCTTAAAGCTAGCTGTAGGCATAATGCCGCAGAGGATAAAGTTAGTGCCGTAGCCCACCTCGACATAGACACCCTCCTGGGTGAAGTAAGCGTTAGCTGGGTTTGTCGAGAGCTTGATGCTTGCAATAGCCGATGAACCGTTGTTGAATACTACCATGAGCTTAGCCACGCCACTCTGCAAGGCAGCACCCGACTGAATATCCTCGTATGTAGGTGCTGTGAAGTTGAGCGTCATGCGATCCTTCTTAGGCTCGAACACCACGTCGCACTCCCAACCCTTAGGCATGGTAGTCATAAAGTCGGCAGCATCCTCAACATCCACAAGGAATGGCATCTCGCCACCATAAGGCACAAACAACGAGTCGTAGGCAAGAACAAGCTTGCCATTCTGCATACCAAGGTTCATCACCGAACCATCAGCAAAGGTTAAGACACAGTAGAGAGGCATAGGGTTACCCTCAGCGTCGGTCTGCCAGTCAGAGTATACGATCTCGATATCCTTGATAAGGCTGTCGGCAACAGACTCGCTGTAACCAGTCTTGATCCATGTCTTGCCGCCGTCGAACGACACGAGGATAGCATCATCCTCAATCTTTGTCTGAGGCACAAGGTCAGCCACTGGCACATACTTGCCATCAACAACGATGGCATGTGCCTGACCAAGACCATCAAAGTAAGCCCAGTACAACACGCCGTCGATGGTTGTTGTGGTGATGACGTTCTGTGGAACTTCATCGCCCTTAGGGTAGATAGTGATCTTGGTGCCATCTGAGAGTATCACAAGCTTAGAGCCATCCTGCTGCTGCTTGACCTCCTTGACGGTAACAAGACCATTCACCAACTCGTTGAGCTTGAAGAGCTCCACCTCGAGCGTCTCGCGCAACTCGGCAAGCTCCTTCTTAATCTGGTTGATCTCGTTCCAGAGATCGGTATCATCGTATCCACAAGATACTGATGATGAGGCAACGACAGCAAGCATGAGAATCGAGCTGACGATAGCCTTTGACTTAAGTAAAAATCGCTTCATAAATGTATAAATAAATTGTGTGTCTTCGCACTGACTTTTGACCTCCCCCCTACTTTCGCAGCCTCATTCCATGGGGCAGAGAAGCGGATAGTAAGCCAATTAACGTACAAATATACAATAATATATCGTCAGCAACAAATTTTCAACTAAATAGTTGCATAATGAATAGATATTAAGGAGGAAGAAGAGAGGGGAACAGAAAGAACATGGTTTTGCTGATAGACTGTTTCGCTGAAACTCCCTAAATCTCCCTGATTCCTCTCTTAAAAATCTCTTAAAACTCTCTGATTCTCCCCCCCCACACACAAACAAAAAAGCCTCCTTGCCACATGGCAAAGAGGCCCTATATTGAGGGGGTTGATGCTTATCTACGCTCAGCCTTAACACGAGCAATCTCAGCCTTAGCACGTGCCACCTCGCTCTTGCGCTCAGCGATAACCGACTCGGTATTTGCCTTAGCTGCAGCAACCTCCTGCTTAGCACGCATTGCCTCCTCCTTGTGGCGCAATGTTGCGTTCTTAAGCTCGCGCTTAGCCATAGCCACGCGCTGCTTCTGCTCGGCAACAACCGTCTTATAGTACTTGCGCTTTGCGGCAAGATCTGCCTTAGACTCTGCTATACGACGCTCTGCCGACTCCTCAACACGACGCTCCTCGTTGCGAGCATCAGCCAACGAATGCTTATATGCCATCACAGCCTCATCATAGGCAATTTTAGCCTCCATAAGAGCACGTTCGGGGCTCTGTGCATAGCTCATGCTCACCATGAACATAGCTACGATAAGTAAACAAAATCTCTTCATAAAATTAGTGTTTTAGAATCTCGATAGTACAAATGTAGAAAAATTTAGCTTAATATCCAAATAAGATCCAAAAAAATACGCATGAATGGGGATTCATGCGTATTTTTTATAAAGGTTGTAAAGAGAGGGGCGCGGTAATGAGGGCTACCTCTCGAACTCGACGATAAGCGTGCTCATAGGCTCGACGCTCTTACCGGCCATCGTAACCTCCTCGCCCGTGATCACATCGCGACCCACGGTAAGACCCTCGCTAATCTCAGCGTAGCGCGACCAAGGTATCTCGTGCGTAACGTTGCTATTGTTGACATAGACAAAGACAACCTCGCGCTCGTTATAGCGGAAGTAGGCGTAGGTGTTATCGCGGTCGATGAAGTGGAGCGTGCGTCCCGAGTGGATCACCTCCTTCGACTTACGCCAGTTCATAAGCCTACGAGTGAAGTCGAAGACCGCCTTCTCGTCACCCACATGCTGTGCCGCATCGAAGAGGTTACGCTCGTCGTCCTGCCAGCCACCAGGGAAATCGACACGCAACGTGGGGTGACCCTTCGAGCGATCCGTAGAACGGAACATAAGCTCGTCGCCATAGAGCATCTGTGGCATGCCGCGCAGCGTGCATAGCAGCGTAGCCACGATCTTCATGCGGCGTGCATCGCCCTCGCAGACATCACCGATGCGGTCGGTATCGTGGTTAGCAGCCATGATCATCATGTTCTGAAGGTCGTGATATACGAAGTCGTGCGACAACACGTCGTAGATACGTGTCATGCCCTGACCCCAGCCGCCATTGCCACTCTCAGTCATCGCCGAGCGTATAGCATCGTGTAGCGGGAAGTCCATGATCGACTTAAGATGCGAGTCGAAGCCATCCTTATTAAAGTTGCCGCCCTGCCAGTATGCCAGCTGCGGTATCGACGATGTCCACACCTCGCCCACGATGTTGAAGTTGGGGTACTCAGCCATCACCGCCGCGCACCACTCGCTCATAGGCATCTTCTCGTTGTAGGGGTAGGTGTCGACACGGAAGCCATCAAGACCCGAGTACTCGATCCACCATACTGCCCACTGCTTGAAGTAGTTGAGCAGATACTCGTTATCGAGGTTCATATCTGCCATCGAACGGTCAAACCATCCACTCTCCATCTGATAAAGGTCAGCCTTCGAGGCGTTGAAGTCCATGTTTGTCGAGAATGTCCAGTTCGACTGGGTGTAGCTCTCCCACTTGTGTGTCCAGTCCTCGAAGGGCTGGTCGGCATACCACCAGTGCGATGTAGAGCTATGGTTGGGCACGATGTCCATGATCACCTTCAAGCCGCGCTTGTGACACTCGTCTACATACTTGCAGAACAACTCGTTAGAGCCGTAGCGAGGGTCTATGCGGTAGTAGTCGCTGCACGAGTATCCGTGGTAGGATGCTCCCCTCTCGTCGTCGAGCAGCATAGGTGTCGACCATATTGCCGTTGCACCGAGGTCAGCGATGTAGTCTAGATGATTTATGACACCCTGAATGTCACCACCATGGCGACGTCCAGGCTTCGAGCGGTCCACCTTCTCCTGTGTGTCGTCCGTGTTGTCGTTCGACGGATCGCCATTCGCAAAGCGATCGGGCATGATCAGGTAGACGAAATCCGCCGTGGTGAAGCTCTTACGCTCACGCGAGCCAGCCACACGCTCAGCGATGGTATACTTATAATCCACACGACGCTTGCCTAAAGTGAAGCGCAAGGTGTACTCGCCCGCCTTAGCATCTGCTGCCACCTTAACATCGACAAACAGATAGTTGGGGCTATCGGCCTTATGCACAGCCGCGATCTCAACGCCCTGATCAGCGGGAAGTATCTGAACATCGTAGCTCGACACACCCTCGCCGTTGATCATAAGCTGTAGAGGAGTGGTCATGCCCACCCACCATGATAGTGGCTCAACATGCTCTATCTTTAGGCGTGGCTGTGCAGCCTCGGCACTAACGCCCAACAACATGATAGCGAGAGCCAAGCTAAATAATCTCTTCATACTCAATGTTTTACTAAAATCCAATACTGCCATGGAGCAATATCGCGCTCAACATGGTCGTCTAACATAACACGCTCAGCAGAGAGCGCATCGAGGTACTCTCCGGCATATATACCCGTGCGGAAGTCGGCATGGATGGTGTAGGGCGAGAGGTTCACAATCGCCACCACACGGCTACCCTCCACCTCGCGCACGAAGGTCATCATGCAATCCTTAGCGTTGTTCTCGATCTCGATAATCTCGCCACCGCGCTCGCCAGCCCATAGTGCCGCCTCACGGTGTCTAAGTGCCGCAAGACGTCGATATAGCTCCGTTGAGCGACACTCCACATACCTCTCAGCGGGTATCGCATCGCGCTCGAAGAACTCGAACGCATGGTCGTAGCCCACCTCCTGACCCGTATATATCAGGGGCATGGTCGAGGGCATCAGGAAGGTCATCGCCGTCATCACATCGAGAGCTGCGCCAAAGCGCGCGAAGTGCGAGCCACTCCACGAGTTCTCGTCGTGGTTCGATGTGAAGCTCATACGTATCGCCTCGCGCGGGTATCGCTCACGCTCCTCATGTATAGCATTGCGCAGGTCCCATACGCGACGTGCCCCCTTGGCTATGTCGCACATTATGTGGTGGATGTTCCACTGGTAGCTAGCGTTGAATGCCCTGTCGAAGAGGTTATCCTCCTCCGCCTCGGCAAGCATGAAGATGTCGTGCTTAACGCTGTGTAGCACCTCGGCAGCCTCCTGCCAGAACTCTATGGGCACAAGCATCGCCATGTCGCAGCGGAAGCCGTCAATATCGAACTCCTCGACCCAGTAGCGCATGGCATCAATCTCGCCACGCCACACCTCGCGGTTTGCATAGTTGAGCTTCGCCGTGTCGGTCCAGTCCCAGGGCACCTTAGCCACACCTGCCTCGTCACGCTCGTACCAATCCGCTGGTCGCTCTGTGATCCAGCGAGCATCGCGCGCCGTATGGTTAGCCACCCAGTCGAGGATCACCTTTAGACCCAGTGCATGCGCCGCTGCAACAAAGGCACGAAAGTCGCTCTCGGTGCCAAACTCCTCGTTCACGGCCTTGTAGTCGCTTATCGAGTAGTAGGACCCCAGCGCACCCTTGCGCCCCTCCTTGCCGATAGGATATATCGGCATGAGCCACAGTGCGTCGATGCCTATAGAGCGCAAAAAGGGGAGTCGCTCGCGTGCAGCATTAAACGTACCCTCCGCCGTAAGCTGACGAATGTTCATCTCGTAGAGCACCGCAGAGTAGCTCCACTCAGGATTCTTATACATCATTAACTCTTTGAAAAAGAGAGGGTACACCACCCACTAAAGGTAGTGTACCCTACATCACAAATTACTTTGAAAGAAGCATGTAACCCCATGCACCAAGCTCCACAGTATCACCAGCCTTGAAGCTCTTAGCCTCGCCGCAGATGCACATATAGTCGCCTGCCTCAGCCTCAGTAAGGGTGATTGTTGCTGGCTCAACCGAGAAGTTGAACATCACCAACACCTTGTTATCATCCTTCTCTCGAGTGAATGCCAATACTGTCTCAGGTGCACCCTCTACGAAGATCGCAGGAGCTACATTCTCGCCAGCAGCCAACGCCTTGTTAGCGTGACGGAACGAGCAGAGCGAACGGTAGAAGTCGCGATACTCCTTGCCATAGTTTACATCTACAAGCTCCTCCACAGAGTCCTTCTCGAAGAACTGCAAGCGGCGGTTGAGAGCGATCTCCTGACCAGTGTAGATGAGTGGCTGCGACTTAGGCATAACGAATGTAAGAGCTGCAAATGCCTTGTGAGCATCGCCCATACGCTCGAACTCAGTACCTGCCCACGAGTTCTCATCGTGGTTCGAGGTGAACATAAGACGCATTGCAGGTGCAGGGTACTTCTCGTCGTCGCGAGCCATATACTCCTTAAGATCCTTAACGGTCTTAGCATCGGTCTTGATTGTGCCGTCGCCAGCTACGTTCTTAGTCTCGCTACCACCCTTAGCCATAGCGTTGAAGATGTGGTGGAGCTCCCAAGCGTATGTAGCCTCGAAGCCACACTCGTGCAACCACTGCTCCTCGCCCTCAGCCAAGAGATATACCTCTGGGTTGATCTTGCGGATCTCCTCCCAAGCACCCTTCCAGAAGTCGCCAGGAACGTTCATCGCAACATCGCAACGGTAGCCGTCAACACCCTTCTCGATCCAGAACTTCAAGGCGTCGAGCATCGCAGCGCGCATATCCTGGTTCTCGTAGTTGAGCTTAGCAATATCTGTCCAGTCGTACTCAACGATAGGAAGACCAGTAGTCTCATCCATCACATACCAATCCTTCTTACCCTCTTTCCACCATTTAGCATCGCGCGATGTGTGGTTAGCCACCCAGTCGAGGATAACCTTAAGACCGAGGTCGTGAGCCGTAGCTAGGAAGTGGTCGAAGTCCTCCATAGTACCGAACTCAGGGTTTACAGCCTTGTAGTCGATGATCGAGTAGTAAGAGCCAAGCGTACCCTTACGACCATCGATACCGATAGGGCTCACTGGCATAAGCCATACGATGTCAACGCCCATAGACTTAAGCTCAGGGAGAAGCTGCTCGGCAGCAGCAAACGTACCCTCAACAGTAGCCTGACGAATGTTGAGCTCGTAGACAACAGAGTTGAACTTGTCGAACGATGTCGATGGCTGCTGCTCAGCAACAGGAGCACAACCCAAGAGTGTCGCAACGAAAGCGACCAAAGCAATAAATTTCTTCATAATATTTAGCATTTAAATTACTTGTTTACAATAACATAGCCGTATGCTGGCACAATAACCTTGAGCTTGCCATCCACAACCTGAGCCTCAGCACCCGCAGCTGCCACAGCCACCGTTGCCGACTCGCACTCAACGAACTTAGGCATCTCGACCACAGCCTCGCGAGCCTCAGCACGCACGTTGAGAGCTACAACAGCCCACTGACCCATATAGTGACGCATGAATACCCAGATGTCATCATCAACATGAAGTGTCAAGATGTCACCATACATCAACGGCATCGACTCTCGACGATACTTGAACAGAGCCTTTGTAGCCTCCACCTCACGCTGCTGGTAGTCGTTATAACCCTCGAACTCCATCATATCGCGGTTGTCAGGGTCGTTAGCACCAGGTACGCCATACTCATCGCCCTGATATACGCAAGGAACACCTGGCACGGTAGAGATAAGAGCCTTCATAAGCTGTAGGCGTGCATAGCCCTTATCGTTGTCGCCAACACCCACCTCACGGTGCCAACCCTCAGCCTTGTCGTCGGGACACCAGAGAGGCATGTCGCCACCAGCAAGAGACAAGAAGCGAGGCTTATCGTGGTTACCTGTGATGTTACCCATTGTATGGTGCGAGCCGTAGGCTGCCTCCGACTGCTCAACGGTCGAGGCAATGTCGCGCATCGAGCGATTCTCGTCGACGATAACGTCACGCGATGTGTGGTAAAGGTTGAAGTCGAACTGTGCGTCGATCATACCTGTCTTGACGTACGAGCCGATAAGCTCCACGTCGCCATAGGTCTCACCGATCTGCCATAGCTCACGCTCAGGCATCGACGACTTCATCTTGTGGGTGAGCATACGCCAGTAGTTGAGTGGAATATGCTTGCACGCATCGTGGCGGTAGCCATCGAAGTCGAAGTTACGCACCCAGTAGAGTGCCGTGTCGGTCATAGGGTCGCACACCTCCTCGCGGCGAGTGTCGAGCGTAGGGATATGCTCGTCAAACCATGTTGTAAGACGTGTCTCGCCATCCCACAAGCCGATATTCTTACGACCATCGGGCAACATAAGCTCAGTGGTCCAGTCGGGGTGCTCCTGAAGCACTGGAGAGTTGATATGTAGGTGGTTAGCCACATAGTCGAGGATGACGTTCATCTCGCCAGCGTGTGCCTTATCGAGCATCGTGCGAAGCTCCTCGTCGGTACCGAAGCGGTAGTCCACCTTAGTGTTGTAGATAGGCCAGTAGCCGTGGTAGCCCGAGAACTTAGTGTCGGGGTTAACGTTCTGACCCCACGCATCGTCGGGGTTCTGCGTGATTGGCGAGATCCAGATTGTTGTGATGCCGAGATCCGAGAAGAAGCCATCGTCGATCTTTGCCGAGATACCAGCGATATCGCCACCCTGGTAGTCAACCTTGTCGAGCACCTCTGGTGAGTTGATCTTCCAGTCGTTAGCCTTGTTACCGTTGTTGAAGCGGTCGATCATCAACGAGTAGAGGATCTGCGAGTGGAAGTCCTTGCGACGGATCTGCTTGGCGTCAACCACAACCTCGCCATGCTGCAATGGGAGCAACACATCGTTGAAGCGGCCCTCCTCAGAGGTGGCAAATACACGTATCGCCGTGCGCTCGAAGTGCTTAGCCTCGCGAGGGATGGCAACAGTCAAGGTAGTACCCTCAACCTTCACGTCGCTAATTCTATTGTTCTGCCACATAGCCACAACATCCTTCACAGGCTTTGTTGCCTCGAGCGTGATACACTTAGTGTCGGCAGCTACTGATGATAGGTAGCTACCCTCGGTGTCGCGCTTTCCGCCGATAACCACTATCGAGAGCTTCTCGTCGCCATGCCACACGTCGATTGTGGTGAGCAGCGTCTCAGCCTCTGTCGAGAGCTCAAACTCCGACCAGTTATCTGTAGTCTTGGTAAGCGTCACGCGCTTGTCGTCGCACGTAAGGTTGTTAGCACCATCCCACTGAGGATAGTAGTCGGTGAGGAAGTGGGTCGTAACACCACTCTTAACGGTCATAGGGATTACCGTAGTATTATCACCGAGCTTAAGCTTTGTCTCGGGAGCGCACTGCACCATAAGCAGCACTGCCAACGACATGAGTGCCGCTGACACGATGTAAATTAGTGATTTGTACCTCATATTGTTTGTGTGTGTTAGTTATATGCTTGTTATCGGGTCTGTCCAAGAGTTGCTCTCTCGAAACATAGGGGTTGGGCAGCCGATCAAAGCAACCCAACCAAAGGTCATAGTACCGCGCACACGCGCACGCGGTACTATATTAAAGTTATTAGAGTGCAGGAACCTTACCAGCCTCCATCACGTAGAGCTTGCTCTGCTCAGGATAGAAGTAGAGATCGTAAGTACCATCAGCACCAACGCTCATATTCTTGCTACCGCCATCGCAGATTAGCTCTGTTGCAGCGTTGATCGCTACATTACCAGCTGTAGACAAGCCATAGTTTGCAGCATTGTTCCAAACGTTGTTAGCACGGATCTTGAACTCATCAGTAGCTGTCAAATTGCAGTTGAGGAGCTTAAAGCCACCATCCTCAGCAACCTCGAAAGGATAGTCTGGTGAGCCACCCCAGCTTGTCATAGAGCCTACAAGACCCCAAACGATGTCGCCCAACTCAGGAGTCTCAGGAGTCTCGCCATTTACAGTTGCGAGCCACTTGCCATCGCCACCCTTCTCAGTAAGAGTGATCACAACAGCACCGTTGAGCTCAACACCTGTAATATCTACAGTCTGCTCAGAATTGTTGTTGAAGATTACAGATACGGTCTTACCCTCCATCTCAGATGTGATGTTGAAGACGTAGTATGTCTTGCCGTCAACAGTCTCAGTCGAGAGAGCAACACCTGGCCAAGTGTTACCAGTGTAGTTAGCACCGCTGTCCCAAATCCAAGCGTAGCAGTTTGTCCAGCCAGTAGCAGTAACATCAGCATAGATCTTGTTACCAGCCAATGGAGCATCGCCACCGCCCTCGCCAGGAAGCATGCCAGCCTCCATCACGTAGAGCTTGCTCTGCTCAGGATAGAAGTAGAGGTCGTAAGTACCATCAGCAGCAACACACATATTCTGGCTATCGCCACCGCATATCAACTCATTAGCCACGTTTGTTGCAAGCGTACCCATTGCCTTAAGACCATAGTTTGCATCATTGTTCCACACGCCGTTAGCACGGATCTTGAAGTAGTGCGAAGCCGAGATAGTGTAGTTCAAAAGCTTGTAGCCACCATCGCCGTTAGCCTCGAAGTTAACATCGGGAGCACTCCAGCTATTCATGTCACCAACAAGACCCCAAACAGTCTCAGTTGGAGGCTCTGGAGTTACAGGTGCATCGCCATCCATAGTGTAGGTCAAGTCTGCATTGAGAACAAAGAAGTGATCCTTGTTCATAACAACGCCAGTGATGTCAGCAGTCTGTGCAGTACCGTTGTTGAAGATTACAGAGATAGTCTTGCCAACAACAGTCTGAGGTGCCTCCCATACATAGTACTCAACACCATTAACGCTCTCTGTCGAGAGAGCCTGACCTGGCCAAGTGCCACCAGTGTAGTTAGCACCATCGTCCCAAGCCCAAAGGTTACAGTTAGTCCAACCTGGAGCAGTGACATCAACATAGAGCTTCACAGCCTTAACCTCAACGCCCTCAGGTGCCTGACCCTCGGTCATAACCCACACCTTAGACTCTGCCTTGTTGAACCAGATGTCGTAAGTACCATCTGCGCTGATCTGAATATTCTTAGAGCCGCCGCTTGTAATTACATCAAAGCCCTCGTTAGGATTTACAACGCCCTCAGCCTCCAAACCGTAGTTTGCAGCATCGTTCCACTCGTCGTTGAAACGGATCTTGAACATGTTAGCAGTTGTAAGAGCAACCGAACGACGAACATAGATGTCAGTGCCAACCTCATCCATGTAGAGGTCAGCCTGCTCACCCCAGCTAGTCATATCACCAACAACACCCCAACGGTTAGGCTCCTTCTCAACAACAGGAGGTGCGGGAGGCTCTGGAGTAGTACCACCATTAACGTCTGGCTCTGGCTGGCCATACATTTCGGCGTTGAACTCGATCATATTAGCAACAGGGTTGAAGTAAACACGGTAGTTACCAGCAGTAACAGCGATGTTACCACCATCAGCAGCACCCCAGTTAAGTGTCCAAGCAGCATCAGCACGGAACTTCAAGCCACCATCAGCAGCGATCTCAACATCGGCATAGAAGCGTGACCATACAGCGTTGTACTCCATCACAACATCAGAACCCCAGCCATTGAAGTCACCGACGATACCGATCTGATTAGCACCCCAAAGCTTCTTCAAAACCAAAGACTCAGCGTTCTCGTCGAACTCGAAGCCATAGAAACGCATAGAGTAGTTTGTGATGTTGCCCGAACCACCGCCGTTGATAAGCTTAAGCTCAGCAGGCTCTGGATCAGTTACAGGGTTCTCACCATCTGCACCATAGTTGCAAGAGTCATCCCACTTGCCCTCGCCAGTAAGCTTCCAGCCCTTAGCAGCCTTCTCACCGAAGTCAACAACACCAGAGAATACAGTGCCCGAACCAGCGTAGTTAAGCAGATACTGAGAGTTGCCGTGGTTCCAACCGCAGTAGTCACCAATAACCCATACCTTGTCATACTTATCCGATGGCTTAACCTCAGCGTTGATAGGAGTAACAGTTAGAGCCTTAGAATCAGAGTAGTAGGTCTTGAACGAGCTGCCAATGGTAGCACCAACACGAACATTAGTCAATGTTGCAACCTCAATAGGCAAGCCAAGCTCATTAGCAGCAAGGTTGATCTGCTCGTAGGTAAGCTCAACCTTTGTATCGGTAACACCTACAACGATAGGCTTCCACACAGCCTCAGCCTCCTCAGAAGCCTTAGAGATCAATACAGAGTAGCTAGGAACGATACCCTCACCAAACTGAGCTGCATCCCACTCTACAACGAACTTGCTGTCGAGGGTCTCAGCGGTGATAACCAAATCGCTAGTTGCGAAATCGTGCAATACAGGAGCTACCACCTGATCATCGGGTAGCGTCTGAACAATATCCAAGTCAGACGTACAAGACGACATGATGCCGACTGCAGCTGCTAGGACTGAAAAATATTTCAAAAATTTCATAATTGTATACTGTTATAAGTTACATCAATCTTAGACTAATAACCCTCAGGATTCTTCAAGTCTGGGTTAGCATCCATCTGTGACTTAGGAATTGCGAACAACTCCATGTACTTATGGAAGCCCTGACCGTTATAGGTCTCACCACCCTTGAAAGGCCACAAGAACTCAGCAGAAGAGTAGACACCGTAGCGGATAAGGTCGGTACGACGGCATGACTCCCACATAAGCTCACGAGCACGCTCAGCAATAAACAAATCGCGAGCAGCATCGTCCCATGAAGCAGGAAGAGTAATAGCATTTACGCCAGTACGTACTGCCAACTCGTCCATCTTTGACTGTGCCAAGTTACCCTGACCAAGACGTACGCATGCCTCAGCATAGATCAAGTAGATCTCACCAAGACGAATAACTGGGTAGTCGATATCAACGAATGACTCATTCTTAGCTGTCTCCAAGAACTCCTCAGAGGTCATATTGTGAGGAATGTTATTGAACTTCCAGCAGCTCCAGCCATATAGGAAGTTGATAACCTCATCGTGAGAGGTGATCTTCTCGTTACGGCCCTTGATGTGGAAGATACCACGCTTATCAGCGCAAGTGTACTCACCAGTCTCGTAGTTAGGGTTGCTTACATTGAAATACTTCTCAGCAAACTCGTGAGTAGTACGGATACCACCCCATGCACCATTACCACCCAATGGGTAAGTAGGAAGGTCGTTAGCCTCGTTCTGCGATGCCAATACAAGGAAAGTAGTACCACCGTAAGACTGCTGCTTGTGGCTATCGAAAGGAACAACCATCAAGAACTCCTTCAAAGTATCAGAGTTCTCGCCATTATCACCACGGAACAAAGCAGCATAGTCAGAAGATAGACCGTAGCCCAAACCGAAGATGCGCTCGCAGGTCTGCTTAGCCAACTCCCACTCAGCCTCACCCTTGTAGGTCTCAGCATTGAGATAGATACGAGCCAAAAGACCAAGAGCAGAACCCTTGTCCACGCGTGGATAGTTAGAGCGTGCAGCAGGAAGAACTGATGCATCAGATGCAAGCTCCTCGAGCTCGCTAACTACATACTCATAGATGTACTCACGTGGCTTCTGTGCAGGAGCCTTAGCACCGAACTCGCTATCCTCAGTAGCGAAAGGAACAGCACCAAACACATCCATAGCCATCCAGTAGTACCAAGCACGGATCAAACGAGCCTCAGCACGATACTCCTGAATACGAGCCTTAACATCAGCAGGCACACCACGCATATCGAGCTTATCGTTCTCAGTCTGACGGATATACTCGTTAACATAAGAGATAGCCTGAAGCGAACGGAAGAATACACCGAACACAGCCTCATTCTCAGCATCGGTCCATGTGTTGTAGTTCATGGCACGTACCCAACCATCGTTACCCCATGCACAAAGACATGCATCGGTAGTGATCTCCTGACATGCCCAGAAAGCACGAACAATCTGAGTAGCACCACCATCAACACCAGAGATATCGGTGAGCTCGTGAGTACTCATTGTGTTATAGATCTTAGCAAGACCCTGGATGTAGCCCGCCTCATCTGCACCGTAGGCGTTCTCCGAGGTTACGTCCCACTCATTAATAGGTGTAGTATCGAGATCCTTCACACAAGATGAAAGAGTCAATAATGCACCTGCTATTGCAGCAACAAAATATCTTGTTTTCATTCTATTATACAATATTAATAATAATTATATTAGAAATTAAGGTTAACGCGCAATGAGTAGATGCGTGGACGTGGCCAAACCGCACCATCAATACCCTCACGTGAAGATACCTCAGGATCGATACCACTATACTTAGTGATAACAAATACGTTCTGAACACCTGCAGCTACACGCAACTGAAGACCAGTATTGCCCAACTTCTCGAAGGTATAACCAAGGGTGATGTCGTCCAAACGGAAGAATGAAGCATTCTCGAGGAATAGGTCAGAGTACCACTGCTCCTGTGAGTTACCACCAGACCAGCCTGTCTTGTGTACCAATGTAGAGTAGTTCGACAAGATACCTGCGTTGACATCAGTAGATGATGTAGAGTTAGATGCGAACAAGTCGTTGAAAGCGTAGTTGCCTACCGAACCGTGGCCATTGAAGCCGAAGTCCCAATTCTTATAGTTGAGCTTGAGGTTCAAACCATAGAAGAAGTCTGGAAGTGGGCTCTTGCCAGTGTTGTAACGGTCACCAGCATCAAGCTTACCGTTACCGTTGCGGTCAACAAATGCGTTCTGGATAGGCTTGCCATCAGCATCGTAGATCTGCTGGTATGTGTAGAAGGTGTAAGGCTTAGAACCTACAGTGTGGATAGTTAGGTCGCTACCACCAGTACCCTTACCAGGCTTACCCTGTGCTACGTAGTAGTCAGGATCGTTGTTGATGTTAAGGTTAGTGAACTCAGTGTGCTGGAAAGTACCGTTGAAGCCGATGCGCAAGTTCCAATCCTGAGTACGGATAGGATTAACATCCAAAGAGAACTCAACACCCTGGTTACGCATTGAACCGATGTTGGTCAACAGTGTAGTACCGAAGTTAGCACCAAGAGGAGTAGTCACCTGGTTCAACAGATCCCTAGTATCGCGACGATAAACGTCGATGCTACCAGCGATGCGGCCATCGAGGAAGCCGAAGTCGATACCGGCGTTGTAAGTAACGGTAGTCTCCCAAGTGATGTTAGGATCGTAAGCGTAAGGAGTCCAGAAGTTCTGGTAGCCAGCATTACCCATGTTTACCATGTTTGATGCGTTGTCCGACAAGCCGTAGCGTGCCAAATAGCGGTAGTTACCGATCTCCTGCTGACCAGTCTCACCATAACCCAAACGCAACTTCAATGCTGATACAACATCCTGACCTACCATGAATGGCTCATTGATGATGTTCCAAGCGAAGGCTGCTGATGGGAAGTAACCCCAACGCTTATCCTTAGCAAACTTTGAAGAACCATCGGCACGGAGGGTGAATGTGAGCAAGTAGCGAGAGTCGAACGAGTAGTTCAAACGACCATAGAAAGATACGAGGAAGCTCTCCTCCTGATACAAACGGCTAGCGTTGTTAGGGTTACGATCGCCTGTCTCGTTGAAGTATGAGAAGCTCTGATCGTTCTGGTAGAAGTTCTGCCAAGAGTAACCAACCATCGCATCGAGAGTGTGCATACCCCATGTCTCGTTGTAGTTTCCATAGAAGTCGAGCACCTGGTTGCGACGTACGGCATACGACTTATCGTACTGACCCCAACCACGAGCGTTGTTTAGGGTGTTACCCTGAGCGTCCTTGATGATGGTAGTATCCTTATAAGCCTGGAATGAACCAGGAGCAACACCATTGTAAGTGTCAGACTTAGAGTAGTCCAAACCGAGGTTAAGGTTGAAGCGCAAAGCCTCCAAGCCGTGAACCTTGTAGTCAACAGTGAAGTTACCCAATGTACGATAAACGTCTACGTAGTTGATCTTGTTGTAGAGCAATGCAAGAGGGTTGGTAGGAGCCAAGGTGTTTGGAGAGAAGTTCTCGCCACGACCTGTACCGTAGTTCCAGTAACCGTTAGTTGTTGTGTAGTCGATAGAACCATCCTCGTTGCGGAAGTAAGGATCGATTGTTGGGTTCATGAATGCAGCACCACCAATAGCACCACCATCAGCATAGTTCTGGTGGTTGTAAACGCCCTTAGCGTTGAGTGAAACAGTGAGGTGCTCCTTGAGGAACTTTGGCGCGATGCTAAAGTCGATAGTTGCACGGTCGTACTTAGAGGTCTCGAGCGTACCCTGCTGACCAGTGTAGCCGACAGATGCACGGTAAGGCATCATATCGCGGTAGTTGCCATAAAGACTTACGTTGTGGTCGTGTGAGATACCTGTGCGGAATACGAGATCCTGCCAGTTGGTATTCTTATCACCCACCAACTTCTGGAATGAGTCACCGATAATAGTACCTGCTGGGTAAGTTGTTGTAATGTAAGAACGGAACTCCTCAGCAGTCATCACAGGCATCTCCTTGAAGTTGTGCGATACGCTGACGCTACCGTTGTACGATACGTTCATCTTGTTACCCTTACCCTTCTTAGTGGTGATGATGATGACACCGTTTGATGCACGTGAACCGTAGATCGCAGCTGCCGAAGCATCCTTCAACACTGTGAACGACTCGATATCGTTAGGGTTAACCATTGACAATGGGTTAGCCATACCTGCACCTGCGTTATCAGCAACAGGCACACCGTCGATAACGATAAGTGGGTTCTGCGATGCATTCAAAGAGGCCATACCACGGATACGGATTTTAGCACCCGAGTTAGGACCACCATCACCAGGGATAACCTGCAAACCAGGAACCTTACCCTGCATCATATCCTGTGTAGATACGACTGCACCACGGTTAAGCTCGTCTGCCTTAACAGCAACAACCGAACCTGTAAGGTCGTCCTTCTTAGCAACACCGTAACCAATAACCACAACGTCGTCGATAAGCTCAGAGTCCTCCTCCAAGACAACATTGCTAAGTAGGCTCGATGAAGCCACGAGCGACTGAGTCTTGTAACCAATGAAGCTGATCACAATGATAGACTCAGAGCTGTTAACGCGCAGTACATACTGACCGTTAACATCGGTGGTGACACCGTTTGTCGTGCCCTGCTCGATAACAGATGCTCCGATAACCGGCGTTCCGGTAGTATCAACTACCACACCTTTAACCTCGTATTTGCTCTGGGCAAACACTTGGGCGGGAATTGCCATTGCGAGAATAGCCAAACCCAAACACATAGTTAAGAATTTTCTCATAGTGTTTTAGTGTTAGTTAATAATTAAAGTAAAAAATAATTGTTTATATTTATCGATTTTTCGATTCTGGAACTCTACTTAGCCCTCTTTGTTGAGATACCAAAGACAGCCAATGCGCCGAGCAACAACGATACGCCCGCAACAACGAGCATCATAATTTGACCACTCTGCACCGCTGTAACCTCACCAGTGGCTGTAACAACCTCAACCATATCGCCACCAAACAGACCGAAGATGGTACCACCCACCAACGACGCAATAATCTGTGGAAGGCAGATAGTGCAGTTGAAAAGACCCATATACGAGCCGAGCGACTTACCCGAGAGCGAGTTTGTGAGCAGGGCAAAAGGCAGAGCAAGCATTGCAGCCCATGCACAACCAATAAGCAAGAACGATAGGAACAACAGGTGCTTATCATGGATAAAGAGTGTCGAGATGAAACCTACGGCACCAAGCACCAAGCTGAGCGAGTATGCCACCTTCGAGCTGCGGATCTGAGGGATCACCATAGCCCACAAGATTGAGCCAACGGCCTGAACAGCAAACAACACACCTGTCCAGTCGCCAGCAGCCTGATACTCCTTAGAGGCGGTGTTCACCGTATCCCACACAGTCTCAGCGATACCTCCAGTAGTGTAGGTCCACATATAGAGGAATGCAAACCATGAGAAGAACTGAACAAGACCAATCTGCCAGAATGCCTTAGGCGCATGGATCAAGAGGTGAACAAGATTTGTGCTCTCCTGCTTCTCAGCCTCGTTGATGCCGTTGTATCTAGCATAATCCTCGGGGTTCCACTCCTTAACCTTTGCGCCAGTGTAGAGCACACAGAGGATAAGGATAGCCGCACCGATGTAGAACGACCAAGTCACCGAATCAGGAATCTGACCCTCGGGAGCCACGCTTCGCACACCGATCCAAGTGAAGATGTAAGGGAAGAGGTAACCCACCAACGAACCAGCGTTGCAGAGCAAGCTCTGGATCGAGTAGGCCTTGGTCTTCTGCTCCTCGTTAACCATATCGCCCACCATCATCTTGAATGGCTGCATAGCCATATTGATCGAGGTGTCGAGCAGCATAAGCATAATAGCACCGAATGCCAACGCCGCCTTGACAGTCATGTCGAAGCTACCCGAGTTGGGCAGAAGTGCCATAACGATAACGGCAACGATAGCACCAACATAGAGATAGGGCTTACGACGACCCCACTTACACCATGTCTTGTCGCTCATCGAGCCAACGATAGGCTGAACGATCATACCCATCAATGGGGGCAACACCCAGAAGAAACTCAACGTATGGGGATCAGCACCCAACGTCGCAAAGATACGGCTGATGTTGGCACTCTGCAGAGCATAGGCGATCTGCACGCCGAAGAATCCAAAGCTAAGATTCCACATCTGACCAAAAGAGAGGTTTGGTTTTTGCATATCAAAAAGTATTGTTAAAATTGTTTCGTCAACAAAAAGTCAAGGCACAAATGGTGAGATTGAAAATTATTAAATAATTTTAATATCTACACAGTCCTGACAATACAAATCTTGCAAAAAATATTGAAACGACCAAATATAAAATACCCAAAGGGTATAAATATGGGACGAATAGTCTTTTTTCTAGAATGAATGGGCTTCTGGCAAGATATGACAAAAAGCACCAAACTACACACCAAAGATGCAATTTAGAACAGCTCGACACGAGGCATCAAACATAAAAATAACCACAAAAATAGAGTTACGGAGAAGATATTACGCAGCAATCGCAAGCAAAAAATTGGTTATTATCCATTTTTTTAATACATTTGCAATTCAACCATAAAAGTGATGAAGCACCTACGCATCGGAAATATCGGCATCGTACTACTCTTTGCAACACTACACTTTGCTGTTGCAGTGCTGAGTCGTGCCTTCAACTATCATGACGATATTCTTCTCACGATACTCACCATAACAATGGTGATTATCGTCTCGATGCGAAATAGAACGCGTCTAGACATAATGGCGATACTCACCCTTGTGGCGACACTGCTGGGATACATCATAGGATCGTGGCTATGGCGACCTCTAGGCAACATCATCGAAAACGACACTATCGCCCCGGGAGCATCAACATTCATAATAACCGCAACACTCGGTATAGCAACCGACCTCATCACAAGCCACGCAAAGCGTTTGCGCGCACAACACAACGCCTGGTCGACCTCGGCACGCAACATAGCGGGTGTGGCACTCTCGATATTGGTGCTACGAATGGTATACTTTGCACTCTTCAGCTCGAAGTTTACCACCGACACAGCACTGATAACCGACATTGGCAACATCATGGGTAACACCTGGGCACTACTAATCTTGCTGGTGGGAAACATCTTTATCGTGCTGCGAATACCCATAACCGAAGGTAGTCAAAGTCGACAGTCAATACTCAAATTCTCGATCATCTCGATAGTTGTCATATCGACATTATCGGCAGTGATCACATACTACAACATACCTACGTTCAACGACATAGCCTTTGTCACGATAGACTTCGTACGAACATTATCAGCCGCCCTACTCATCGACATTCTCACCATAACGATCTGCATTGCTGTGCGTATGTCGACACTCACACGCCAGGAGCTACGCGAGGAGCGCGCCGAGAAGCACCGTTCGGAGTATCGCTACGAGAGGCTTAAACAGCAGATCAACCCGCACTTCTTGTTCAACTCGCTCAGCATCCTCGACTACCTTGTTCAGGAGCAGCAGACCGAGCGTGCGAGCAACTTTATACACAAGCTCGCGGCGATGTATCGCTACATGCTCCACAACGACCAAAAACCACTGGTTAAGCTCGAAGAGGAGATCGAGTTCACACAGCGATATATCGACCTAATCAAAGAGCGATTTATCGATGGTCTGAATATTGAGATAGAGATTGAGGAGGCTTCAATGAAGAGATTTGTTGTGCCCTGTGCAGTCCAACTATTGGTCGAAAATGCCACTAAGCATAACATCGTCTCAACGGAGCTTCCACTCAACATAACGATATGCACCGAGGGTGACTCTCTTGTTGTACGAAACACCCTCCAACTACGCACCCACGGACAGCCCTCAACACGCCTCGGACTGGAGAATATAAGACAACAATATCTCGACACCACAGGCAAGAGCATAAGCGTTGAAAAGACTGATAATGAATTTATTGTAAAACTTCCGATAGTATGATAAATATACTCATAATCGAGGACGAGATCCCGGCACAGATAAACCTAAAGAAGCTTATCGACAGGTGCTGTCCAAACAGCAACATCGTGATGACACTAAGTTCGGTGCGCCAGAGCGTAAAGTGGCTTGAGGAGAACCCTGAAGGAGCCGATGTTATCTTCATGGATGTCGAACTATCGGATGGTATCTGCTTCGAGATCTTCGATCGCGCGACAATAACCCAGCACGTGATAATCACCACCGCCTACGACAACTACGCTATCGATGCCTTCAGAACGGGAAGCATCGACTACCTGCTTAAGCCAATCGTAGAGGATGACCTGAAACGCGCTTGGGGAAGATGTATGGAGCGTCTTGAGAGCCGCACATCGCCCGACATCGAGCGACTGATGAACATGGTATCGCGTGCCAACAACACCCCCGACAAGGAGTATAAAAAACGCTTCACGGTGAGAACTGGCGAGAAGATAATAATCATCCCCGTGGAGGAGATAGCATACTGCTACTCAAAGGATAAGAGCACCTATGCCGTAAATCGCAACGGCAAACAACGACTCTTGGACTACTCGCTCGACACGGTGCAGGAGATGCTCGACCCAAAGATCTTCTTCCGCATATCGCGAAGCTACATCGTGTCGATAAACTCCATCGAGAACATATCGAAATATCTCGGCACACGACTAAAGTTACAAATCGCTCCCCACACCGACGACGAGGTTGTGGTGAGCCGCAGCCGAACATCCGACTTTTTGGATTGGCTCGACAACAATTAGTGATATGACAACTCTTAACTAAAGCCTCATACAGAGATTATCGCGTGGTTGAATAAATATTTATTCAGCCCCCTTTGTTATATTATACAATTTTTAGTATATTTGCACGATTTATGCGCGGTGTGTAGGCATAAGTTACCAGAAAACAGAGTGTGAAACATTAATAACTGACTATACATGAAGTACTTTAGACTATTCTTGTTGGCAGCAACCCTACTGCTTGGTGCATGTAATGCACAACATCGAGTACTATACCTCCAAGATATTGAGAGTGGTAGCGAGATAGCTCTTCCCGACAACTATCAGCTACGTATCAAGCCTCTCGACCAGCTAACAATAGTGGTCAACAGCAAGGACCCACTCCTTGCCAGACCTTTCAACTCGTCGACATCGTACAACTCGATATCGGCAAGTGGCAACATCTCATCGGCTAACGAGAACAGTCTTCAAATAATCACCGTAGACACAGAGGGCAACATCAAGCTACCTATCATCGGCACGGTGAACTGCGCAGGACTTACGCGCATGGAGCTAGCCACACTCATCGAGGAGAAGATCAAGGCGAGCAACTACATCCCAGATCCGCTGGTGAATGTTCGCTTTGCAAGCACCTCAATATCGATCATCGGCGAGGTTAACAAGCCTGGTCGATACGACATCAAGCGCGACGAGATCAACATCCTTGAGGCACTGGCACTCGCTGGCGACCTCACAATATTTGGTAGCCGTGAGGATGTCGCTGTGATACGTGAGATAAATGGCAAGAATGTAGTCACCAAGCTCGACCTACGCTCCAGCGAGATTTTCCACTCACCATGCTACCACCTCGAGCAGAACGACATCATCGTAGTAAGCCCCAACAAGTACAAGGCAGCAACATCAGAGATCAACCAGAACCGTTCATTCTGGATATCACTCGCATCGACAGGTATCTCGCTTGCGACACTACTACTAACAATCCTAACAAAGAGATAATAAGTTGATAATCACCGAATAATCCCAGACAAAATTTACGATATGGCAGAGAATAACGAGAATAACATCGAGTTAAAGGAGGTACGATTTACACTGATGGACTTACTCCATCTCGTGCTATCGAACTGGTATTGGTTTATTCTGACAACCATCCTATGCATCATGGTTGCATGGCTGTACCTGCGTAGAACAGAGCCAGTATTTCAGCGCACAGCAACGGTACTCGTTAAGGACTCGCGCAAGGGCTCTAGTGCCGAGGTTACAGCGTTCAACGACCTGATGGGAGGCATCGGACGTCGTTCGGTAGATAATGAGGTATACATCCTCCAGTCGCGCCGCCTCATGGAGAAGGTAGTCTTGGAGCACGACCTGATGACACGCTACACCATCAAGGGTCGCATACGCACCTCAGACATCTACGGTCGCACACCTGCAATAGTTAAGTTTGTGGATAACAACTCGTTGGTCAAGGGATCGTTTAAGTTTAACCTCATCGGTCAAAACAAGGTTAAGCTAAGCGAGTTTAACGACAACAACTTCTCGACAACAGCAACCCTAGGCGACACCATTGCAACACCGCTTGGCAAGCTGGTGGTGATCGCTACACCCTATTCTGAGAAGTATGGCGACGAGGATATATACGTATCACGTAACTCGCTGAATAACACCGTAGAGTCATACCGAAAGAGACTAAGATGCGAGATTACCAATAAGATGGCATCGGTGATAACCCTCACCATGGCTGACGTAGTGCCCAAGCGTGCCGAGGATGTGATCAACGGCATCATCGAGGCATACAACGCAGATGCTATCGAGGACAAGAGAGCTATCTCGGACCTCACAAAGCAATTTATCGACGATCGACTTATCACGCTCAGCGAAGAGCTTAACAATGCCGATAACGATATTGCCACATTCAAAAAGGATAACCAGCTCTACAGCCTAAGCAACCAGGCGATGCTCGGCGCGCAGGAGATCCAAGATCTCAAGAAGCAGGAGCTATCGCTCGAAGCAAATCTCGAGATGGCAAAGTACATCCTTGACTACATGCTTAATAGCGATGAGCTGAGCCTCATTCCTGCATCGACAGTTGCCATGAGTGGAGCTTCGGCAGCACTAGCATCGCAGATAGACCATTACAACAGCAACCTCTTGGAGTACAAGCGACTACTCAGCGAGACTTCAGAGAGCAACCCATCGATCATCGAGCTAGGCGCGCAGCTAAATGCCGTGCGCGACGTGATCATAGGTTCGCTACACTCGCATATCGACGGTCTAAAGCTCCAGGTGGACAACGTCACACGCGAGCATAGACTTGCCGATGCACGTCTTGAGCAGACACCATCAAAGGAGAAGGAGTTGCTATCGAAGACACGCCAGCAGAAGGTAAAGGAGGAGCTATACATCTACCTTCTTACCAAACTTGAGGAGAATGCCCTCACGGGAGCTACTGCCGAGAGCAATGCCCGCGTAATCGACTTTGCTTACGGTGCCGACCGCCCTATCAGCCCTCGAAAATCGATGATCTACCTCGTAGCACTCATGCTGGGCTGTGCAATACCATTTGCAATCCTCTATCTTCGCGAGGTGCTCAACAACACCGTACGTTCGCGTCGCGACCTTGAGGATGTCATCACCGCCCCATTCCTTGGCGACATTCCACTATCGGACTCAAAGAGCGTGGGTGCTGTGCAGGTTAAGGAGGATGGTCGCGACATGCTCTCAGAGTCGTTCCGCATGCTACGCACCAACCTCAGCTTCATGTCGGTAAATCGACCTATAAACGTGATTATGCTCACCTCGTCGATACCACATAGCGGAAAGACCTTCGTGTCGACAAACCTCGCAGCAATACTCGCAACATCGTCTAAGCGTGTGCTGCTCTTCGACATGGACCTTCGTCGTCGCACGCTGACAAAGATCCTCGGACACCGCAACGACCGTCGTGGCCTCACGTCGTACCTCAGCGGCAAGATAAACTCTGCCGATGAGATCATATCACAGTCCGACATCGATCCACGTCTTGATGTGATATATGCTGGTCCTCAGCCACCTAACCCTGCTGAGATGCTTATGTCGCAGCGCATGGACGACCTCATGCAGGAGCTTCGTCGACGCTACGACTACATCATCATCGACAGCGTGCCAGCGATGGCTGTTGCCGATGCGATGATCACCGATCGCCTCGTAGACCTCACAGTGTACGTGGTGCGACAGGGCAACCTGGATCGTCGCCAGCTACCCGACATCGAGTACTTGCACCAGTCTAAGAAGTTCCACAATATGTGCGTGATCCTCAACGGCGTTACCTACGCTAAACGCACATACGGCTACGGATATGGTTATGGCTATGGCTACGGTTATGGCTACGGAAACGACGAGGAGAAGTCGGCATGGAACAAGCGTATTCATAAGGTTGCTAAACTATTTAGAAAGAGAGAGTAACAGTGGCTAAGAGAGATACCAAGATAATAGCTGTCGACTTCGACGGCACATGCGTAGAGCACGAATACCCTAGCGTTGGACTCGACGTTGAGGGTGCTGTGTCGACACTGCGCGACCTTGTGAACGAGGGGCACAAGCTAATACTATATAGCATGCGCTCGGGAGATAAGCTCGAGGCTGCCACAAAGTGGTTCAAGAGCCGCAAGATTGAGCTCTGGGGCGTGAACGAAAACCCCGAGCAGAGGGAGTGGACCTCATCGCCCAAGGTGCATGCCGACATCTATATTGACGACTCGGCACTCGGCTGCCCCATAATGTTTATCGACGGCGTACGCCGACCCGTGGTCAACTGGTCAAAGGTGCGCGCCCAACTCGAATACGACGGGGTGTTGTAATAACACCTAGAGCGACCCTGGTGCGACATTATGGATCAAACAAAGACTGGGAGATATAGCGTTATGTAGGGAGATTAGGGAGATTAGGGAGATTAGAGAGATTAGAGGGATTGGATGAATTAAGGAGATTAAGGTTTTGAGCCTTGATCTCCTTTTTCATTTATCATTGAGTGTCTAATTGTCATCCTCTTGAGCTACTCTTCGCTACTCTTTAGCTTGCCTTATACGGACAAGGGCACTATCATCAAGCTTCACACGCCCCATGATAAGACTCAAAAAAAGCCTACCGTCAAACTTGTACACCACAAATCACGACCTTATCCATCAAGATAGAGATACAGTACAAAATAAATAATAGGCATTCATTGGAATTGTAAAAAATAATTTATACTTTTGTAGTAACGAGAGCAATTCTCGACTATACATATTATTGATGAAAGTGTATTAGCTTTTATCCTTGAACGAAAATGTGGAAGTTTTCAGAACACAGGGAGAGCAACACACTCGTCACTTCGTATTGCTAGGTCTGGGGCGATTCTTGCCATATGCTCAATACGGGTGTGGGGTATTGTTTATTTGTGTTCAGGTCTTTCCACAACCTTCGTTCAGATAAACTAATCATCTCCACACTTTCTTTTTTAGATACTTCCGCATAGGAGATGCTACGGGACGCAAACTTTTTACAACTATGAAGACAAGAAACATCTTGTGGATGGCACTTGCTGTGGCAACGGGTATTGTTGCATGCGAGAAGGAGGTTAATGAGCCACAAAAGCCTATTGACGGCGAGAAAATCTACACCGTGTCATTCGATCTTGGTGGCGAGATTGATGTTACACAAAATCCACTAACACGCTTCACAACCGACGACAGAGATCTATATGGTATTGAGGTATCGTACGAGGGCGGCAGATACGCCTACGGTCTCTTTGATGACCTCTCAAATGCAAAATTGGATCTTTCGAGTGCTCACAAATACGAATTTAGAGTACTATGCATTGATGATGGTAAGGATAAGATTAAGCGTGATACACTTATATTTGCAAACGACATCTACTATATAGGATACAATAGCCCTTTTAACGGCTACAATCTTCTACCCAACGGAAAGATTGAGAATAGAATTACCCCAGTAATGAATGAGTTTGTTGTTGCCACTAATAGACATTTTTATAATCTACAATCCACTCCATATCATCTAAGTGACAACAGTCTTCACTATCACGCTCCAAACTTAGATGTCTATCATGGTAGATTACAGAATTTCACACCAACAGAGGAGAATCAGAATGTCCAGATACATCTAAAGCGAATGGTGTACGGTCTAAAGATTGAGATTGGAGATTTCTTTACAGAGGGTGTAATCGTAGCTGACCTCGGCGACAATGAACGGTATGAGATAACTCCAGAGAACCCAACAATAGAGGAAATATTCGCTTACTGTCATAGAGATGAATGGTACAATATAAATGATTTATCAGAGGCATGTTCGGATAGAGATATCAACTTCTCATGGACAAAAGAGGATGGAAGCAGCGTCAATTGGAAGACTATCCGTGTTAGATTCAATCGACTAAGACAGACTGTCGTAAAGCTTGACCTATATGAGAGTCAACCTAATAGTGGCATAGATCTTCGCTATGAGGATATCGAGTTTGAGAATGACTATACGACATATATTCATGGTGATGAGGAGACTGACTTTAACTGGAAATAGTTATAGGTAACACCCAACAAAAAGCCCGAACAAGACACCTCAAAGGTGCTCGTTCGGGCTTTTTTGTGTGATAGGCAAACCTTGTTACCAGGGAGCATCAGATGCACATGCGGCACGAATACTCGCTCTTAGGAGTGCTACCAGGCAATCTCGCAATAGTGCTTATACTTGCTCATGGCAAGCTCAACAAATCCCAATGTCTCACGGCTACCAGAAAATCTTCCAGCCTTAACCTCACGACGTGTGTAGTACTGAGGATCAGACTTAAGTCTGAGGTAGTTGCTAACAACTGCCCATGAGTTAGGGTTAGCACCATCCGCCTTAGCTAAGCGGCGCGCATCCTGAACATGGCCCACACCAGCATTATAGCTCGCCAAGATGATGCTTAGTCGATCGTACTCGGGAGTAGTCTCCGGAATACGCAACATATTCTCAAACTCGGTGAGCAGACGACACGCAAGACGAACATTGGTCTCGGTGTTGTAGATGTGGCTCACAGGAACCTTAAAATGGCGGGCAACGACAGGCATAACCTGCATAAGACCTGCTGCGCCACGCTTGGATACCAATCCCTCCTTGAAGCGTGACTCACAATAGGCAATGGCACTCATAAAGCGCCAATCGTGACCCGACTCCTCGCCGATTCTCTTCATCAGAGTATCGAACTTTGAAATCTGCTGCGGCAGCTTAACCGTCTCGGCAATCTGCTCGCTCTCTAAGCTGGGTTGCAATGCCAACGTGTCGGCATCTTCGGTTGTCATCTCCTGATCGCTCTCGACACCTGCCAAGGGCTCTTCAACAAATTGTGCAGGGGCTGCAACGATGCTACCCAACGATGATTCCAACCCTACCAAAACTACGAGGGATAGAATCACAAAAAATACTCTTTTTAACATTGTTTGGTGTTTTGTGGGCTGCTATACGAGCACAAAACACGCCATTAGTCGTAGAACGACCACGAGATACCCACCTTAAACATTCTTGGGTTTAGCGGATAGAGAGCCGTCTGGAACGCCTCGCCATTGCCGATTAGACCCTGGTTCAAATGCTGATACTTAAGAAGGATACGCATGCGCTTCCATTTTGCCGATACAAAGGCATCGAGATAGGGATAGTTACCCACCCTAACATCGCGCTGATTGTAGAATACCGAGAGCGCAGGATTGTAGCCTGGGGCATAGTACGACGTATTATATCTGCCGTCGATACCAACCTGCACTCGCAACACATCGCGCTTTACCCAGAACTCGTAGTAGTACGATAGGTAGGCACTGAATGTGGGTACTGGAAGGACACTCTCATTGGACGTGATTTGCACCAATGCCCTATGATCCAGATGGAATCCCGCTAAGCGGAAATCCTTGCGAGCATACAAACTCGTGATGCTAACTGTACCATCGTACTGCTGCGGACGGCAATCCGCACCATAGTAGATGGTATTGGCAAGCACTCCCTGCCAAAATCCCAACTCCAGAGCGATGCTCGGAACTGAGAAGTTAATCTCGAAACGAGTTTCAGACTCCTTGTCGAAGGAGTTAAACCACACATAGTGGTTTGAGAATAGACTCTCCTGCCAGTAGCCTGGCGTGCGGAGCTCCTGACGGAACTTACCACTGAGAATCAGGGGACGTTCATTGATGAAGGCCCTGAGAGTGATGTTTCCACCCACAGAGAGATCACCACCACGATAGCCCGAGGGGTAGTACTTGGCATCGACACCCCACTCTGCATATCGTTTAATCATACCGCCCGTCGCACCATATACATACCACGACGTACGTTTATCGCGAGTCATCTTACCCTTAACATAGTCCTCAAGACGGAGATAGGAGTAGGTGTGAAGATCAAGACCCACACCACCATCTATGGTCGAGATAGCACCATCACGGTCCCAAGGCTGAAGCTGGATAAAGACTCTATTTGAGAGCAGCGTCTCGCTAATCGAGTCGCGCGTAGTTGTTGGATTAATAAACCAGTCGTCATAGTAGCTATGCTCCGTACGGATATAGTTACCCTTGTCGTCATGGTCGCCACGCTCGTTGGTGTACGTTGCGCGCTTATCGGAATAGACCTTTGACCAACGGTTATACTCGATCTGATGTCCGACGTAGAGTGCCGAGAGGTCGGCAAGCGAGAAGTCGTACTCCGTAACGCGCTGCAAAGGAATAGCATAGGCCTGCTTGACAAAGAAGCCATGGTTACGATAGAGGTTATGCGCCTCGGATGTCGCAAGTCGCATAGGCACACCCGAAGGCATCTCGAACGTTGTATCGGCAATAGCCCACTTGCCAACAACACCACCATTCTCGCGAGCATCTATCTTGTTATTCATAAAGGCTGCGTGTATCGAGTAGCGTTTGCCCGTGTGAGCTACGCCCAGCGACAGGGCATGGTTCTTCGTACGCTGCCAGTCGTACTGTCCCATGGTGCTACGCGCCTTATAGCTGATGTTAGCCGAGGTCGAGGGGTTGATATTCTGCGAGTGGACCAACTCGAAGTGCTCCTCGCGGTAACGCTTCTGTCCCGACTCTAGGTATGTTGCATTGGTGATGGGTTGCTTAGCATTGTAGAATGGGACATTATCAAGACGTGCCGTGTAGGCATCGTAACTACGTGCGAATGTGAAATCTTTGTCTTGGCGACGATCGAAATAGTTTATCGGCTGTGACGACTGACCGAGGCCTCCGAGAGCCATATCTCCAACTCCCTTACGATAGAAGACATAGTCGATACGCCAATCGGCAAGCGTAGTGTCGAGAGGTGAGATTGTCACACGGTTATAGTCACGATCTACCGACCACTTCCAGTTGGGCAGAGCACGCACAGTATCGCTAAAGTAGTAGGACTCAAGGGCACGACGTGGACGCCTCTCCTTGGTATCCGTCGAGTCGGCCTGCTCCATACCCTGCTCTGCGTTCTCATCCATCATAGCCTCGCTACCTGGGATTCCCACACCTACGCCAACACCCTGACCCTCACGCTGAGCACGAGCAATGCTAGCTGCATCGAGCTGTGCAGAGGAGCGTGCTGGCAACACAACGGCAACCGCAAGCAGGACAAGGGAGAGTATATAGCGTAACTTCAGCATCTGAAAAAAATATTACTTTTTACTACCTCTACGACCAAATACCCAACGCACGGTAGAGAGGACGATATACAAAACGATGATCGCGACTACAGAGTATGTAGTGAAGAAGATAATTAGCAGCAGTGAGGCTAAAATAAAGCCATAACGCAACTCATTACCCTTGATCTTAAAACTCTTGAACTTGAGTGCCAGCATCCTAATTGGGCTAACCAGAAGCAGCGACATTGCCACCGAAATTAGCAGCACATGCTCCTGATAGAGGCTAACATCGCCATTGAGATAGAGCACTGCAAGCGAGAGGAGCAACAAGGCATTTGCTGGGGTTGGAAGACCCTCAAACTCATCCGACTGCGAAGCATCGATATTGAACTTAGCAAGTCGCAGAGCCGAGAATGCTGCGATGATAAAGACCAGATAACCAAGCGGTTGCATAAAGTTCTGCGAGAGATCGTAGTAGCTTGTGGTGTTGGCATAAATATCATACATCACCACCGCTGGAGCAAGTCCAAACGAGATGTCATCGGCAAGCGAATCGAGCTGCACACCGAGAGGCGACTGCTGGTGGAGCAGGCGAGCCACCATGCCATCAAAGAAGTCGAACACAGCAGCTGCAATTATAAGCCATAGCGAGGTCTCGTAGGCATGATACTTGACAGCGAAGATAATCGCAACGGCACCAGCCACAAGATTGGCAAGTGTGAGCGCATTGGGTAGCGTGAAAAGCCTGATATTCTTAACGTTATCCATTTTAAATCATGCTAAAATTATTCTACAAACCATCAAATAATGGGCATAATATTTTGCAAAGATACAAAAAAATTTTATCTTTGTGTAAATTTGTAAAATTTAAACGGCAAAAAGAGTCATGCAGAGCAACAAATATTGTGTTATCATGGCGGGAGGAGTCGGCACACGCTTCTGGCCAATGAGCCGACAGGCGAAGCCCAAGCAGTTTCTTGACATCCTGGGCACAGGCAAATCTTTCATTAGGCATACATACGAGCGTTTTGCCAAAATTGTCCCTAACGAGAACTTTATCGTTGTTACAAACAGACGCTACAAGGAGCAAGTTTTGGAGCATCTTCCAGAGCTCTGCGAGGAGCAGATACTCTGCGAGCCAATAGGTCGCAACACCGCCCCCTGCATCGCCTATGCTGCATATACACTTAAGCGCAAGAACCCCGATGCGACGATGATTGTATCGCCTGCCGACCATCTGATACTCAACGAGGTGGAGTTTGCAAAGATTATAAACAACTGCACGGAATTTGTTGAGAACCACTCGGCACTCATGACCATCGGCATTGAGCCAAGCAGACCCGAGACTGGCTACGGATATATCCAGCGAACAGGCTCGGAGGATATCAGCAAGGTGAAGTGCTTCACCGAGAAACCCAACGTCGAGATGGCGCAGGCATTTTTGGAGTGCGGCGAATTTTTGTGGAACTCAGGCATCTTCATCTGGAAGACCTCAGAGATCATCAAAGCTTTCGAGAGGTATCTACCTACACACTATGCCCTATTTGCTGCCATCGAGGATAAGCTTGGCACACCCGACGAGCAGAGTGCCATCGAACAGGTATTCTCGGAGTGCAGAGCAATATCCATCGACTACGGCATCATGGAGTGCGCCGAGAATGTCTACGTACACCGTGGCGACATCGGCTGGAGCGACATCGGCACATGGGGCTCAGCACACCAACACTCACGCAAGGATAGATACGCTAATGCTCTAAACAGCAAGCTGATACAGACATACGACACTCGCAACTCCGTGATCTTCGTCCCCGAGGGCAAGGCAACCATCGTAAGTGGTCTTAAGGACTACATCGTAGTCGACACGGGCGATGTTCTGATGATATGTCCTCGCAGCGAGGAGCAGATGATCAAAAGCTTCATCGAGGACATAAAATACTCCACAGGCGACAAACATATCTAGCGAGCAGAGCCACGTCCGCAAGCGAGAAAGGGTTTTATGGGTTACGATGAGCATTACTACGCCTCGTGACCCATAACCTATTTTGAGGCTACTCTGTCAATAAAATGTTATTAATCGAGAGTGGGGACACAATTATTTCTAAGAAATAAGCGTTATTTTTGCCGACAATAAATATTGTGACTATGAGCAAGAAAAAAGATATAGAGATTGATGACATGGGACTCGTACCTGAGCTCTTTGATGGTAAGCATCAGGTGATCCCCATTATTTCGGGTGGCGACGACACCATTGAGGATGTCCAGCTTCCCGAGGTGCTGCCAATTCTTACGTTGCGCAGCTCAGTGATTTTCCCTGGCTCCGTAACGCCTATCACCGTTGGTCGCGCCAAGTCGATTGCACTAGTGCGCGCTGCCGAGGCTAGCGACAGCCTACTAGGTGCTGTACTACAGATAGATAGCGAGGTTGAAGATCCGAAGCCCGACGATATGCACAAGGTGGGTACTGCCGCCCGCATCCTCAAGATTCTGGAGATGCCCAACGGCAACCTCACTGTAATACTTGCGGGTCTTGAGAAGATCGAGGTGCAGGAGTACATCTCGACACAACCCTACTTCCGCGCTACGGTGACCCCTATTCAGGATAGCACACCAGACAGCAAGAATGTGGAGTTTATGGCCCTCATCGACTCGATACGCGAGGTTACGCTGAGCATCATAAACATCTCGCCCACAATGCCTAAGGAGGCTGCCTTTGCCATCAAGAACCTCGACTCGAGCCGCGCCATCGTCAACTTTATATGTTCCAACATGGAGCTTACGGACGACGACAGACAGCACCTTCTCGAGGCTCCAGGACTCCTTGCGCGAGCACGCCGACTCCTCGAGATACTAGTTCGCGAGCAGCAGCTTGCCGAGCTTAAGAACGACATACAGAACAAAGTAAAGCAGGAGATCGACAAGCAGCAGCGCGACTACTATCTCCAGCAGCAGGCACGTGTCATCCAGGAGGAGCTTGGCGACGGCATGGATGCCGACATCGACAAGCTACGCGAGGCAGCAAAGAAGAAGAAGTGGTCTAAGGCTACTGCCGAGCTCTTCGAGAAGGAGCTCACACGCCTCGAAAGACTCAACCCTGCAATCGCAGAGTACTCAGTGCAGATAAACTACCTCCAGCTAATGCTCGACCTACCATGGGAGGAGATGACCGAGGATAGACTCGACCTTAAGCAGGTGCGCGAACAACTCGACAAGGACCACTTTGGTCTTGACGAGGTGAAGGAGCGTCTGCTCGAGCACCTTGCCGTGATCAAGCTCAAGGGTGATCTCAAGTCGCCAATCCTCTGCCTCTATGGCCCTCCAGGAGTGGGTAAGACATCGTTGGGCCGATCAGTAGCTGAGGCCATGGGACGTAAGTTTGGACGCATATCACTCGGAGGTCTTCACGACGAGTCGGAGATACGCGGTCACCGACGCACATATATTGGCGCAATGCCAGGACGTATCATCGAGACTATCAAGCGTTGTGGCGCATCTAACCCTGTGATCATCCTCGACGAGATAGACAAGGTGTCGAAGTCGAACCATGGCGACCCATCGAGTGCTCTTCTCGAGGTACTCGACCCTGAGCAGAACACCACCTTCCACGACAACTACCTCGACACGGAGTACGACCTATCGAAGGTACTGTTCATCGCCACGGCAAACAACATTGCGAACATCTCTACAGCACTACGCGACCGCATGGAGATGATCAACATCCCTGGATATATCCTTGAGGATAAGGTAAATATCGCTACCGACCACCTTATCAGCAAGCAGCGTGAGGCACACGGTATCGACAGCGAGAAGCTATCACTCTCGAAGGATGCCATTGTGCGTATAATCGAGGATTACACACGCGAATCGGGAGTGCGTAGCCTCGACAAGAACATAGCAAAGATCGCCCGCAACCGCGCCAAGGCTATCGCCTTCGAGGAGGAGTTTAAGCCTACGCTCGAGGCGGAAGATATCGAGCCAATCTTGGGCAAGCCTAAGTTCCGCAACGACCGCTACGACATCGCTGGCATGCGTGGCGTAGTAACGGGATTGGCATGGACCGAGGTGGGTGGCGACATCCTATACATCGAGTCGATACTAACCCCCGGCAAGGGCAAGCTGAGCCTTACGGGTAATCTCGGCGATGTGATGAAGGAGTCGGCAACCATAGCCCACGAGTGGGTTATGGCACACCACGCGGAGCTCGGCATCGACCGTAAGATGTTCGAGGAGTGGGACATCAACATCCACGTTCCCGAGGGTGCAGTGCCCAAGGATGGCCCATCGGCAGGTATCACAATGGTGACATCGATCGCCTCGACATATACCGGTCGCGAGGTTAAGGAGCGCATAGCCATGACTGGCGAGACCACGCTACGTGGTCGCGTGACAGCCGTGGGAGGCATCAAGGAGAAGATCCTCGCTGCTAAGCGCGCAGGAATAACCGAGCTTATCCTCTCGGAGGAGAACCGCAAGGATATCGAGGAGATCAAGCCAGAGTATGTCGACGGCCTTACGTTCCACTATGTAACAACAAACGACGAGGTGCTACGCCTCGCACTAAAATAGTATTTCAAGATGCGACTTCGAGAGTACATAGCCAAGTTGGAGGCGGCAGGCGAGCTGCAACGAATCACAACTCGCGTAGACACGCGCTTCGAGATTAGCGAGATCACCGACCGCATCTCGAAGCTCGAGGGTGGCGGCAAGGCACTCCTCTTTGAGAATACCGGCACCGACTACCCCGTGCTTATGAACATGATGGGTTCGGATCGCCGCATGGCTATGGCACTCGGCGTTGATAATCTCGATAGCATATCGCAGCGCATAGACAACCTCCTAAAGAGTGCTCTTGCGCCCAAGAACACGATGATGGATAAGCTGCGCATGCTACCACTACTTGCCGACGTAGCAAAGTGGTTTCCACACAAGGTATCGGGACGCGGAGAGTGTCAGGAGGTGGTTATGCGTGGCGAAGAGGTAGATCTTACGAAGCTACCAATACTCACATCGTGGGGCTACGACGGTGGTCCCTTCATCACGCTACCGATGGTCTGCACCCTAGATCCCGAGACGGGCATCCCCAACATGGGCATGTACCGCATGCAGATCTTCGACAAGCGCACCACAGGCATGCACTGGCATCGACACAAGACTGGTGCTCGCCACTATGAGGGCTACAAACGTCTAGGCAAGCGCATGCCCGTGAGCGTGGCTCTGGGTGGCGACCCTGCATACATCTACTCGGCAACAGCCCCCATGCCCGACAACATGGACGAGATGCTACTCGCGGGCATGCTTAGAGAGAGACCCGTGAAGATGGTTAAGTGTCTGACAAACGATATATGGGTGCCTGCCGATTGCGACTTTGTGCTTGAGGGCTATGTAGACCCCGAGGAGGAGCTTACCGTGGAGGGTCCTTTTGGCGACCACACAGGATTTTACTCGCTCAGCGACCTCTACCCACGTTTCCATGTCGAAGCAATAACCACACGTCGCGATGCCATCTACCCCGCTACCATTGTCGGTGTACCGCCAATGGAGGATGCCTACATAGCCAAGGCCACGGAGCGCATCTTCCTAGCACCAATACGCCTTGCAATACAACCCGAGGTGCGCGACCTCTACATGCCTATCGAGGGCACAGCGCACAACCTTGCTCTGGTAAGCATCGCAAAACGCTACATGGGACAACCACAGAAGGTGGCACAAGGACTTTGGGGTGCTGGACAGATGATGTTTAACAAGTACCTGGTCATCGCCGCGGAGAGCGTAGACGTTCGTTCGCGCGAAGCACTCTTTGCGCTGCTGCGACGTCTTGACCCACACAAGGCACTCATAGCCTCGGAGGGTGTGCTCGACGTGCTCGACCACAGCTCACCCACAACGGGATATGGCGCAAAGCTCGCCATCGACCTTACGGATATTGACCCTAGCAGCGAGCCCACGCCACTCACCAAGCCTCGCACGGCACAACCCGCAGGGGGTGTCGAGCTTTTTGACACGTCGCTCTTCGATGAGTTGGGGTTGCTAATCCTATACGCCGAGCGCGAGTGGCGCGAGAGGGTTGATGTGGTGGAGTACCTCACGCACAATGGCATCAAGGCGAAGTATGTAGCACTCTTCGACCGTGGTGCTGCGGGCAACATGCGCCATGGCGATCTACTGTGGCTTGCAGCAGCCAACACCGACCCTAAGCGCGACATAACCATACACGACGACACAGTGATTATTGATGCTCGCTCGAAGCGTCCGGGCTACGGCGACAACCCGAAGAGATTTCCTAATGCCGTGACATCGCTCCCCGATGTGATACACCTTGTCGACCAGCGATGGGAGGAGTATGGGCTTGGCGAGCTTATCGAGTCGCCATCGAGACGCTACCGCAAGCTATGGCTAGCAGAGGGTGCTGAATGGCTATAAGGTATGAATAGGAGAAAGGGGCGCGACATAACGGGGTCAATACTGCTGACTATCATCATCACGGCAATCGCAGCCGTAATACTCCTTGCAAGGCCTGAGCCTAATCGGGAGGCATCCGAGGTGGAGATAACAGAGGTTGCAACCGAGGTGGACACCATAGCCGTAGAGTATCACCCCTTTGACCCCAACACCGCCGACTACCGCACGCTAATATCCTCGGGAGTGCCACGCACCATTGCGGTCAACATCCTAAAGTGGCGCGCCTCGGGAAAGGTATTCCGCATACGCGAGGACCTTGCTCTGTGCTACGGCATGAGTGATTCGCTATACTTCCTCCTCGAGCCATACATAACCATTGCCGAAGAGTACCAGATCAAGCCACATCAAGCTAACGCATCACACCAATATCAACCACACACGCCCAAACGCACGCAGAGGGCACAAATAGAGCTAGTGCCATTCAGCCTAGATACAGTGACGGAGGGCTATCTTCAGCTTCTAGGCTTCAGCCAAAAGCAGTCGGCACTCATCATTCGCTACCGCGAGATAATCGGTGGATATCGCACCTTTGAAAAGTTTGCAGAGTGCTACGCCGTGGATAGTGTGATGGCTGAGCGACTACGACCCTACATCATCTTTAGACCGCAACAAAGCGATAATAGCACAATAAAAAGTAACGGTCGAAGCCTCCCGATAGAGATAAATAGTGCTGATAGTGCAACGCTCGTAATGGTAAGTGGCATAGGCGCAAAGAGTGCTCAACAGATCATTCGCTACCGCGAACTGCTGGGTGGATACTACTCCGTATCGCAAATTTCGGAGCTTTCGGTGGTCACAGCAGAGAATTTTCAAAGAATTTTACCACAAATTTGGTGCGATAGTGCTAAAATTAAAAAAATAAATATTAACTTTGCGCGCCTAAACGAGATAAAGACTCATCCATACTTAACGAGTCGGATGCTCAAGAAGATAAGTAACAAACGCGTATTGAAAGGAGGTTGGAGTACCATAGAAGAGATGATTGAAGATGACATATTCTCAAGCGAGGAGGCAATGCGAATTGCACCCTATCTTCTGTTTGGTTCAACGTCGGAGTAGATATGAGTTCTCGACGCCCTAGGGCAACAAGGTTGCATAAGGCAAAAAGCGATAAGGAGTGAGTGACGCCTAGAGAGGCTTAATTGCAGAGAGGCAAGTAAGCAAAAGGTCGCTCAAAACAAAAAACAAAGATTATTAAAACTAAAAAAAGTATAGAACTATGATTATCATGCAGGTAAAGGAGGGTGAGAACATCGAGCGCGCCCTTAAGAAGTTTAAGCGTAAGTATGAGCGTACAGGTGTATTGAAGGAGCTTCGTCGTCGTCAGTACTTCACAAAGCCTTCAATCATCAAGCGTGAGGCTATGCAGCACGCAATCTACGTTGAGCACACCTACCGTCAGGAGGAGTAATAAGCTCACAACGCTTTTAAACAACGGCTGTCCAAAGGGGGCAGCCGTTTTTCGTTATTAGCTTTAATTCATCGACTAATATATTTATTTACGACATGTAATGATAAAATTATTAGCCTAAAAAAATAAATCTCATTTTAGAATACATATATCTTTTTTTTTACTAACTTTACATACAGAATTAGGATGATATTAATAATAATCACCCTTTCGCATAGATATATTAACATAATAACACAACCATTTACCATGAGAAAGTATTTTAACTTAGTGATGGCTTTCGTGGCAACTTTGACATTAGCTTCAAGTTGCGAAAAAGAGCCAATTGAAGAACCAGCTCCGGACAACACCGTCAACTTTACCGCAACTACATTTACAGGAGCACATGCAATCTATGGTTCAAGAAATTCGTACATTATTTCCCTAGCAGACGATGGAAGGCTTCACGCCTACGGATTCACTCTTAACGGTGCTGCTGGAGAGATTGATGACAACGGCAATATAACCATCCCATCTGGCACATATACAAGTTCGGATGATGATGAAGCTTACACAATTGATGGTTTGGCATTTTATCAGGATGCAAGCGAAGGTGCAGAAAATGCAAAATATGAATTTGGCGAAACAGTAAATGCAGTAGTTACTGAGAATAAAATAGTTGTAACTGCTATTATTGGTGGTGTTACACATATTATAACATACAATGGTACTCTCTCTATGCCTGCAGAGATACCAGAACCCGATGTCGAGTTTGAGGCAACTTATGCTCAGGCAGCTTACTCCGGCAACACAGTCAATGGTGAAGGTAAATTTAAGCTCTTCCTTAGCGACGTTGGTCTTGACGAGAATAATGCTGCTCGTCCTAATAGCATTTACTATCGTCTTACCTTGAGTACAGAGAAGCTCGATCCTAATGCCGAGATTGCTATTCCTGCTGGTCGATATGAGGTTAGTAATTCAGAGTCTGGAGTCGGTTACGCCACCGATGTTATTCGATATACATACGGTGAAACATTAACAGATACCGAAGAGTATGATTATTTTAGCGGTGGTTATCTTACGGTTAACGAGGATGGCAGCATTGATGCAAAATTAAACCTATATTTTGGCGGCTCATCACACATCGTCACATTCTCGGGTGAGGTAGAGATTCTTGAGAACACTATGCCTCAAGAGAGACCATACTCAACAATTGACTCAGATATTGTATGCGATCTATCAGATCATTCGCTCTCAATTTATCAAATGGAAGATATATATGATAGTGGTTATCAGAATTACCTAGTAGGTATCAGCCCAAATAATACTACTGGTGATAACATAATGTTTGAGATATTGCGCGGCACTGATGAAGATAATGTCGACCTCTCAGGTAAGTACTACATCAACGATAGCATGGAGGACTATACTGCTATTCCTGGATATATTGATGGCTTTACACTTATGGGTGGATGGTACTATTATGAAGATCACAATTCGCAAATAACAGAGAGTGCTCCATTTGCAAAGGGTTGGATCGATGTTCAGGTAAGTGACAATGGAACTTATACCATCACATTCGACGTATATGACGACTTGGATAATCACATTACTGGCACACACACCTACGTGGAACCATATAGTGCATCATGTCTCTCTAGTGCACCACGTCCAGTTGTAAGCCTATAGCAGCCGATCGGGGGCTGACTAAAAAGTAACCTAGCCAGCCCCCAATAACCTAAGAGAGTGAATAAAAAGATGTAGTTTTAGGCTTGCGAAGCCCGAAAAAGCGGAGTTTACTAAAGCGTAAATGAGCATTTTGAGGGCAAGCGTAACGACAAAATACACTTTTTAGTCACTCTCTGATTGGTGCGTGAAGTGAGCAAGGCAGCTCCTTCACGCACCAATCTTTTTCGTTCGCGACAATCGCTTCAGCAAGCTTACGCTTCATCTCTTTCACCCACCCATTTACATATAGCAACAAAAAAGGGCTAACCCTCGGAAGGATTAGCCCTGTGCGCACTTGGCAGAGAGATTACAAAGCGTTAACGTGCAATGTAAGAGAGCTCTTAAGGTTAGCTGCCTTGTTCTTGTGGATGATGTTAGTCTTAGCCAACTTGTCCAACATAGAGCTTACCTTTGGAAGCAATGCCTCAGCAGCGCTGCGCTCAGTAGTATTACGCAAAGCCTTTACAGCGTTACGAGTAGTCTTGTGGTAAAGACGGTTGTGAGCACGCTTAGTAGCTGTCTGACGAATTCTCTTCTGCGATGACTTGTGATTTGCCATAGTTTTAAATCTTTTTTATTTTTTTACTTTTTATGTTTTCAAAATTTTTCCGGCTTTCCGTCGTTAGCATGCGTTACAAAAGTGCTCTCATACACTCAACTACTCGCATCAATACACCAAAGACGAACTTAACCCTGCCGGACGGCAACTTCAAAAAACGACCGTAGTCGCTGTCGGATAGGTCGCACGACCCGCTCCTAAAAATTATTCGCCGCATGCACAGCACCGAAGTGCTACGCACCAAGTGTAGTCCGTACGAGAGTCGAACTCGTCTTTCAAGAATGAAAATCTTGTGTCCTAACCGATAGACGAACGGACCAAACCACTAATGCTCATTCTGACTGAGCAATTTAGCGGTGCGAAGGTACGCAAAATTTTCCATTTAGCAAAATGTTTGCCAAAAAAAATGCAAAATATTGAAATCCGCGCCTTTAGCAATGCTATTTGAGGCGTATAGCCCCTATCTTTGCATCAAACCTAACGAAGTCACTGTCGAACAGACGCTCAATATTTCCCGATGCAATCATCTGCTGCGTAGGCAGATGAATGAGATTAGGCGTGTCGACCAAGGCAACACTATCGGCTAACGATAGCGCAATGTCGAGTTCATGTGTTGAGAATATTATGCACTTATTATCGCGATGTGCAAGCTCGCCTAGCAGTCGGCAAAGCTCGTAGCGATTAGGCAGGTCGAGGAACGACGTAGGCTCGTCGAGAAGTAGCACCTCGGCATCCTGCGCCAAGGCTCTGGCGATCATAACTCTCTGGCACTCACCATCGGAGAGTGTAGACACGGCGCGCGCGGCAAGATGCTCGACACCCGCAACACGCATAGCATCGCACACAACGTTCTCATCCTCAGCTGTGAGGCGTCCTAGCCAATCGGTATATGGCGAACGACCGATGGCAACAAGGTCATGGGCACTGAGCGTATCGACATCAACACGCTCGGTGTTAACATAGGCAAGGTGACGAGCCAGATCGCGAGCACCGATAGTTGTCAAGCTGCTACCAGCAATAAAAATCTCACCCGACTCAACAGCACCCAACGAGGCTATGGCGCGCAGCAAGGTGCTCTTGCCAGTACCATTACGTCCTAGCAAGGCGGTGACACGACCACGCTCAAAGCGTGTGGTGGCGTGCTCAATAAGGCGTCGTTCGCCAAAGGCGAGAGTAACATCACGGAGCTCTATCATTGGCGATTACGATTACGTATGACAACAAATATTATGATCGGCACACCGAGCAGTGCGGTGATAGTATTCACAGGCAACACAACGCTGCTATGTGCCACAAGATCTGAGAGCAGGGCGCACAACACCATCGAGAGAGCACCCCACAACATTGTTGCTGGTAGCAACACCCTATGGTCTGCCGTGCGGAATGTCAGGCGCGCGAGGTGTGGCATGGCTAGACCGATGAAGCCAATAGGACCACAAAAGGCAGTCACACTACCCGCTAGCAGCGTCGTAGAGAGGAAGATGATCAGTCGCGAACGAGTGACATGAAGTCCCATAGTACGCGCATAGCTCTCGCCAAGGAGCAACATATTTAGTGGCTTGATGACAGATACCGAGAGTACCAGACCGAGGATTATTGCTGGGGCAAAGACCCAAATATCGCCACGCGTAACCGTAGACAGCGAGCCCATGGTCCACACTACAAATGCCTTAAGCGACTCGTCGCTACCCATATACTGAAGCACGCCAACCACAGCAGATATTGCAGAGCCGAGCATCATACCAATGATAAGTATCGTGCTGACACTCTTTATCTTACGCGAGAGAGCCATCACCATAAGAAGTATGAGTGCCGAGCCTATCCACGCCATGCCCGTGAGTCCGATACGCATAAACAGCGACCCAGACACAAGGCCCATAACGGGTGCCGAGAGCGTGAAGAGTGCCACGCCAAGGCTTGCGCCCGAGTTGATACCAAGCACATAGGGGCCAGCCAGAGGATTGCGAAAGAGGGTCTGCATCTCAAGACCACTCACCGCGAGAGCTGCACCCGCGAGCAGGGCAACAACGATCTTGGGCAGACGGAGGTCGAGGATGATCTTCTGATAATTAAGATTTGCCGACTCGCCAGCAAGGACGCGCCATATATCGTCAAGGGGTATCAGCGTAGTGCCAAGCATCAGGTCGGCAACACTGACGAGAAGGAGTGCCAACGAGAGCACCACAAAGAGTATTATATGGAGTCTTCGCTGCATCGCTACTCTAGTTTATGGTGGTAGTATAGGCTATCGCTCTGACCCTGCATGATGCGCACGAGGTCGCGAAGCACCACATCGGGGCGAACGATGGCAGACTCCCAAAAATCGCTGCCGCCACCCTCCGAGCGACGACGGTTATTATTGTAGACAGCTCCACGTCTAACAACATCCATCCCTGCAAAGAGGGGTGCTGCGGCACGCACCTCATCGAGCGACAGGCACTGCCCCACGTTAAGCCACACATCGGCATCGGCAACGAGGGCTAAAGCCTCCTCAAGGCTAATGCCCTTAGAGCCTGAAGTAGGGTTTTTACCCCTATATATATACTCGCCACCGGCATCCTCTACGAGGCGCACAAGGTAGCTATCGTCCGAGGGCATATACCACACATCCTGATAAGGCAGGTTGAACATCACCTTGGGCGGCTCACTCTGATGCTGGAGTGCATCCCTCGCCTCGTCATAACGCTGCACGATGCCCGCAAAGAGCTCCTCGCCACGCTCGCGGCATCCGACAATCTCTGCCATGGCAACGATCCACTCAGCCTTACCCAGTGGCGACTGCTCAGTGTAGTCGCCAAAGTAGATATATGGGATCTCTAACTCTCTGAGCTTAGAGGTTATAGCACTATTCTCAGCCGTCACGCCATAGAGTATCACAAGGTCGGCATCGGCAATGAGCATCGCCTCGAAGTCGAGGTTCGAGTCGTAGCCCACGTCGCATATCTTCTCACTGCGCTTCACCTCCTCGCACATCACATACTGCCTGCCCGACACACCAACGATACTCTCCGTCATCGAGAGCTCATCGAGCATCGCCACATAGCTTGTCGACATACATACTATGCGCTCGGCGCGACCCACGATGTAGGCACCGCCATACCCTTTGGCAGCCTCCTCGGAGCAAAATATCGCAAGGTGCTGCTCTACAAGGTTCTCGCCCTGCCACGGACGTGTGACACTGAGCAACTTGTTGCCCTCAGCATCCCTATATATTGCAAATCCCGAGGCATGCGACGGCGCATAGTCCACCTCATCGAACTCTGTGGGTGTCAAGACATTAGCCCCACCACATCCGACTAATAAATAGGCTACGGCAGCAAGTAGCGTGATATATAGCGATTTAATCATAACGCAAAGTTATATTTTTTTTGGCAAATGCACACAAATTAAAAAAATATTATTATCTTTGCACCGCAAATTAAATCTCGGGATGTAGCTCAGCCCGGTTAGAGTACACGTCTGGGGGGCGTGTTGTCGCAAGTTCGAATCTTGTCATCCCGACAATGCTGAGTAAGCAAAGATCTCAACTAAGTTGAGATCTTTTTTTTGTTATCTATACTCACGGTGCTTGCACCAGGGAGTATAGGGAACAAAAAAAACGGACAACCGAAGTTGTCCGTTAAGGTAGGACTCCATATCGAAATTTCTAACTGATATATCCACGACATTGCGGCAACTATTCAGATTGCAAAGCAATGCAAGACAAAGTCTTGCCACAAGCCTCCCTTATCAGCGTTGCGATTAAGGCGATAGCAGAACAATTTCTAACCGATATATCCACGACATTGAGACGACAATTAATATTGCGAAGCAATGCAAGACAAGGTCTTGCCACAAGCCTCCCTTATCAAAGGGAGGTTTGGAGGGATTGTAGATATGACTGAGGACACAAGTCCTCCCCCCGCTACGAAAAAAAGGAGAAACCGAAGTTTCTCCTTTTAAGTAGCGGGGGGAGGACTCGAACCTCCGACCTCCGGGTTATGAGCCCGACGAGCTGCCAACTGCTCTACCCCGCGATGTATCATTTAATGATCAAAGCGATCTATTAGCCTTATTTGCGAGTGCAAAGATAATACAAAAAATCTAATGCTGCAAATATTTTTTAAAATTATTTACTTAATATATCTAAAAACAGCCGTCATCATCCTGATAGTTAGCACATTATATATAACATCAAATTTTAGCTACTATCCATGGAATTAGACAAAAACGGGGAATGCTAAATTATTTTGCGCAAGGCAAAAGTAGAAAACCTAGCATAAAACGGAGAGTAATCACAGACAAAAAGCTATTAATATATTGTATATATACAAAGAAATACATATATTTGCATGTTAAAAACAAGCTAAACAATTTGCCATGAAGCAGATACACATAAAACTACTAACCCTAGCCATAATGTTAGGGTGTTTCCTCAACGCACTATCAGCACAAGAGATAGTCAAGGTTAGCGGCGTTGTGAGCGACAAGGAGAGTGGCGATCCCATCCCCTTTGCCAACATAACGTGGGGTCCTACGTCAGGCGTTAGCTCCGACATTGAGGGTCACTACGAGATCTCAGTGGAGGGTGGCACGGTGGTGACATTCTCCTACCTAGGCTACACGGACTTTGTGTGGAGAGCACCACTGGAGGGTGGAGTCGTAACGCTCGACGTAGAGCTTGAGGCAGACTCGTTCACTGCCGAGGAGGTGGTTGTCGTAGCCTACGGCACACGCAAGAAGGGCACTATCGCCGGATCGGTATCTACGGTGAAGAGCGACAAGCTGGAGAGTGTGCCCGCCGCGGGATTTGACCAGGCACTACAGGGACAGAGCGCAGGACTCATGGTACTATCGAACTCCGGAGAGCCATCGAAGGCTGCCACATTCCAGATACGTGGTACAAACTCTATAAATTCGGGCACCTCGCCCCTCTTTATCCTCGACGGCGTGCCCATCACCAGCTCCGACTTCAACACCATATCGCCCTCCGACATCGAGTCGGTATCGGTGCTTAAGGATGCCTCATCATCTTCGATATATGGTGCACGTGCCGCAAATGGTGTGGTGGTGATCACCACCAAGCGTGGCACAGAGATGGATGCAGCACGCATAACATTCCGAGCACAGACGGGTTTCTCGCAACTTGCGCACAGCAACTGGAATCTAATGAACACAGCCGAGCGTATCGAGTTCGAGAAGATGGTGGGTCTTGACAGCGGCAAGAACTACGACCTGCTTGCCAAGACCGATATCAACTGGATGGATGTGGTGTTCAACCGCGCGGCACTGCTACAGAGCTACGACCTCTCGGTGAGCAGCGCCACGGAGAAGATGAACTACTACGTGTCTGGCTCATACTTCGACCAGGATGGTATTGCTCAAGGCTCTACGTTCAGACGCTTTAACATGCGTGCTAATGCCGACGTGCGTGCCTCACGATGGCTACGTCTTGGCACTAACACCATGGCGGTATATGAGGAGGTGCAACAAGCCGAAGATGGCGAATATGCACTCTACTCGCCAATCTCGGCTAGCCGCTTCATGCTCCCCTACTGGGATCCCTATCGCGAAGATGGGTCGATAGCCTCGGAGAGCGATGGCTCATGGAAGGGCACAGGACAGAACCCTCTGGAGTGGATGGAGGCAAATCCGCAGCTGAACAAGAAGTACAAGGTGCTCACCACGCTATTTGCTGAGGTGACGCCAATCAAAAACCTCACCATACGCTCACAGTTTGGCGCAGACTTCACAAACTCGACAACACTCCTAAAGTCGATGCCTAGCTACGCACCCAACAATGGCATTGGTGTGGCGGGACGTGCTGCGTACAACACCCTCAACCTCACAATCACCAACACGATAACCTACAAGACAACGATTCAAAATATCCACTCGCTGAACTTCATGCTTGGACATGAGGGCGTCAACAACCACCACGAGGGCTTTCAGGCGATAATACAGGGTCAGAACAACGACTTCCTCACCACCCTATCGTCGGGCTCGCGCGCCATCTCGTGGGCCGATGCGACAAGCTCATACGGCTTCCTCTCGTTCTTTGGTCGCGGCGAGTATGACTACGACCGTCGCTACTATGCCGACTTCTCGATTCGTACCGACGCATCGTCACGCTTCGGTCGCAGCGGTCGCTGGGCAGCCTTCTGGTCGGTAGGTCTTATGTGGAATGCTAAGCGCGAATCCTTCCTCAGCGACGTAGCATGGCTCAGCAACGCTCAGCTAGCATTCAGCACCGGAACATCGGGTAACTCATCGATACCCAATTACGACCACCTCGCTCTTGTGGGTGGTGGTGCGAACTACAACGACAACATGGGTATCTATCCTATGCAGAGTGGCAATGAGAACCTCAGCTGGGAGAAGCTCTGGACAACCAACATAGCCCTTCACCTAGGCTTCTTCGAGCGTCTTTCGCTCGACATCGAGTTCTACAACAAGCTAACCACAGATATGCTCATGTCGGTGCCAGTATCATACGCCGACAAGGGCGAGGGCTTCCGTTGGGACAATATCGGCGCAATGATCAACCGCGGTGCTGAGCTACAACTCGTGGCAAATATCATCCGCGCACCTCGACACGACTTCTACTGGGATGTGACGCTCAACGTATCGTACAACAAGAATAGGATCACCGAGCTCTACAATGGCCTTGACGAGTATGAGCTTTCGTCGACAAGCACCAAGCTTGTTGTGGGTCACTCCGTAGGCGAGTTCTACATCAATCGCTTTGCTGGTGTCAACCCCGCTACGGGCGATGCTCTATGGCTCACCAAGGATGGCGAGGTGACCACCGAGTTCAACGAGTCGGACAAGGTGATGATTGGCAAGAGCTACATAGCACCATGGCAGGGAGGCTTCGGCACAACACTCAGCTGGAAGGGTCTAACACTCTCGGCACAATTTGCATGGGTGGCAGATAGATGGATGTTCAACAACGATCGTTTCTTCGAGGAGAGCAACGGACTATACTCAACCTACAACCAGTCGCGCCGCATCCTCCACGAGGGATGGAAGAAGCCTGGCGACATCACCGACATACCACGCTATGGCATCACCCCACAGATGGACTCACGCTTCTTGGAGGATGCCTCGTTCCTACGTCTTAAGAACCTGATGCTTAGCTACTCGCTACCTTCAGAGTGGCTCAAGCGATCGAAGTTCTTCACCTCGGCACGCATCTACCTACAGGCACAAAACCTATTTACGTTCACCGCCTTCACAGGTATCGACCCTGAGTCCACGGGCAATGTCTACAAGGCTCAATATCCAATGTCGCGCCAATATTCGCTAGGTGTGGACTTAACATTCTAAATTCCTGATGATTATGACTATAAGAACAGATAAAGTTATAGGCTTTGTTGCTTCACTCCTACTTGTAGCAACCACAGCCACATCATGCCTTGAGAAGTATCCCGAGGATGCTATACCTCAGCACCAGGCTATCAACACCTTGGAAGATCTTGATCAGGCGGCAATAGGTCTTTACGAGAGCTTTTTAAGTCCCGCACTCTATAGCGGCTATCTCACCCTACTACCCGATATTCAGTGCGACATGGTACACGCCATAAATGGCTACACGAACACCTATGGCAACATCTGGCGATGGGATATTCTTGCTACAAACTCCGAGGTCACAGCCGTATATGCGTCACTCTATCAGACTATTGCACGCGCCAACTTCCTGATCGAGTACGCCCCACGTGTTGAGCCTACACTCCAAACGGATGAGGAATGGTTGCAGTATGAGCAGATCTGCGGCGAGGCATACTTTGCTCGCGCCCTGGCCTACTCCGAGCTTATCAAGCTCTTCTGCAAGGCATACGAGAGCCCCGAGCAGGCCTCAAATGAGCTTGGCGTGGTGATTGTAACGAAGTACAACAGCCAAGAGCCTCTAGTGCGCTCATCGCTCGAGAAGTCCTATCAGCAGGTTATCAACGACCTAGATACTGCTGCCAAGCTACTAGATCTCGACGAGGCATCTATTGGTGGCAACATCTACAACGCCACATACTTCAACGAATACACCACCTACGCACTGCGTGCACGTGTGGCACTCTACATGAAGGACTACGACGCGGCGATCAAATACTCATCAAAGCTTATCGATAGCGGTCTTTATCAGCTCTCCTCGGCTACAACACCAATAACATCGGACATGACCCACTTCACCTACATGTGGGCATACGACGATGCCACGGAGATCATCTGGAAGGTCGGCTTTACGACCAACTCATACGGAGGTGCGCTAGGCAGCGTATTCTTCAACTACGACTACTCGTCGATGAAGCCTGACTATGTGCCCTCGGAGTGGATCTTCTCGCTCTACGACCAGAACGATCTGCGCTACGGCAACTACTTTAGCACCTTTACCACAGGTCATAGCCACGGCCTCTCATGGCCACTACTGGTGAAGTACTTTGGCAACCAGAACTTCTTCAACCAGCAGATACTCCACACCTCGATGCCTAAGCCACTGCGTCTTGCCGAGCAGTATCTCATTCGTGCTGAAGCATACGCACAACAGAGCAACTATCAGGCGGCGGGTAACGACATAGGCGCACTCAGAGCAGCACGCTACACATCCTTTAGCGGAGGTGTTACCATGAATGCCAACACTGCGATGCACATCATCGAGGAGGAGCGCATCAAGGAGCTATACATGGAGGGCTTCCGCCTCATGGACCTCAAACGCTGGCACAAGGGCTTTGAGCGCACGCCACAGAGCGAGTCGATAGCCAACGGCTCGTCACTAAAGATTGAGGCTAGCAACCCTCTATTTGTTTGGCCAATACCTCAGCACGAGCTCGAGTCGCCAGGAGCGATGATCGAGCCTAACGAGAGTAACAAATAACCATTTCGAGATATGAGAAAGACAAAATATATCAACAGCTTAGTTGCGTTGCTTGCCGCAATACTTACGCTAGGTTGCCAGAGCGAGAATAACACCTACGAGGGTCCAAACTACATTCTCTTCTCCGCAGAGAGCTACACCTTTGGTGTTATCGACAACGAGGAGTGGCTTGAGGTGCCAATAAGTGCTACGCGCACCGCTAATCACAACCGCTACATAGGCGTGGAGGTTGTGGCATCGAAGAGTAGTGCCATCGAGGATCTTCACTACACGCTTGAGTCAACAACACTCTGTATTCCAGAGGGCAAGCTCACCACATCGCTCCGCATACGAGGCATTGCCGACAACATTAGCGTTGGCAGCAACCCAACAATCACACTCCGCCTTGTCCTTAACGAGGAGGACGTCTGGGAGGAGTATGGCACAGAGTGCTGCGTAGAGCTACAGCGTTGCTGCAAGTTCGACATTAACAATTTCGAGGGCTACGCCGTGCTAACCTCAACATGGTGCATGCAGTATATGAACACCGAGTCGCGCCTTGTACACACACACTCTGAGAGCGAGAATGACGTTGTGGTAATCGAGGATATGTTCTACGAGGATTACGACATACGAATAAAGCTCGAAAAGGAGGACCGCCTTAATCCCTTGGCAGGTCTTGACGGCGAACAGGTTGTCGGCTCGACAGGCGAGGCTTTTGGTACTATCTATGGCGATGGTAAGCTGCTCATAACAGAGCCTATGGGCACCACCTCATACTATAGCATGTGCGAGGGCTTTGTATTGCTATATACTACGATGTATGTCGATGGTGTAGGCACGGTTGGCACATACGTAAATATCCTTGAGTGGATTTCGGACGATGAGGCAGAGCGCATCATGCGAGAGGGCTTCTAGTCAAGCTGCGCGTTAAATATTTTGAAATAAATAAAAATAAAATAATATGAAAAGATTTTTTAGAGACTCTCTGTCTGTAGCACTTACCATTGCTATAGCTACACTTCTTGGCACATCATGCAAAAAGGATGATGTCGTAGCCGAGATACCAGGCTGCATTGAGATCATTTGCGAGGTTGGCGATCGTCCAACAATCCCATTCACGGCTGGTAGCAGCTGGCAGCTATCGTCCGATGCCACATGGTGTAAGTTTATCCAGCCAAGTGGCGAGGTTCAAGACATTAAGGGCAATGCTGGTAGCCACACCATAACCCTGCAAATCACCGACGAGGGCATCAAGAGCCAGCCCACATTTGCTAACATCACGATGAAGATGAATGGCAAGAAGGGTATCATCGCCACCGTGGAGCGTGGTGCCGACAAGCTTTACATGCGCTTTACCGATATTACCGACACGCCTATACAGTCGATCAAGGCAGGATATATCGACTGGGTCGAGTTCCGCATAAATGCCAACTTCCGCTTTGCAGCTATCGAGAAGCCCGAGTGGATTGAGTTTGGCATGCGCGATGAGAGCCAAAATATTATTGTCCCCACAACATCGATCACGGGAGTACCTGGCGAGCAGCTAGAGGCATACGCACGCATAATTCCCGATGGCGAGCGCGAGCGTTATGCGATCACCGCCGAGGATGGCTATGTCATCACCTTCTCGAACGATAATGGCAGCTTCACCCTCGACTACCCCGTGACCTTTGATGGCATGGGCAACGACCAGCTATCGTTTACTGGTCCAACAGACCAGTGCTACAACTGGGAGGTATCGCTCGATGGCAAGCAGTTCCGCCAGACAGACTCCACAACTGGCACAGTGAGCCAGTTCCAAAACTCTCTCGACTTCTACATCACGGCACTCAACGACAACTATACGGTGCTACGCTTCGAGAAGAAGATAGACCGCGGCATCTCGTCGTACGTATGCTACAAGGAGGATGACAGCTCGTGGATCAACTTCAAGCAGGATCCTAGCGACTTCAGCACCCTCACCATAAGTATCGATCCTACGGAGAACACACGCCACGGCATGGTCATGGTACTACCTATTGCCGTATGGAACAAGATTCGTGCGAACATCATTGGCAACCTCTTCGAGGTTGATGCCTCATCGGGTGTTGAGCTTCCAACGCTCATCTACGACTATCAGCAGTATGTCATCTTCGAGTTTGCGCAGCATGACCTAAGCGATGTTGACCAGTACGAGGGAATGTACATCTACCACTCACTCACAACACTTGAGATCCCAGCAACTGCGTTCACCACATCGTCGACTCTCGAGAAGTACAATGTCGAGACAGCATATACATGCCCCTTTGTGAACTCGATTGCCGACAAGAAGCCAGGTATCGTCATCGACCCACGCATCGAGGGATGGACCACAGAGCTACACGATAGTGGTAACGCTACTGCCGAGGTGTGGTACAAGGATGAGTTGCTAAAGATCTCGGACGACGAGTACTACATTGGCGAGAACAAGGATGAGCGACTATCCCTCTTCCTTTGGGGTCCTAAGAGCGACTTCACGGAGAATGTCTACATCGTGTTCAAGACCAACGGCACTGCTCGCAAGCTGCTCGTTGTCACCCCTCCCGCCCACTAATGAATGAAAATGGTCATGAAACAAAGAGTATTCATATATTGGTCGACTCTGCTATGCGCGCTGCTCACGTTTGCCACAAGTTGCGAACGCAGCTCAGATGACTACGTAGCAGAGTATGGCCACGTACAGTTTAAGCTGCTCAAAACCACGCAGATGGAGAGTAGCTCAACACGCGCTGCAACGGAGCTAGAGTGGCTCTCGAATGCGCATAAGATCACTGTGGTGATGCAGCATGATGGCTCGACAATCACACAGACACTACCTCTGTCGAGCTACGACAAGGAGAGTGCCGAGTGGGGCGTATATAGCGAGAAGCTGCGCCTGATGACTGGCGAGTATAACATCATCGGCTTCTACATCTACGACAAGCTCGACAACAAGATCCTCGATGGCGATGCAGCTGGCGAATTTAGCGTCACACATGGAGGTCTTACAGTCAAGAAGATTGGCGTTGAGACCGTTAAGCGTGGCAAGGTGATGTTTGCCCTATTCAAGGCCTTTGCCACACGCTACGAGGCGGAGGGCAACTACCCCTTCTCAAGCATCAAGACAGTAGATGTCACCGTGCGAAACACCTTCACACAGAAGGAGACGACCTTCACAAAGCTTCCAGCAACCTACTACGAGGCATTTGTCGAGGGATCGTTAGATGAGGAGCTCTACGAGCGCAATGGTCAGAGTTCATACATAGTATGCGCAGGCAGCCACTGGCTAGAGGCGGGCAACTACATAATCACCTCATACACAACATACTCCGACACTAAGGGCAACAATCGCTTGGAGCGTGCCTCGATTGGCGACATAGACAAGGAGCTTATCAGCTTCAGTGTTGAGGACAACCAGACAAACATCGCCATTGTCCCTGTGATACTCTCCAAGACTGCTGAGCACATCAAAGACTACGAGGCACTTAAGCAGATTTGGTTGGCACTCGATGGTCCTAACTGGACATTCCATGGCGAGGAGTACATGGCACGCACCAACTGGGACTTCAACCGCGACATAGACATGTGGGGCAACCAGCCTGGTGTGACACTTAACGCAGAGGGTCGCGTCGTAGGACTCAACATCTCGGGCTTTGGAGCTCGTGGCGTGGTGCCCGATGCCATAGGTCAACTCACCGAACTTCAGACACTATATCTTGGCAACCACAACGAGCTTATAGGTGGCTATGACGACACCTCCGGGGCTCGCATATCAGCTATGGACTTCCACGACAAGGTACTTAGGAGGGATGGTCGCGAGCAGCTAAGCGAGGAGCTAAAGAGCATGATCAATCTCGGTGGCGAGCTACGCCCCATTCTCCAGGCAAAGCCTATCAAACAAGATGTCGCATTTGGCAACCTGACAAATGGCATCGAGGGTATCTCGCGCGCTGTGATGCGACTTACAAAGCTCGAGCAGCTATTTATTGCCAACTCCCCAATTACCGTAGAGGAGTTCTTCGTTGATGTCGACCCTGCCTCGGAGTTTTACGCAGAGCGCGACTCGTGGAGCTGGTCAAACTTCACATCGCTAACCGATGTAGAGATCTACAACTGCTCGAAACTTAAGGGGCTACCTCTCGAGATGCTTACGGGTGCTCCCGCGATTCAGTCGCTCAACCTGTCGATGAATCAGGGTATATCGGGCGAGCAGCTACTAAGCGACTGGGAGGCGATCATTGATGGTGCGTCGGGCGAAGATATTCAGATCCTATACTTCAATAGCGACAACCTTCGCGAGACCCCTTCACACGACTACCTTAAGCGCATGACGCGCCTTGGTCTTCTCGACCTATCGAGCAACAAGCTCGAGGTGGTACACCCATTTGGCAAGGAGATAAGTCCTACGACACTCTACTACGACAACAATAGGATCAAGTCGCTATACCCTGCCGAGGATGGTTACTTCTGCGGTCTTGACCAGCTGGAGACCTTCTCCTGCTCAGTCAACGCGCTCACCACACTACCAGACCTCTTTACGGCGCGCTCTGTTCACTCGATGATCACGGCAAACTTCTCGTCAAACGCAATCTCATCACTCGAGAATGGCGATGCTTGGCGAGGTATCAATGCCTCAACTCTCAACCTTGCGAACAACCGCTTCGAGGAGCTTCCAGCACGTCTGCTTGATAGTGGCTCGCGCATTGAGACTCTGATGCTGGGTAGCAATGGCATGCGTCGCATTGACGAAGGTGCGCTATCGAGCTCATATAGCCACTATATCACCACTCTCGACCTAAGCTACAACCGTCTTTCGGAGCTTCCATACGACGATCTTAGCGCAACAAATCTGCCATACCTCTATGGTATCGACCTGTCGTACAACGCCCTTAGCGAGTTCCCATACGCACCACTATCGATCAACACGCTAACGGTAATCAGCGTACGAGCACAGCGCGACGATGCTGGAAACCGCACACTATCGGAGTGGCCTACAGGCATCGCAAACTGCCCTAAGCTCTCGGCATTCTACATCGGCTCGAACGACATTGGACTAGTCGAGGATACCATCTCGCCATACATCCTTATCTTCGAGATCAAGGACAACCCCAACATCTCGATTGATCTAAGCTCGGTGTGCGACTACATCAAGATGGGATACTACCTACTAATCTACGACACAACTCAGGATATTCGTGGTTGTGATGCTATTGAACTCGACTCTAAATAAAGAAGATAAGACTATGAAGAGAGTTTACACCATATTGGCTTTGGCGTTAATCATCACTATCGCCTCGTGCCAGAGAGATAATACCATGATCGAGGGCTTTGAGGCAAACATCAGCAATATCGAGGCTGAGGCTCATGGTGGCGAATATAAGCTTCTTATAAGCTCCGATAGAGAGTGGACCGTGACTACCGATGTCCCTTGGATCATGATCTCACCAGCAAATGGCTATGGCAAGGTGCAGTGCAGCGTGAAGATCGACTCTACGCTAGTACACGACAGTCGCTCGTCAAACATACGCTTCTCGTCTGAGGGTGAGATACTCAAAGATGTAGAGGTGATGCAGAAGGGATATGCCGTGATGGCATCGCCACGTAGCGAGCTAATCGACATTGCAGCGTCGGCAACACGCTCATCGCGCCACTTCGACATCGACATCACCACAAACGTCGAGTTTAAGACCAGAGTCGAGTACGACTCGGAGGATGAATGGCTCAATGTGGGCAACTACACGCTGACACTCGACCGCGGCGCACGCCCACGCCACACCACCCTAGGCGTTAACTGGGAGATGAACACCGAGGCTAAGCCTCGCGAGGCTAAGATCGTGCTAAGCACCGAGAGTGGAGAGATACTCTCGACAGTAAGCGTAAAGCAGGCAGCAGCACCACTTATCGAGGATAACCGCGCTGGCGACTCACTCGCCATTGTGACCATCTACGAGAAGCTTAACTGCTGGGCAGAGAATGTTATCTCGACAAGCGAGAGCATGAATCGCTGGGAGTGCCTACGCCTATGGCGAGCTACGGATAGCTCACTACCTGAGCCTGAGGCAGTAGGACGTGTGCGCGACCTTGACCTAAGCTACTTCAACACTGAGGATGACCTTCCTATTGAGCTCAAACACCTCAAATATCTTGAGACGCTATCGCTCTATGGCAATGTCAACACCATGCTTAAGGATATACACATTTGCGACGAGCTGTGCGAGCTTAAATATCTTAAGGATCTGCGCATTGCAGCATTTGGCATTGTGTCGCTACCCGAAAACTTCGTGAAGCTTGGTGCAACACTCGAGACCCTTGACCTAAACTCTAACAATCTCACCGAGATTCCCGCTATCCTTACACGCGAGAACTTCCCTAAGCTCAGATCGCTAAACCTAGCGACAAACCGTCGTAGGATTGTCGCCGATCTTCGCGGCGAGGAGGGTGCTGGTCTAGGCGATAACACCGCAAAGAGCGAGAGATTTAAGAGGCTACTACTATGGGAGGAGCTCGAAGAGTTATACCTATCTTATAACTACATAGAGGGTCCTATCCCCGACTTTACGGTGGGCGAGGATGGTGTGCGTGGCTACACTGCGGAAGATGTCAAGGAGCGTGGCGACAGCCTCAACTGGGCTGTTGAGAGCTCACTCCCACGCATTCTACCCAATATGCGTCATCTGATGCTCAACCTCAACTTCTTCACAGGTAAGCTGCCCGACTGGTTGCTCTACCACCCACGACTCATGGAGTGGAGTGCCGAGACGCTAATCTACCAGCAACAGGAGAAGGGTATCGACAGTGAGGGACGTAGCGTAGGCTTCGACAACACCCCCACATCGCGCGAGTACTACTTTGAGCGTTATCCACTGCTCAGAGGTCGCTACGAGTTTAACGACGAAATAGAAGAGTAAGACATGAAGAGATACGTAATAATCATCGCCATGCTAGTGGCAATAAGTGGTTGCACAAAAGATATTGAGCCACTTGCACCCACAACACCACCATCTACAATAGCTCCAATCCCCGAGGGTAGCAACCAAGGTGAGATGATCATCAAGTTTAAGCCCGAGATGGAGAGTATTCTGGATGCTACACTCACACGCTCTGGCGAGTGCGCCACACGCTCTGGAATACCCTCGACAGATGAGGTGCTAGAGATCCTCAACGCCTACTCTTTTGAGCGAGTATTTCCCCTAGACCCACGCCACGAGGAGCGCACACGCGAGGCGGGCCTGCACCTATGGTATATCGTTAAGTTTGACACAAGCGAAGATCTCGAGAGTGCATATAAGCGTCTGTCACAACTTGGCGAGGTGGACAAGGTACAATGCAACAGAGAGATTGAGCGTGCCTACAACCCCTCGTCAGCACCCCGTTTCGTGAGTTGTGACGAGGCAATAGCTGCGGCAACGACACGTAGCTCGACACTACCATTTAACGATCCTGAGCTCTACCGCCAGTGGTGCTACATCAACGACGGCACTGCCACCTTTGCACAGGAGTGGGCAGGTGTGTTGGCTGGTTGCGATGCTGGTTGCGAGGAGGCATGGGAGCTATGCACGGGCGATGAGGAGATCATCGTAGCGGTATTCGATGAGGCTGTGATGTGGAGCCACCCCGACCTTCAGGATAACATCTGGATAAACGAGGGTGAGGAGCTTCACGCCGGCAAGGATGCCGATGGCAATGGATATGTTGACGACAAATATGGCTACAACTTCGTGCGTAACACAGGTGTTACGTCATGGACATCAAATGGCAGTACGGGACATGGCACACACGTAGCTGGAACAATAGCTGCGGTCAACGATAACGGCATAGGCTGCTCGGGCATCGCAGGTGGCGGCAAGGGCAACAAGGGTGTCAAGATCATGACATGCCAGCTCTTCGACGGCATGAACTCCTGCTCACTAGCCATGGAGGCGCGCGCCATGAAGTATGCTGCCGACAATGGTGCAGTGATCCTTCAGTGCTCATGGGGCTACAACTCATCGAAGGCAAACGCCATCCTCGGCTACACACCAGGACCTGCTACGGAGGAGGAGTGGGCAGCCCTATACCCACTGGAGAAGGAGGCTATAGACTACTTCATCCACTGCGCAGGCTCGCCAAATGGAGTTATCGACGGAGGCCTTGTGATCTTCGCCTCGGGAAATGAGTATGCTGCACAGTCATCGTTCCCTGCCGCCTACTCAAAGTGTATCTCCGTTTCGGCTCTCGCTGCCGACTACACACCCGCCTCATACTCTAACTATGGCAAGGAGGTACTTCTCTCGGCACCAGGTGGCGATTTGGAGTACTACGGAACGCCAGGCGCGAACGACAACATCTACGACGAAAATGGCATACTCCAAGAGCAGGGAGGCATCTACTCGACACTTGTTGTTAATGGCGTTGCTGGCTATGGCTACTACGAGGGAACATCTATGGCATGTCCTCACGTCTCGGGTGTGGCGGCACTAGGTCTTGCATACGCCAAGCAGCAGAAGCGTCACTTTACCGCAGAGGAGTTTCGCGATTTGATGTACGACACGGCACGCGACATTGATGAGTACTTCATAGGCGAAAAGCTATTCTACATGAACCACTCCTCGGCGGGAGCAGCACCCATGAAGATGATGCTAGGCGACTATCGCGGCAAGATGGGTCGATTAGTAGATGCTGGTGCGCTTCTTAAGGCTATTGATGGTAGCGGTCGCGATATGCGCTTACCTAATATATATATAGCACCCGGCACTACGCAGCAACTCAACCTTGAGAGATACATCGCACAGAGGGCTACGCAGGCAAGCGTAACAAACCAAGATATAGCGCGTGTAACACTCGAGAACAACATCCTTACCATTGAGGCTAAGGCCGTAGGACAGACATCGCTAAGCATAAGGTGCGAGGATGGCTCGACACACTATGCGACAATCACCGTACGCAAGGGTGCAAACGATAACGGATGGTTATAACAGGTGAAGAGGCTTAGTTACATAGTACTTACGCTTGCATCGCTACTCAACGTGGCGACACTCTCGGCACAGCTAAGCACGCTGCCCACGCGCCAGCAACTCGATAGCATGGCAAACCCATCGCTCTCGACAACAGCATCGCGAGGCATACGTGCAGACAAGGAGCATGTTGAGCTGGGTGAGATCGACGGCACGAGGAGCATCAGCATTGAGTTTCTTCTGCGCAACACCACATCTCGGAGCGTAACAATAAAGGAGTATCGCTCGACATGCGGCTGTCTACGCGTAGAGAGCCACCCAACAACACTCCACGCGGGCGAGTCAACCACCCTACGTGCTACACTCACCCCCTCGGGACATAACGGAGCGTATGAACGACGCATATTGGTATATACCTCGCTTGACGAGAAACATCCCACAGAGCGACTATCGGTAAGCTACACGCTGCACTCAAGCGATAAGTTTGCGCACCTCACTCGACAGATGGGACCTCTGCGCATGAGCCGCAAGGGCGTGCTACTCGACAACCTTAAGGTGGGCACAACACGCACTGAGCGCATCATCGTGGCAAATACGAGCGATAAGAGCATAACGCTGAGTGCTAGACCAACAATCGAGGGTCTGCAATTCAGCCTCAAGCCCACGACGCTTAAACCCGACGAGCAGGGCGAGATAACGATTAGCTACACGCCTGAGCAACTCCCCGAGAAGAACCTTGAGACGATGCTGATCGTAGAGGGCATCGAAGCAAAACCTACAGATAGAATGATCCGAATAATTTTAAAGAGATAGATATGAGACTATTAAGAGTACTACTTATGGCGACTATCGCACTCTGCACATGCGCATCGTGTGGCAAGGAGGCACCATTTGAGGATGTCACACAGAAAGATACTACTGTGACATACAGCACGATTGAGGGTTGCTGGCAACTCACACACCTCGATGGAATGGAGCTACTCGCCGAGACGATGCTATATGCCAAGTTCTCGCGCCACGATCGCAGCTTCGAGCTATGGGATAACATAGGCTCGATGTATATGCGCAAGAGCACAGGCTACTTCACGATCACCCAAGATGAGAGTGGCGCATGCTGGCTAAGTGGCAGATACGATAATGGCGTAGGCGACTGGATGGAGGAGTATCGCATTGAGATGCTTGACGCAGAGAGGATGCAGCTTAGGGCAACAAGCTGCATGGAGTTTAAGCGCATAGAGAGACTACCCGAATTTAACCAATAACACAATAACTTTATGAGACTACACCAATTAGCAGCTACCCTACTGGTAGCTATGGTTGCGCTTGTCGGCACAAGTTGCGACAAACCACAAACGGAGATACCCGTAAATAAGCCTACGATAGGTATTCTTGATCCTACGTTTGACCATACAACAATGAGTGCAAAGGTGATGATTGCACCCTCGACAGATGCTACAGCATGGTACTGGTGCGTAACTGAGGCATCGGAGACCTCTGAGCCAAACTATACAAAGGTTGAGGGCGCAGCAGCCCAGGAGGTCGAGTTTAAGGCGACGTACGGCGTGGAGTACACCATCAAGGCTTATGCCGAGAATAAAGCTGGTAAGAGCGACATCGCCGAGAAGAGATTTTGCGCTATGCCCGAGGGCGAGGTGGCAGTTGCTCTTGGCGAGGTTACACTCCATGAGGAGAGTATGCACGCCATGATAACAGTCTACCCCTCAAAGGCGACTACAAAGTGGTACTGGGGCGTTGTCGACTCAGAGGATGAGAGTGCTCAAATCGAGTGGACTGCCGACGAGTACGCCAACGAGAAGGTTGTGACATTCAACTATGAGTGGGGCAAGCGACTTGTGTTCAAGGCCTATGCCGAGTGTGGCACAATCACAAGCGACGTGGTATCGAAAGAGGTCTATTTTGCCCCTGCAATTCCAACAATCTCCGTATCGAAGCCCCACTTCGATGAGGCAGCGATGAGCGTCAGCTTCGACGTCACACCATCCGAGGATACAGACCACTGGTACTGGGGTATCTACGATGATGCCTTAGATGCAAACTACAACGTTGAGGAGGGCAGCGAGGCTAAGAGCGTAGAGTTTAAGGTTGAGTACGACAAGGAGTACCAGTTTATCTTCCGCACCGAGAACGCTATTAACGAGGGTGAGGAGAAGATCGTGGACTTCTACGTTATCTCGCCTGTGGCCGACATAACCATCGAGAACCTCACGGCATATACGCTTGATGCCGTAGTGAGCAAGAAGGAGCACTGCGTGCGCTATGTGGCGGGTGCTGTACACACCTCGGCATTCGACCGTAACATCTTCATCGAGCAGGCACAGTCATCGCTAAATCCTGACCCAAGCTACCCATTTGCCGTGTTCAACTCTGCCACCGAGAGCCGCACATTCTCGGAGCAGGACCTCGTGCGCAACTCACGCACCGATAGCTCGGAGAGTGCTGGTATCATGCTTACTTCAGGCACGTCATACACCATCGCCGTATATGGCGAGGATGCAAATGGTAACTACAACGTTACAACCAAGGAGGTAGTAATCCCCGCAGCAGAGATCAACGGCAACATTGACCTTACTATCGAGATGGGCGAGATTACCGAGACATCGGCAATAGCAACAGTAAGTGCCGCAGAGCCTTGCAAGCTCATCATGGGCTGTGTAGATCCCGAGATCACCAAGGCCGACACAGAGGACCCATTCGACTTTACAACTGCCTCTGAGGAGGAGATCAAGGAGTTCCTCGCTACCACAGCGCGCGCCGTGCCATCGATCTACAGCGAACCTATCACTCGCATGCTTGGCGACCGTCTTGCCATCGACCATACATACTTCGCGTATGCAATAGCAGTTAAAGATGGTAAGATTGGCGAGGTGACATACACTGAGTTCAAGACCAAGCGTCCTTCGCTTACGGGCATAGCTAAGATTACCGGTGCAACTATCGAGCCTCAGACAACACACGAGATACTTAGCGTGAAGCTCACGACCGACCAGAATGCTACAAAGGTCCGCCTATATGCAGCACCATCGAACGATCACCTTGCCTACGCCGACACTCTAGAGTTTGTGATGGATGCCGATAGCTACCAGAACTACCGCGAGGAGTATGAGGTTGTCGATGGCGTGGCTACAGGCATCGTAGATGTTTACCACCCTGGCGACAAATACTATATCTATGCCTCGGCAGTAGATGCATCGGGACGCGCTGGCGAGATGGTCTGTGTGGCTCGCATGGCTGGCTACGATACCGACTACTACACCACCATGGAGGAGATCATCGAAGAGGGCTCGTTGAGCTACAACGGCACTGGCACGGCAACACTCACCGCATCGGACATCAAGATTGTTGATGAGCGTGTAAACGTAACACTCACCGCGACCAACTTTAGCTCAAACGTAGATAAGGTGTGGTTCATGCGCCTTGCGAGCTGCAAGATTGCAGATATTGAGAACGAGGTTAAGTCTAACCTTGAAGACTATGCCGAGATAGGCAAGATCTATGGCTCATACAAGATCGTTAAGGAGGGCTGGGCATATAAGTACGTTGATGACCTCGAGAACTCGTTTGACCCTAAGTTCGAGGCACTGTTGCAGTATAGCACAGCGTATGGTGGCGACATCATCGTGATGGTTATCCTCGACACTGCTGGCAAGGTAAATATACATAGCTACTTTGCTGGTGGCATAGGTGTTACAGAGATGTAATAGAGGTACAATACTTAGAACAAGAGCGAGGGCCAGTGTGGTTCTCGCTCTTGTTTTATTTAAGAGTAGCACGCAAACCGATGGTTTGCTAAAGGTAGAGGAAAGGAGGATTAGGGAGGCTAGGGAGGTTAAGGAGATTAGGGAGTTTAGGGAGTTTAAGGAGTTTAAAGGAATTAGAATAGACTCATTAAATTCCCTAATTTCTCTAAATTCCCTAAATTCACTAATCAGTGCATTAATTAGCCCCACGCCACTAATTTCTTGTCAGAGTGGTGCTAATGTGGTGCTGACACGAGAAAGCCCGGATGGGACATACATGACGTATTTCCCATTCGGGCTTTTGATTGAAGTGCCGCAGTAGTGCCACTATCACAAGAAAGAAACAATTTCTTGTCAGAGCGGTGCTAATTTGCCGCCGATGAAGAAATTGGGCTGGAAGGGACATACTAAGCGTATTTCCCTTTCAGCCCAATGATTGAGGTGGCGAAGTAGCGCCACTATCACAAGAAATTTATTATCTGCGTGACTGATACTGCTTGATAACACCACGCTTAGAGCTACGTATAAACTCGATAAGCTTGTTACGCTCGGGGCTCTCAGCAACCTCGGCCTCGGCCTTGTCGCAGCCCGCCATATAGTTGAGCTCGCTCTGGAACAACACGCGGCAGGTATTGTGGATAGACTCGATCTGCTCCTCGCTAAAGCCACGACGCGAAAGACCAATCTTGTTGATACCAGCGTAGTGAGCCTCGCCATTAGTAACGATGATAAATGGAGGAACATCCTGCACAAGAAGCGCACCACCCTGAATCATTGCGTGGTCGCCAACGCGAATCCACTGGTGGAGTGCTGCATGGCCACCGATAACTACCCAGTCGCCAATCTCCACCTCGCCAGCGAGCGACACTCGGTTGGCTATGACGCAGTGGCTGCCGACAACATCGTCGTGAGCAACGTGAACATAGGCCATGAGCAGGTTGTGGTCGCCAACAACGGTAGTACCACGCGATGCAGTACCACGCGCAATAGTCACACACTCACGAATATCGTTGTAGTCGCCAATAACAGCTGTTGTCTGCTCGCCGGCAAACTTTAAGTCCTGAGGCAGGCAGGCGATACAAGCACCGGGATGCACCTTGTTACCCTTGCCAAGACGAGCACCATTATAGATGATGGCGTGAGGACCAATCCAACAATCATCACCGATGACTACATCGCCCTCAACATAGGCAAATGGCTCGATGGTAACATTCTTACCAATCTTAGCATCGGGATGTACATAAGCTAAATTACTAATCATAATAACACGTATTAAGTCTAGGATTAACGATTCTTTGCAATCTGTGCTGTGAGCACCGCCTCGCAAGCAAGCTGACCGCCAACAAATGCCTTACACTCTGCGGTGCAGATGCCACGACGGAAGTCGGTGATGTGGCACTCGAGTTGAAGTGTGTCGCCAGGGACAACCTTACGCTTCCACTTCACGCCATCTGCCTTGAGGAAGTATGTCGAGTAGTGCTCAGGATCCTCAACCTTGCTTAGGACAAGGATGCCGCAACACTGCGCCAACGCCTCGATGATAAGCACACCAGGCATCACAGGCTCCTCGGGGAAGTGACCCACGAAGAAAGGCTCGTTCATCGACACCTGCTTGATACCACCAATGGCATTCTCCTCGATGTGGAAGACACGGTCGACAAGCAAGAATGGAGGGCGGTGTGGCAGACGTGCCTTGATCTGGTTGATATCGAGGAGTGGCTGCTCCTTAGAGCTATACTTGAACGATGGCTTCTCGCCGCTGCGACGTATCGAACGGCTGAGCTCCTTCATAAACTCGGTATTGGCAAAGTGGCCAGGACGTGTAGCCCACACACGACCCTTGATACGCATGCCTAGGAGGGCAAAGTCGCCAAGGAGATCGAGGAGCTTGTGGCGTGCAAGCTCGTTTGTGGCACGCAGCTGCTGGTTGTTAAGATAACCGCCAGTGATGCGGATGTCATCCTTGCCGAAGATCTTCTTGAGGTGGTCAAGCTGCTCGTCGGATACAGGGTTCTCAACAACTACGATAGCGTTGTCGAGGTCGCCACCCTTGATGAGGTTCATCTTCATGAGAGGCTCAAGCTCGTGCAAGAAGACAAACGTACGACACATAGCGATCTTCTCGGCGTAGTCGTCCGAGGGGTTATATACAGAGTACTGGTTGCCCACAACCTTAGAGTTGTAATCGACGTGTACCGATACCGAGAACTCGTCATCGGGATATATCACGATGGCAACACCCTTCTCAGGGAGTGTGTAGACCTGCTTCTCTGTCACCTCATAATATTTGCGCTCTGCGGTCTGCTCCACAGTGCCCACCTCCAAGATACGCGCTGCATACTCACGCGCCGAGCCATCCATGATAGGTGTCTCAGGGGCATTGATCTCAACAATAGCGTTATCGACCTCTAGGGTCCAGAGTGCCGACATGATGTGCTCGATGGTGCTCACCTTAGCCTCACCACGCTCGATGGTTGTGCCACGCGAAGTGTCGGTAACAAACTCACAGAGAGCAGGAACCTCGGGGCAACCCTCAATATCAACACGACGGAAAACTATACCTGTATTATCCTCGGCGGGACAAACTCTCATATTTACCTGCAAACCAGTATGCAGTCCCTTACCCTCGAAAGAGATCGGAGCGGCAAGGGTACGTTGTTTAATAGCCATTACGATAAATTTTTAAATATATCACGCGCAAATATACAAATTTTCTCAAAAAAATTACTATTTTTGCTCGGAAATAATGTGGTTATGAGCAATAAAGACCTCAATAAAGAGATAAATAGTTCTACATCAAGCCTCAATGCAAGGCAAGCACAGCATGGGCAACAGAGGGTTGCACCTCGACCTCACGTGCGCATCGACCTCAGTCAGACGCGCCATGAGAGCGTGGGCGAATGGCTGTTCAACCATCGTGTAGGACTCCTTGTTGTCTTTGCAGTGCTAGTGCTCTCGGGCACGGTGCTCGCCACAGCGCGCTACACCGTGGAGCGCACAGAGCTTGAGTATCTCATCGAGATTGCCCCCGAGGAGTTTGAGGAGCAGAAGCGCGAGGAGCAAAAGCCCCAAATTTCGGAAGAGGAACTTTATCAGCGTATGCAGAGTGTGCGCAACGTGATCTCGAACGACGCCGCAACGGAGGAGTCGTCGGGCAGCAGCTCAGAGTTTGACGAGGAGATAGAGCAACTTATGGAGGATGTTGCCGAGGGCATGGATGCCAACCGCACAGCCTACGAGGAGGGTCTAAGCTCGATACGAGGCAAGGGCGACAGCGGCAAGGGTGGCGGCAACGAGAAGGGTGATGGCAAGAAGGAGGGCGACCAGAGCAAGGGCAAGTATCAAGGTTCATGTACCGTGAGCTACAGCTTCTCGGACCCTGTTCGCAACCATCGCAACCTTCACGTGCCAGCATACACTGCACGCGGAGGCGGTGTCGTGGTAGTAGATGTATCGCTCGACCGCAACGGTAGCGTGGTATCGGCATCGGTAGCCTCGTCGACAAACGCTAGTCTCAACAAGATTGCACTACAAGCAGCACGCAACTACAACACACGATTTAACATCGACAGCTCGGCACCTTCGCCACATAGAGGCACAATAACATACACATTTGTAGCACAGTAGAGCAGTGACAGGATTGGACAAAATATGGCGCAGAATATTTGTGATGGTGGTTGCCTTGATCATTGGGGCAGCCAGCAACATCACAGCTACGCCCCTGCACGAGATAAGTAGCCACCTCAACTGCTACTCGGAGGCGGCACACTCGGAGCCCGCGCAGCCCACATTTGAGTTGCAGCGTCCAACACTTGGGCTTACCACCACAAATCAACTATCGCAGGCTTCAACCCCTGCAGTACGCACCCTACCTCGCACCCTACGCCATGTGCCACGATGCACAGCATGCTCTGCCGCAGTGCGCTCGATAGACTCGACAACAACGGCATCAAGATACGGATTGTATAACCATAAAATATTGTTCTATACTCATCCTCGCCACTACTACCTTAATGGCTTGATGAGGCTTATTATTTAGTCGACGCGATACTTCATAGCGTTTTTATAAAGTATTTTTAATCAACTAAATAACAGATAGAACAAACATGAATACAGAGAATTTATGCAAGGCATTGTATGCCTTGCCCGGAGGTGTTGTCGAACCACGCCGTCAGAGTGTCACAACACCAACAATCATCGCCCTTGTAGGCGTCGCTCTTTTGATTTTGAACCACACGCTCGTAGATGACTCGCAAGAGATATTATCTATGTCGCTACTCACAGCATCCATAGCTATGATACTTTACGGAGCTCTTGTCACCCTGGTGCGCCTCAACAGCAACAAGCAGGTGCCCTACGACAACGAGGTGCATAGCTTCATGAAGTATCGCGAGCGTTACTACGATCCACAGCTCGTAGCTCCGCTACGCAAGGCTATAGAGTGTGGAGATATTGAGGCGATAGAGACTATGCCTACGACAAATATTGCCGCAGTAACACTTGTCGAATATCGCTCATCAAGGCGAAGAGCATACGCTCTCTATCAATATGGCGAAGCTGAGTACAAGCCTCTGTCCGAGCCAGTTGTCGTAGACAAATAAGAAAAGTTAAAACAAAATAACGTAACCCGTAAACATCAACTATATGCTAACAGAGAACTTCCTATTTATTGGTGCACTACTACTCTTTGCAGCCGTATTTGCCGGCAAGGCGGCCTATAGGCTCGGAGCACCCACACTGCTACTATTCTTGGGCGTGGGTATGCTCTTTGGATATTTCGAGGTTGTCGAGTTTAAGTCGGCAGAGTTTGCCCAATTTATAGGTATGGTAGCGATGTGTATCATACTCTTCTCTGGAGGTATGGATACAAAGTTTGCGGAGATCAAACCCGTCATGGCACCTGGAGTTGTTATGGCAACAATGGGTGTCATGCTTACGGCGGGTATTGTCGGCACGTTTATCTACTTCGTTGCCCCACACTTCGGCATAGAGCTTTCGTTCAGCATGGCACTGCTCATCGCAGCAACCATGTCGTCAACCGACTCAGCATCGGTATTCTCGATACTACGCTCCAAGAAGCAGGGGCTGCAACAGAACCTACGCCCGCTGCTTGAGTTGGAGAGTGGTAGTAACGACCCTATGGCATATATCCTCACGGTGATGCTCGTAGGCATCGTTGCCGATGGTCACTCGATAGACTGGTGGGAGGCGATGCGCACATTCATCATACAGATGCTCGTGGGTGCAGGTCTCGGCTATGGCTTTGGTCGTATCACCGTATGGATAATGAACAGGATAAACATCCGCAACATCCCATCGCTATACTCAGTGCTGCTGCTGGCATGTGCCTTCTTCACATTCTCGTTCACCACGATGGTCTACGGCAACGGATACCTTGCAGTGTATATCGCTGGTCTGGTGGTGGGCAACTATCGCATAACATATCGCAACATGCTGAGCACCTTCTTCGACAGTTTCACATGGCTGCTACAGATCATACTCTTCATCATCCTTGGTCTGTTTGTCGACGTTGAAGCACTTCTTGAGCCAAAGGTGCTGTTTATGGGTGTTGCCGTGGGACTCTTCATGATCTTCATAGCTCGCCCCACTGCGACATTTGCAAGTATGATACCATTCAACAACTTCTCTGGCAAGGCACGAACATACATCTCATGGGTAGGTCTGCGTGGCGCAGTACCCATCATCTTTGCCCTCTACCCTATCACACGAGGCATCGACAATGCTGAGTACATCTTCAACGTTGTATTCATGGTCACAATCGTATCGCTCATTGTGCAGGGCACCACAGTTAGTAGCATGGCAAACTGGCTGGGACTATCGTACGATGAGCCTGAGAGCACCTTTAAGTTCACCGTTCCCGACCACATACGAAGCGAGTTCTCGGAGATTGGCGTTACGGCATCAATGCTCCATAATGGCGATACACTCAAGGATATTCATCTTCCAGGACACACCCTCGTGGTGCTGGTATGCCGCGACACGAAGTACTTTGTGCCCAAAGGTCACACACAGCTAAAGTCGGGCGATAAGCTCTTGGTGGTATCGGATGACAACGAGGAGCTACTACAGAAGGTCGAGGACCTCGGCATCAAGCACATGATAAAGGTCTAATAAGAGGCTGAGTGGCGAGGACGAGATAGCTTGAAAAATAGACTGAAGGACTAAGAGAAGGTCGTGACTAAATGATGATACCCGACATCTCTTGATCCTTTTGTCAAATTGTCACTTTGTCCCAAGGTGAAACAGATACAAGAAAGGCCCGAATTGGAAATACTCTCTGAAAAGTATTTTCAATTCGGGCTTTGGGTTATAGTGATCGGATGGATGGAAAGAGCATATAGAGCTGCTCCATAAGGTTTGTCATATCGTAATCCTCGCGGAGCACCAACAAGATGGTGTTGTCGCCAGCAATTGTACCAAGCACATCTGAGATACCCTTGCTATCAATAGGCACCGATATGGCACTTGCATAGCCAGGCTTGGTGGTGATGACACAAAGGTTGCCCGAGAATGCTATGTCGGTGATGTTATCCGTGATGTTGGTCGAGATGGAGTGGTCGTGGCGAGTATTGTTGGGCAACACGTAGATATAGCCCTTCTCCTTATGGGGCACCTTGGCCACATGCATAAACTTTAGGTCGCGCGACAATGTAGATTGAGTGATCTTGATGCCAAGGTCCTCCAAACGAGCAATAAGCTCCTCCTGCGAAGAGATAAACTCCGAGCGAATGATCTTTCGAATATACGAAAGGCGTTGTGTCTTCTGATTCATAATTACCCCTTGATTTAGAATTTGATAAAGACAAATACGCTAACCTGCCAGATTGCCTAAAGGGGATTAAACCATCGCACAAAGGTTAGTTGACTATCTCTTTCAAACGATAAATTTATACTAGTTCAAATTGTGTCTATATTCACTCATATTTGGAACGAAGAGTTCCATATTTAATTGTGAAACGTTCATACAAATATACAAAAATTAGCGCGATAGTACAATAGTTCTTTTAAAAAAAATCAATCCAAACCCCATATTTTACCCCAAAGTTATTGTTATTAAGGATAATATCGCTATATTTGTGCGAATTTTGGTTACACGTGACTTAGCGTCAACGTCCAGAGAAAAAGATAAAGAATAAATTATTAATATTAACTAAAAACCTAATGAGCAAATTAACCATGAGAAGATTATTTTCACTATTCAGTGTGGCGATCATCGCACTTTTCGCAGTGGGATGTGACACTCCATCGAACGATGAGGGCGCAGGATCTGGCATCACATTCAAGTTCCAGAATGCTAAGGTTACAGCCACATCTATCGAACTTCAGGTAGTGCCATCAGACGCTACAATCAACTACGTAGCAGTGTTGGTTGAGAGTGCCGAGATCGCCGAGAAGAGCGACGCTCAGCTTATCGAGGAGCTTCTTGGGGCTGACGATCTTAAGCTTAAGAAGGGTCCTCAATATCTTATTGGCAAGAACCTAAAGTCTGCAACTGAGTACACCGCAGTAGCCTTTGCAGTATCAGAGAGCCAGAAGGCAACACGCTTTGCAATTGCCACTGAGGAGGCATCAGAGCCTATCACATCGTCTCAGTTCGACGTCGACATCGAGGTTAAAGAGATCACTGCAACATCGGCAGTAGCAACAGCAAAGCCTAACAGCTCAGCTAACCGCTACTACTTCCGCGTGATTACTAAGATGGAGCTCGACAGCTTTGGCATCTACAACGACGACTACCAGATCTTTGAGTACATCATCGAGAACCCAAGCAGCGGTGAATACATCACACAGGGCGAGACAACTCTCAACTGCCGCCTCAACGCCGAGATGGAGTATCTTGCTGTAGCTTTCAACTTCGAGAACTGGGAGGCTGTACACAAACAGGAGGAGCCTATCAAGCTATTCCGCTACGCCTTTGAGACTCCTAAGGGCGAGCAGGTTAACCCTGACGACCTCTTCACCACATCTAACCTCACCACCACCGCATCAGGCTTTGCTCTTGATGTAACACCTGTAAAGGGCGAGGATGCTTACTGGACATACTACGTATGGACAAAGAAGAGCTTCGATGACACCGTTAAGAACGAGGCAAGCGCAAATGTTGTGATGCGTAGCTACTTCGGTCTTCAGAATCTTGCTGTGGAGCAGGGATACCTATTTGCCGACATCATCAAGACCGACAAGTTGGGCAAGGTGGGATCTAACCAGATCACAAACTACGAGATATTGAAGAACAACACCGAGTATGTGATTGTATTGTTCTATATCGACCCTGAGAATGGCGATCCTACATCGGTTTACGACTACAACTACGTAGCTATTGAGTTCACAACAAACGCTCCATCATCTGACAAGGTAGACATGCAGATTAGCGAGCCTATCATCGAGAGCACAGGTTTTGCAAACTACGCCATTAAGTTCAACATCCTTGTTGACGACAACGCAGTAAGCCTATCGAAGGGCGCAAACCTCTGGAATGATGACACCATTGGCAAGTACTGGGATCCAAGCGACTGGAACTCTATCCGCGCATTCTTCTGGTTGTACCCTGTTGATGAGGAGACTCTCGCACAGGCAAAGAGCAGCACAGGTTGCGTTCTCTCATTCACATCTGAGGGCGCACAGGACTACGTATTCTTCTTCGAGGCTGTAAATGCTGAGAACACTCCTACACAGCACGTTGTACGTGTAACTCCAGAGATGTTTGCTAACGCTCAGTAATACAAAATTTATAGATGAAAAAGCTATTTAACCTTTTCGCTCTACTCTCGCTCGCCACAGGCTTTGTGGCGTGCGAGAATAGTGAGCAGCCCACACCCGATAACACCGAGTACACCGTAAATCTTGCTGCCGACAAGAGCGAGATCAAGGCTGATGGCACCGACACCGTCACCTTTACCGTTAAGGTGAATGGCGAGGTAAAAACCGACGAGGTGATGATCATCTGCCTAGAGGACAACTCAGTACTTGAGGGTCAAACATTCACAACAACAACCCCTGGCGAGTACCGCTTCAAGGCGTCGTACAAGACCTTTACATCAGATAGCATAACAATCACAGCTACCTCAACTGACACTCCAAAGCCCGAGATCAACGTTGAGCTTAAGGCAGATAAGACAGAGATCGTAGCCGATAACAGCGACACCGTGACATTTAGCGTGGAGGTAAACGGCGAGGATAAGAGCTCTGAGGCGACCATCAAGATCGTGAACTACAACACAGAGCTCGAAGGCAATAGCTTCGTATCAGATGTTGCTGGCGAGTTCACGTTCGTTGCCGAGTATGAGGGCACACAGTCTAACGAGGTGAAGGTTACAGCAACTGCAGTAGAGATCCCTCAGCAGAAGACATTGAAGCTCAGCGTATCGAAGATTCGCATCAAGGCTGACGGCGTGGATAGCGCGACATTCACCGCTATGTATGGCGAGGAGGATGTAACAGCTGCTTGTGAGATTCGCACAACTGCGGGCGATGTAATCGAGGGAGGTGTGTTTAGCACCACAACCGTAGGATCATTCAACGTCTACGCCTTGTATGACAACCAGCGTTCTAACACCGTGAGCATCGACTCGTACGATCCAAATGCTACAATAGCATACGAGATCGGCACAATCCACGAGGTGAACGGCGTAAAGGGTGTCATCTACGCTATCAAGGACAACTACGTCTATATGTTCTCGATGGACGAGGCCGACTTGCAGTGGTCAACAGAGAATGTATGGTGCAACTGCAACAGCAGCAAGGGTGAGTGGAACACCTACGATCCATTCGACCCACAGTACTCACGTGCCGATGGTGGCGTTCGCGACATCAAGAATTATCCAGCCTTCAAGTGGTGTATGGACCACGGCGATGGTTGGTTTATGCCTTCGTCGCTAGAGTTGCAGTGGATGTGGGATGCAGTATCGGGTGGTACTCACCGCTTCGACAGCGAGAGCGTAGCTCAGTACAACAAGCTACTCACCGATAATGGTGGTATGCCATTTGTTGAGACCTACTACTGGTCGTCGAACGAGACCTCGGCGGACCTTATAGAGCTAATCGCCTTTATGAACGATAGCGTGGTATGTCTGGACCCACAGAAAACCAACTACTACACAGTACGTGCAGCCTACCGCTTTCCTCTCGAGTAAAGCGAGAAAATAGCTGACAAGATCTAATATAAAATGGGGATGACTAAATTATTTTTAGTCATCCCCATATGTTTAGAAGTTGAAGAAAAAGATGTAGTTTTAGGCTTGCGAAGCCCGAAAAAGCGGAGTTTACTGAGCGTAAATGAGCATTTTGAGGGCAAGCGTAACGACAAAATACACTTTTTATTCAGCTTCATTTGTAATTTATATTTACTATCTTTGCCCCATGAAAAAGTCCGAATTCTCATTTATTGGCGACATTGCCACAATGTTTGGCTCGCTACCCCACCGCGGCTTTGAGCCTATCGGTGATGACTGCACTGTTTTGGATATGGGTAGAGATGCCCTGGTGATGACTACAGATATGCTTGTCGAGGATGTTCACTTTCTGCGTGGCGCATCATCGGCTAAGGAGATAGCACACAAGAGCCTCATGGTGAACCTCTCGGACGTGGCGGCAATGGGTGCAAAGCCTATAGCTACGCTACTAAGCCTCTCGCTACCCGAATCGGCACAGGGCGAGTGGAGCGAGGAGTTTATGCAAGGATACTACGAGGCAAGTGCGCGTCATGGCGTAGCACTCGTCGGTGGCGACACCACAGCCTCGCGCGACCGCATAACGATTAACGTGGTGGCAATAGGACGAGCACCAAAAGAGAATATCAAGCGACGCTCCGCAGCGCGCATAGGCGACACGATAGCCGTCACGGGCAAGCTAGGAGCATCATCTAAGGGCTTGGTCGACATAATGTTTGGCGATATGAACACCGAGGCGGCACGCATACATCGCCTCGCTCAGGCACGCCTCGCCGAGGGCGAGTGGCTCGGGCAACGTAGCGAGGTACACGCCATGATGGATATATCGGACGGCATAGCCTCAGACATACGCCATATCATGGAGCTATCCGATGTCGGTGCCGACATTGAGCTTCGTGCGATACCCACAGACTACGACATACGTTATGCCACGACAGGCGGCGAGGACTTCGAGCTGCTTCTTACCGTAGATAGCACCTCGTTCGACGCTCTTGCCAAGGAGCTTCACGCAGCCACAGGCACAACGCTTACGGCAATAGGCACAGTAACACCATCACGCGAACTTAGATGGCTAGAAGATGGCACTCCACGCGAGTTGGAGCTAAAGGGATTTACGCACTTTTAGTAGATATAGGGAATAAGCCTATATCTAACACGGCACATATAGTCGCCATAGCCCTCTAATTCTTGTTCAAGAAGTGACTCCTCATTTTTGATGCGCTTGATAATAAGAGGGATATAGAGTAGCATTAGTGCAAACGATAGCGGCGAGGCTAGCACAAGAGGCATCGCCAAGAAGAGGATGATGGTGGCCGTGTACATCGGGTGGCGCACGATGCCAAATAGCCCCGTATCCACAACCTTTTGTCCTGCCTGCACCTCGATAACACGTGACAGATAGGCATTCTCACGTAGCACCTCGGCATAGAGCATATAACCCACTAGGAAGACTCCAGCAGAGAGCCACACTGTCCAATCGGGCAACAACAACCAGCCAAATCGCCAATTAAATCCAGAGAGCAAGAAGACAGCGATAAAGAGCAAGCCGCTGAGTTTAACAACAAGGCTCTGCTCCGATACTCGCTCCTTGGCACTAAGACGCTTTGCGAGCAGCTCGGGCGAGCGCACGAACATAACGACACCAACCATAAAGATCGGAATAAACAACACTGCCATAAAGAGCCACCCCTGCCAATACTCCAGAGAGCCTGCCGGGAGCATCACAAGAGCACCTACAACAAGCAGACCAGTAAGATATTTACCGAGGGCACTAATAAGTAACTTGAGATGCATAGTCTATCGTTTTAGCAGTTCGCGAAGGGGCGCAACACTCTTAGCGATATGTGATCTCTGTTTCGATGATGAAGCTGGGTGTTGTATCATCGTACAGATAACGAACACTCTTGCAGATATTGGAGTGCTCATCGTGATAGTAGTTCTCTCTAACCACATCTATGCCAATGCCATAGTAGCTCTCAGCACGACCCTCATCGTCGTAGCTAAACAACTCTCGAAAAGACGTATCACGCTGATTTTCAACATAGTAATAGTAACCACAAAGTTTACCAGAAGAGTGGTAGACAAGAACTATATGAGGGGAGAATACATTATCGTCATCACGAACTAAAATAGTACAAATATCGCCATTATCATTATACTCAAAACGATACTCTAAGAAGGATTCATTATAGAGAGTATGCTCAACTACCTCCACAACACGTCCCTTCGAATCGTATCTATATTCACATAAAGGCATAGTCTCTCCATTAACAACCTTTGACTCCTTGACAAGTCTACCATCCTCATAGGCACTCAGCTCACTATACAACAGACTATCATTGTCATAGCAATGAGTCGCTATAAGATTTCCCGACACATCATATTCATACTTCGACACTACGAATGATTCATCATTGAAGCTACTATGCTCCTCAATACATCTTCCATTCTCGTCATATTCATACGATGTTATTATAGTTAATGAATCTTCATCTGTGTACTCAACACTTCTCAAAATACGACCATCACTATCATGAACATACCTACAACTCTCGCTCAATGAAGTAAGATCGTATTCCTCATAGCTGATAACATCACCACGAAGATTAAAAGTATAGGTTTCAGCACCCATAAACTCGAGTTGTAGAACACCTGAATCATCGATATGTGGCGCATAAAACTTTGTTGTCACATGTTCAACATCTCCATATAGTGGATTATACTCCCCAGTGAAATTAAGAGCACCTATAGAGAAGAAGGTATAACTACCATTCCAGTGCTGACGCCCAGTAACTGCTGCATGAGGCATCTGCGCCGAGAGGGATAGGATGCCTACAAAGAATAGAACAAAAAGTAAAGATAGTCTCTTCATAATTATAGTTTTAGGAATCATCTTAAAATCAACTCTTTAAAAAGCATAACGCCCTCCTTAAATACCCTGAGCCTAAAGAGATATGCCAAAGCGACATATAACACCACGGCAACAGATATGTCGAGCGCAAGGCGCAGAGCAACATGAAGCTCAGCTATGTAAGGTTGCAGGAGGAGTATAGCACCGAACATCACAGCCGAGAGAAGCAACGAAGGAGCGAGCTGACCAAGCAACCTAGCCCATGAGATAGGCATAAGTCGCAATGCCAAGTGAGTGTTAAGCATGAACTCTACAACTGCCATTGCTGTCATACCCCACGCCACGGACTCCACGCCACGAGGGATGACATAGAGGAGCACAAGGGTCATAATCAGGCGTTTAACAACCTCTAGTCGCACAATTACACGTCCATCGCTCCTTGTCTTCAAGACATTATACGACACCACGGCAAGGGGATAGAACAACCCTGAGAGCGACAATATCTCAAAATAGGGCACCGTGGGCATCCACCTCTCGCCCAACAACAGCATAAACATATCCGAGGCGATGGCTACAAAGCCCAGCATCGCGGGAAATAGCACAAAGCCCAAGAGGCGCATAATACGCAGATAACCCTCCGAGAACTTAAAGTCATCGTCCGCAATCTTCGACAGTGCGGGATAGGTTACACCCTGCACTGCCTGAACAGCAGAGGTTACGGGCAGATCCTTAAGTTTCTGAGCCTGCGAGTAGAAGCCAAGGGTTGTGGTGGTATGCAGCTTGCCGATGAAGAGCTGCGCAACATTATTATATATAGAGGCTATTAGATCGGTAGCGAGTAGTCGAAGGCTGAATGGTGCCATGGCTCTGAGGGCTGCAAGGCTCGGACGCGCCGTGGTCGTCCACCTACGAAGCACCCAGAAGGCTATGGCCTTAATGCCCATCTGCAATAGGCGTTGAGCCACAAGGCTCCAAATGCCACACCCAGCAAAGGCCATCACAACAGCCGTGACACCGCTAATAAGTGAGGCAAGAAAGACAATCTTTGAGAGTAGCGCAAAGCGGAACTCTCGAGTAAACATCACCGTCTGCACCACGCAGAGCGAGTTGATAGGAAGCACCAAGAAGAGCACTGGTGCTATATGAGCGATAGCGGGGCTATCGTATAATCGGGCAAGTGGCGAGGCGAGTAGAACCAAGAGTGCATAGAGCACAAGCGACACCACCACATTGAACCTGAGTACCGAGCAGTACTCCTCGTCCGTAGGATTAGGCTTACGTATCAGCGTCTGCGAGAAGCCACTATCGACAATGGCGAGCGACACCGAGGTAAAGAAGGTCATAATTGCCATCACGCCGAAGTCGGAAGGGGCAAGCTGGCGGGCAACAACGATGCTCACAACCATCTGAATGATCATCGTCAGGAGCTTCTCCGAGAAGCTCCACGCCACGCCTGACGCAACCCTATGTTCCAACTTTTGCTGCGACATACTAACCTATAAAGTATTCAATAGCAAGGCGATAGGACTCCATGCCAAAGCCCATTATCGTACCACACGCCGCGGGCGCAATCATCGACTGATGACGAAACTCCTCGCGTGAGAGTATTGACGAGATATGCACCTCGACAACGGGTGTGGTGACCGCAGCAATAGCATCACGCAACACCACCGAGGTATGAGTATAGCCACCAGCATTTAGCACCACGCCATCGTAGTTACCCTCCGCAGTCTGAATGGCATTGACAAGCTCACCCTCGATATTTGACTGATAGTAGTCGATAGTATGCTCTGAGTAACGTGCGCGAAGAGCTCCGAGGTAATCCTCGAAGCTCTCACGACCGTATATCTCAGGTTGGCGACGCCCCAAGAGGTTGAGGTTCGCCCCATTGATAATTAAAATTTTCATCTTTTATACTCTACAAGTGTAGATATATAAAGTTAGATGTTGTGACTATTTTGAAGCTGCTCGCAGTCTGGCAAAGCGGAGTTTACAAAGCGTAAATGAGCATTTGACAGACAAGGCAGATGCCAAAAGAGTCGAACAGATAACTTTACTAGTATTCTTTAGCCACAGTCTCGCCCTTCAATACACGCAAAGCGTTCTCAGCCAACGACTCAAGCTCGTTCTCGCCAGGGTAGATCTTGATAGGAGCGAGGAACTTACAGTAGTCAACAACAACGTCGTTCACACAGTCGTTCCAAGCGATACCACCAGTAAGAAGAATAGCGTCAACCTCACCCTTCAATACCACTGCCATCTCACCAATCCACTTAGCGATAGAGTATGACATGGTCTTAAGCATGAAGCGAGCCTCCTCGTCACCTGAAGCAGCACGTACCTCGTTGAGCTCCTGCACGTTGTTGCAGTTTACATGGTCAACAAGACCACCCTTACCTGCCAAGAGCTTCTTGATCTCAGCCTTGTCGTATTTGCCAGAGAAGCAGAGGTCTACAAGGTCACCAGCAGGAAGAGTACCTGCGCGCTCTGGTGCGATTGGTCCGTCGCCGTCAAGTGCGTTGTTAGTGTCGATAACACGACCCTTAGAGTGTGCCGAAACAGAGATACCACCACCCATGTGTACTACAACAAGGTTAAGCTCCTCGTAAGGACGACCAACCTCTGCTGCATAGCGACGAGCGATAGCCTTCTGGTTGAGGGCGTGGAAGATAGAGCGACGTGGAAGCTCCTTGATACCACTTACACGTGCCATATCCTGAAGCTCGTCAACAACCACTGGATCAGCGATATAAGCCTCAACGCCAGCAGCGTCTGCGATACGACGTGCGATGAGTGCGCCAAGGTTACTTGCATGCTGACGCTTAGGTGCCGAGAGGTCGGCAATCATAGTCTCGCCAACACGATATACGCCACCCTCGATAGGGCGCATAAGACCGCCACGACCGATCACAGCATCCAACGATGAGAGCTCGATGCCGTCAGCCTTCAAAGCGTCGAGGATGATCTCCAAACGCCACTCAAGCTGGTCAGCAACCGATGCAAAGCGAGCAATCTCCTCTGCCGAGTGGCTAAGCTTTAGGGTCTTAACCTGCTCAAGATCGTGGAACAAAGCCACCTTTGTAGATGTTGAACCTGGGTTGATGGTCAATATATTATAAGCCATTTTCTTCAATTTTAATATTTCTAACAGAGCCTATTATTTTGCTGACAAGCAAGCCAAAGCGATTGAGTAGAGCTTAGTCTTGGTTGAGTCACCACGTGAGGTGAGCACGCAAGGAGCAGTAGGACCTGCAACCATTGCTGCAAGCTCAGCACCACCAAACTTAGAGCAAGCCTTGAAGAATACGTTACCAGACTCGAGGTTAGGGAACAACAAGCAGTCAGCATCACCAGCTACAGGGCCCTGCAACTTCTTGATCTTAACGCTCTCCTCGTCGATAGCTACGTCCAAAGCCAATGGACCCTGGAACAAACCATTGCCAAGCTCACCAGCAGCACCAAGCTCACCAAGCTCCTTAGCCTCAACAGAGCTTACAACCTTTGGAAGAAGCTGCTCTGAAGGTGCGATGAACGCCATCTTTGGGCACTCGATACCGAGGTTGTTTGCGATCTGAAGAAGATACTTAGCAATCTGCTTCTTCTGGTCAAGAGTTGGGCATGGAAGAACAGCTACATCGCTGACAACCAAGAGCTTGTGATAAGCAGGAACCTCCAAAACAGTAACGTGGCTAAGAGTTGTGCCAGCAGGCAACAAACCCCACTCCTTGTTAAGGATACCGCGCATATACTTATCAGTAGGTACTACACCCTTCATCAATACGTCGTACTCGCCATTGTGAACAGCCTTAACAGCGATCTCAACAGCCTTTACATCCTCCTTCTCCTCGATGATGGTGTACTGGCTCATATCTACGCCCTCAGCCTCGCAAGACTTCTTGATCTCCTCAGGGTCACCAACCAAGGTTACCTCAGCAAGACCAGCCTTGATTGCCATATCGGTAGCACCGATAGAGTGTGTATCCTGGCCGTATGCCACAATCATCTTCTTCTTGCCACGAGCCACCGCTGCAGCAACAATCTCGTCCAAATGCTTAATCATAGTAGTTTTCAGTTTTTATTTGTTAGTTAATTTTGTTACTTTGTAAGTCTGTAGGTATCCTTAGCAATTACAAGCTCCTCGTCAGTGCAGATCACAGCAGCCTTAACGCGTGAACCCTCCTTAGAGATCTCGTAGTCGGTGCCACGCTTACCGCGGTTACGTACCTCGTCGAACTCAAGACCCAAGAACTCCATATTGCGAAGAACATACTCACGAACCTCTGGCGAGTTCTCACCAACACCACCAGTGAAGATCACGAGGTCAACACCGCCCATCTCGGCTGCATACTCACCAACGAACTTCTTGATGCGGTTGCCATACATGTCGCGAGCGATGATAGCGCGCTCGTTACCCTCGTCGTAAGCAGCATCAATATCGCGCATATCGCTTGAGATGCCAGTGAGTCCCTGAACACCCGACTTCTTATTGAGCATATTGTCGAGCTCGGCGTAAGACATACCCTCCTTCTGAGCAATGTAGGTCGCTGCACTAACATCCATCGAGCCAGCACGTGTACCCATCACAAGACCATCGAGTGGCGAGAAGCCCATTGATGTGTCGAACGACTTACCATTCTTGATGGCTGTCACCGAAGCACCGTTACCGATATGGCAAGTTACGATCTTCGAGTTCTCGAAGTCAAGACCAAACATCTCCGCACCAACACGTGCAACAAACTTGTGGCTTGTACCGTGGAAACCATACTTACGAACGCGATACTTCTCATAGTACTCGTAAGGAATTGCATACAAGTAGTTGATAGCAGGGATAGTGTGGTGGAACGATGTGTCGAATACGGCTACCTGCTTGATGCCTGGCAACACCTTCTCCATTGAGAGGATACCCTCAAGGTTAGCTGGGTTGTGAAGTGGAGCGATAGAGTACAACGACTCGATCTTAGCCTTAACCTCATCGTCAACAAGGCAGCTATCTGTGAAGAACTCACCACCATGAGCTACACGGTGACCAGCAGCCTTAAGCTCGTCGAGCGACTTAATCACGCCATGCTCAGCATTTGTCAAAGCGTCGAGCACAAGACGAATACCAGTAGTGTGGTCAGGAATTGGGCAGTGAAGCTCAAACTTATCCTTACCCTGTGGCTTATGAGTAAGGTCACCCTCTGCAAGACCGATACGCTCTACCAAGCCCTTGGCAAGTAGAGTCTGCGACTGCTCCTGAACATCAAGCACCTGGTACTTGATAGACGAGCTACCGCAGTTGAGAACAAGAATTACCATGTCTGAAATATTTTGTAGTTAATATGTTTGTCGAATAACAAGAGGACAATTTCCCCTTAAAACTCAACAAAGGTAATAAAATTACCGCGAACAACCAATATTTTATCACACTTTTTTTAATATATATTAATGAAGAGGATAAACAACACTGTTTTATGTCTATTTCGATTTACTATATCGTCAATCAACAAACTACCTTATAATCCAATTTTAAACTTTATTGCGCATTGCGACTTTATGCGCTCGGAAAATAAATAAAAAGAAATAGCTACACACACGCACCATTATCAAAAAGATTTGCTATCTTTGTGCAATTAGTGCGCGACGCACGCACGCGGAGCGCACGTATAACCAATCTAATACTTTTGAGCGATGGCTACTGAAAACATTAACCTTGTGGCTCCTGAGGAGCTTGTCGGCACCCCAGCCGAAGATACGCAGACGACATCTAACACGGTCTCAAACCAGACACCGAACTTCGACAACAACGAGTTTAGCACACCCACAATGAGCGAGCAGTTTGCCGACGAGGAGGCTGCACTAGCTGCTGACGAGGCAGGACTCAACCTCGGCGACGAGACTGCCGAGGAGCAGGAGGCAGCACCCCACACTGGCGACGACATCTCTGGGCTCTCCGAGGCTGAACTGGTTGCACTCTTTGCCGCAAAGATCGAGTCGGAGCCAGTACAGACACTGCGTCCAGTAGTCGAAGCTATAAAGATAGCATTCTACAAGCAACGCCGCGCCAAGGTAGATGCCGAGCGCAAGGCATTCATCGAGGCGGGTGGCGACGAGAACGAGTTCACGCCAACAAGCAACGAGGAGGAGCAGCGTCTTAAGGAGCTATTCGCCATCTACCGCGAGCAGCGCGACAAGCACATTGCCCTCATGGAGCATGCCAAGGAGGAGAACCTCAAAATAAAGCTCCAGATCATCGATGAGCTTAAGGAGTTGGTGAACTCAGACGAGACGATGAACACCACCTTCACACGTTTCCGCGAGTTGCAGACACGCTGGAAGGAGACAGGCCTTGTTCCACAGCAGAACGTCAAGGACCTCTGGGAGACATACAACCTCCACGTCGAGAACTTCTACAACTTCATCAAGATCAACAAGGAGCTTCGCGACCTCGACCTTAAGAAGAACTACGAGGCGAAGATCTCGCTCTGCGAGCAGGCCGAGGCACTTACCTTCGACAGCCAGATTGTGGAGTCATTCCGCAAGCTTCAGAAATTGCACGACGAGTGGCGCGAGACAGGTCCTGTGGCAATCGAGTTTAAGGAGGCTCTATGGGAGCGTTTCAAGGAGGCATCGAGCCGCATCAACAAGCGTCACCAGGAGTATTTCGAGGGCATTAAGGCTGAGCAGACAAAGAACCTAGCACTCAAGAGCGAGCTATGCGAGAAGGTAGAGGCTATGACCGAGCAGCCTACACTATCACGCAAGGAGTGGAACAAGCTAAGCGACGAGCTTCTTGAGATCCAGAAGGTTTGGAAGACCATCGGCTACGCCCCAAAGAAGGATAACAACCGCATCTACGAGCGTTTCCGCGCAGCATGCGACAAGTTCTTCGAGCTCAAGCGCGAGTTCTACGCTGGCGTGAAGGGCGAGATGGAGCACAACTTAGCCCTCAAGCAGGAGCTATGCGAGCAGGCAGAGGCACTTGCCACATCGGAGGATTGGAAGCATACAACAGATGAGCTTATCGCACTTCAGGCAAAGTGGAAGCAGGTGGGTCCTGTGGCACGCCGCCACTCTGATGTTGTGTGGAAGCGTTTCCGCGCAGCATGCGACAAGTTCTTCGAGCGCAAGGCAGCACACTTCTCTACAATCGACTCTACACATGAGGAGAACCTCAAGCTCAAGCAGGCACTGCTTGCCGAGATGAAGGCTGCCGACATCAAGGCCGGAGGCTTTGAAGCCATCAAGGAGTTCCAGCGTCGCTGGAGCCAGATTGGCTTTGTGCCCATCAAGCACAAGGATGCTCTCCAGAAGGAGTATAAGGCTCAGGTGGACGCCATGTTCTCGGTGCTACGCTCAACAGAGCGCGATCGCTCGATGAACCGCTTCAAGGAGCGTGTGGCGAGCATGAAGGGTGGCAACCAGCTACGCTCTGAGCGCGAGAAGCTATTCAACAAGGTGCGCCAGATGGAGCAGGATATAGCCCTTCTAGAGAACAACATCGGCTTCTTCTCGAAGTCGAAGAATGCTGAGGCACTAATCGCCGACGTACGCGAGAAGATCGAGCGTGCAAAGCGCGACATGGCACAGCTTATCGAGAAGATCCAGCTTATCGACGCCGAGAGCAACAACTAAACAAGAATACTAAGGAGCACTAAAAAATATAGATGCCATGAAACTATCTAAACCAAAGTACATTTTCGTGACTGGAGGCGTAGCCTCGTCATTGGGCAAGGGCATTATCTCAGCCTCAATAGCTCGACTACTTCAGGCTCGTGGTTACTCGGTGACCATCCAAAAGCTTGACCCATATATCAATGTTGACCCAGGTACGCTTAACCCTTACGAGCACGGCGAGTGCTACGTGACAGAGGATGGTACAGAGACCGACCTCGACTTGGGTCACTACGAGCGTTTCACATCAATACAGACAACCAAGAACAACAACGTCACCACGGGTAAGATCTACCAGTGCGTGATCGACAAGGAGCGCAGTGGCGAGTTCTTGGGTAAGACCGTACAGGTGATCCCTCACATCACCGACGAGATCAAGCGTCGCGTGCAGCTGCTTGGTGCTACCAAGAAGTACGACGTGATCATCACCGAGATTGGTGGTACGGTAGGCGACATCGAGTCGTTGCCATTCATCGAGTCTGTACGTCAGCTTCGCTACCAGCTTGGCTACCAGAACACCGTTCTTGTACACCTCACACTCATCCCATATATGGCAGCATCGGGCGAGCTTAAGACAAAGCCTACGCAGCACTCCGTAAAGGAGCTTCTCTCGTACGGTTTGCAGCCCGACATTCTCGTGCTACGCTCGGAGCACGACCTAAGCCAGGATATTCGTCGCAAGGTGGCACTCTTCTGCAACGTAACTCCAGAGGCGGTAGTGCAGTCAATCGATGTGCCTACAATCTACGAGGTACCACTACGCATGCATGAGCAGAACCTCGATGGTGTACTGCTCGAGAAGCTTGGCTTGGAGGCAGATCAGGAGCCTAATATGTCGGAGTGGGAGGCATTTGTTGAGCGTATCAAGAATCCTAAGAGCTTGGTAAACATCGCCCTTGTGGGTAAGTACACCGAGCTTCCAGACGCATATAAGTCAATTAGCGAGTCGTTCATCCACGCAGGTGCTGTTAACGAGGTTAAGGTAAAGCTTCACTACGTAAACTCTGAGCACCTCACCCAAGAGAATGTCGAGGAGAAGTTGGGCAGCATGTCAGCCGTGATGGTAGCTCCAGGATTTGGTAATCGCGGTATCGAGGGTAAGCTCGTTGCCGTGCGCTACGCTCGTGAGCACAACGTGCCATTCTTCGGCATCTGCCTCGGTATGCAGTGCGCCGTGATTGAGTTTGCACGTAACGTCCTCGGCTGGTCAGATGCCAACTCTAGCGAGATGGCTCAGACCAAGCATGCCGTCATCGACCTCATGGAGGAGCAGAAGAAGGTTACTGCCAAGGGAGGCACTATGCGTCTTGGCGGCTATCCATGCCAGCTAGCTAAGGGCTCACGCGTGGCTGAGGCATACGACACACAGTCTATCGTCGAGCGTCACCGTCACCGCTACGAGTTCAACAGCACGTTCCTCACCGACTTCGAGGCAGCAGGCATGAAGGCCGTGGGTCTAAACCCCGACACAGGACTTGTTGAGGTTGTAGAGATCCCTGAGCATCGCTGGTTTGTAGGTACACAGTATCACCCTGAGTACCACTCTACAGCAGCAAATCCTCATCCGCTCTTCGTACGCTTTGTACAGGAGGCACTTGCATACCGTGATGAGCACAATAAATAAATTAAAGATTGGTATTTAGTAGCGAATAAGCATAGAAAAGAAGAAATTAAACGCATATTTTAAATGGATAAAAAGACGATTATTGGCCTTGTGTTGATGGTAGCCGTATTTGTTGGCTTCTCGTTCTACGAGAGCCACAAGGCAGAGGAGTACAATGAGTGGAAGAGGGGCCAGCTAGAGATGGAGCAGGCACTAGCAGAGCAGCAGGCGGCAGAGCGTGCCGCAGAGCTTCAGCTATCGGCTGAGGAGCGCATGATGCGCGACTCAATGGAGATGGTGCGCGCCGCAAATGCCGAGCTCTACAAATATGGCGCAGAGCTTAAGGCAGCACGTGGTGCTGAGGCTAAGAGCTTCAGCCTCGAGAACGACTTTATCAAGGTTGACTTCTCGACTAAGGGTGGTAAGATTGCCAACGTAACGCTTCTCGACGAGCGTTACACACGCTATGCCGACGCAGAGCGTAGCGAGCAGGTAGAGCTTAAGCAGCCAGCATACGAGGTGTTTGGCGTCGAGCTCAAGTCGGTAAACGATGCAACAACATTCCTCAGCGACGAGTTTACGTTCAACGTCGATGTTGAGGAGCTTGAGAGCGCAAAGGTGGTACGCATGACACTACCACTAGCGGCCAACGCATCGCTAAGCTACATCTACACCATACATACTACGGGTGAGCCTAGCCGCGACTATGTTATCGACTTCACAATCGAGCAGCACAACATCGCCGAGCACATCCCTAGTGCAGAGTCGCTAATGCTCACATGGAAGAGCCGTTCAAATAAGAATGAGCGCAGCTACCAGAATGAGAACATAGCTACCAACATCCTCTACTTTGAGGATGGCGACCTCGAGGAGTTAAGTGCCTCGGGCGAGAAGGAGAGCGTCGAGAACATCTCATGGATCGCCTTCAAGCAGCAGTACTTCACCTCGGCATTTATCTCTAGCGGCGACCTTAAGATCACCGCTGAGCACAAGAACTCTACTAAGGAGGGTGCCGACTTCATGAAGGAGTTTAGCTCGCAGATTGAGCTTCCTCTAGCACCAGCTACCGACAAGTACAACTACGCCTTCTACTATGGTCCTAACGACCTTGCTGTGATGGAGGATGTAGAGTTCGAGGGCGAGAAGGCTCACATCGACGAGATCATACCTCTTGGAGGCTGGCTTATCGGCTGGGTAAACCGCTACGGTACTGTGCCTATCTTCCAGTGGCTCAGCCAGAAGGGTCTTGGCTTCGGCCTTATCATCTTGATCCTTACCATCCTTGTTAAGCTCATCATCCTACCTCTTACCTATAAGAGCTACATGTCGACAGCTAAGATGCGCGCTATACGTCCAGAGATGGAGGCTATCAATAAGAAGTATCCAAACCCCGACGACGCAATGAAGAAGCAGCAGGCAACCATGGAGCTATACCAGAAGGTTGGCATCAGCCCTATGGGCGGCTGTCTACCACTGCTCATCCAGATGCCTATCCTTTGGGCTATGTTCCGCTTCTTCCCTGCAAGTATCGAGCTTCGTGGCGAGGGCTTCTTGTGGGCTCGCGACCTATCGTCGTACGATAGCGTGCTCGACCTACCCTTCAACATCCCATTCTATGGCGACCACGTGAGCCTCTTCGCGCTACTTATGACCGTAGCACTCTTTGGCTACTCGTTTATCAGCTATAAGCAGCAGGCAGCAACCACCGAGGGTCAGCCAGGAGCAGGCATGATGAAGTTTATGATGGTCTACTTCATGCCACTCATGATGCTCTGCTTCATGAATAGCTACTCTTCGGGTTTGTGCTACTACTACTTCCTCTCGCAGATGTTCACCATGATCATCATGTTTGTCATCCGTCGCTCGGTTGACGATGAGAAGGTTCGCGAGAAGCTCATGCAGCGTAAGCCTAAGAAGAAGACACGCTTCCAGGAGCGTTACGAAGAGGCATTGCGCCAGCAGCAGGAGACGCTCAACCGCGAGCAGCGTCGCCAGCGCAGATAATATGATATTCTAACGATAATAAGGGGCTGACTAGTTTAGATAGTCACCCCCTCGCTGTTTTAAGAGAAGTAGTAAATCACAAAAGAAGAGGTCTCGGGATAGTACAAAAACGTACAGTCCGAGGTCTCTTACTTTTTGGGATGTGCCACAGATGCACTCTTATCGTCGAAAACAAATTTTTGATTAGAAGGCTGCAGATACAACACTCGGCAAAAATGCCACCGATGGGTAGTACTTGGGGTACGTCCCATTGGTGGCACTTTTTTGCTAGCGGCAGTAGATGTCTGCCTTATCATCAAAAATTACCCGATGGTGTGCATACGAATAGATGCCTTCACAAGAGCTATCGCACGTATACGGTCAATCTCCACCTCTTTATCAGCATGGTGCTGGTTCTGGCTTACAAGCTTTACGAAGCCATCGTGGTCGGATTTCTGAACATACTTAACGGTGATATACTCTTCGCCATCTATGTCGATAGAGAGGAGATACATATCACCCCAAAATACATCGCGAACGTCGGAGAGCTGCTTATATAATATAATGTCACCGCTCTTAAGAAGTGGATACATTGAGTCGCCAACAATATATATTGCACCATCACACTTAGGGAGGTTGGGGATATGGATAAAGTCCTTGGGCTTCACCACGGGCTCCTCAGCAAAAATAGGACGTAGGCCAGCAGTACCCTCGATGGAGTAGAGAGGCACGCTCTGAAGAGGCAACGAACGATCGGTACGGTGGAGGTAGGATGTCAGGTCGGGCTCGGCATTAAACATCTTACCCTTACCAGTCTCAAGCCACTCAACATTAAGATTAAATTCCTGAACAAAGATATTTTTGTTACGCTGAGAGAGGCCAGCCTTTCCAGTTTCAATCATTGAGAGCGCAGCCTTTCCTATTCCAAGTCGCTGAGCTAGTTGATCTTGAGTGAGCTTCAATTGCTTGCGCATCAGACGAACTCGCATTGCTACAGTTTCCATATAAAATAAAATGATATTAAATTTTTGTACACAAGTATTGACAAATCAATTTATTGAATATATATTTGCACTACAAAGTTAAGCATTTTATTGAGAAGTCCAAACATTTTATTAAAAAAGATTCAAAATATCAAGCATGTACGAAGTTTCAGATCAACTTTACCTTGAAATTGCAGCTCAGCTAATGGATGAGATCGGCAAAAGAGAGTTCTTCGCAGGCACGGTAGTTCACGTCGAAGAGGAGGTTGAGTGTAGGCTTAGGTGTACACTCTTCGTAGAACACACAAATGATGCCGAGAGAGGCTCGCGAGTGAAGAGAATAACACCCGTATGGTGGGAGTTTCACACAACAGAGGGGAGCGTGGAACGATTAAACGACTTTTCGTTTAGCACCCTTATGGAGCTATCTCTGGGCAAAGAGTAGAGAATTTCAACTCGGCGGGGAGCTAACTCACAATCTCGAAGCGATGCCTTAGTCCCCGCCGCAAGCCTCAGCTATCGTCCGCATCGGGACAGAGGCTTAAACTAAATTAATATGACTATGGAGAAACAGAGCAACATAACAGAGGGCAAAAGCTCATTCTCGGATTTCACACTAAGCGTATATCCATTTATCGAGCTATCCCAATTTCACAAGACATACTACAACGTGCTAGAGGCATTTGCCAATGGGCGCATACGCAAGCTCATAGTATCGGTACCACCACAACACGGCAAGAGTGTGGGTGCCACCACCCTACTACCTGCCTACATGCTCGGTTGCGACCCCGATCTACGCATAGCCATAGCATCATACTCCGGGACGCTCGCATCGAAGTTTAACCGCCGCGTGCAGCGAATCATCGACTCACGCGAATACCGCGAGATCTTTCCCAACACCACCATCAAGCAGGGTACAAAGCCTGCAAGCTACATTCGCACCTCCGACGAGGTGGAGATCATCGGATATAAGGGTGAGCTGCTATCGGTAGGACGCGAGGGATCGCTCACCGGCAACCGTGTCGACTGCTTCATCCTCGACGACCTATATAAAGATGCTATGGAGGCTCAATCGCCCGTGGTACGTAGCAACTGCTGGGAGTGGTACACCTCGGTGGTGCGCACACGCATGCACAACAATTCACGCGAGCTAATAGTATTCACGCGCTGGCACGAGGATGACCTGATAGGCAAGCTAATCGAGACGGAGAGGTGCAGGATGATGACAAGCATGAGCGATATCGACAAGGTGGAGGATGGCGAGTGGCTATACCTAAACTTTGAAGCGATAAAGAGTTCGCCACCCACAGAGATCGACCCACGAGAGCAGGGCAAGGCACTATGGCCCGAGCAACAAGACGAGAGGCTGCTAGAGCAAAAGCGCAACCTCGACCCAGCACGTTTCGAGGCGATGTACCAAGGACACCCAACATCACGCGAGGGGTTGCTCTATAGCGACAACTTTCGCGAATACGACACCCTGCCACGCGACATAGTATCGCGCGGCAACTATACCGACACTGCCGACATGGGCGAGGACTACCTAGCATCGATATGCTATGCATTAGATAGCGACGGCGTGATATACATAACCGATGTGGTGTACACGCAGCTGGCGATGGAGCTAAGCGAGAAGATGGTTGCCGAGATGCTTATACGTAACGACACCCGACATGCCACCATAGAGAGTAACAACGGCGGACGTGGCTTCGCACGCGCCATACAACGTCTAGCCCCCAAGGTGCGCGTAGAGTGGTTTCACCAGAGTGGCAATAAGGAGGCTCGTATATTATCAAACTCCGCCACCGCGCTACACATGCTGCGCATGCCTCGCGGCTGGCACACACGCTGGCCAGAGTTCTACGCACACCTAACAACCTACAAGCGTCTGTTCCGCGCCAACCGCCACGACGATGCTGCCGACGCCGTCACTGGCATCGTAGAACGAGAAGTGAGCACAACGACAGGACGCTGGCAACGAATGAGATTTATATAAAACAATTAAGGGTTATCCACTCGGAGGATAACCCTTAACGTCAATTGTACAGTCTCAAAATTACATGATGTCGTTGTTGAGCTGTGGAATATCTATGGTAGTCTGCTTCTTGCCAAGGAGGTGCTCGGAGAAGTAGTCTGCCATGCGCCAGAAGAAGTACTCGTTCATATCGCCGAAGCCATGACGCTGACCTGGGAGGATAAGCATGTCGAAACGCTTGTTAGCACGAATCAGGGCATCAACAACACGGAGAGTATTACCTGGATGCACATTCTCGTCGATGTCGCCGTGTACCAATAGAAGGTTACCCTTTAGGCGTGAGGCGATCTCAGGGTTAGCAGTAATGCGATACTCAAACTGGATCTCGCCATCCTTCTCAACCTCCATGATGCCGTGGTGCTTCTCCGACCACCAGCGGTTGTAGATATTGTTATCGTGGTTACCAGCGCACGACACCGCAACATCGAAGAAGTCTGGATACATCAAGATAGCCGCTGTAGACATGAAGCCACCACCCGAGTGACCGTGGATACCTACGCGCTCAATGTCGATGAACGAGTGGCGCGCAGCGAGCTGCTGAGCCGCAACAACCTTATCCTTAAGACCATAGTCGCGCATATTACCATAACCATAGTTGTGATACCACTTCGAGCGATCGGGGTGACCACCGCGGTTACCAACAGTGATAACAATAAAACCAAGCTGCGCAAGACGATCGGTACGCACCAATGGATGATACCACGACTGCTCAACAGCCTCGGTCTGAGGACCTGGGTAGACGTACTCAATAATTGGATACTTCTTGTTAGGATCAAAGTCGTAAGGCTTGTACATCACACCATGGAGGTCGGTGATGCCATCGGCAGCCTTAACAACGAAGGTCTCAGGATACTTATAACCAGCCTGCATAAGAGGCTCAATATCAACTGCCTGCAAAGCTAGCACCTTGCGACCATCAGTCGAGTAGAGCTCCGAAACGGGTGCTGCATCGACACGCGAATAGGTGGTGGTGAAGAAGCGGCGATCTGCCGAGAGCGAGAACTCGCCGTTGAAGTTCTTAGGATCGAGCTGCTTAAGACCCGAGCCGTCGTAGTTTACGCGGAAGAGGTGCAAGTAGTATGGGTTCTCAGCCTTGTTGTATCCAGTAGCTGTAAAGTAGATAACGCGCTTCGCGTCGTCAACTCCTAGGACATTTGACACGTGCCACTCACCCTTGGTAATCTGGTTGATAAGCTCGCCATCTACAGAGTAGCGATAGAGGTGCGCCCAGCCAGTACGCTCCGACCACTGGATAAGCTCGCTGCCCGAGTTGATGAGCGTAGGATTCTGCCACTCGATAGAGGTGTTCATCTCCTCTACGACAACATCCTTAGCCGTAGCTGTAGCAACATCCACAACACACAAATCGGCACGCTTGATATCACGGCTCTGACGAATCACGTAGAACTTATCGTTGTCGCCAAGCCATGTCACACGCTTAGGACGATCGTAGCGGTCGGCATGGTCGTCAGGCTCGTTGCAGATAAAGAGCATCTGCTCCTTATACTTAGCCATATCTACCTTGCGGCACTCGAACTTCTCAGTGTCGAACAACTCGAGCCAGAAGTCGGGGCTCTGCTCGCCAGGCATCTGATACTTATAGGTGAAAAGCTCAGGACGCTTCTTGAGGATGTTGATAACCCAGAAGTCGAGCAACATCGAGGTGTTGCTACGCACAGTAGCAAAGTGCTTAGAGTCGGGCGACCACTGCAAGAATACACGGTAACGCTCACCCTCCTTAAGCTGCTCGATGCAGTCCTCAAACCAGTGGTAGGCTGTATCATCGGTAGCATCTGTTGTTATCTGATGCTCAACGATTGTCGAGTCCTTGGGGTCAACAATAAACTTCTCGACATCCTCTGTAGACATATACCATAGGTTGTTATCCTTCTGATATACAGCTATCTTGCCATCAGGCGACACATTAGCCCACTCTGGATAGCGACCAAGACGCTTCTCGATGCGCTTTAGCTCACGCTTTGCAATGTCCCACTGGTAGTGGAGAATAAGCCCCTTACCCTCATCATCCTTTGGAGGGTAGATATTATTCTCTACTACGGCAAGCGATGGGATGATGTCGAAGAGCACATACTTATCCTCCTTAAGCTCGATGTTCGAGATTGGAAGATGCTGTGCATCAAAAGGATACTTAGAGTCGAGCGTCACCTTCTCGGCAAGCTCTGCCATTGTCCAAAGCTCAGTCTGACGACCTGCCGCAGGGTCAACAACATAGTAGGTTATGGCATCGACTGTCTGCCACTTGTACCAGAACTTGTTGCTATCCTTAAACCAGTTAGGGCGCACAGATGTCTGTGGCACAAGACGGCGAACACGCGCTGGCGAGAACTGCTCAGCGAGATTGTAGTTTGGCTCTACGACCTCAGGCTCATGCGCCTGTGCCGCAGTTGCGGTTGCTAGCGCAGCAACGGCAACGATTAGAAGTTTTAGATTCTTTAGCATATTATTTAAGTTTAACATTCTCAACAATAGAACATCAAGGCAAAGATAAGCAAAAAAGATGAAAGCACAAAGCGTTGAGAGGAGTAAAGAGCAGAGGAGAGGAGAATAGGAAAATTATGAGGGATAGTGACAAAGGGAGTTTAGCGATAAGAAAGCATAGCCAATTTGTGTTAGACGGTGTTAGGTACAACGCTCGGCAAAAATGCCACCGATGGGTAGTACTTGAAGGTACGTCCCATTGGTGGCATTTTTTTGTTAGAGACCGCAATCGATCCCTTATCAAAGTATAGTCAATTTGTTGTTAGAAGGCGTTAGATGTGGTGCCAAGTCGAAATTGAAACGGATGGGGGAATACTTGGGCGTATTTCCCCATTCGTAGCAATGAGCTTGGTGCCGCAGATGACGCCTTATCACAACAAATTTGTTGTTAGAAGGCGTTAGATACAACGCTCGGCGAATTTCGAGGCGATGGGCTGTACTTGGGCGTACTGCCCATTGACGAGATAATTCGCTAGCGGCAGTAGATGACGCCTTATCACAACAAATTAATAGGATTTGGCAAACAATACACGATACTTCGAAGGCTTACCCGAGAACACGCAAGTACCCTCCTCCTCGACTACATCCATAGGGATGCAGCGGATGGTCGCCTTTGTAGCCTCCTTGATGGCCTGCTCAGTCTCAGGAGTGCCATCCCAGTGTGCTGAGATGAAGCCACCCTTGGTGTTGAGTACCTCCTGGAACTCCTCCCAGGTATCAACCTTAGTAATCATCGAGTTACGATAGTCGAGAGCCTTCTGGAAGATGCTCTTCTGGATCTCGTCGAGAAGGTTAGCTACGTAGTCAGCAAGGCCCTCCTGCTTAACAACCTCTTTAGTGAGGGTGTCACGACGCGCAAGCTCGATAGTGCCATTCTCAAGGTCGCGTGGGCCGAGTGCAAGACGCACAGGCACACCCTTCAACTCATACTCGGCAAACTTGAAGCCTGAGCGCACGTTGTCGCGAGCATCAATCTTAACCGACACGCCCTTAGCACGAAGCTCACGAGCGATCTCCTCGAAGCGTGCAACAACCTGCAAACGCTGCTCCTCACCCTTGTAGATAGGTACCATAACAACCTGTATAGGGGCCAACTTTGGAGGAAGCACAAGACCGTTATTGTCAGAGTGAGCCATGATGAGAGCACCCATCAGACGAGTAGACACGCCCCACGATGTTGCCCATACATACTCCTGCTTACCCTCCTTCGAGGTGTACTGCACGTCGAATGCCTTAGCAAAGTTCTGACCGAGGAAGTGCGATGTACCACTCTGCAACGCCTTACCATCCTGCATCAACGCCTCGATGGTGAGTGTGTCGACAGCACCTGCAAAACGCTCGTTAGGCGACTTGTGACCCACGATAACAGGCACACCCATCCACTCCTCGGCGAATGTCTTGTAGACGTTAATCATACGCTCTGTCTCCTTGATAGCCTCCTCGGCTGAAGCATGAGCCGTGTGACCCTCCTGCCACAAGAACTCGGCAGTACGGAGGAAGAGACGCGTACGCATCTCCCAGCGCACCACGTTTGCCCACTGGTTGCAGAGGATTGGAAGGTCGCGGTATGAGGTAATCCAATTCTTATATGTGTTCCAGATGATTGTCTCAGATGTAGGGCGCACGATAAGCTCCTCCTCGAGGCGCGCTGCGGGGTCTACCACAACACCCTTACCCTCCTCGTCGTTCTTGAGGCGGTAGTGAGTCACCACAGCACACTCCTTAGCGAAGCCCTCAACGTGGCTTGCCTCACGCGAGAAGAAAGACTTAGGGATGAAGAGTGGGAAGTAGGCATTCTCGTGACCTGTCTCCTTGAACATACGGTCGAGCACATCACGCATCTTCTCCCAAATAGCATAGCCATAAGGCTTGATAACCATACAGCCGCGAACAGCCGAGTTCTCAGCCAAGCCCGCCTTAATAACCAAGTCGTTGTACCACTGTGAGTAGTTCTCGTCGCTCTTGGTTAGATCCTTTAATTCAACTGCCATAATATGTTTTGTTATGTTTTGATTGCAATGATCAAAATACCTAAAAGGTATAATCGGCGGCAAAGATACAAAATAAACCTCAAATTTCAAAACAAAAATAACCTATATAACAACACATTCAAAAAGACGATATGTTTAAAAAATAAGACTATTAGCGAATGGCGTTATCGCTACTTGCCTTAGCGAAATGCAGAGAGGTGGAATAACGCCAAAAATTTAGGTTAAACGAGCTATAAAACTAAAAAGATTTAGCATGCTGCAATGCTTACAAATCACTATGTATCAGAGGTGAATATGCTAAAAATCGCAGGACGCTATGGGGGCGGGGACAAAAAAACATTGGTCATGTGATTTTTATCGCCAAAATTTAGTATATTTGCAGACAATATATACGTGAGTATATAGTTTGTAGATTTTTTGTGTGGCAGGAGTGGGTGTGTAAAGATGTCTATAAATAGAGATATTTTTAGCAATGCGATCGGCCACATGGGGTTTATTAACTACTAATACTTTTTTGCTTAATGGTGAAATCAAATTACATCATCGAGCTCTCGAACATCACCAAGGAATATACAGACAAGGTGGTTCTCGACGATGTCAGTTTGTCAGTAAAGAAGGGCGAGTTTCTAACTATTCTTGGTCCTTCGGGTTGTGGTAAGACCACACTACTGCGTCTTTTGGCGGGCTTTAACAGCGCCACAAAGGGTGAAATCCGTATCGCGGGCGAGGTAATGACAGATGTCCCTCCTCACCTACGACCTGTAAACACGGTGTTTCAGCGTTACGCCCTATTCCCTAATTACAACGTTTTCGACAACATCGCCTTCGGCCTTAAACTACAAAAGGTCGACAAGAAGGAGATTGAGCAGCGTGTGAAGCGTGCCCTCAAGATGGTGGGCATGACCGACTATGAGCATCGCGATGTGACCTCGCTATCGGGTGGTCAGCAGCAGCGTGTTGCCATAGCACGAGCCATCGTCAACCGTCCACAGGTGCTTCTTCTCGACGAGCCACTTGCGGCACTCGACCTTAAGATGCGTAAGGATATGCAGATGGAGCTTAAGGAGATGCACCGTTCGTTGGGCATCACGTTCGTCTACGTGACTCACGATCAGGAGGAGGCTCTCACGCTGTCGGACACTATTGTGGTGATGAACGAGGGTGTGATCCAGCAGATTGGCACTCCTACCGACATATACAACGAGCCATGCAACGCCTTTGTTGCCGACTTTATTGGCGAGAGCAACATCCTCAACGCCACAATGATACGCGACCGTCTGGTGCGCTTCATGGGCAAGGAGTTTGAGTGTATCGACGAGGGCTTTGGCGAGAATGTAGAGGTAGACGTTGTGGTTCGTCCCGAGGATGTTTACATCATCCGCAATGCTGAGGCTGCGATGTTCCACGGCACAGTGCGCTCGTGCATCTTCAAGGGTGTTCACTACGAGATGTTTGTCGACACCCCTGATGGCTACGAGATCATGATTCAGGACTACAACTGCTTTGAAGTGGGTAGCGAGGTAGGCATGATGATCAAGCCTGCCGACATCCATGTCATGCGCAAGGAGCGTACCGAGAACACTATCGAGGGTACGATGATCGACTCAACTCATGTCGAGATCCTTGGCGAGAGCTTCGAGTGCGAGGAGCAGGAGGGCATCGCTTCGGGCGACAAGGTCGATGTGTCGTTTAGCTTCGATGCCGTTGAGCTTACCGACGACTCGGAGGATGGCATCTCGTGGGGTACTATACGCTTCATCCTCTACAAGGGCGACCGCTACCACCTCACCGTACGCACCGACGAGGGCGAGAACGTATATGTCGACACGCACGACGTGTGGGAGGACCTTGACGAGGTAGGTATCACTATTGCACCATCGGCACTTCGCATCAGCAAGCGTCAGGATAAGTAACATCAATTTTATATCGAACGATGAATAGTTTGGTAAAATTCTTTTCACGACGCCGCACATGGACCATTCCCTATGCGATATTCCTTGTGCTATTTGTTGTGATGCCGCTTGTTCTTATCATGGTATATGCCTTTCAGGCGAAGGATGGCGGCTTCTCGCTGGAGAACTTCCAGAAGTTTATCAACCAGCCCGAGGCTGCAAACACCTTCATCTACTCAATAGGCATCGCCCTGATAACCACCATTATATGTATCATACTTGGCTATCCCGCAGCCTACATCCTCTCGCGTATCAACTCCTCAACAGCCCGCGTGGTGGTGATGCTCTTCATCCTGCCCATGTGGATTAATGTCTTGGTACGTACGTTGGCTACCGTAGCTCTGTTCGACTTCCTGCGTCTACCACTTGGCGAGGGTGCGCTCATCTTTGGTATGGTCTACAACTTCATACCATTCATGATCTACCCTATCTACAACGTGTTGCAGAAGATGGATCACTCACTCATCGAGGCAGCCGAGGATCTTGGCGCAACACCACGTCAGGTATTTACGCGCGTGGTATTCCCACTATCAATGCCGGGCGTTGTCAGCGGCATCATGATGGTATTCATGCCTACGATTTCGACATTTGCCATCGCCGAGCTGCTCACGATGAATAACATCAAGCTCTTTGGTACAACGATTCAGGAGAATATCAACAACGGCATGTGGCACTATGGTGCAGCCCTGTCGCTCATCATGCTTATTATTATAGGTATCACATCGCTATTCACCGACTCGTCGGAGGATGGCACTAACGAGGGCTTGCTATGATGAAACGAATACTCTCTACCGGATATTTGGTGCTACTGCTCATCATGCTCTACGCACCTATCGCCATCATCGCCATCTTCTCGTTCACCGAGTCGAAGGTGCTGGGCAACTGGACGGGGTTCTCAACAGAGCTCTACACGTCGCTCTTCTCGGGCGGTGTGCGCTACTCGCTGGTTGATGCCCTCAAAAACACCTTTATCATCGCTACAATAGCCGCTACGGTCTCTACGATACTTGGAACTATTGCAGCGATTGGCATCAACGACCTTAGCTCGCGAAAGCGTCGAGTAGTCAACTTTATGAACAATATACCTATTCTTAATCCCGACATTATCACAGGTATATCACTCTTCCTACTCTTCGTATCGCTCGGCATCAGCCAGGGCTACATGACCGTGATTTTGGCACATATCGCCTTCTGCACGCCATACGTAGTGCTCAGCGTCATGCCACGCCTCACACAGATGAACCCTAACATCTATGAGGCAGCACTCGACCTTGGTGCTACACCGATGCAGGCTATGCGCCGAATAATCATACCTGAGATTCGTCCAGGCATGATCTCGGGCTTCATCCTAGCCTTTACGCTCTCGATCGACGACTTTGCCGTGACCATCTTCACAAATGGTACAGATGGCTTGCAGACGCTCTCGACATATATCTATGCCGATGCTCGCAAGGGCGGTCTTACGCCTGAGCTACGTGCGCTATCTACGATCATCCTAGTGGTGGTGGTAGTGCTACTTATCGTTGTTAATTATCGTGCCCGCCGCCAGGCTAAGCGTGCTGAGAAGCAGGCTACGCAGGTGACAATAAAAACTAGAGAACGCCGATGAAACTCAGATATACTAACATTCTAAGAACGCTTGTTGTGGCTCTCGTCGCGCTCTTCAGCGCAAGTTGTGGCGTAAGCGAGGAGCGCATGCACACCCTCAAGGTCTACAACTGGGGTGACTATATCGACGAGGATCTTCTCTCCGAGTTTGAGTCTTGGTACAAGGAGCATACTGGTGAGAGCGTGCAGATAATCTACCAGACCTTCGACATCAACGAGGTGATGCTCGCAAAGATCGAGAATGGCATGGCAGACTTCGACGTTGTCTGCCCCTCGGAGTATATCATCGAGCGTATGATGCGCAACGAACTGCTACAACCCATCCTCACACCCGAGTTCGAGCAGGAGATCAACGATAAGGGTATCAACTACTTCAACTGCGTATCACCATACATCAAAGAGCAGTTCTCGTTGCTCGAAGCCCCTGAGGGTCAAGATCCTAACGACTACTCAGTAGGCTACATGTGGGGTACTACGGGTATTCTCTACAACACCAAGTATGTAACCGAGGAGGAGGCGATGTCGTGGAATCTGATGTTCGACAAGAGGCTTCAAGATAAGATCTTTGTTAAGGATGCCTTCCGCGACGTATACTCACCCATCTTGGTATATGCTAAGACCCTAGAGGCTCGTCAAAACGGAACGCTTGGCGAGGATGAGATGCTCGACATTGAGACCATACGCGAGCTTATGTACGACTCGTCGGATGAGTCGATAGCACTCGTCGAGAGCTACCTCAAGCGCATGAAGGAGCTTGTTGCTGGCTGGGAGGCAGACTTCGGCAAGGAGATGATGACTCAGGAGAAGGGTTGGATCAACCTTATGTGGAGTGGCGATGCGGTATGGGCTATCGAGGAGGCAGCAGAGGTTGACGTGGAGCTAGACTACACCGTGCCCGTGGAGGGTAGCGTTGTATGGTTCGATGGTTGGGTGATCCCCAAGTATGCCGTCAACACACGTGCTGCGCGCTACTTCATCGACTTTATGTGTATGCCTGAGAATGCTATTCGAAATATGGATGCTACGGGTTATGTCAGCGTAGTGACCAACGAGGAGGTGCTTGAGTATATCTCTAGCGAGGAGGACTACGACGAGGCTATCGACCTCAGCTACCTCTTTGTACATGCCGATGGCACACCTATCGAGGGTGCTGATAGCGTATTTGCAGACCCAGTGCTATACCCATGTCGCTCGGTTATCGACCGCTGTGCTGTGATGCACGACTCGGGCGATCGCACCGACAAGATGCTCGAGATGTGGTCGCGTGTCAAGGGCGACAACCTCTCGACAGGTATGCTTGTAGGCATCATCCTCTTCTTCAGCGTGATGTTCGTCTGGGGTATCGCCCGCAAGGTGAATAACTACCGCAAGAGGCAGAAACACCTAAAGCGTCGCCACCACCGTGCACAGACAGAGAGGCGAGGCAAATAGCATAAACACGTATTACAATAACATCTAAAAAACTAAACTAACAAACGATGACAAGAAAGGTATTTTCCCTGCTTGCCACCCTTGCGCTCATTCACTCTGCGCAGGCAACAACACTAACCCCACGACTCAACAGCGTTAGCTCACAGATCACCGCCCCAACACTCAGCCTCGCATCGGAGGAGGACGAGGAGGAGGGACTCTTCTGGTGGGGCGCAGGTGCTAACATTACGTCAAACTACCTATGGCGTGGCTACGACCAGCCATACTCGGGCAATATGTTCGATCCAGCAATCCAGCCTAGCGTGACCCTCGGCCTTGGAGCTTTCTACGTCGACCTGTGGTATAACTTCTCGACGATGAGCAAATATCAGGAGCTCGACATGACCCTCGGTTTCGACTACAATAATCTCTCGATCACCCTCTACGACGTGTGGTGCGACTACGGTAAGGCATTCTGGACCAACGACTTCCTCGATGACCAGAACCACAGCCTCACGGCGACCATCGAGTACACCTTCTTTGATCGTCTACGCCTACACTGGGGTACAACGTTCCTACACTCGGCAGACTGGCTCTACAATGAGGATGGCTCACGCAAGCGTCGCGCCTTCTCATCATACTTCGAGGTGGCATACACCCAGCCTGTTAAGGATCTGTTCGACATCGAGATTACGGCTGGTGCATCGCCCTGGACAGGTCCCTTCTGGTGCGCTGGTCCTCGCAAGATGGTTGACGGAGCTCCAGAGCTAGACTTCGACAATATCCCCGAGGGCTTTAATGTCACTAACCTCAGCCTTATGCTCAACAAGGAGTTTGAGGTGGGTGCAGCGACAATTCCCGTGAACTTGGGATATGTATTCAACCCAACAACAAAGCGTCACTACGCCATCCTAAAGACTGGCTTTGCGTTCTAAACGAACGGCATATATTGAACAAGAGGTTGCCTCGGCGTGAGGCAACCTCTTGTTTTGCTATCGTAGCCTATACTTATGGAAATGCGGTGCGACCACCCTCCAGAAGAATAGTAGCGCAACGAGTATTAACCCAGCACCGAGCATATAGCAGTACGAGTAGTCGAACTCCGAGATATAGCCGCCGAGCAACATACCACCGCCAATGCCGACATCCCAACCAGTGAGGTAGGTGGCATTTGCCGTGGCACGACGCGAGTTAGGCGCGAGGTTGATAAATAGCGTATTGTACGCTGGGAACATGGTGCCATAGCCATAGCCAAAGAGGAATGCCGTGAGGAAATAGGTGACATATCCCGCCGTGATGCTCCATGCCGAAACCGTTGATAATAGAGCCTCGCCCACGCCACCGACAAAAGCTATCGCTATGCCTAGCAGTATCGTCTCGGTGATGAAGCCACGATCTACGCGCTTACCCGAGTGTAGACGTGAGGCGATGAGTCCCGCCGCCATGACGGTAAAGAAGAGACCGGCATTGTGCGTAATACCCGACTTAGCAGCATATAGAGCCATGTAGCTTGTGGTCATGCCATAGGGGATCGCCAAAAGGAGGAAGGCGACGCATGCACGAATACCCTCCTTAAGGAAGAAACGATCTGTCGAGAGCCTAAACTCACCCTTAGGCTGAAGCTCGCGACGCGGAGCACGCACCAGAGCACCTAGCAAGAGTCCGACGCAGCCAGTGACAAGCGAGGTGAGGAATAGAAGCATATAGTTGCCAGACGATGTGACGAAGAGTCCCACCATAGGGCCAAACGCCATTGCGAGGTTGTTGGTAACGCCATAGTAGCCCAGGCCCTCGCCACGACGCGACGATGGCATGATGTCGATAACAAGGGTATTAGCCGCCGTGGTGAGCATTCCAAATGTAAAGCCATGGAGGATGCGCAGGAGGATGAATAGCGCGAGGCTCTCAGTTATGAAGAGATACCCAGTAAATGAGGCGACAAAGAGTGTGTATGCCACAACAAAGACCCTCTTTCGAGGTAGTGAGTCGGCAACAAATCCCGCCATAGGTCGCACGCTAAGCACCGCCACAACATAGCACGACAGGACCACACCCACTAGCGCAGGGCTAATGTTGAAGGTATCCTTGAGATACAACGGCAGCGTGGGCACAAGGATAAAGAACGAAAACGACATCATAAATGCCGATATGCACACAAATATATAATCGCGCGTAAAGAGCCGATCTTTAACTTGGGGTTTCATACTTGATGAGTGTAAATTGATAGTACAAATTTACTATATAAAGTTAAATTTGATCAAAAAATATTTGGTTTATTTTATAAACTTGTTTACATTTGCATAAGCAAAAAGGCCTTTGAAGCAGAGAAAAAGTGTATAACCAACTAAAAAACAACTACTAAGATGCTTAAGCCACTTAATCCCATACTCCACTCTGAGCTACGCCTCGCCATAATGTCGATACTTATCGCCACGGAGAGCGCAGATTTCGTATATCTACGAACAGAGACAGGTGCCACAGCGGGCAACCTAAGCGTACAACTCGACAAGTTGCAGCGCGCCGGATATATCGAGATCGAAAAGGGGTTTAACGGCAAACTACCTCGCACAACATGCTCGATGAGCGACAAGGGGCGCGAGGCAATGAGAGAGTACATAGACACGCTACAGGAGTATCTGGGAACAGCAATAAAGAGCAGATAGCGCAAACGATGGGGATGTCTAATTTCGATTAGCCATCCCCATTTTCGTAGCAATGAGCTTGGTAAAGCAGATGACCCCTTATCACAGCAAAGTCAATTTGTTGTCAGAAGGCGTTAGATGTGGTGCCAAGTCGAAATTGAAACGGATGGGGGAATACTTGGGCGTATTTCCCCATTTGTAGCAATGAGCTTGGTGCCGCAGATGACGCCTTATCACAACAAATTATCTATCACAACAAATTATCTAGTTTACCACATACTTTATCCCCTGCCTAAAATCCCCATCATCAGACTCACTATAACATAGATATAGTTCGCAGGGGTAGCTTGGCACAACATCTATATCTATGATGCCATCGTCGGCAGCTATAATTTTTCCACAGGGATAATCGACGCGCCCATCCGAAGAGACAAGGGCGATGGTCCACGAGTAGCCACTCTTGGAAGAGATGCTAAAATGGTACTCCTCGCCAACATTAAGCCTATAATTCATAGGTATATCGCGGATCTTAAGGTGGTCCTTACACCCCTTGAATACTACGGGAAGCTCAAGGATAGAGTTCTCACGGATGATAGAGCCTAGCGCGTGGTTGTCTAGACCCATAGATGCCCATGTCGAGGCCTTGAGGTTCTTAGTATCACGCACCTTGGGGTGACGCAGCGGACGCTGCTCAGCAAGCCTCGCCCAATCCTCATCAGTAGGCTCAGCAACGCCATACTCAAGCAGCGTGGTCCATGACTTCGAGCCTCGCTCGGAGAATGATAGATAGAGCTTGGAGGCATCGCTCACAACATGATCAATGGAGTAGACGCCACCACCCTCATCGCGCCACTCGCCCAGCTTAGAATAGTAGCGACCATTATCGACAAGGGCAAGATCATACTTTTCGACGCTATCCATCCGAACTACGAAGCTATAGCTACGACCAACGCTCAGTGATTCGAAGTGAGGTATGGTCCTAAGCTCGAGGTTAGGTGCTATGAGGTCGGCACTACTATGGAAAAACTTTGGAAGATGGAGCTCACCAGCCAAGGCTAGCTCAAGGTGGGCATGGATATCGAAATTGTAGATGACCAACTCCATGGGGGCATAGGGCAGTCTACGAAACTCGGCCTCGGTGAGGGGTCGCTCTAAAAACTGATCCTCGGGATTCTCAGGAAGGTGCGAGAAGATCATGAACTCGGGGTCGACATCAAACCATGACCAGACATAGTGATTATGGACAAACTGGTTGTGGAAGATAAAACCAGAGCCACGCACAGGGTCGAGCAAGATGTTACGACCATTGTCAAGCGTCACGCACAACCAATAGTGAAAACCACGCTCATCTATCTCTCCGTCTATATCCTTAGCTTTGCCGTCGATGATACGAACATTATGAATGCCTGCACAGCGAGCCAACTCTAAATAGAGCCTACAGTAAGCCTCGGGCATACCAACGCGACGCTCAAGACATGTGGCTGCATCGTAGATCCTACCTTGCAGATCTAGGTCTATGCTGTCACATATCCACTTGTAGATGGCACGAACACGCTCATAGTCGTTCTCAGAGCGAGCCGTAATCTTCTGCGCTAATGAATGGTAGTCTGGCTTAGGTTGCTGCTGCACAACGGCGCAATACTCAGCAGGGGAGGGACAACGACGCGGGTGCGCCCCAGCAACTACTGAAACGAACAACGTGATAAGCAGCAGAACGAGAGTCCTTACATTCATAGTAAGTTGGATTGCATGATACAAATTGTGGGGACAAAGATAATATAATTGGAGGAGAAAGCCTCGAAAGAGATAAAAAAAAGAAGCGGCAATCCTAAAGATTGCCGCTTGAGTGACTCCGCCAGGATTCAAACCTGGAACCGCTTGATCCGTAGTCAAGTACTCTATTCAGTTGAGCTACGGAGCCATTCCTTTGCTTTTGCGAGTGCAAATGTATAACATATTTTTGATATACGCAAATATTTTTGAGAAAAAAATTAAAAAAAATCGGCGAATTTTTTCGCCGATTTCACATGTATGCTGATTATCAATTACTTAAGCTCAACACCCAAACTCTCCTGAAGAGCCTGATCAAGATACTCTCCACGAAGATTTATCGCAACAATCGTCCCCTCGGGGGCAATTAGGAAGTTTGAAGGGATATACTCAACACCATACAATGCGGCAGCCTCCGACTCTTTGCCATCGTAGCCCCACACATTTACCCATGTCATCCCGTTATCCTCGACAAACTTTTTCCATGCCAACTCGCGACCAGGACCACAGAGCGTAACGCCATAGATCTCAAAGCCCATCTCGGCATACTTCTCGTAAGCCGCCTTAAGGTATGGGATCTCACTGCGACAAGGACCACACCAAGTAGCCCAAAAGTCGACAAGCACCCACTTGCCCTCGGCGAGTAGCTGAGAGATACTCTGATCCTCGTTATTCATATCCTTAAGGGTAAGGTCGATGTAGTTAGCACCGAGCTTAGGACCCTCAGCCATGGCTACATTAAATGCAAAAATGCAGCATAGCAACGCCAATACTCGTTTCATAAGGATACCTATTTAATATATTCAGAGAGTATGCGGTCTACATCCTCGCCACGGAGGTTCTTAGCCACGAGCTTGCCCTCGGGCGAGTAGAGGAAGTTTGCAGGGATTGAGTTAACATTATACTCCGAGCCAGCCTCCCAGCTACCATCAGCACCAGTACCCCAAACGTTGATCCAGGTCATGCCGTTCTCCTCGGTGAACTCAATCCACTTCTGCTCGTCGCCAACACGGTCAAAGGTAACGCCGTAGATCTCAAGACCCAGAGGTGCAAACTTCTCGTAAGCAGCAACAAGATGTGGGATCTCGCCACGGCAAGGACCACACCATGTAGCCCAGAAGTCAACCAACACCCACTTACCACTCTTAGTAATATCAGACAAGGTAACCTCCTCGCCACTCTGATTCTTCAACTTTAGGTCGATAAGAGGTGTGCCAATCTGAGTATTCTTAATGGCGCGATAGTCGCTCAAGTACTCATACTTCTTGTCGATAAGCTCGAAGAGCTCCGTAGCACGTGCCTCGTCGCCACCAAACTGCTTGAATGTAACGAGCATCTTTACAGATGTAGGATTCTGCACATTGGCAACAATGCAGTCGTCGATAGTCTGAATAAGGGTATTGAAGATCTCCTCGCCCTCAGCCTCAGTCTCAGCCGAATAGAGTGAGTTTACCAAGAGGCTGATCTTCTCGTTGAACTCACGCAAAATCTCATTGTAGCGCGAGCCCTCAACGCTAATTCTCTTCTGCTCGTCATCGAACGAGATGTTCACATCGTTAGAGTCGGTACACACCTCAGCAAAGGGGCGACCATTGATGTAGATAGTGTAGAACTGCTCGTTCTCAACCTCTGTAGCAAGCGTAAAGCATCGCTCAGCATCGAGCGTTGTGGTGGCAATATTCTCCTTGCTACCGCTAAGGCGGAGTGCTACCTCGTCACCCTCAGATACCTTTTCAAGGTTAGTAAGCATGCCGTTGAACGACATAGGCGTCTTCTTCTCCACACAGGCAACCATTAGCGCCATGATAGAGATCAAATAAAGAATCTTTTTCATATTAAATATCATTAGTTGTTATCGTTTAATTCGTTGAGGGTTCGACTTGGCGAACGACTCCCACGAGAGGCTACCCTTGCGCGACTTGCTATCGCCACCTAAGCCCTTACGCTTCTCGCCCGAGGTTACCTGCGTGAGGACGTTGGACGAGGTGAACCAGTGACACAGTGCCACCGCCATACCATCCGTGGCATCGAGCTTGCGCGGAGTGTAGTCCGTGCCGAGTATCGAGTTGATCATCGTTGCCACCTGCTCCTTAGATGCCTGACCACGACCAGTTATTGCCTGCTTGATGCGCGAGGGGGCATACTCGGCAATAGGCGTAGAGCTATCTACATTAAGCACCGCAGCAATAGCGACACCCTGAGCACGCCCTAGCTTAAGCATCGACTGCACATTCTCGCCAAAGAATGGCGACTCAAACGCCACCTCCTGAGGGTGATAACCCTCCATAAGGCTACTCACACGCTCGAAGATATAGTGCAGCTTCTGGTTTGAATCCTTAATCTTGTGCATATCGATCTCGCCTAGGACCACCGCCTGAGGCTTTCCAGCAACGATGTCGATGATGCCATAGCCCATGTAGTTGGTACCAGGATCGATACCCATTATGCGCAGAGAATCGACCACCCTACTCCTCCTCAACTTTTGCAAGGCGTTTCTCTATCTCGCGTAGCTTTGTCGCCATGTCGGGGAGCTGACGGAAGATAGCGAACGATCGGTGATACTGCATGCCTGGAAGGGCTGGATAACCAAAGCGTATCTCATCATCAGCAACAGCCTTGTCGATGCCCGACTTCGAGCCAATCTTCACACGGTTGCCAATGGTGACATGGTCGGCAACACCCACCTGACCCGCCACGAAGCAGTTGCTACCCACCTTTGAAGTGCCAGCGATACCCACTTGAGCCGACATCACGGTATTCGAGCCGATCTCTACGTTATGACCTATCTGGATAAGATTGTCGAGCTTAACACCCGAGTGAATGGTTGTCGAGTCGGTCTTTGCGCGATCAACGCAGGTGTTAGCACCAATCTCAACATTATCCTCGATGATAACATTTCCCAGCTGCGGGATCTTGGCAAACGACCCATCCTCGCGAGGTGCGAAGCCAAAGCCATCTGCGCCAATAACTGCCCCAGAGTGCAATATGCAGTTCTTACCTACCACACACCCCTCATAAATCTTGACACCAGCATAAATCTTAGTGCCCTCGCCAATGGTTACATTATCGCCAATGTAGCACTGCGGATAAATCTGCACATTATCGCCAAGCTTAACACCACGCTCCACAACGGCAAAGTCGCCCACGTAGCAACCCTCGCCAAGAGTAGCCTCCTCGCTAATCGAGGCGAGCTTTGAGATGCCCTTCTTGCGTGGGCGCGAAGCGTTGTACATCTCCAGGAGATTAAGCACGCACTCGCCAACATTAGCCACCTTGATAAGCGTGGCTGTGCACGCCTCCTTTGGCTCGAAGTTCTTGTCAACAAGCACAATGGTTGCATTTGTTGTGTAGAGGTACTGCTCGTATTTGGGATTAGTAAGATATGCCAATGATCCAGGCTTGCCACCATCAATAGACGATACTGTCGAGACTGTAGCACCCTTATCACCCACAATCTCACCGCCTAAAAGCGAGGCTATCATCTCTGCTGTAAACTGCATAATATTCTATGTTAGTATGTTACTCTATAAACTCTTCAAGCGATATACCCTCCGGAAGCAGCTCTGAGGTGTCGTGACCAAACGCTCGCAACTCACGCACCAGCGACGATGAGATGTGCTCAACATCGCGCGGAGCGAAGAGCAACACTGTGCTTAGCTCAGGAAATATCTCACGATTTGCCCTCTCCATGGTCCTCTCGAAATCGAAGTCGATGGTGTTGCGCGCACTGCGAATTATCGTTGTCGCCCCAACACGTCGCGCCTCATCGCCCGTAAGCGAGGTGTAGAGCGTAACCTCAACACGCTCCTCGCCCAAGAAGAGTCGCTCGATAAGCTGCTTGCGACGCTCGACACTGAGCAATCCTCGCTTCTGAGGGTTGTGACCGATGGCAACAACAACCCTATCGAAGAGATTAAGAGCCTCGTCAACAATCGCCTTATGCCCCTTGGTGAAGGGATCGAACGAACCTGGGAATATAGCTACTCGCTGCCTATCCATATCATAAAGTATATATCTTCACAAAGATAGATAAAAAAACTTGAAAACTAAACATTATATCACAAAAGAGTTGGTTTGCAGCCCTATTTTTTCATTTTCGCGCGACGTGCAGCACGTCTACTCTCCCTTTTGAGATCACGCAACTCGACATACTCCGTAAATATCACCTCCGTATTGGGATTTGACGACCAGACATCTTGGCGTATCGCCTTAGTTCCAAAGCTAAAGCAGAGAAACTTGTGCGGCACGCGATGAACAACCTGATAGAGCGTATCGCGCTGCGAGAGCTCAAGGTGCAACGAGTCCAGCTCAACATAGCCCGAGAGCGATACATGATCCTCGTAATGGTCGAACGAACCGGCACTATCAAGTGGCACAACAACATCGAGTGCGGTGTGCGTCACACTCTTAGCATAGCTCTCAGCACGGCGCAGGCGCACGCCAAGCGAACGTATCTTACGAGCATCCTCCTCGCGTAGGCGTCGTAGTTCATCAACCCTAAGCTCAAGTAGCTCGACAGTCGCCACAGCCCGACCATGGCGACTCTTATAGTTCTCTACATCAACGAGCAGTGCATGCTGATTACCTCTCAGACGATCGCACTCCCTAGTTAGCCGCGCAAACAACAGACCTAGAACGACACACACAATAACCAAAAGAGATGTGGTAAAAAATAAAAATCTATTCATAGCAAAATAATTTAGAGTTACACTGCAAGATAGCACCTCACGAAGCAGCAATTTTCTAATTATCGTATAAAGAACCCGCAAAGTTGACACGCGAGGCTAATAAATTTCAAAAATTAGGTAGTAGTTCTTAAAAAATGTTTATCTTTGCATAATGTATAGACTCTAAGATTGAAATCTTTAATAAACTTTAAAACATAAACTTCCAACTATGGCTACTAATTATTCAGGTAAAACTCGTCTTGAGAGTGACCTTATTGGTGAGATGCAGGTGCCCGTTGAGGCTCTCTATGGTGTGCAGACATTGCGCGGTATCGAGAACTTCCCTATCAGCCGCTTCCACCTCTCTGACTATCCATTGTTCATCAACGGCTTGGCAATCACTAAGCTTGGTGCTGCTATGGCTAACCACCAGCTTGGCCTTTTGACCGACGAGCAGTACAACGCTATCGCTCAGGCTTGCCGCGAGATTATGGAGGGTCAGCACCACGACCAGTTCCCTTGCGACATGATTCAGGGCGGCGCAGGTACTACTACAAACATGAACGCTAACGAGGTTATCGCTAACCGCGCTCTTCAGATCATGGGCCACGAGGCAGGCGAGTATCAGTACTGCTCACCTAACGACCACGTGAACTGCTCACAGTCTACAAACGATGCTTACCCTTGCGGTATCCACCTCGGTCTATACGCTACACACCAGATCTATATGGAGCACTTCAACGCCCTCATCGAGTCATTCGAGAAGAAGGCTAAGGAGTTTGCTCACATCCTTAAGATGGGTCGTACACAGCTTGAGGATGCTGTGCCTATGACTCTTGGTCAGACATTCGGTGCATTTGCTCAGATCCTAAAGGAGGAGCGCAAGAACCTCGAGTTTGCTGCTGAGGAGTTCCTCACAGTGAATATGGGTGCTACAGCTATCGGTACAGGTATCTGCTCGGAGCCTGAGTACTCTGAGAAGTGTATCGCTGCATTGCGCGAGATCACTGGCTGGGACATCAAGCTTGCTGAGGACCTCGTGGCTGCAACATCGGACACCACTTGCATGGTGGGCTACTCATCGGCTATGCGCCGCGTAGCTGTTAAGCTCAACAAGATCTGTAACGACCTTCGTCTATTGGGCTCTGGTCCTCGTTGCGGCCTTCACGAGTTCGACCTTCCAGCACGTCAGCCAGGCTCTTCAATCATGCCAGGTAAGGTTAACCCAGTTATCCCTGAGGTGATGAACCAGATCTGCTACAAGGTGATCGGTAACGATGCTTGCGTGGCTATGTGCGCTCAGGAGGCTCAGATGGAGCTTAACGCTATGGAGCCTACCATGGCACAGTGCTGCTTCGAGTCAGCTGAGATCATGATGAACGGCTTCGACACCTTGCGCGTAAACTGCGTTGATGGCATCAAGGCTAACGAGGAGCAGTGCCGCAAGTATGTTCAGGATAGCTTCGGTATCGTAACAGCTCTTAACCCAATCATCGGCTACAAGAACTCTACAAAGATCGCTAAGAAGGCTATGGCTACTGGCGGTCGCGTTTACGACATCGTGCTCGAGGATGGCATCCTAACCAAGGAGGAGCTTGACACTATCCTCTCACCTGAGAACATGATTAAGCCTGTGAAGCTTGACATCAAGCCTCGCCGCTAATATCTTCACCTAAGGCAGATAACACTGCCTTTCAACATGCGATGCCACCAATGGGCGTACATCAAGTACAAACCGTTGGTGGCATCGCTGTTATTTGCAGAATGCCAAATGCGCAGCTTTTTGCATCATTTACTTACATCATTGCCCTACCCCACCTATTTCAGGACGGGACAACCCACAAAAAAAACAGGAGTCATCCTTGCGGATAGGTATTATAATTTTTAACTAATTGATTTTCAGTGTTAGTTTTTACGAAAATTGCGAAATCCTACATAGAAGACTACATGGAGGTTGTGGTTAAATCCATTTCCCGACGAGTAAAATGTGTATAGCAGTTTTGAACGTACGGCTCTGAAATCGAGCATCTTTCGCTGATGCAATATGTATAAACAAAATTGGTGCGTGACGGGACTACATCGTTCCCTACACGCACCACTTTTTGTTCTCGTTCTCCTACAACATAGCGAAGTTGGCGATGTACCACTACTTCCAGACACACAAACATCTGGTAGACAGATAACCGAGCCGAGCAGTTGCTGAAGGTCTATGATGTCTTGGAGTTCTAACCCCACAAAAAAATGCCCCGTGCTTTTACACACAGGGCATTGCTTGTTTATGTTGGTCGCTGATTATTTGCGTGCCTTAAATACGAAGCTTACATTGATACTCTCGATGCGTGCCTCCATATCTGTATAGACTTTTTCAATAGCAGTAGTGTTGCCAGCGGTAATCTCACCAGCTGCAAGCAGGTTATAAAGCTCCATGTTTGCAAAATAGTTGATAAAATCATTTGTATGCATATACATATGCAACTGGCTATTATCAGCATCCTGGAACATATACATATCTACCTTACGGTAAGCAGGGTTTTCAGCGCTCAAATCAAGGGTTACCTTGTTGCCTTCTACAGTGATAGGGATTTCGATTGCTACATCTTGACCATTAGCAGGAAGGAAATGTTGCGTAATTGTGTTAGTATTTAGGTCTACACAGAAGAGTTCTGAACGGAACATCATATCAAAGTTGCCGGCATTAATGTTGGCCATATTGAAAGTGTGACCCAACATAGTGAAATCCTCATCCTTACCCTTTGCATTGCTTACATACGCTGAGCTATAGTCATATGTACCAGTAAGGTCGAGGTACTACTTGATGCGGAGGAAAGATACAGTTGATTCTACATAGTTATCTCCCATAGGCAAATAAAAGAAGGCACTCATAATATCGCCCAATTCTGTACCATTAGGGATTATACCCAATTTATTAACTACATATCTAGTACCATTTTCCACCGAAGAAAATAACAAGTTACCAACAACCTTGTAGTCCGCTTCTATTTGGTTAGCATAACTATTTATTTCCGGGTAAAATCCTGTTAAGTAAGATTTACCATTTTCTTTATAGGTAATGATTGTGGTTGATTCTTCTTCATTACCAAATACTTTCTGAGTACATACCCACATACCCACATACCTACAACTTCATCCGAGAGGTCGTTTTCGCAATAATCATAAGTCAAACGAACATCATTGTCGTCAAACATAACAAGAGACAAAGATTTGCCTGCTACGAATTCGAGGCGACCTTCATATGCTTCATTATCACCTTCGAATGCGAGAGTAACCTTGTTGTTTACTACCTTGATAGTACCTTTCTCCTCGTATAGACTACCACCTTGCATAACACCTGTTGTGGTAAACGAGCCATCGGCCTTGATTACCATAGCCTCTGCAAGTTCGCCATTCAAGGAAGTCCAAGTACCCACGATGTCTTGGGTGAAATCATGCTCGATAAAGTCATGATCGCAATCCTTATCGCAAGCTGTGAAACCCAACATTGCCACAAGGACCATTCCAATCATTCTGAAAGTCTTCATAATTACTCTGTTTTTAATTGTTTATAATAAAGTAAAATGTTTTTTGCTTGTTTTAG
>JAFNXN010000025.1 GCA_017379015.1 Alistipes sp.
CCCTAAACTCCCTAAACTCCCTAAACTCCCTAAACTCCCTAAACTCCCTAAACTCCCTAAACTCCCTAAACTCCCTAAACTCCCTAAACTCCCTAAACTCCCTAAACTCCCTAAACTCCCTAAACTCCCTAAACTCCCTGTCGTCTGCGCCCAAACACCGTCTGCGCCCAATCGTCGTCCGCACCAACAACAACATTGAACCATGGATGTAATACTACCATTTCTACGAGCCGTGCACCACAACGATAGCAAAGAGTGGTATCTCGCGCATCGTTATGAGTATCTCGAAGCCTTTAGACGTAATGCCTCGAGCATCGAGAAGTTGATAGACCTCATCGGCGAGTTCGACGAGGACATAGCAAAGCTAGAGGTCAGCGACTGTAGCTTCGCACTGGTGCGCGACCGCAAGCTCAAGATCGACGATCGACTATTCAACGACTTCCTCAGCGGCTGCTTCTACCGCGATGGCAAGTATGGTGGCTGGGCAGGCTACTACTATCAGATATCGCCTCTGCCATCGAGCAGCGGAGGCTCGTTTCTCACCGTGGGCATCTACCAGCCAAACAAGGAGCTGATGGACTACTTCCGCAGGGAGTTTATCGACAATGGCGACTACGTACATAAGCTAGTAAAAGAGACAGGCTTTAAGCCCTACTTGCGCGATCAGCTACGCCGCATGCACCCAGGATATAGGCCCAAGCGCGAGCATCTAGACTATCTATATCTGCGCAGCATGATGCTCATAAAGCCCCTCGATGAGGTGTGGTTCTTGCGCGACGACTGGCACGAGCGCACCGCCGAAGAGTTCAGACGCTGCAAACCCTTTGTCGACTACGTAAACTCCATAATAGCACGCTACAGAGAGGAGTCGCCATTCCCCGTGGGTCATGGCCTTAGACCGATACCGCGACATATTCACGACCAGATACTACGTAGCATCAGAGAAAAGGAGCAGACCCTTTCGGTCTCAGGCCTCAAGGAGTAGACCCTTTCAGTCTTAGGCCTCCTCATCATCAAGCTCAGCATTGCTAAGCAGGCGCGACGAGTGGCGTTTCTCGGTGGGCAGTCCCAGCTTCTTAAGACGCTCACCTAGGCGTATTATGTTGTTGTTGCCCGTGTGCATCCTCTTGTAAGCATCGTCATAACACCCCTTAGCCTTGTCTAGTGCCGCACCGACACCCTCCAAGCTATCACAAAAGGCAACAAGCTGGTCGTAGAGATTCTTCGACTGCTTGACTATCTCAGCCTGATTCTTGCTCTGCGCATCACGACGCCACATGTCGGCAACCATCTTAAGCAGCGCAAAGAGGTTCGTTGGCGAGGAGATTATCACCTTACGCGCATAGGCATCTGCCCATATCTGACTATCCGCCTTGATAGCCTCAAGAAAGGCTGGCTCGGTGGGGATGAACATCACAACGAAGTCGGGCGATGCGAGGTGCTTCTCGTAGCCCTTCACGGCGAGCTCCTGAACATGCTTGCGCACCGACTGCACATGCTCTGCAAGAGCCTGACGACGCTCCGCCTCTGCCTCCGCCTTGGTATAGCGCAGATATGCCGTTAGCGACACCTTAGAGTCGATGACTATCGAACGCTCCTCGGGCAGGGAGAGTATCACATCGGGGCGTAGGTTCTGACCCTCATCGCCCTTTATATTCTGCTGAACATGGTAGTGGATACCACGCACCAACCCCGTGCTGTCGAGTATCGTCTCAAGATATACCTCACCCCAGTCGCCCTGGACCTTTGAGTTACCCTTGAGCGCATCGGTAAGGTTTGCTGCCGACGAGGTCATCATCTGATTGAGCCTCATGAGGTTATCAAGCTCATTCTTGAGTGCTCCGCGCTGCTCATTCTCGTGGGCATAGATGCGCTCCACGCGCTCGCGAAACTCCGTGATGTTCTCCTTGAAGGGCCTAAGCATCGAGTCTATGGAGTCGCGGTTTGCCTCACGCAAGTTTGCCTGATGCTCGGTTAGGATCTCCTGCGCGAGGTTACGAAACTCACTCTTAAGCTGCTTCTCGCTCTCCGCACGCTCACGGTGCATCTCCTCGTTGCTTCGGCTGATAGCATCGCGCTCTGCCTGGGTGCGCACATGCTCGATACGCTCCCGAGCCAACTCATCATCAAGCATCGCAAGACGCTCCGAGAGCTCCTTGATACGCACGTCGCGCTGCTCAATCTCGCCTAAGTGACGACTCTCTGAGTTACGCCACCACAGCCCAAGGCCGATAAGCGTGGCAACAAGCATTACGATACAAACTAGGAATATTAGGGCGGTCGAGCTCATCATAATTTAAGTTTAACAATTCAATGTACAAATATACGAAAAACTATTCATTGAAATAGTGTGTAAAATCAAAAGATTTTATTTAAATTTGTACTTTAAATAGAAGATAACCTTAAAACATTATACTTAAAATGAGACGTATCATTGCTCCTTCGGTGCTATCTGCCGACTTTGGAAACCTCAATCGCGACATGGAAATGCTCCAGCGTTCAGCTGCTGAGTGGGTACACGTTGATGTTATGGATGGTGTATTTGTCCCCAACATATCGTTTGGCTTTCCCCTTATGAAGCCACTACGCAAGGGCACTACAAAGGTCCTCGACGTGCACCTAATGATCACTGCACCAGAGAAGTACGTAACACGCTTTGTGGAGGCTGGTGCCGACTACGTCACCTTCCACTACGAGGCTACGGAGAACATCCAGGAGTGCATCGACCTTATTCGCAAGGCGGGGGCTAAGGTGGGTATCTCTATCAAGCCAGGCACTGAGCCCGAGGTGCTTGATCGCTGGATCGAGCAGCTCGACCTAATCCTTGTTATGAGCGTTGAGCCAGGATTTGGAGGTCAGAAGTTCATGCCATCGTCGATTGCTAAGTGCGAGTACCTAAGCCGCAAGAAGCAGGAGTTGGGTCTTACGGAGCTTATCATCGAGGTAGATGGCGGCATCTCGGCATCCAACTCGCGCCTACTCTTCGACGCAGGTGCCGAGGCACTTGTTGCTGGCAGCTCAGTATTTGGTGCCGCAGAACCTGAGCAGGCTATTGTTGACATGATTAACTCATAAGTACGATATATGATATCGCTCGATAATCTCACGATAAGTTACGGCGGTTGGACTCTGTTCGACGGCATATCGTTCATGATCAACCCGAAGGACCGCATAGGTCTTGTCGGCAAGAATGGTGCTGGAAAGACCACCCTACTTCGCGTCATCACGGGTGAGCAGCAGCCCACCGAGGGTGCTGTGTCGATCAACTCAGAGTGCTCGATAGGCTACCTACCACAGCAGATGCGCGTGGCTGACACAACCACACTTGTCGCTGAGACCGCAAAGGCCTTCGACGAGGTGCTACGCATCGAGGCAGCAATCGAACGCCTCACTTCGGAGATAGCAACACGCACCGACTACGAATCGGAGGAGTATGCCGAACTGATACACCGCCTCAACGATGCCAACGACCGATATCATATCCTTGGTGGCGACACACGCGAGGCAGACATCGAGCGCACGCTCCTAGGTCTAGGATTTAAGCGCACCGACTTTGAACGCCCAACACGCGAGTTCTCGGGAGGCTGGCGCATGCGTATCGAGCTTGCCAAGCTTCTGCTTCGTCGTCCATCGATATTCCTCCTCGACGAGCCTACCAACCATCTCGACATCGAGAGTATTCAGTGGCTAGAGGAGTACCTTAGAAACTACAACGGCGCAGTGCTCCTCATCTCGCACGATAGAGCCTTTCTCGACAATGTCACCACGCGCACCATCGAGCTATCGCTAGGCAAGGTCTACGACTACAAAGTGCCCTACTCCAAGTTCGTTGAGCTGCGACGCGAGCGACGTGAGCAGCAGATGGCGGCATACGAGAACCAGCAGCGACTCATCGAGAAGACCGAGGAGTTTATCGAGAAGTTCCGCTACAAGCCCACAAAGAGCAATCAGGTGCAGTCGCGCATCAAGCAGCTCGAAAAGATCGAACGCATAGAGGTTGACGAGGAGGACCTATCACGCCTCAACATCAAGTTCCCACCAGCACCTCGCTCAGGTCAGATTGTTGCCGACATCAAGGGCGTGGGCAAGGCCTTCGACCAAAAGCGCGTATTTGCGGGTGCCGAGTTTACCATCGAGCGTGGTCAGAAGATCGCCCTCGTAGGTCGCAATGGCGAGGGTAAGACCACCTTTGCCAGGATGCTCATTGGCGAGATCGACGCCACGGAGGGAGAGATAAAGCTCGGTGCGAATGTCAACATCGGCTACTATGCTCAGAATCAGGACGACCTGATGGATGGCGAGTTCACCGTCTTTGACACCCTCGACCGTGTTGCCGTGGGCGACATCAGAACACGCCTCAGAGATATTCTCGGAGCCTTCCTCTTCCGCGGTGAGGACATCGACAAGAAGGTTAAGGTGCTCTCGGGAGGCGAGCGTTCGCGTCTTGCTATGGCGCGCCTTATGCTTGAGCCCTACAACCTCCTTATCCTCGACGAGCCTACCAACCACATGGACATGCGCTCGAAGGATATTTTGAAGAGTGCCCTACAGAAGTACGACGGCACGGTGGTGGTTGTATCGCACGACCGTGAGTTTTTGGATGGTCTTGTAGATCGCATCTATGAGTTCCGCGATGGTGGCGTAAGGGAGTATCTTGGCGATATATGGTACTTCCTCGAGAAGCGCAAGGTGGAGTCGTTGCAGGAGATCGAGCGCAAGGATCGCCCCGCAGCACAAGATAGGAGCAGCGATGCCCCTACCGTAGGCAAGCTGTCATACGAGCAGAAGAAGGAGCAGGAGAAGCTCCTCCGCAAGCTCCGCAAGGCTGTCGAGAGCGTCGAGCAGGAGCTCTCAATAGTCGAGCAAGAGATTGCCGCCTACGACAAACGCTTCGCCGAGGCCACAGAGTACAATGCCGATGACTACGCCAAATACGACGCTCTTAAGTTGCGCTACGACCAACTAATGCACGAGTGGGAGAAGGCATCATACGAGCTGGAGATAACTGAACAAAACTAACAAAGAGATATGGAGAATATTATTTTTGGCATACGCCCAGTTGCCGAGGCTGTGGAGGCACGCAAGCAGATTGAGCGCGTATATATTAAGAAGGGCGCAGAGGGTCAGCTGATGACCGACCTCAAAGAGCTCATGGCTCGCCACCACATACGCTGGCAGGAGGTGCCTATCGAGAAACTAAATCGCCTCACACGTGGCAACCATCAGGGCGTTGTGGCTCAGATTGCCGCCATCGACTACGTTGAGCTTAACGACATCCTGGAGCGTGTGCCCGAGGACGAGACACCACTCATCGTTGTGTTTGACGGCGTGACCGACGTGCGCAACTTCGGAGGCATAGCACGTTCGGCAGAGTGCGCTGGTGCACATGGTCTTATCACACCACTAAAGAACTCTGCACCGGTAAATGGCGATGCTATACGCTCATCGGCAGGAGCACTACAAAACATCCCCGTATGCCGCGTAGGCTCAATTCGTAACACGCTTAAGACGCTGCAAGCCGAGGGCTTCCAGATTGTTGCAGCAACCGAGAAGAGCCGCAAGCTACTCTACGATGCCGACCTTCGCAAGCCTACGGCAATCGTCATGGGTGCCGAGGATAAGGGCATATCGAAGGAGGTGCTTAAGCTATGCGACGAGCAGCTTGCCATACCTCTGATTGGTCATACCGAGTCGCTAAACGTATCGGCTGCCGCAGCCATCATGCTATTTGAGGTTGTACGTCAGCGCATAGGTGAGTAATGGCAATCCTGGAGCATCCGTCATTAGGCAAAATAGAGTGTGTACGATCGCTACGTACACGCTCTATTCGTCTTATGGTACGCAGCGACGGATCGCTACGCCTGACATATCCAGCATTCAGCACCCGAGCCAGAGCCATCGCCTTTGCCGAGAGTCGCACGGAGTGGATTGAGCGCACACGGCAACGCATAGCACAGCGCGTGACGAACTACCCCACCATCACCCGAGAGGAGCTAGAGGGGCTACGTCGCGAGGCACGCCTCTACATACCCGCAACACTTGATCGCCTAGCACATGAACACGGACTTAGCTACACGTCGCTACGCATCTCATCGGCACACACGCGCTGGGGGTCGTGCAGCTCACGCAATGGCATCAGCATATCGCTATTCATCATGCTTCTACCACCCCACCTGCGCGAGTTCATCCTTCTTCACGAGCTCTGCCACACCCTCCATCACAACCACTCAGCTACGTTTCACACGCTGCTAAACACCCTTGTGGAGGGCAACGAGGAGCTCTACAACCGTGAGCTTAAAGGCTATAAGATACCCCGCATCGTCTAGATGCCATAGCGTCCGTCGAGGCGATACGACTCACCACAGCAGTCGATCAAGACATATTGAGGGAAGCTCTTCAGAGCCACGAACATCTCATCGTAGGTGTCGTAGTAGTTGTCGGTGCACTGCACATAAAACTCGCCAGCGAGAAATCCCCGCTGATCGCTAACCTTGACATTGCGTGTTGTCGAGCACTTCAAAGTGAGAGCCGTAGAGTCTCCCATCGAGGGGTCTACCATCTCCACCCAGCCGCTATACTCAGCCTCGACCTCAACATTATACCTGCTGGACATCTCACCTAGCTCGTAGCTGAATATCAACTCAGCATCGCCCGACGACTCATTGAGATAGAGCGACACAAACTCAACCTTGATGCGACCATCACCCTGCGGTGTTAGCACCATCTCGTAGCTATTACCGCCATTGTATCGCACCCTCCACTCACCTTCGCCAAGAGGCTTGTTGCCGGTATCGTAGTATGTCTTTATAGGCGTGCCTATCGAGGTGTAACGCTGAACAAGCAGACCGTTGGGCTGAGTGTATAGGTCGGTAGACTCGCCATAGTAGCGATCAAAGTACTCCTTCCTAACACTCTCATCCTCAATAGAGAGCATATAATCGATATGAATAGCATCAAACAAGATATGGTTCACGTAGCATAGATCCACGTTTGCCTCATGCCAAATGGCAGTAACAAAGGCTCTGGTATCTCTTACATCCGAGTCGATAGTCTTACATGAGACAAACACGACAGAGAGCATCAACGCAATAGCAACATATAATCTTCTCATAACTACTAATTTTAAAATCTAACACCTAAACCTGAACGCAACACACCTGTCGCTCCACCGCCAAGCTCAAAAAACCAATAAAAGCTACGACCCACCGTAAATCCTATCCAAGTGATATCCCAGATAGGTAGCACAAATTTGCCATTAGTCGAGTTATAGGCTACAGCACCAATGCCAAACGACGAATAGAGCGTAAACTTCTCGCGATTAAGATAGCTAAAGCGCATATCAAAGAGTAGCGACGTAACAATGGCATAGGCACGGCTATCAATCTCATTTGTTAAGACATTGCGGAGTGGACGTGTCTTCCATCCGATGCCAGCCTTCACGCCAAGCGAGAACCAATTCCTTGTCCTATACTTATAGTCGAGCGATATACAGGGCCAGACACGCTCCTCCGACCAGTAGTAACGACGCCTGTTGAGCAACTGGCTGAAGTTTGACAACTCCTTAACAAGATAGTCATCATAGGTGCTATATAATCCAAACAGATCGGCAGCAAACATAAGCGTCACTCCTGGCACTGATGTTCCGATCTGGAATGAATGAGGAGAGTCGACACCCGACAGAGGCAGCGCAACGGAGCTATAAGAGGATAGCGAAGAGGTCGCATACCTCGCAGGCTCATGTGCCCACGCCGTAACACTCGACAACAAAACAGAGAGTGTTAAAGGCAAGATGATTTTGGAAAAGAGTCTCATAGAAACCTATATTTATATGTTAATAATCGCTATTATGACATTAGCTGCGCCACCCCTACACGTAAAACCATATAGTGTCGGCATCGGTTGTCGTTTGCGTAATTCGTTAATGCAAAGTTACTACTAAGCCTAGATGAAAGCAAATTTTCGAGTGAAAAGTTTTTCCGAGCAGCGGGATGCAACTACCAGAAAATCAGAGAGTTGAAAAACCGTTTTTTGCTAATTTTTCAACCCACTGATAATCAACACGTTACAAGTACCCATTCTATACAATATATAAGTCACTACTATTCAGCAACTTAGAGCTACACACCACGAGCAACTTCGAGTTCCGAGAGGCGATGATCGAGTTCGATCTTATCTATAATAGTTTTCACAATAACATCAATCTCGGAGTCCTCTGAGTAGTCGGCAGGGCAGACATGGTTGACTCTATTGTCGCGAATAAGCTCATTAAGAAGTGAACGTTGACCCTCCGCCTCGGGGTTATAGACAGCGATCGAGTGACCACCAAAATTTTTCACCAGACGCATACATGGGATGTCGGTAGTTCCATCACCAAAGTAGATCATACGCGAGAATGGCACAGGGCGTTTATTCTCCTCCATAAAGCGGTTGACATCCTTAGTATCAAATACCGACTCGACGCCCTTATTGATCTTAAAGATAAACTGCGTCTTGTTGGTATAGTTAACCGCTACGGCGGGCCAGTATGCAATGCCGTCCACGTTGTAGAGGAATGAGCAAGCATAGATATTCTTAAACTCATGGGCGATGGCCGTGCCCTCGATAATCTCCTTAAGACCCGATGAGTTAACATAGTGCAGAATATTGATGCCGCGCTCAGCACCATACTCATTAATACGCTTAAACCACTCAACAACACCTCGGTAGAACTTCACGTTGCGTCCCGACTCGCGAAAGGCCTCACGACGCAGCGACAACCCCTTCGACTGCGCTGCCTGAAGCATACGAGCCATATAGGTGAGCACCTGATCGGCATCCTGCTCCTCAGCCAAGGTGTTGGCCTCGTGCCAAAACTCCATATTACTCTTACCAACAGCGGGAATAAAATCATACTCCTGCATATTTCCTGGTGCTAATGTTCCATCGAAGTCGTAGATCAACGCAACGGTAATTCTATCCATGGTCACTCTTTTTTAGATATACAAAAGCAAATATAGAAAAAAATCACTATTTTTGCAATATAAAGAGCAAATAATTAATAATAACGAAGATAACTATGGAATTTAAAGAAGTTGTACGAAAGCGTCGTTCGACACGTCGCTACACTGGCAAACCTGTGGAGGTTGAGAAGCTACGCTCAGCAATGGAGCTAGCACTCCTAGCACCATCATCAAAGAATACACGCTCGACACGCCTGATGGCTGTAACAAACCTAGATAAGGTACACGCCCTAGGTCGTCTTCGCGACTGGGGATCATCGCTACTTGAGGAGGCTGGAGCAGCCATCGTCATACTTGGCGACCAGGAGGCAAGCCCAATGTGGCAGACAAACGCCGCCATCATGGCAACAACACTCCAGCTTGCACTTGTCGACGAGGGTCTTGCATCGTGCTGGGTACATGTAGGCGACTACCTAACACTCAAGGATGAGCCAACAAGCCAGCGTAGCGAGGACTACGTCAAGGAGATACTACCCGAGATACCAGAGGGATATAGAGTGCTCTCGGTGATCGCCATCGGATATGCCGACTACACACCAAAGCCACTGCCCCCATACGAGGGCCCAGAACGCATCATCATCGTTGAGTAGCCATGAAGATTGTCTTTGCAACAAACAACGCCCACAAGCTTAAGGAGGTGAGTGCAGTGCTTGGCGAGGGCTACGAGCTAGTAACACTTCGCGAGGTAGGCATCACCGAGGATATTCCTGAGACTGGGGCAACGCTCGACGAGAATGCCTCGCTCAAGGCGCGCTACGTCTACGAACGAACAGGCCTCGACTGCTTTGCCGACGACACAGGACTTGAGGTTGAGGCTTTAGGGGGTGCACCAGGAGTACACTCGGCACGCTATGCAACTGACGGTCACGACTTCGCAGCCAACAACCGCAAGCTTCTTAACGAGCTAGAGGGTGTAGAGAATAGAGCTGCACGCTTTCGCACAGTGATAGCCCTGATTGAGGGTGGCAAGGAGCTGAGAGTCGAGGGCATCGTAGAGGGAACGATAGCAACCGCCGAGTCGGGAGCCGAGGGATTTGGCTACGACCCGCTATTCATCCCTAATGGCTATGAGCGCACCTTTGCCGAGATGAGTGCTGACGAGAAGAATGCCATATCGCACCGAGGACGTGCCGTGGCAGAACTTGTCAAGCTACTCAAGGAGTAGACTGCATACGACCAAAATGATAACGCCCACCTCGATACTGCGAAGTGGGCGTTACTATTACCGAACGATCCGACTACTCACGCACGCAGCGTACAGGCATAGCATTCGCGCGATGCATCTTACGCTGAGCATCAAAGCCATTCCATGTGCGCGTAGCACTGTTCAGGTCGAAGAACATGGCATGAGCATCGCCATCGGCAACCGCCGTAGCAGTCCAATAGTAGCCAGACCATGGCACAGGACGCACCTCATCGTCGTTAACAATATCGAGGTGTCCATCAAGGTAGTTTCGACGACCTGCCGCCGAGAAGAAGTAGCTACCTGAGTTCTGATCCACCAAGTTCCAACCATACATACCCTGTGCCTCCTGCCATGACAGCTCATCGTCAACACTGCTTATAGTAAGACCCTCGTATATCGAACTATCGGGAATACGCCAGCCAGCAGGACATGGATCGTGATCGCTCTTCGAGGTAGTGCTCCACAGAGCATCATCATGACCCTCAAACATCCAGTCGTAATTATTGCTCTTGCAACCAACGATGATGGATGTAGGATTGCTCTCAGCCCACTCAACAGATCCCACCGTAGCGTCACTCGCAACATAGTCGAAATAGAGATATGCACCACTACCCTTGTAGACTAACATATCGGCATTCATCGAGAAACGCCAATCCTGTGGCCCGACAATAGGTGTGCGACGTCCCCACTGATAGTACATACCATACGAACGACCAATCTTATCCTTATCCTTTTCACCCTGAGAGTTGCAGTCTGCTCCTAGATTGATATTCATCAACTCGCGACCGTTGAGCACAACAGTCTCGCGCTCGGGATCACTATTTGTAAGCCATATATGCCAGCTCCAGAGAAGCTCTCCCGCAGCATCATAAGCACCAATAAGCGCGTTACCCTCCTGGAGCTTGCCCTGAGGCTTGTCAGCGTCATCAGTAAGCTCCTCAACATAGAATGATGCCACACCATCCTGCAGGTCTACATACTTTATAATGTCGTTGGTAGTCTGCCAAATAATCTCGATATACTCAGTATCGAGCGCAACCGAGTTACCTCCGACGTATGGGTTGAAGAGATAGCGCGTAGCTGGCTTATTGGCAATATAGCAGTTAGCTGGGCTCTGACGAAGGTCTACATCTGGATTGTCGAGGATAGCGACATAGAGCGAGATGGATACCTTAGTGCCAAGAGGCGTATAACCAGCAAGTGAGATAGTACCGCTACGCTTCTCATCATTATCAAACATCGAAGGCGACTTCACGGTGATACTCTTCGAGCTAAGATCGATCTCTACGACCTCCCAACCAGCAACCACCGACACAACATCAATAGCCGAGATATTTTGCGACTTAAAGCTTGTCGTGCCCATATCGCCAGCATGCCCCACCTCAATGAGGATACTCTCTGAGGGTATCTCGAACGACTTCTCCTCAGCCTTCTTACATCCCACAAACATCATCGACACCACAACAAAAGCGACGATAAGCGAGTGATATAATCTATACATCATAATATAAATCGATTAAATGAATATCTAACAACTACTTATTTAACAACCTCTCCTGAACCTGCATCTCGAGCGTAGGGAACGACTCAGCAAGTGTGGTGAGCAACGAATCAGCCTCGTTGCGGCTCTTGAAATATCCTACCATATAGTTCTTACCGCTACGCTGCTCGATCTTTCCTGGAGCCTCACTGCTTATGATCGAGTGCATCTTCGAGCTAATCGTGCTGGTTCCAATAATCACAACGTAGACAACCTTAGGCTCAGATGCCGCCACCATTCTCTCGACCTGCTTTCTCTCTTCGACCGAGATATTTGTCATCACGCCATCCTCCCACTTGCAGATCTCAGGGTTTCTAAAACCACGACTCTTAAGATACTGAAGCTCATCGCGCGCCTCCTGCTCGGTGGCATATCCTCCAGCATAGTAATAGTACATATTGTCATCGCCGCATGAGTAGCACATTGGCTTCACACCATAAAACTGATCCATCGAGATAGATGTGGGCTTATTGCGATACTTTCCCAGAAGTATGCGATAGATAGTACCCGTTGGATATACTCGCAATTCAGGGAGAGACTCCTCAGTTCTATAATAATCGGTACGTCCAATCTCAATATTGGCGAAATCCATCAACTCACGACGCTCTATCACAATAGGCTCAAGCTCATACCTCACCTGGCGATAGTTGTTCGAAGCCTCCTGCAACGAATCTTTTGCCTCCTTGATGCGCATCACACGAGCAAACTCAAGCTCATTCTTCAAGAGTTGTTTATGCTCAAGAGCGTAGCGCACCAAAGCATCAGAGGAGTACTTACCAGCACTCTCAACACACTGCTCCTCGATATTATTTCGCTGACGCGACCACTCTCGACTATACTGATTATAGTGAAGAGTATCAAGAATAAATGACAATGAAAAGGTCTTTACATCATAGATCTTGCTCCACTTAGCTACTATAGCCGCCTCAAGTACCTTAAGCTCCTCGACAATCGTCAGATACTCCTCGTAGAGAGGATCTCCCACAGAGAGTCTGTCGGCTGTAGCATAATCTGCACCCACCTCCTTAATGCGCTGATACTTAACCAGATATTCATCCACAAGCTGACGAACCACACTCTCATCTTGTTGAGCAGCAAGCAACTCAGCATAATTAGACTCGCTAAGATACTGCTTAAAGCAGTCATTCTCAATAAGATTGCGCGAATAGACTACCCTAACCTCCGCAGTATCTACATCGACAAAGGCATCATCATCGCCCTCGCTTGCGTATGAACTATGTCCACCATTGCTCACAAAATCTCTTTCAATATCAATCATCTGTCTAACCGTGATACGCTCATCATGCATAAGAGCTCTCCTCTGCTCCTCAAGCCTACCGATAAGGCGACTGATACTATCTAGCTCAACAGCATCTGAGGTCTCATACAACGCTTGGCGACACATATCTATCTCAGCAGCAATCTCGTCGCAGCGAGCACTCACCTTCAGACATTTTTCATACAACTCAGCATACTTGCTATTAGAACGCTTAAGCTCCTCAATAGGGACACGTTGCGCAGCGAGGGGCTGCACAAAGAGCGAGAACGCACATAGCAACATTGCTATACTCCTTATCATCTTTACCATCATATCACGAACATTAACAAGTTATATCTATCGCCATGAGCGAATGAAGAAGAGTTGAATAAATCCAAATATCTCCAAACGACCCACAAGCATAAGAAGTGTCGAATTTAGTTTAAGCACAGTGGGCAACGAGGAGTAGTTATCCAACGATCCCACCTCTCCAAAGCCCGGACCTACGTTACTGATACACGACAATGAAGCAGAGAACGAGGTCATTATATCGCAACCAAACATTGCGAATATAATTGTACCCACAAGTGTTAACAACAGATAGGCAACAATGAATGTTAGCACCATGCTTAACACGTTATCACCCTGCACCATGCCATCTGTCTTGGTGCTAATTACCGCATTAGGATGCTGCTGCAGCTTAACACGGTTGCGAATAACCTTTAGGGCAAGCAACAATCTGTCGATCTTCATACCTCCCGACGTCGAACCGGCGCAACCACAGATAATCGAGCAAAAGATCAGGATGATGATTGCCAGCGGTGTCCACAGATTAGTGTCGGCAGTGGCAAATCCCGAGGTTGTAGTAATGCTCACAACCTGAAACGAGGCGTGGCGCAACGACTCAACAAACGAGGGGTATATGCTCTCACTAAAGAGGCTCGCGGCAATGATTATTGATGCAATAAACATCATACCCACATAACCACGAACGACCTCCGAACGGAAAATATTGTTACGACGACCCGTGATTGTAGCATACAGAATACCAAAATGGATACCCGAAAGTGTCATAGCACCCATCATCACCAGCTCAATCATCGGATTGTCAAAGAAGGCAACCGAGGCATTCTTAGTGCTGAAACCCGACGTGCCACATGCCGACATAGCATGAGCAACAGCATCAAACCAGCACATGCCCGACAACTTAAGCAGCAGCGTAGTAACAAGCGTCAGACCAACATAGACAAAGATCAAGATGCGCATGATCTCACGCGAGCGATAGTGGAAGTTATCCTTAGCGATGGTGGACAGCTCCACATTGTAGAGTAGCTGGCGGCTACGTCCCATTGTTGGCAGAATGACCAGCGCAAACATTACAACACCGATACCTCCAATCCACGTCGATGCCGAACGCCAGAAGAGCAAGCCTCGGGGCAGAAACTCGATATCGTTAAGAATCGAAGCACCAGTAGTGGTGAAGCCCGACACGCTCTCAAACCAGGCATTGATCAGCGTAAACTCACCGCCCCAAATCAAATAGGGAATAGTTCCCACGATGCACGCCACGAGCCACGAGCCCACGACGATAGCATACCCCTCCTTGGTCTTGATCTCGTCAGCACGCTCAACGAATATCAGCGGGAAAAGACCGAGTATGGCTGTAAGGAACGAGGAGAGGAGCAATGGGTAGAGAGCCGAGTCGTGGTCGTTGACAAGCGACACACCAGCAGAGGCGAGCATAAACGCCGCAATGAAGACCAGCACCATGCCTATATAGCGTATGACAACATGTACTCGCATCGCCCAACCCTCAACTACTTATTCGACTTAGAGATTAACGTATCAATTCTATCGCGCAACTGAGCAATCTCATCGCGACACGAAATACCCTTATCAAAGGGGACCTTATACGATAGGTAGTCACCCAAGCTACGATTAATTCTCAGCATGGGCCTAACATAGAGCTTCTTGATGAAGAAGTACAACATCACCAACACCACAAACATCACCAACAACGAGATGAAGACCGGCGTAACAGATCGACGCGCCGTGTGGCTTAGATGGTTAACCTCGGGACTAAGAGTATTCTGCGTTCCCGTCATATACTTCGAGATCTGCATCGAGAGGTTCATGTAGCCCACCTTATACTCATCCACATACCAGCTACGCGTAGTGAAGCTACTTGGGATGGTATCATGCATGACACTATAGGCAATACGACGATGTACATCGCCCGAGAGAAAGTCGCGAGCAAGTGCATTAAGCGAGCGCGTATAACGACCTAAAGAGTCTACCAAAGCATGATGCTCCGAGCGACCCATCATCTGATAAGCTCGCTCCGAGGCACTATTTAGGCGCGAGATAGACTTCTCGCACTCCACCCTATATCGGCTCGAGGAGTCACCAACAACAGCCATGTAGATTATGGCGTCGTTCTGATCGCTGAGCGCCGAGAGCATATCTCCAGCGATCTCAACACTCTGCTCGCTTGCCGCAAGAATTTGCTCGGTATCGTGGCTTACTCGTTCGAGCTCCAAAAGCGACGTCGCACCAGCAAATATAAGGAGTAGGAATATGCTCAAAAATGCCACACGAATTCTTCGCGCAACACCCTCCATCGAAAAGAGACCCTTAAATCGTTTCCACATAGTCGTAAATATATCGTACAAAAGTAATACTTTTGTCGTAATTATCCAACTATTTCAGCCTGAATATCGCCATCGGCATCGAGCGACACAAGACGAACCATACAAATTTGGTTAATCTTAGAAGTGTCATACTTGCACTTCACACGAAGGTAGTTATCCGTATATCCGTACATCATACCATGACGATCGGTACTCTCAAACAAGACCTCACGTTCAGAGCCTAAATACTTGGTTGCAAACGACTTATACAACACATCACTAAGCTCCTCCAGGCGGCTAACGCGCTCCGTAGAGATGCGCGACTGAACCTTATTTGGCATAGCAACAGCAGGTGTGCCAGGACGCTCAGAAAATGGGAATATATGCAAATAAGATGCACCCACCTCCTCAAGCAGACGGTAGGTCTCCATAAACTCCTCCTCGCCCTCGCCAGGGAAACCAACGATAACATCGACACCGAGGAAAGCATCAGGCATCAACTCACGAATCTTAGCTATACGCTCGCGATACTTCTCAGCCGTATAGCGGCGACGCATAAGTCCCAAGATGCGCGTAGAGCCACTCTGTAGCGGGATGTGGAAGTGAGGCACAAACTTTTTCGACGAGTGGCAAAACTCAATAATCTCATCGGTGATAAGGTTTGGCTCGATGCTCGATATACGATAGCGATCAATACCATCAACCCCATCTAACGCCCTTAGCAAGTCGATAAAACGCTCGCCCGTCGTACGTCCGAAGTCGCCAGTATTCACACCCGTGATAACGATCTCGCGCTGCCCCATTGCAGCGATCTCCTCCGCCTCACGAACAAGGTCGGCAATAGGCATATTTCGGCTCGATCCACGAGCATAGTGAATAGTGCAATATGCACACTTATAGTCACATCCGTCTTGAACCTTAAGGAACGAGCGTGTTCTATCGCCCGACGAATAGGCGGCAAAGAAGCGACTAATCTCATCCACCGTACAGCTATATACCTGAGCCGCACCGCGCTTTTCGGAGAGCTCCACTACGCGACGGTAGAGGTCGCCCTTATCGTTGTTTCCAAGGACAATATCGACACCCTCAATAGCAGCTATATCGTTAGGCTTAAGCTGCGCATAACACCCCGTAACAGCGATAATTGCAGTGGGGTTACGACGATGTATCTTACGTATGATATTACGACACTTCTTATCGGCATGCTCCGTTACGGAGCAGCTATTTATAACGGCAACATCCGTTGGCTCAGAAGGCTCTACCCTAACAAATCCCCCTTGCTCAAACTCGCGAGCCAAGGTCGACGACTCGGAAAAGTTGAGTTTACAACCCAACGTATGAAAACTTACACGCTTCTCAGACATAGTAAAACTATTAAATAACGTGCGAATATACAACATTTTCGCCAAATCACAACGTTGTACATTCCAAAAAAAGCACTATCTTTGCGCGAATATATTGGACATTAAGAACCAACTACAAGTGAGCCTCTTGAACGACATACTATCTTACGACTTTATGCAGCGTGCCATCATCACGTGCATCTTATCGGGCATCTGCTGCGGTATTGTCGGAAGCTATATCGTTGCACGCCGCATGGTATTCCTCAGCGGTGGCATCACTCACGCCTCGTTTGGAGGTATTGGCATAGCTCTCTACTTTGGTCTTAACCCCACGCTTGGTGCGCTACTCTTTGCGGCACTATCTGCCGTGGGCATCGAGTTTGCATCGCAACGCGCAAAGCTACGCGAGGACTCAGCCATAGGCATTATGTGGTCACTCGGAATGGCGATAGGAGCACTATTCATGTCGCTTCGTCCGGGCTACGCATCGGACTTAACGAGCTACCTATTTGGCAACATACTGCTTGTCGACAGCAACGACATCACACTCCTTGCGCTACTCTCAGCCACCCTTGTAGTGGGCGCAACGACGATGCTTCGACGAATAATGTACATAACATTCGATGGCGACTATGCTCGTAGCCAGGGCATGAACGTTAGCCTTATATCCTATATAATGGCGATAATCATTGCCCTAACAATCGTATTTTCGATAAAGGTGATGGGCATAATCCTGCTCATATCGCTCATCACAATACCAACAGTCATTGCCAATATGATGACTAAGGACTATCGCCGCATAGCCATATTATCGGCTCTAATAGGCACCTTAGGCAACATCGCGGGATTCGTTATTAGCTATAATTTCGATGTTCCAACAGGCAGCTGCATAATATTTATATTAAGCGCAACGCTAATTTGCGTAAAAGTATTAACTTTGTTGGCTAGTAAATTGAGTTAAAGAATGAAAAAGATACACCTACTCGTATTAAAGGCATACCTAGGCCCACTCATTGCCACATTCTTCATCGTGCAGTTTGTGCTGATGATGAACTTCGTGTGGCGTTATATCGACGAGCTTACGGGCAAGGGTCTTGATGTCAGCACCATTGCTGAGCTTCTAGCCTGCGCAACAGCCAATATGATCCCGTTGGGACTCCCTCTAGCGATGCTCCTCTCGGCAATTATGGCTATGGGAAACCTCGGCGAGAACTTCGAGCTGCTGGCGATGAAGTCGGCGGGCATGTCGCTACCACGTATCCTCAAGCCACTCATCATCCTAGTATCGTTCATTGCCATTGGTGGCTTCTTCATCTCTAACAACCTTGTTCCATACGCCAACAAGCGCATGTACGAGATCCTATACGACATTCGCGAGCAACGCCAAGATATGGAGTTTCAGGATGGCATGTTCTTCAACGGTCTTCCCGACATGAGCATCCGCGTAGGACACCAGGATCCCGAGACAAAGCTCCTAAACGACATTATAATATTTGACACACGCGCCTCTAATGGCGACATGACAACAACAATCGCAGACTCGGGATATATCAGCCTATCTCCCGACAAGAGCTTCCTATACGTAACGCTCTACAATGGCGACACCTATGAGCACTCACGCAATATTCGCTGGTACGAGTCAAACAACCTGCGTCGACACAGTTTCAAGACACAAGAGGGTACGTTCCCAATATCGAAGGTGGGATCGAACAATGAGATGTCGCGCAAGTTCACAGAGTCAAAGACACGCAACATGATCGGTCTTCAGGAGTTGAGCGACTCACTACTCAAGATGATCGACCAGAGTCAAGCTGCATCGATAGCCCCACTATTCAAGGAGCGCATATTCCCGCGCGACTCCTCGATACTTGGTGGCGACAGCATACGCTTCGACAAGACAAACTTTGTGGCGATAGACTTCTACGACTCAATAGCTAATCTTCCAATACGTCAACGTGCCAAGGTATTCTCGCAAGCCAACACATCGGCACGCATGTCGCGCGGTGCTTACAGCTTCGACGAGCAGAGCTCAAAGGTGGCAATCACCCAATACTACAGATCGGAGAACGAATGGCACAGAATGCTCACCATGCCCTTCTCGATCCTCGTATTCTTCATGATTGGTGCTCCACTTGGCGCGATCATCCGTAAGGGTGGACTCGGCATGCCGATAGTAATATCTGTGATATTCTTCGTATTCTACTACATCATCAGCGTATCGGGCGAGAAGATGTCGAGCGAGGGAACGTGGGAGGCACTCTACGGCATGTGGCTACCTATTGCCACCCTCACGCCGATAGCCATCTACCTCACACGCAAGGCAACACACGACTCATCTCTTCTAGACTCCGACTGGTACGACGTGAGAATCAGAAAGATCATACGTCGATTTAGACGCAAGAAGGGGTCGAAAAATAGAAAGTAATAGCAACGAAAATGGTCTTAAGCACTTCAAAGCCTAAGACCATTTTTATGCATAAGGGGGTGACTAAAAAGTAAATTAGTCATCCCCTTATTGTTTAGAAGTTGAAGAAAAAGATGTAGTTTTAGGCATGCGAAGCCCGAAAAACCGGAGTTTACTAGGCGTAAATGAGGATTTTGAGGGCAAGCATAACGACAAAATACA
>JAFNXN010000001.1 GCA_017379015.1 Alistipes sp.
AACAACCTTGAACTCCATAGTCTTGTCTACGTATACATCGTAGTCGCGGATAGGCTTAACGTCGATCTGTGAGCCTGGCAAGAATGCCTCGATGCCGAATACGTCGACAATCATACCGCCCTTAGTGCGACACTTAACGTAACCCTTGATGATCTCGTCGTTGTTAAGAGCCTCGTTAACACGATCCCAGCTCTTGAGCTGACGAGCCTTCTTGTGAGAGAGTGACAACTGGCCACCCTTATCCTCTACCGACTCAACGTAAACCTCAACCTTCTCGCCTACAGTCAAGTCAGGGTTGTAACGGAACTCGGTTGCTGCGATAAGGCCCTCAGACTTATAGCCGATGTTAACAGTGATCTCGCGCTTGTTGATCTCGGTAACAGTACCCTCAACAACCTCACCTACTGCAACATTCGACAAGGTCTTACCATAAGCCTCCTCGATAGTCTCCTTCGACTGGTCGTACAAGTTAAGGTCATTCTCGAACGCATTCCAATCGAAATTCTCGTTCGCTACAATTTTGTTCTGCTCCATAATGGAATTAGTTTTTGCGATACAATCGCTCGTTAAAAGTTAATAAATTAAAAGTTTCGCACCTCACATACGCACGCAACATCATGCGTACGCGAAAAAATGCCCGCAAAGGTACATATTTTTTTTGAACAAAAGCAACATCCCACAATATTTTTTCAATTTTATATAGTCGCCACACCACGATAGAGCATTTTTTGAATTATTGCACTATCTTTGCCCACGCTTTAGAACACTAAAATTGTATGTATAATATGAGAGTATTACGTTTATTAATCAGCGCATTGGTTCTCGTTGTAGCCACCTCGTGCGAGGATACGTTTCAGCCAATTAAGAGCTACCCCACGTTGGAGAGCATTGCTGATACTAAGTGGTATAGCTACGATGCCACAACCAACACCTACTACGACATCTACTACGAAGCGTCGACAGGACACATGGATGGCTTCGACTCTGCGGAGCGCACAAACAAGATTTCGGAGCGCACCTTTAGCTACACCTTCACCCCTGCTGCTGGCGGCTTAGATGCCATCGTAAACCTAAGGTTTGAGGACAATGCACAACTCTACGGCGGCATCCTCATCCCCAAGGGAAATATTCAGATTAACAACCACGAGGTATATATCATTCAGCTCTACGAGCTTACGGCAAATGGCGAGGAGATAGCCAAGGACGAGAATGGTAATATCAAATCGACACTCCAGATGTGGATGGAGTAAAACAATAAAAGCGAGCCCTTGAAGCTCGCTTTTACTTATTATATGTGAGTTGATTACTTCACGGGAGCAGTAAGCTGCTGCACTACCGAACGAGCACTCTCAACGCTCTTACCAGCAGTCACCTGACGGAAGGCTGCGATAGCCTGGTTCTTCATAGCCTCAGCATTTGCCGAGCCCTCGATCTTCTCATTGTAGGCAACACCTGCGAGGTAGTGAATATCGCTACGACCCTCATCAGTAGTCTGAGCTGCAAGTGCCTCCTCGTACATCTCGATCATCTTGTTGAAGTCGCGCTTGCCATAGTATGCCTGCATGATAACCTTCTGAGCCATAGCTGCATTAGGAAGCTGCTCAGCCATAGCGATGATGCCATCATAGTCGTTAGCCATCTGAAGCTTAGCCACCTCGTTGTTGGTGTACATATCCATCTTAGCATGAGCCTCAGCGATTGCCTCGCCGAACTTATCAGGGTTGAGCGATGCGATCTCCGATGCGATCTGCATACCCTCCTGATATCTATCGCTCTTGAAGAAGCTCTCTGCGAGGTTCAACGCCATTGTTGTGTTACGCTTGTCGGCAGCATAACCCTTTGAGAACACCTCGATAGCAGTAGCATAATCGCCAGTGTTGAATGCCTCAGCACCCTTAGCCTCGTAGCACTTACCCACAAACTGGCGGTTCTTATTAGCGTCAGAGACGTTGTCGTAGAGCTCAGCAGCATCGGCAGCCTGAGTAAAGTAGCCAATAGCAGTGTCATAGTCCTTAGCGTTGTAGGCACGACCACCAAGCATATTGTAGCACACTACGATATACTTCTTAGCACCAGCAAAAGCCTTCTCCTGGTTTGCATCTGGCTCCTCAATGTCGTAATAGTTGTCGATCACTGAGTTGAGCTGCTCGATAGCCTCGACAAGGTTACCCGCCTTAGCATTTGCCGCACCCTGCTGGAATGTAGCCACGATGTCAGTCTGGGCGAAGAGTGTTGTTGCGCCAACAAGGGCCACAACAGTCAAAAATAGTTTTTTCATAGTTAATTAGTATTGTTTAGTTTTAGTATTCGTCGATGTCAAATATGGCAAAGCCAAGCGCAAATTTAAAACTTTTTTCCTTCTTACACACTATTTTATACCAATTATTTACGCAACGTAGCAAAAAAAGAGCTCATCAACGCCTCGCACTCCTCTCGAAGCACGCCTGATATGACCTCCGTTCGAGGGTGCATGATACGCTCCGAGAAGGTTGAATATCCGCGCTTAGGGTCCGAAGCACCATATACCACACGCCCTATCTGGCTCCATGCCAACGCACCACCACACATCACACATGGCTCAACGGTAACATACAACGTACACTCTGGTAGGTACTTACCACCCAGCGTCGACATAGCTGCCGTAAGTGCCTGCATCTCAGCATGTGCCGTAGCATCGGAGAGTGTCTCGACAAGATTGTGTCCTCGGCCTATCACCCTACCTCCAGCCACAACCACAGCACCAATGGGCACCTCTCTTTTAGCTAACGCTAGGCGTGCCTCATTTAGTGCTAAACGCATAAATTTTTCATCCTGCTCTACCGACATCTTAATTTTTTCTGCCATAACTTTTAAAAGTTAGTTGAAAAATTATTATCTTTGTGGGTTACAAAGTTACAAAAAAAGCTGAATACACGAAATTAAACAACAATATACTATGTACAGAACGCATAATTGCGGTGAACTCCGCATTGAGAATGTAGGCCAGGAGGTAGTCCTCTCGGGTTGGGTACAGAAGGTACGTAACCTCGGCGCAATGGCATTCATCGACCTTCGTGATCGCTATGGCATCACACAGATTACCGTTGAGGAGCACTCCTCAGAGGCTGTCAAGGCAGTCGCTGCGGAGGTAGGTCGCGAGTATGTCCTACAGGTTAAGGGTAAGGTTATCGAGCGATCGTCGAAGAATGCGAAGATCGCCACTGGCGACATCGAGATCACTGCCAGCGAGCTTAAGATCCTTAATCGTGCCGTGACACCTCCATTCACCATCGAGGAGGAGTCTGATGGTGGCGACGACCTACGCATGAAGTATCGCTACTTGGACCTTCGCCGTCCACCACTTCAGCGCGCCATGATCCTACGTCACCGCATGGCACAGGCCGTACGTCAGTTCCTCGACAAGGAGGGCTTCCTCGAGATCGAGACACCATACCTTATTAAGTCTACACCCGAGGGCGCACGCGACTTTATCGTGCCTTCGCGCATGAACCCTAACCAGTTCTACGCCCTACCACAGTCGCCACAGACCCTCAAGCAGCTGCTTATGGTTGCGGGTTACGACCGCTACTTCCAGATCGTGCGTTGCTTCCGCGACGAGGACCTTCGCGCCGACCGTCAGCCCGAGTTTACACAGATCGACTGCGAGATGTCGTTCGTAGAGCAGGAGGACGTACTCGAGATCTTCGAGCGTTGGGCACGCTACATGTTCAAGGAGGTTATGCAGATCGAGTTCGCAGAGCCATTCAAGCGCATGCCTTGGATCGAGGCTATGGAGAAGTATGGTTCGGACAAGCCAGATTTGCGCTTCGGCATGACATTTAGCGACATCACCGACCTAGCACATGGCCACGACTTTACGGTGTTCGATTCAGCTGAGTATATCGTTGGCTTCGCTGCCGAGGGTTGCGCGTCATACACCCGCAAGCAGATCGACGAGCTCACCGAGTTTGTTAAGCGTCCACAGGTAGGTGCTAAGGGCCTTGTATGGATCCGCGTTGACGAGGCTGGCAACGTTAAGTCATCTATCGACAAGTTCTTCTCGGCTGACGACCTGAAGGCTATTGCCGAGCGCGTAGGTGCAAAGAGTGGCGACATGATCTTCATCCTCTGCGGCGAGAAGTTCAAGACCCTCACACAGCTCTGCACACTACGTCTTGAGGTTGCCGAGCGACTTGGCTTGCGCGATCCTAAGAAGTTCGCACCACTATGGGTTGTCGACTTCCCAATGTTCGAGTGGGACGAGGAGACACAGCGTTTCTACGCTATGCACCACCCATTCACCTCGCCAAAGCCCGAGGATGCAAAGTACTTCGACACTGGCGAGCTAGGCAAGATGCGTGCTAACGCCTACGACTTCGTATGTAACGGCACAGAGATCGGCGGTGGCTCGATCCGTATCCACGACGCAGAGCTTCAGGCTAAGGTCTTCGATGCTCTTGGCTTCACACCAGAGGCTGCCGAGGAGCAGTTTGGCTTCTTGATGAATGCCTTTAAGTATGGTGCACCCCCACATGGTGGTCTAGCATTTGGCTTCGACCGTCTATGTTCTCTGTTCGGTGGTTCAGACTCTATCCGCGACTATATCGCCTTCCCAAAGAACAATGCTGGTCGCGATGTTATGCTCGACGGCCCATCACCAGTTGCACAGGCCCAGCTCGACGAGTTGTTCCTCTCGCTGGTTAAGCCCGAGTAGACCGACAATACTACTACACACACTGACCTGTCCAACGTTGGGCAGGTCTTTTTTTTGTGCCGAGGGTTGACATATCAGAGTTGCTACAACAGAGAGCAGAGAAGATAATAGATATAAAATGGAACTGCCCCACTTTTGGTGGGACAGCTCACGGACACAAACAATCTTAACTTTACACTACTAATTTTTTACACCAATTTTTACATCTTTCTTTAGTTCACTTAGATTTCGTTTTATATCTTTATAACCCTTTTTACGTATTAGGTTTTTAGCCTTCTTTATTTGTTTCTGGTGCAAATATATGGCGAAAAAATCAATGTTGCAAATCAAAAATTATTATTGCGCTATAGGCTTAGCTTATAATGCGGCTATTTTATGGGGTTATTACATTATATCTCTTCTTTTTTTGAATATATCTTCAATCAACACTCATCAAATATCAACCTATTTTATCAGCATAAACACCGCGTTATCAGTGGCTTATATTTTATTGCAAGCTCAAAAAGAGAGCTCGAAAATAAAAATTTCGAGATTGTGATAAAAAAATACAAAAAAAATTTGTGCGCAACGATATTTGAAGCCCAAATAGGAGGTTATGTAGCGATCGTCGCCACCAACTGAAGAGCAAAGGCTGAGTGTGGCAATGGCTCAAATTTGGGTGCGAGGATAAGATGGCTACTCAGTGATTTTGGATAGTTCACAATGGCGAATATCGCAAGTTTCCACAATACTCAGCTCATCTCACAATAGCCTCGATTTTGCTCCAATTATCCACATTGCACACAACAATGTTAAATTTTGAATAAAAAGTTTTGCGATTATTGAAATAATTTGTACTTTTGCATCAATTGGAAAAAAGTGAACTTAAAAATGCCGAAGGTACGAGAACAATACGAGCATCTGCGTAAGCCCGATTGGCTGAAGATTAGCTTGCGAAGCACTGCTAACACTGCGGAGGTTGAACAGATCGTCGAGGGACGCTGTCTGCATACGATATGCAGCAGTGGTATGTGTCCCAACAAGGCGGAGTGTTGGAGTCGTCGCACTGCAACATTCATGATCCTTGGCGATATTTGTACTCGTAATTGTCGCTTCTGCGCCACGACAACAGGTCGTCCACTGCCCCCCGATGAGGCAGAACCCGACAAGGTTGCCGAGAGCGTGAAGCTAATGGGCCTAAAGCATGTTGTTGTCACATCAGTTACACGTGACGACCTCGAAGACCATGGTGCTGCAATCTGGGCACGCACCGTCGAGGCAATACGCCGTGATAACCCAGAGGCAACCATAGAGCTCCTTATTTCCGATATGGATGCCCGCACCGAGCTTATCGATCAGGTGTTGGCATCGCGTCCCGACATTGTGGGACACAACATCGAAACCGTCGAGCGACTCACCCCTGAGGTGCGTTCGCGTGCTAAGTATCGCACGTCGCTACGCACGTTGAAGCATATTGCTGATAGTGGTGCAGTTGCCAAGAGCGGACTGATGGTCGGATTGGGCGAGAGTGAGGAGGAGATAATCCAGACGTTGCGCGACCTACGCGAGGTGGGTGTGAGCATCGTAACTCTTGGCCAATATCTTCGACCTACCAAGGAGCACTATCCTGTCAAGGCGTATATCACTCCTGAAAAGTTCGAAGAGTACCGACTCATAGCTCTTGAGATGGGTTTCAGCTATTGTGCGAGTGCACCATTGGTGCGTTCGTCATATTTGGCAGATGCCGCCCTTGAAGCTGTGAAAAAGGTATGTACGAAGTAGAGATCAGAGATTTACAGACTATGGCGTATGGCGAGTGCTGGGATTTACAGCGTTCGCTATTCGACGCATTGTGTCGTAAGAAGCTCGATAAGAGCTTTACGGAGGATGAGCCCCGAGGCACAATCCTTATAGTTGAGCACCCTGCAGTATACACCCTAGGCAAGAGTGGCGACGCTCATAATATGCTCTGCACCGAGGATTATCTTCGAGGTCTTGGTGCCGAGTTCCACCATATCGACCGCGGTGGCGACATCACCTTCCACGGTCCAGGGCAGCTTGTTTGCTATCCCATTATTGACCTCGATGCAATAGGTCTTGGAGTAAGACGTTATATTGATGCACTCGAGCAGACGATTATCGACCTTGCGGCGGAGTATGGCATAGATGCCCACCGTTCGGAGGGTGCTTCGGGTGTATGGATCACCCGCCCAGGCAATAGACTCGAGAAGCTATGTGCTGTTGGCGTGCGCGTGTCGCACGGCGTGACGATGCACGGCCTGGCGATGAACGTCTCAACGGACCTTAACTGGTTTCACCTTATCAACCCATGTGGCTTCACCGATCGCGGTGTATGCTCTCTTACGACGCTCACAGGTCGCGACGTAAGCATGGAGGAGGTTAAGCCAAAGTTTATACATCACCTAACGAAAAATTTAAATGTTAAATATAAAAAATAAACGTTATGCCCATAGAGAAAAGATGGGTTGTCAAGCCACAGGGCGAGCGTTCTACGGTCGAGGCATTAGCCACGCAGTTGAGAATGTCGCCAGTGTTGACAAACCTACTGGTTCAGAGGGGCATAGACACCGTCGAGAAGGCTCAAAAATTCTTCTCACCATCGCTTCGCGACTTGCACGATCCGTTCCTAATGAAGGACATGGATCGCGCCGTAGAGCGCATCGAGAAGGCTGTGAAAGAGGGCGAAAAGGTAATGATCTATGGCGACTACGATGTCGATGGAACAACTGCCGTAGCACTTGTTTACAAATTCTTAAGCCAGATCGGACACAAAAATTTGTTGTTCTACATTCCAGATCGATATGTCGATGGTTATGGCATATCAATCCGCAGCATCGACCATGCTGTACGTAAAGGCGTCAAGCTGGTCATAGCTCTGGACTGCGGCATCAAAGCTGTCGAAAAGGTGGCCTATGCCAAAGAGAAGGGCGTAGATTTCATCATCTGCGACCACCACTTGCCCGCCGAGGAGATACCTCAGGCTGTGGCAGTATTAGATCCTAAGCGCAACGACTGCAACTATCCCTTCGATGAGTTGTCGGGATGTGGCGTTGGCTTTAAACTTGTCGAGGCTTATGCACGACGCAACAAGATCCCATTCCGCGAGATCGAGCATCTTCTGGATCTGTTGGTTGTCAGCATCGCCTCAGATATTGTGCCTCTTGTGGACGAAAACCGCATATTGGCATACTACGGACTTCGCAAGCTCAACTCGCAGCCTTCGAAGGGACTACTCTCGATAATCAAGATTTGTGGCCTTGAGGACCACAACATCACTATCGACGACATCGTCTTCAAGATCGGTCCTCGCATCAATGCGGCGGGTCGTATGCGTATGGACGAGGATAACGAGAACGCTGCACCTTCGGGAGGTCATGCTGCCGTAAGCCTTCTTATCGAGGGTAACGAGCAGGAGGCGGCAAAGTTTGGTGAGGTCATAGACTCTTACAACCAGGACCGCAAGAGCATCGATCGTAATGTTACGCAGGAGGCTCACGACTATGTTGAGTCGAACTCCGAGCTTAAGGCGAAGAAGAGCACGGTGATATACAACCCCAAGTGGATGAAGGGTATTGTCGGCATCGTGGCATCGCGACTCATCGAGACCTACTACCGTCCTACGGTGGTGCTCACCAAGTCGAACGGCTTTGTCACTGGCTCAGCACGCTCGGTAGCTGGTTTCGACCTATATCAGGCTGTGGAGTCGTGCTCTGATCTGCTTGAGAACTTCGGTGGACACATGTACGCCGCGGGACTTACGATGAAGGAGGAGAACGTGGAGGCCTTCACAAAGCGTTTCAACGACTATGTGGAGCAGAATATCGACCCAAGCATCCTTGTGCCTCAGGTCGACATTGATAGTGAGCTACTCTTCTCGGAGATTACCGACGAGTTCTACCGTCAGCTCAACGCCTTCCAGCCCTTTGGTCCTGGCAACACATCGCCAGTCTTTATGACCACAGGAGCAAGCAACCGAGGCGACGCAAAGCTTGTTGGCGTGGAGTGCGACCATCTGCGCATGGACCTCATGCAACGACAGAAGCCTCACACGACGATCCCCGCGATTGCATTCCAGCAGCCTACACACTACGAGTGGGTACGTGCCGGAAAACCGATTTCTGTATGCTATCAGATTGTCGAGAACCACTATCGCGGAACAGTGTCAAAGCAGCTAAGAGTGAAGGATATAAAGCCCGAACACTAGCAGAGAACCCAAGATTGTAGGGGACAAAGATAGCAGAGGGCCCGAGAGAGGGGCTATTACAAAAAGAAGTGCCGTCAATGAGATAATCATCGACGGCACTTCTTTGTCATGGGGGGCGCAAAGAGGATACTCTACGCAAGACTACGTATTCTCACCTCGCACACACCCTCAAGCATCTTGCTGAGTGCCTCGACATCTGTCGGCTCATCAACCTGACCATAATGGTAGGGATAGTAGATGGTTGGCTTTACCGCCTTGACAGCCTCAACAGCCTGCTCAGGAGTCATGGTATATGGCTGATTAACACAGATAAAGGCTATGTCGATATTCTTCAACGCGCGAAGCTCCTCGGTAGGCTCCGTATCGCCCGATACGTAGATACGCACATCGTCGTCGAGCGTGATGACATATCCGCAATCCTCTCTCTCCTTTGGATGGAACTGCAACTGATGCGATGAGGTGTTATAGGCGGCTATCGCCTCAACCTTAATATCGCGGCATGGCTCAGCCTTAGAGCCTGGCAGCATCGTAAAGCAGTTGCCCTGAAAGCCCTCGGCAGAGCTCTTATCAAGGAGTATTGATGTCTCAGCGGTGTAGAGGCTCTCGATGGCAGCCATGTCAAAGTGGTCGTAATGAGAGTGTGTGACAAGGATGACATCAGCCTTTGGAAGCCTCTCATAATCGGCATTCTCCATAACGGGATCGACATATATTCTGCGTCCTTCATACTCTATGGCTATCGAGGCATGCGCAAAGAATGTTAGCCTTAACTTATGATCGCGAATAGTTAGCTCATCGGTTTGATATGTTGGCTCCGATTTTTTCGCTCCAAACAACTTACTTATCAGTGACATAGGCTCAATATTTTATATTATTAACAAAATCGACAATAGTACTCACAAGACCATCGGTTAATGGTGCCTTTGCATTAACGTAGATGTTGACCACCTGCTCGACACGATCTTTAGAGTTAAAATCCTTGAGCACGTGGGTCATACGTTCAAAGGTAATATGCTTGGCATTAGGTGCTACCTCAGCAATGCGGTCGCCATTATCCGTAGATACCTGGATGTCGTTGCCACCCGTTATAACGAGCATAGGCAGCGAGATACCACGTGCAAGCTCTGCGGGCTCGTACCTCATATTGCTGATGAGGAATGGCTGCACCGTAGGATGGAAAAGCGATAGCAACTCCTTTGGAATATCTGCCTCAGGGACCATCTCACCACTCTTAAGGCGAGTGAGGATCTTGCTCGACAGCACCACAAGCGACATATACTGCGGCATGAGCTGCTGATTAAGCTGCTTGAGGAGTATCTTATCCATAGCATAACCTGGGGCACATAGGAGCACCACGCCATCAAGAGGACAACCCTCGCGACTAGCAGCCACAAGCGAGATAAGACCTCCCTCGCTATGTCCCGCCATGATAACACGCCTAAAACCCTTATCACGCAGATAGTTAGCACACTCTAGCGCATCATCCACAAAGTCGTCAAATACTAAATTGGGGATCTCCGCAGGATCAATCCTACTTGCTCCAATGGCACGCTTATCGTAGCGCAACACCGCAAAGCCACTCTCAACAAGTGCATGGGAAAGCATCTTGTAGCTATACGTATTGAGGTTGAGCTGCGAATTGCCGTTGCGATCGGTAGGTCCTGACCCAGCAACGATAACTAGAGCTGTATCACTACCCTTCTCGGGTTGTGCAAGTGTTGCATAGAGCGTACCCCAGCTACACGAGATGCCAACCTCCACCTCGACACTCTGCGCAAAGAGAGGAAGTGAGAGGGCGAGCATAATAAAAAGTAGTGTTATCCTTCTCATAATCAATACCAACTTAAAGTTTAACATCTGCAAACGAATCCTCAACGACACGCCCCAAGCGGTGCGAGTCGAGATGGGTATAAATCTCCGTTGTCACAATACTCTCATGGCCCAACAGCTCCTGCACCTGACGGATGTTAGCACCTCCCTCAAGTAGGTGGGTAGCGTATGAGTGACGCAGGGTGTGGGGGCTAATCTGCTTATCTATACCAGCATTTAGTGCCGCACTACGTATTATGTTAAAGACCATGACACGCGTAAGTGGCATGCCACGATTATTCAAGAATAGCGTCTGCTCGGATCTAAACTTAGGCAATCTATGCTCCATGTAGAGCTGTATCTTGTCGCGTGCCGCCGAACTTACCGGAACAACACGCTGCTTATCGCCCTTGCCAACAACACGAATAAACCCCTCACCAAAGAAGAGGTCACTAAGACGCAGCGTCACAAGCTCCGAGACACGAAGCCCACACGAGTACAACACCTCGACAATGGCACTATCACGGCACCCCTTCGAGGTATTAATATCGAATGTGGCAAGCATAGCATCGATCTCCTGGAGAGTGAGCGTATCGGGGAGCATACGACTAGGCTTCGGCGACTTGACAAATTCGGTTGGCAGTTGCTCAATACGATCGCTGAAAAGCAGATAGTTGTAGAGGCTCTTGATGCCACTCAAGCGTCGTGCCTGCGACGAGCCACTACGACCCTTATCATAGAGCCAGCCCATGTAACGCTCAATCATCACACCCTCAACACCCTCAGGAGCAACACCATACCAACGAAGAATATAGTGCATAAACTCGTCGAAATCGCGTCGATAAGCATCCACACTATTTTGCGATAGACGCTTCTCAAGACGAATATAACGAAGGTACTCCTCTCTAATTTTCTCCCACTTTTTAGCGCACTCTGCCATATTATTTCTATCTTTGCCGTCGTATAAGACGGTCACTCAACATGGGCCTCATAGCATTAATGAGCTGCCCAGGTGATGAATCATCAATACCCTATTGTATCTCAGGTGTAAAGATACAAAAATTATTTTACATAATATCACGCATAACCAATATTTTGACCATGAAGCGATACGTAGAACTATGCTTCGAGTGCGACACACTCGACAAGGCTGAGATTGCGACAGCCTTCCTTGCCGACTACGCCACCGAGAGTTTCGACACGCGCACCACGGAGAGTGGAGTGAACCTTCTTGTATATATCGCACAAGAGGAGTGGATGGCATGCCGCGAGGAGGCAATTCTCTCTATTGCCGAATATGGTCGTCTTGTGGAGGAGAGGGAGATCGAGACGGAGAATTGGAACGCCCGCTGGGAGGAGGAGAGCTTTCACCCTGTAGTTCTTGAGAATGTGGGTTGCAAGGCTCAACGCGTGGTAATACGCGCTCCACACCATAGTGTTGACATCGACGACAATAGCATCGATGTTATAGTATCGCCACAGATGTCGTTTGGCTCGGGACACCACAACACTACGCGCCTTATGTGTCGTCATATACTATCGACCGAACCACTAGATAGCCTTCTTGACGTGGGTTGTGGCACAGGCGTACTCTCGATAGTTGCCCTAAAGAGCATTGCCCAACAAGCTGACGCCATCGACATAGATCCTTGGTCGACAACAAGTGCTGAGGAGGCAGCTAGGCTCAACGGCATAGAGTCACGCCTAAGGATTATCCTCGGCACAGTGGAGCAAATCGCGGGCAGGAGCTACGATATGGTGGTGGCAAACATCAATCGCAACATAATACTCAATGATCTAGATCGCTATGTTGAGGCTCTCAACGAGGGTGGTTATCTGCTACTTAGCGGCTTCCTTGAGCAGGATTGCGACACGATACTACGTGCCACTGCAACTCACAATCTACGCCTCGTAGATACCCTTTCAGATGAGGGGTGGGTGGCTCTCAAACTACAAAAATAGGATCTGCAGATTATGATTATACTACCATCACTATATTTTGGCTCTACGGAGTATTGGACAGCCATCGTCAAGGGTGGCGACGAGGTGGTCATCGACCTTGGAGAGAACTATGTGAAGCGTTCGGAGCGCAACCGCACGGAGATAATGACCGCCGGTGGTGTAATGCAACTATCGGTACATCTTGAGCGAGCAAACCGACCACGACAGCCTATGCGTTCGATGCGCATCGACTACTCGAAACGTTGGCAACATCAGCACCTCATAGCGATGGAGTCGGCATATCGCTCCTCACCCTACTACGACTACTATGCCGACCGCTTTACGAAGCTCTACCAGCGCGAGTGGCACTACCTCGTAGACCTAAACCTTGCAACTCTCGAGGAGGTCTGCTCCCTGCTTAAACGCCCCATGCCACGCCTCTCGGAGAGCTATATCGAGGCATCAGAGAGCGATATAGACCTGCGCACAAAGCAGCGCGCGACAGAGTTTGTTGCCGCACCATACATTCAGGTATTTAGCGATAGGTTTGACTTCGCACCTAGACTCTCGATATACGACTTGCTGATGTGCGAGGGTCCCGCAACTAACGAGGTACTCGCATCTTGTCGACTCTAAGCGTAACTGAGTCACGACATACGCCAGCAGCGTCGTAGAGGCGCACAACACTCTCATCGTCGATGCGTACCGAGTGTGCCTCCCACACTACGGGCGACACGGCACTAAGCGAAACGCTCTCACCATCGACCGTAAGAAGTGGCTCCGACGAGCAGTAGACTTTGATTGTTTGCTGCTCCTCGCATCGATTTGACCAACGACGCTCCGCGATATAGTAGGTAGGCTCGCTCTTATTCCACAGCGCGCGATAGAGGTAGAATATATCCTTTCGTCGCTGATGATCAAAATCGACAATACCAGAGTAGCATATACCTTGTGGGCGATACATCGAGGCGTAATCGTACATATTATCGATCCACGTACCCCAGAATATTGCAGCCTCCGAGAGTAGCGACGAGTAACTCTCATGCATAATGGTATTAGTACGCTCGGGGCGGAACCAACTATCATACTCCATGCGTCGAACAATATCTGCCACATGATCTATTGCCCCCTGCTCGCCATAGCATACTCCATAACGTAGCTCGCTAAAACGCTTATTATCCTTAAGCTGGCGACACCACACACGAATATCCTCATACGAGCCACGCAACCAACCAACATTTTGACGTAGCACAATAAGATCGGTCACAAAGTTAATGTCGCCATCCGAGTTGCTACACCCTACCGTAGGGCGCGACGGATCAATCTCGTGTGCTATATCGTTGAGTTCCTTAACATAACACACAACATCATCGCCCATCTGGCTTACAAAGTTAAAGACACCCCACATAACCACAGATGGGTGGTTGTAGTTCTGGTAAATCACCTCACGAAGCTGCTCAAAGCCATTGTTGCGATACTGCATCGTTGGGTAGTAACATATATCGGCAAAGAGCACCGAGTTGCGAGCAAAGGGCGAGTCGATCCACACCATCATACCCTCCTTATCACACTCATTGTAGAGCGTAGGAAGATGCGGACCGATCACAGATCGAAGTGCCGTAGCACCCATCTCGCGAATATCGCTCAGATCCTCAAGCAGATGACTCTCGGTAAGTGCCATGCCGCAGCCCTTGCGGTCGTGAGCTAAGTTAACGCCACACACATCAACACTCTTGCCATTGATACACAGCCTGTTATCGTCGCCAATTGTCACCGACCTAAAGCCAGTCTTAAAGCGTACCACATCACTAGGCTTAGCGATATCGCCTAGATATACCTCGACAGTATACAAATATGGATGCTCGGGGCTCCAAAGCTCAGGATAGTCGATACTAAACGGCAGCTCCAAGAGATGATCCTTAACACTCTTCTCAGTCTTGGTCGTATAGCTCTTCACCTCATACCCGTCGACACCCACAAAGCGCACCATAACGGGGTGATTGCCCGCATCGAGGGTCGAGACATGCACCTTGACCGTACCCGACACACGTGACTCCTTGACATCCTTCTGCACCACAAAGACACCATCCGACGAGTAGAACGTTGGCGATATTATGTTACGATTCGTAACAATTAGCTCCACATCGCGATAGATACCTCCGTAGAGGTCGTAGTCCGTCGAGATGGGTAGCATTCCGCTATGGTGGTTATTCGACACCACCACACGAATAGAGTTGGTCTCGCCATAGCGCACCTTGTCGGTGATCTCCACGGTAAATGCCGTATAAGGACCAGCGTGCTCGGTAACGTAAGAGCCATTCACAAAGAGGGTTGCGATGTCGCTCACACCACCAAAGCGCAAGAATAGTCGCTTGCCTCGAAACTCATCAGGGATGCGTATCTGACGCTGATAGTACGCCGTAGCTTGCTCAATTCCATCAAGACTCCAGCTATGAGGTAGCGACACCACCTCGGGCTCAAATCTTCCCTCGGACATAATACTAAAACGCCAGCTATCGTTAAGCGGGTAGTGCGTACGTGTAGAGGGCTCTGCAGCCGAGAGAAGTGTTGCTAAAAAGAGTGATATTATTGTTAAAAAGAGTCGCATAATAGGTATTTTGTTAGGTGCAAATATACAAATAAACAAAAAACATTGCTAACTTTGCACAATAATAAATATAAATTTTGACAGTTATGATAGACATCATCGTTATAATATGCCTCGTCTGGGCACTCATCCTAGGAATTAAGCGTGGATTTGTTGCCCAGCTATGCCATCTCATCGGCTTATACATGGCACTGCTCATTGCGCCAAAGTATGCCACCGAAGTAGGCGCACTAGTCATGGACGACCCTGGCAAGGCATATCTCGCAGGGTTCATTCTAATCGTTGCAGCAGCTGCCGCACTGGTCTGGATCATAGCCCCACTCATCAAAGCCATAATCATCTGGCGACCCATGAAGGGCATTGACGCTCTGCTTGGTGCTCTGCTCAACGTGGCACTTACCGTGGTTATCATATCAGCCCTATTCTCAATATTTGATCGCATCAACATCAGCCCCAACATCCGCCAAGAGGCTCTTGCAGAGATTGTTGAGAATCACAGCGAGGGGGATATTCGCCAGAGGGTGACGGCACTTAGCCAAGCCGATATAGATGGTGAGATGCGCCAATATTTCGAGCATAAATATGTCGATTACACGACCCTTGAGGAGTCAATATGCTTCTACCCGCTAGCCGAGCTAGGCACAAAGCTAATACCCTCGATTCGCTTTTTTGACGAGACGATACGCCAAGAGGCTGAGAGGGCGATTAACGAGCAGATATTCTTCAATTTTTAATCCTCGCTTACGATGGAACAGCATCAGACCGAAGGCATAGTAATAAGCTCCACCGGCAGCTGGTACGAGGTAGCTACCGAGGCTGGGGTGCTCAACTGTAGAATACGTGGACGTCTACGTCTTAAGGGCATACGCTCCACAAATCCCGTCGTAGTAGGCGACAGAGTCATTGTCGAGCCAGACGGCGAGAGCAGTGTCATTGTAGGCATCATCCCACGACGCAACTACATCATCCGCCGCGCCTCAAACCTCTCGAAGGAGTCCCATATCATCGCTGCAAACCTCGATCAAGCACTGCTTATCGTCACCCTCCACTCGCCAACCACACCGCGAGAGTTTGTCGATCGCTTCTTGGTGACGTGCGAAGCCTACAAGGTGCCTGTGACCATTGTGCTGGGCAAGGCCGACATACTCAGCGAGGAGCATGCCGATGAGGCGGAGGAGTTCACGGCAATATATGAGGATGCTGGCTACCGCGTTATGCGCCTCTCGTCGATAACGGACGAGGGTGTCGAGGAGATCCGCGCGATGCTCCGCGATCGCACCACGCTTGTTGCGGGCAACTCGGGAGTTGGCAAGTCGACGTTGGTAGGCTCAATAGACCCTTCGCTCGACATTCGCACGGGCGAGATCTCGGAGAGTCACCACAAGGGTAAGCACACCACCACCTTCTCGACGATGTATGCCCTCGAGGGGGGATATATCATCGACACCCCCGGCATCAAGGGCTTCGGACTTATCGACATCGAGGGTCGCGAGCTCTGCCGCTACTTCCCCGAGATGATGCGCCTCTCACCCTCGTGTCGCTTCTACAACTGCACACACACCCACGAGCCGGGCTGTGCCGTCACTGAGGCTGTGAAGGAGGGCCGTGTGGCGTGGTCGCGCTATGATAGTTACCTGAAAATCCTAGACGAAGATGACAAATATCGCAAGTAGACTGCGCACCGAGCCCCATAGCGAGGAGTGGATGCGCGAACGTCTTGAGTACATGACACAATTTCTCACCGACGAGCGTCGTGAGGTGCTGCGCCGCACAGCCGAGAGACGCACCCACTACATGCGCATCTTGACCGAGAATATGTTCCACCCGCAGAATGCCAGTGCCATCATGCGCCACTGCGAGGCATTCGGCATCCAACAGATACACACCGTTGAGGATCGCTGTAAGTTTGACCCCTCGGTGAATATCGTGCGAGGCACACAGAAGTGGGTAGACGTGGAGCACCACGACACCACGCGTGATGCCCTCGCAGCACTCAAGAGCGAGGGCTACCGCATCGTAGCCACAACACCCCACCGTTGCAGCTCCACGCCCGAGACCTTTGACGTTACAAAGGGTAAGTTTGCCCTCGTCTTTGGCACAGAGCACGCCGGCATCTCGGACGAGGTGATCGAGGCCGCTGACGAGTTCTTGATGATTCCGATGTGTGGCATGGTCGAGAGCCTGAACGTATCAGCATCGGCTGCCATCCTCATCTACATGCTCTCGGAGCGTATTCGCCAGACGGTTGATGGCTGGCAGCTCACCCCCGAAGAGCAACTTAGACTCCTCACCCGCTGGACAATATCCTCTGTTAGGGACTTCGAGGGCATCCTTCGTCGTGCCGAGCAGAGTGGCAAACTAACCGTTGAATACTAACACTTTATGATACTACGTAAACAGTTTTTGGAGCATGTCGGACAGACCTCGCCATCGCCCATGATGGTTGAGGTGGAGCGCGCCGAGGGCTCATTCTTCTACACCCCCGAGGGCAAGCGATACTTCGACCTTGTGGCGGGTGTCTCGGTGAGCAACGTGGGTCACGCCAACCCCGATGTTGTGCGTGCCGTGCAGGAGCAAGCCGCTAAGTACATGCACGTTATGGTCTATGGCGAGATGGTCGAGCGTCCCCAGGTTGAGTATGCACGCCGCATAGCCGAGCTACTCCCAGGCAACCTTGATTGCGTCTACTTTGTCAACTCGGGTGCCGAGGCTGTCGAGGTGGCCCTGAAGCTCGCCAAGCGATATACGGGTCGCACGGAGCTAATATCGATGCGCCGCGCCTACCACGGTTCGACACACGGCGCAATGTCGATGATGGGCACACCCGAGGGCGAGGAGTGGAAGTCGGAGTTTAGACCTCTACTACCCGATGTTAAGTCCATAGAGTTCAACTCGTTCGAAGATCTACAACAGATCACCCAGCGCACCGCAGGCGTGCTCTGCGAGGTGGTGCAGGGCGAGGCGGGCGTTAGGCTTCCAAACCCTGAGTGGCTACGCGCCTTGCGCGCACGATGTAGCGAGGTGGGCGCACTGCTCATCTTCGACGAGATACAGACTGGCATGGGACGCACAGGCAAGATGTTTGCCTCGACAAAGTATGGAGTAACGCCAGATGTTGTCTGCCTAGCTAAGGCTTTTGGTGGCGGAATGCCCCTCGGAGGCGTAGCGGCAAATAGAGAAGTTTTATACTCTTTTACCAATAATCCTTGTCTTGGGCATATCACCACGTTTGGTGGTCATCCCGTATGTTGTGCTGCAGGACTTGCCGCGCTTAACTACCTAATAAACAATAATATTGTCGACAGCGTAGAGCGTAAGGGAGAGCTATTCGAGGAGCACCTAAAGCACCATCCTCGCATCTTAGAGATTCGCCGTTCGGGACTTTTGCTCGCGCTAGAGCTTGGCAAACCCGAGTACCTATATCGCCTCATGGAGATCTTCAAGGAGGAGGGCATCATGAGTGACTGGTTCCTCTACTGCGACACGGCGTTCCGCATCTCTCCACCCCTCACCATTTCGGAATCCGAGATCGAGGAGTGTTGCGAGATTATTACTCGCTCGCTAGATAGATTGTAGGTTACAAACTCAACAAAAAACGATAGTCTGCAAATGCCACGCAGACTATCGTTTTTTCATGCCAAAATATTTCCACACGGAGGCGGGCTGAAATTGACAAATTTTTACTACCTTTACGCCGTTAATTTTACTTATAGTAAAAGCGTCCGAAAAATGAGCAACGAAACATACCATATACCCGTGATGCTAGAGGAGTGCATCGAGGCTCTTGCGATCAAGCCCAATGGCACCTATATCGACCTTACGATGGGCGGTGGAGGCCACACGCGCGAGATACTCAACCACCTCGGCACAGAGGGTAGACTCTACTCCTTCGACCAGGATCCCGATGCCGAGCGCAACGCACCCGATGACGAGCGTCACACCTTCGTAGCCTCGAACTTCCGCTTTGTGCGTGGCGCGATGCGTCTGCGTGGCGTGGAGCAGGTAGACGGCATCTTGGCAGACCTAGGCGTTTCGTCGCACCACTTCGACGCTAAACACCGCGGCTTCTCGTTCCGTGGCGAGGCACCCCTCGACATGCGTATGAACACCCGCTCGAAGCGCACGGCAGCCGACATCGTAAATAGCTACGACAAGGATGCCCTAGCGAAGATCTTTGCCGACTATGGCGAGCTAGACACCACATGGAAGATTGCCAACTGCATAGAGCGCGCACGAGCCATCAAGCCCATAGAGACCACTGCCGAGCTAGTCGAGGCTGTGAAGCCATGCACCCCACCCAAGGATGAGTCGAAGTTTCTCACCAAGCTCTTCCAGGCGTTGCGCATAGAGCTCAACGGCGAGATGGAGGCACTACGCATGGCTCTCGAGCAGAGCCTCAAGCTACTAAAGCCCGAGGGTCGTCTTGTGATCATGTCGTACCACTCGCTCGAAGATCGCATCGTGAAGAACTTTATGCGCAGCGGCAACACCGAGGGGCGCATCGAGAAGGATTTCTTCGGCAACACAACCTCCAAACTAAAGGTCGTTAGCCGCAAGGCGATCATCCCCACAAACGAGGAGATTGAGCGCAACCCACGCTCACGCAGTGCCAAGCTACGTGTAGCCGAGAAGATTTAGACCTTAGCCTTACACCACCGACAATGACAAGCAACGAAGAGAGATATACCCCCGAAGAGGAGAGCTTTGACCCAGAGGGCATCGCCGAGCGTCGCCGCCAAGAGCAGGAGGAGGAGCTGCGCCGTCGCATACGTCGCGAGATAATCCGAGTATCCGAGTCGGAGGATGAGGACGAAGAGCTAGACAAGGAGCGTCAACGCCTCGCCGAGGAGGAGGCGGAGCGCAAGGCTGAGGCTGAGCGCGAGCGACGTCGCCAAAGTTCGATATTGATCAACATCTTCACCGGAGGATTTCTTTCGAGCCACAGCGCATCGATCTACTACCGCATGTTGATTGCCATCGCCATCATGTGCTTCGTATGTATCTTCCTTACGTTTATGTCGCTAAATGCCGACCGCGAATATTCGCAGCTCGACAAGCGTGCAGGACTGCTTCGCGAGCGCGCCATCCTCTTTGAGGAGCTTCGCTACGACATCTCGACACGCGAGAATGTAGATAAGATCCTCGAGCTTCACAACATTGAGCTTGTCGAGCTCGACAGAGATAGCCGCGTGATACGTAGCCATGCCAACGAATAGATAGAGTAACCCATTACAGCCCAATAGAAGAATGGCAGAGAAGAGAAATAGACCCAGCAACGCCAAGGAGGACATCATCAACCGAGTATATGTCCTCTACGCCATTTTCATACTCTTGGGTCTGTGCATTGCAGCACGCCTCGTCTGGATTCAGGTTGCCGACAAACGCGTAGAGCAGCATATCGAGGTGATGAACAACAACATCCGTAAGATCGAGACGCTATATGCACATCGTGGTGCAATACTCACGCGCGATGGTGAGCCACTAGCCATGACCAACCGTCGCTACCAGCCTATATTCGACTTCAAATCGCAGGGCATGAGCACGGAGTTTCACAAGAAAGATCCTGCAAAGATACGTCGCGAGCTACGCCTACTGGCCAACCAGATGGCACTATTCTTCAGCAAGAGCGATGCCGCCAAACATGGTTACACATATCGCACTGCCGACCAATACTATGACTTCTTCATCGAGAAGCTCGAGGCAGAGAGGGATAATCGAAATGTCTTGATATTTCCACGTACCGTGGTGCGCGACGAGTGGGAGATGATGCGTCGTAACTTTCCGGTTATCAACCGCAGCCTCGGCGGCGTGTATGAAGTGGAGGATAGAGATATTCGCATTCGCCCCTACGACGATCTTGCCCTACAGCTTATCGGCGAGTGCCGAGGCGAGAAGGCGACAATACCCTACGACACCGTCATGCGCTACGATCGAGATAGCAACCTTGTGCCGAAGGTGCTCTATCGCGACACTATCCTACGCCGCACCACAGCTGTTGAGAAGATTTACGACTCGCTACTAGCTGGCGAGAATGGCTTCAACGTCCAGCAGCGCATTGCCAATGGCTTTTGGGTGAATATCGACGACCCAAGCAACCGCAAGCCTACCGATGGACACAACGTGGTTACGACCATCGATGGCGACCTCCAACAGATAGCCACCGAGTCTTTGCGTCGCAAGCTCGAAGAGGAGCAGGCATCGTTTGGTGTTGCCATGGTCATGGAGGTGGCGACAGGAAATATGCTCTGCTTGGTCAACCTCAGCTCGGGCGTGGTACGAGGCACCGACTATCAGGAGAGGATCAACCATGCCATGCGCACGCGCCTAACACCAGGATCTACCTTCAAGCTAGTCTCGGCAATGGCACTTCTTGAGATCGGAGGTGGCACGATCAACACCAAGGTTAACGTCCCCGACAGGGTGGCCAGGGTGGGCAGACGCGATGTGCGCGACGAGCATACGATGCGCGATGAGGATGGCGACCAGATTACTCACCCCACACTGATGGACGGCTTTGCCCACTCCTCAAACATCTACTTCTCAAAGGCGATATACGACCGCTTCAAGGATGACCCCTCGAAGTTTACAAGCTACCTCGAGAGTCTGCTCTTCAACAAGGATATCGGTCTGTCGCAATATGGTGCTAAGATAGGCAGAGTACCATCACCCGCCTCTGACACATGGCGTGTCAATGGTGGTCCAGATCTGGTATTCCCACAGATGGGCTACGGATATGTTGTTGAGATACCCCCAATCCAAACCCTCACATTTTACAACGGCATAGCCAACCGAGGCAAGATGGTGGCACCACGCTTTATCGACCGACTGGAGCATGATGGCGTTGTCACCGAGGTGCTACCAACCGTAACACTTATCGAGAGGATGTGCTCGGAGCAGACCGTCAACGACCTCTTCAAGTGCCTCAAGGCAGCTGCGACACCCGAGCGCACAAGCTTCAAACTTAGAGGACTACCCGTGAATATCGGTTGTAAGACGGGTACAGCCCAGCTATGGGGCGATTTCTCGTCGGTTGCCAAGGCTGACCTCAAGAGCTTTACAGAGGGATTGGGTAATGGCGAAAACCAACATAAGTACTATTTCGGCTCGCTCGTTGCGGTGATGCCAATCGAAGATCCGAAGTACACCATCATGGTGGCAGTAGCCAAGGAGAAGACCACTTCGCACCCAACATACTACGGCATCAGCCTCTCGGCAGAGCCTATGTGTGACATCATACACTTCATCTACAACAACTACCCCACGCTGCACGCCTCAGTTGAGCCAACTGGCGTTACCCACACGCCGACGATGCTCAAGCGCGATCACACATCGGTGGGCAGCGAGGCGGGCTACGTACCAGATGTTGTTGGCATGGGACTCGCCGATGCCCTCTATCTGCTCGAGCAGCAGGGACTTAGCGTAACTCACACGGGCGTAGGACGTGTGAAGAGTCAGAGCATAGAGCCCAATACCCCCATTACACCGCACGTAAATAGAGTACACATTACTCTTGGACTATAAACGAAAAAAAGATAACTTCAGATAATGAGACTACTAAGCACACTACTCGGCAATCTCCGAGTGCTAAACAACGTTGAGCTAGATCCCGAGATCAGCGCGCTCGAATATGACTCCCGCAAGGTTGAGGCAGGCAGCTGCTTCTTCGCCGTTGTGGGTAGCGCAAGCGACGGTCACAACTATATTGAGTCAGCCATTGAGCGCGGCGCACGCGCCATTGTATGTCAGCGTCTTCCTGAGCACCTCAACAAGGATGTGGCATACGTTCTAATTGAGGATAGCAACATCGCCATGGCGGCTATGGCGGCAGCCTTTTACGGCAACCCATCGCAAAAGCTGAAGCTCGTAGGTGTTACTGGCACTAATGGCAAGACCACCACCGCAACACTCCTCTTCGACATGTTCATGGCAATGGGACATAAGGCTGGCCTTATCTCCACGGTAGTATATCGCATTGGCGAGCGCAGCATAGACTCGACACACACAACACCCGACTCAATACGCCTCAATAAGATGATGCGCGAGATGGTAGACGAGGGTTGCGAATACTGCTTCATGGAGGTGTCGTCGCACGCTGCAGCACAGCATCGCATCGACTATCTACACTTCACCGGAGCTCTCTTCACCAACCTCACACACGACCACCTTGACTACCACGGCACATTCAAGGAGTATATACGTGCCAAAAAGTCATTCTTCGACTCACTCGACAAGGGTGCGTGGGCTGTGGTGAACATCGACGACCGCAACGGAGAGGTGATGGTGCAGAATACACGTGCCAAGGTCTATCGCCTATCGCTACGCTCCATGGCCGACTACCACACACGCCTCATAGAGCTTATGCCCGATGCCATGCAGCTCGACATGGCGGGTCACGAGCTATGGGTGAAGTTCACCGGAAGATTCAACGCCTACAACCTAACGACGGTATATGCCGCAGCAACGCTCCTTGGCATCGACAAGATGGAGGTGCTCACCACACTATCGACACTTAGCCCCGTGAGTGGTCGCTTCGAGACCATCGTGGCGGATGACCGCACGATGGCTGTTGTAGACTATGCCCACACCCCCGATGCTTTGGATAATGTGCTTCAAACAATCGAGGAGGTGCGTGGGCCTCAGCAGCAGCTCTTCGTGGTTTGTGGCTGTGGTGGCGACCGAGACCGCACAAAGCGTCCCGAGATGGCCCAAATAGCAGTGCGCTACGCCACAACAGCAATCTTCACCTCGGACAACCCTCGCACCGAGAGTGCCGAGGCTATCCTCGACGACATGGTTGCGGGTGTAGGCGAGGCGCGTAACTACCTGCGCATCACCGATCGTCGCGAGGCAATACGCACCGTAGCAATGCTGGCAAAGCCTGCCGACATAATACTTATAGCGGGCAAGGGCCATGAGGATTATCAGATCATTGGCACTGAGAAACACCACTTCGATGATCGCGAGGAGGTGCGCAAGGCATTTGACACAACACATAACAGACGATAACCCCACAACTAGTTTAATACCCAATAAAAACCTATTTTTATGTTCCACTGGTTACTTAACTACCTCGATCGAAACACCGATCTTCCAGGCATGCGCATCGGTGAATATATATCGTTTAGATCGGCAGCTGCCATCATCCTCTCGCTTCTGATCGTAATCTTCATGGGTAAGCGCATCATACGCTACCTGCGTCGCAAGCAGATTGGTGAGGATATTCGCGACCTCGGACTAGAGGGTCAGCTACAGAAGAAGGGCACACCGACGATGGGTGGTCTGATAATTCTTCTCGCCATACTCGTACCCGTACTCCTCTTTGGCGACCTCTCAAACATCTACATCCAGCTACTCATCATCTCTACAGTGTGGCTCGGATTTATTGGTGGTCTTGACGACTACATCAAGGTCTTCCGCCATAACAAAGATGGTCTTAAGGGTCGCTTCAAGATTGTTGGACAGGTTGGCTTAGGTATCATCGTAGGCACAACAATGTGGCAGTCGGAGAACATCATCATTCACGAAAAGAGCTTTGAAACAGCTACATACGAGGTTGTAGACAGCGCAACAGGCGAGATAGACACTCGCACCGTGAAGTATGTTGCTGCGACCACGCCCGATAAGTCGGCAAAGACCTCTATTCCATTCCTCAAGGATACGGAGCTAAACTATAACCTACTCACCGGTGGCAACGACACGCTAGCATGGCTTGTCTACATCATCATCGCCATCTTCGTGATCACTGCCGTGTCGAACGGTGCAAACCTCACGGATGGCATAGATGGTCTGCTCACCAGCGTCTCGGTGCCAATAGTCCTAGTTCTAGGTATATTAGCCTACCTTTCGGGACACCTTATCTACTCGGACTACCTCAACATCATGTATCTGCCTGATAGCGGCGAGATGGTTGTCTTCGCAGCTGCCTTCGCAGGAGCCCTTGTTGGTTTTCTGTGGTACAACTCATTCCCCGCACAGATCTTCATGGGCGACACAGGCTCACTAACCATAGGTGGTCTTATAGCGGTGTTTGCCCTCTGCATCCGCAAAGAGCTTCTACTGCCACTGCTCTGCGGCGTATTCCTCGTCGAGGCACTATCGGTGATGGTGCAGGTGGCATACTTCAAATATACGAAGAAGAGGTATGGCGAGGGACGACGCATACTACTCATGTCGCCCATACACCACCACTACCAGAAGAAGGGCATCTTCGAGACTAAGATTATGATGCGCTTCTTCATCATCTCGTTGCTGCTCTCGGCACTCACACTCGTAACACTTAAGATCCAGTAAAACCCACACATTATGAAACGCAAGATAGTTGTTCTGGGTGGCGGTATCTCGGGCTACGGCTCGGCCATCCTTGCTAAGAAGAAGGGCTTCGACACATTCCTTACCGATATGGGCAAGATTGCCGACAGGTTTAAGGCACGCCTCGATGAGTGGGGCGTGGAGTACGAGGAGGGGGGACACACCGAGGAGCGCATATTGGATGCTAACGAGGTGATCAAGTCGCCAGGCATTCCCGACACAGCACCTATTGTCAAGAAGTTGCGCGAGCGTGGCACACCCATCATCTCGGAGATTGAGTTTGCCAGCCGCTACAAGGGCGTAGCGAAGACCATCTGCATCACAGGCTCGAATGGCAAGACCACAACTACGTCGCTCATCTACAAGATCATGGTCGACGCGGGACGTAAAGTGTCGCTTGGTGGAAACATCGGCGAGAGCTTCGCCTACTCGGTAGCTACCGATCGCTACTTCTGGCACGTGCTGGAGCTTAGCTCGTTCCAGCTTGACGGATGCTTCAAGTTTAAGGCAGACATAGGTCTGCTGATGAACATCACACCCGACCACCTCGACCGCTACGACTACAAACTGGAGAACTATGCTCGCTCGAAGATGCGCATTACGCAGAACCAGACAGCCTCGGACTGCTTCATATACTCGGCAGACGACCCCGTAACGCAGCAGATGCTCTCGGAGATGGACTCTGAGCTACGTGGCCGCCAGCTCCCATTTGCCATCAACTGCGCCATAGCCAGTGGCGACGGCGATGCGGTGCTTGAGGGTCACCACTTCACGGCTACGGTAGGCAAGAAGTCGGTAACCATCGACACGCGAAAGATGCAGATCGAGGGCATGCACAACATCTACAACGCCATGGCAGCTGCGCTAGCCACCCTAGCTGCGGGCATCGACCCTAAGCAGATCAAGCGTTCGATATATGAGTTTTCGCCCGTGGAGCATAGACTAGAGCCAGCGGGTACGAAGAACGATATTCAGTGGATCAACGACTCGAAGGCCACCAACGTGGACTCGGTGTGGTATGCTCTTGAGAGCATGAAGCGTCCTACGGTATGGATTGCCGGAGGCACGGATAAGGGTAACGACTACACCCCTATCAAGGAGTTTGCACGTCGCAAGGTGAAGGCTCTGGTGTGTATGGGCTTGGACAACGAGAAGCTTGTGCGCGAGTTCACGGGCATAGTACCCGTTGTGCGCAACTGCAACACGTTTGAAGATGCAATGAAGGCGGCTAAGGAGCTTGCCACAAGTGGTGACACGGTGCTCCTCTCGCCAGCATGCGCGAGCTTCGACCTCTTCCGCAACTATGAGGATCGCGGACGAAAGTTCAAGGAGTGGGTTAAGTCAAACGTATTAAACGAGGAGTAAACGATGTTTTGGAGCAAGGGTGATAAGGCAAAAAAGCGAGGAACAGCAACGCCAGCAAGCGAGGCATCCAAGAGAGCCAAGGGTATGAAGCCAGAGGAGTCACTCCCCTCTTCACGCATATTCGAGGGCGACCGCACACTGTGGATCATATTCACCGTGCTGCTTGTCATCTCGATACTTGTGGTCTACTCCTCAATGGCAAAGATGACCTACGATGCCACACTGAAGATGTCACTCTTCGACGCACTCCAAAAGCAAGTGGTCTTTGTGATTGGTGCTGTGATGCTTATCTTCATAGTACACAAGATTGACTATAAGGTCTATATGCGATGGACCTACCTCTTCTATCTGATATGCATAATATGTACCGTGGCAACCTACTTTATTGGCGAGAAGACCAACGAGGCGGCGCGCTGGCTGAGCATAGGTCCTATCAAGTTTCAGCCCTCCGAGGCCCTCAAGATTGCCACCATCCTAACCCTAGCACGCGTCATGGAGTCGCGCCAGGCGACAATCAACACGCTGAAGATAATCCCCACGTCGTTTAGGCTTAGGTCGCCAAAGCAACGCGAGATTATACGCAAAAACACAATACCGCTGCTTGGTCCTGTACTGCTATCGTGCATAGTGATCGTTCCGGCACACACCTCGTCGGCACTCATCGTATTTATCATCTCGATTATCATGCTCTACATCGGACGTGTGAACCTAGGTGAGATAACGAAGTTCTGCCTCGTGATAGGCCTAATCGGTGCGCTGGGCCTAGGAGCTATGGAGGCTGCGGGTGCTGGACGTATCGACATTGCGAAGAGGCGTATTGAGAGATGGGGCAACGAGTGGTTTGGCTCAACCGAGGCACGTAGCATAAGCGATATATCCGACACGCAGCGCGCCCTCATAGCCATCCACAATGGCAAACTTGTGGGAGAGGGTGCTGGACAGAGCACCTCACGAGTGCTTGTCACACACCCCGAGAGCGACTACGCATACGCCTTCTTCGTATCGGAGTATGGCATAATCCTAGGTCTAATACTCATGCTGCTATACATCTGGATATTCTTCCGAGCCATGGATATTGGACAGCAATGCACCACGCCATTCCCAACGTTGATGACACTAGGACTGGGACTGCTCATAACAGCACAGGCACTGCTACACATCCTCGTGCAGGTGAACTTTCTACCCGAGACAGGACAGATCCTGCCATTCATATCGCGTGGAGGATCCTCGCTGCTGCTATCTACCCTATCGCTGGGCATGATCATCAGCGTAAGCCGCACAAACCATAACAAGAGATTACAACGATGAGTGAGATACGTTTAGATAAATACCTCTGGGCAGTAAGAATATTCAAGACACGAAGCGACGCTGCCGATGCTATACGCCTCAACCGCGTGATGGTAAACGATGCCTATGCCAAGCCTTCGCGCGAGGTGAAGATAGGCGACCGCATCACAATACGTCGCGAACGAGTGACCTATAGCTATAAGGTGCTTGAGCTTGTGTCGAGCCGCCAACCAGCTAAGAATGTCCCCACCTACTGTCTAAACTGCACGCCACAGGAGGAGCTGGACAAGCTCAACCCTCCACGCGAGACAATATTTGTGTTCCGCGAGCGAGGCATGGGACGTCCTACGAAGAAGGATCGACGCAACATAGATGCACTGATGGATGGCTTCTATGTGGATAGCTCGATAGATGATTTTGATGATGATGAAGATTAATTAACAATAAATATATATATAGATTATGGAGTACAATTTTAAGGCCATTGAGCAAAAGTGGCAAAAGAGATGGAGCGAGGAGGGCACTTATCGCGTAGATGTGGATGCCTCGCGCCCAAAGTTCTATGTTTTGGATATGTTCCCATACCCATCGGGTGCGGGTCTTCATGTAGGTCACCCACTTGGATATATTGCATCTGACATCTACTCGCGATACAAGCGTCAGTCGGGCTTCAACGTGCTTCACCCTATGGGTTACGATGCCTTTGGTCTGCCTGCTGAGCAGTATGCCATTCAGACAGGTCAGCATCCCGCAGTAACCACCGAGGAGAACATTGCACGCTACCGTTCGCAGCTCGACAAGATAGGTTTCTCGTTCGACTGGTCACGCGAGGTGCGCACATGCGAGCCTGAGTACTACCACTGGACACAGTGGGCATTCCTCGAGATGTTCGACCACTGGTACAACAACCTCACCCAGAAGGCTGAGCCTATCAGCGCACTTAAGACACACTTCGAGAAGCATGGTACTGAGGGTATCGACGCCGCCGAGACCACACACCTTAAGTTTACTGCCGAGGAGTGGAACGCCATGACCGAGGCTGAGCGCGAACAGACATTACAGAACTACCGCCTAGCATTCCGCGCCGACACCATGGTGAACTGGTGTCCAGCGTTGGGCACAGTGCTTGCCAACGACGAGGTTAAGGAGGGCTTGTCGGTACGTGGTGGTCACCCTGTAGAGCAGAAGCGCATGAAGCAGTGGCTACTGCGTGTTACTGCCTACGCTCAGCGTATGCTCGACGGCCTTGAAAGACTAGAGTGGAGCGAATCGCTCAAGGAGATTCAGCGCAACTGGATTGGTCGCTCGGTAGGTGCTCAGGTATTCTTCGATGTAGCTGGCTCGGAGCGCAAGCTCGAGATCTTCACCACACGTCCTGACACTATATATGGCGTTACGTTCATGGTTATTGCCCCTGAGCATGAGTGGGTTATGGAGCTTACAACAGAGGATAACCGCGAGGCTGTAGAGGCATACATCGCCGAGACTAAGCGTCGCTCGGAGCGCGAGCGTATTGCCGACACTAAGCGCGTAAGTGGCGTGAAGACAGGATCTTACGCAGTTAACCCATTCACCGGTCGCGAGATTCCTATCTACATCTCCGACTACGTGCTTGCAGGTTATGGTACTGGTGCTATCATGGCTGTTCCTGCTCACGACTCACGCGACTACGCCTTTGCACGTCACTTCGGCTTGGAGATCATCCCTGTTGTCGAGGGTGGCAACCTTGAGGTTGAGTCTTACGACGCTAAGGAGGGCAAGGTGATCAACTCAGAGATCATCAACGGCATGGACGTGAAGGATGCTATCCACTTTATGTTTGAGGAGGTGGAGCGTCGCGGCTTGGGTAAGAAGCTCATCAACTACCGTCTGCGCGATGCTATCTTCTCACGTCAGAGATACTGGGGCGAGCCATTCCCAATCTACTATAAGGATGACGTGGCATATCGCCTCACAGACGAGGAGCTTCCATTGCAGCTTCCACCAATCGAGAACTTCGGTCCTACGGAGGCTGGTGAGCCACCATTGGCACGTGTCGAGGGCTGGCACAATAGCGAGGGTCACCCCTACGAGCTATCTACGATGCCTGGCTTTGCAGGCTCTTCGGCCTACTACTTGCGCTACATGGACCCACACAACAACAAGGGCTTGGTGGGCAAGGAGGCTAACGAGTACTGGCGCAATGTAGACCTCTATGTAGGTGGTATCGAGCACGCCACAGGTCACTTGATGTACTCACGTTTCTGGAACATGTTCCTCTACGACCTCGGCTACGTATGCGAGGAGGAGCCATTCAAGAAGCTTGTAAACCAGGGTATGATCCAGGGTCGCTCGAACTTCGTATATCGCATCGTTGGCACAAATAAGTTCGTATCGCTAGGTCTTAAGGGCGAGTACGACACTCAGGAGATTCACGTTGACGTGAACATCGTCAAGAACGATATTCTCGACCTTGAGGCCTTCCGCAAGTGGCGTCCTGAGTTTGCCGATGCCGAGTTTGTGTTGGAGGATGGCAAGTATATCTGCGGCTGGGCTATCGAGAAGATGTCGAAGTCGATGTTCAACGTTGTAAACCCAGACTATATCGTAGATGCCTACGGTGCCGACACATTGCGTATGTATGAGATGTTCCTCGGTCCTTTGGAGCAGTCGAAGCCTTGGGATACTAACGGTATCGACGGCGTGCATAAGTTCTTGCGCCGCTTCTGGGCTAAGTTCTACTCGCGCGATGGCGTGCTTCTCGTAAACGACGAGAAGGCAACAGCTGCCGAGCTAAAGACACTACATAAGACCATCAAGAAGGTGGGCGAGGATATCGAGAACTTCTCATTCAACACCTCGATTGCAGCCTTCATGATCTGCCTCAACGAGCTTGGCGACTGCTCGAAGCGCGAGATATTGGAGCCTCTAACAGCTCTCATCGCACCATTTGCGCCACACATCGCCGAGGAGCTTTGGCACGAGGCTTTGGGCAAGACAACAACAGTCTGCGATGCAGAGTTCCCTAAGTTCAACGCAGAGTATCTTGTTGAGAACTCATTTGAGTACCCAGTGATGATCAACGGCAAGCTCCGCTTCAAGCAGGAGTATCCTCTCGACATGGCGCAGGAGGCAATCCAGCAGCAGATCGTCGAGACCGAGGGCGCACGTAAGTGGCTCGAGGGTAAGCAGCCTAAGAAGATCATCGTTGTTAAGGGCAAGATTATCAACATCGTGATGTAATGCGACAGTTTCTCTCGATGTCGGTCTTTGCCGGTCTGCTTATCGGTGTTGCTGGCCTTGTCTACCTTCGTGTAGGCGGGCTGGCAGGTGCCGTGCTCTTCGCCTTTGGACTCTTGTCGGTGGTTATGTGCCGCGCGCAGCTCTACACTGGCAAGGCGGGCTATCTACCCTATCGTGAGTCGTGGCGACTAGTACCCATGCTACTGGGCAACGCCGTAGGATGTATGGTGGCAGCAGTCATCGCAATCTATGTGGCTAACGAGAGCGTCGCGAGCAACCTCGACACGATAGTTGCATCACGCCTCGGCGCATCGTGGCACGCACTCACCGTCACATCCATTGGCACGGGACTCATCATGACCCTCTCGGTATATGGCGCACGTAAGGGGCACTACCTACCACTGCTTTTTGGCGTTCCGGTCTTTATCATGTGTGGTCTACCCCACTGCGTCGCCGATGCCTTCTACTACTCGCTAGCCCTACTTCTTGGCAAGTTCGACATAGCAATGCTCGGCGCATGGGTGTGGGCAATCGTGGGTAACTACATTGGCTGCAACCTTCCTCGATGGTTTATGGCAGAAGAGTTTGAGGGATAGAACAGGGAGAGCTGGTAGAACTACCTCGCTTAGCACCACGACAATTTGTTGTTAGATCAACACTCGGCAAAAATGCCACCGATGGGTAGTACTTGGAGGTACGTCCCATTGGTGGCATTTTTTGTTAGGGGCAGGAGATTACTCCTTATTACATTAGAGTCAATTTGTTGTTAGAAGGCGTTAGATGTGGTGCCACGTCGAAATTGAAACGGATGGGGGAATACTTGGGCGTATTTCCCCATTCGTAGCAATGAGCTTGGTAAAGCAGATGACACCTTATCACAGCAAAGAAAATTTGTTGTTAGAAGGCGTTAGATACAACGCTCGGCGAATTTCGAGGCGATGGGCTGTACTTAGGCGTACTGCCCATTGACGAGATAATTTGCTAGCGGCAGTAGATGACGCCTTATCACAGCAAATTTGTTGTCAGAAGGGTGCCGAGTGCTACACTCGGCAAAAATGCCACCGATGGGTAGTACTAAGCGTACGTCCCATTGGTGGCATTTTTTGTTAGGGGCCGCAATCGACCCCTTATCACAACAAATTTATCCTTTTAGCCACTTAAAACGTGCAACCGAGTAGATCGGCACGAACGGAAGGAGGAGTGGTGTGCGCTTAATGTATAGTTGAAAGTTGGGATCATCGCCATAGACCTCGCTTTGACGAAGCTCGAGACGACGCGCCCCGCTAAACATCACATAGATAATTCCGACATAACCTAGGGAGGCTATAACCCACTGGGCAACAGAGCAGTAAGAGCCGAAGCATATCACAAAGCTACCACTCCACATAAGGATCTCGCCAAAATAGTTGGGGCAACGAACGATACGATAGAGACCACTGTCGACATAACGATGAGGATTGGCCCTCTTGGCAACACTCTTCTGGGCGTCAGAAACAATCTCGATAGCCACGCCGAGGGTAACAATAGCAACACCAATCCACGCCCATACCTCGCTTACAGATGCAAGGCGCGAGGCGTTAAAGAGGTAGAAGCTAACAGGACTCATCTGACCAACATAAAGCAGGGCGCACATAAGCCATATCATAAGCATTGTGGAGAGCGGCTTCTTAGTTGCAACATCCGGCTGATAGAGTATCTTACGATAAGAGGCTGAGCGTCGCTCGCGAATAAAGAGGTATAGAGATAGACGAAGACCATAGATAAACAACACCCCACACAGAATGATAGTTGGGAGCGTCAACTGCTCAATAAAGATCACGACAATAGCTACAGAGAGTGTGGAGATAGACAACCCGTAGCCGATGCTAAAGAAGTAGATGAAGTAGACCCATCCAACAGATGATGTGATAAAGGATATCAGAAGAAGAATTAATAAATAACCCATCATTACTAAGGTTTTATAAAATTAGTGTAAATAGTTTCGCCCCTCCCACACATACGCCTCACATCACTTATGAGCCCCTCAAGTGATGAATACTAAATACTTTTTCCTTATCTTTGCCATCATAATGATGGACCTTCAACATGAGCCTCAAGTCGCTTATGAGCCCCTCAAGTGATGAATACTAAATACTTTTTCCTATATTTGTGCATAAAATATTACAAAATGAGTAAAATAGATAGGGAAAAGCGTATTGTATCAAAGATGATTGCCCTCTACTGTCGCCATAAGCTTGGAGCAAAAGAGATGCCAGAGGAGTACAAGATGCTTGAAGAGTATGCACACAAGAGGTTGAATGGATGCAAATTTCAGGAGCAGAAGCCGGCATGCAAGCGTTGCACGATACACTGCTACAAGCCCGACATGCGCGAAAAGATACGCGAGATAATGCGCTGGGCAGGACCTCGCATGATAATATATGACCCGATAGCAGCCATTCGCCACCTAATAAATAAGTAGTAATATGAGAGAGATAGACCCCAAAACAACGTCACGAGCCAAGGCATTCGACCTATGGATGAAAGCCCCAATGCCGATGGTTACGATGACAAAGACATTCGACATCACGCACCTACGCCGACTCTCAAAGCGTAAGGGTGTAAAGCTCAATATGCTGATGTGCTACGCAGTGGTCAAGGCTGCTTCGGCATTCAAAGAGTTCTATATGCTCCCCGTAGGCGACAAGCTAATGGTGTTTGACAACCTGGCGATAAACACCATCGTGATGACCAATGATGGCGGCATAAACACCTGTGACATACCCTTTTGCGAGGATATACACACATTTGAAAAGGAGTATCTGCGACTCACGCGCGAGGCAAGTTGCAGCGAGGGCGACATAACCCTCGACGAGAGCTACATGGTGATAGGCTCCTCGGCACTGACAAAGTGCGAACTCGACTCGGTGGTGAATGTCTATGCTGGATTTTGGAACAACCCCTTTGTCGTGTGGAGCAAATATCGCAAAGGGTGGTTTAAGACTACGATCTCGCTATCGTTCCAGTTCCACCACACGCAGATGGACGGGCCTATATCAACAGGCTTTCTGAACAAGCTACAAGAGGTAATGAATAATATTGAGTACTAATGACCAAGGAGATATATTTGGCTGGAGGGTGTTTCTGGGGCACAGAGCACTACTTCAAGCAGATACGTGGTGTTGTGGCAACAAGCGTAGGATATGCCAATGGCACAACAGTAGCACCCACATACGAGGAGGTCTATACTGACCGTACCGGATATGCGGAGTGTGTACACGTCGTCTACGACCCTGAGATCGTAGGGCTCGAACACCTAATAAAGATGTTCTTCCGATCGATAGACCCTACATCGCTAAACCAGCAGGGCAACGATTGTGGCACGCGCTACCGTACTGGCATATACTACACCGATAAGCAGGATTTGGAGATCATCGAGCCTATATACAACGCCGTAGCAGATGAGCTTGACGAGCCTATTGCAGTTGAGCTACAGCCGCTAGAGAGATTCTACGATGCCGAGGAGTACCACCAGGACTACCTGGATAAGCACCCCACGGGCTATTGCCATATACCTATGGCACTGATGCTAATGGCAAAAGAGTCAAACAGATAACGGATATGAGAGTGAATAAAAAGTGTATTTTGTCGTTACGCTTGCCCTCAAAATGCTCATTTACGCTTTAGTAAACTCCGCTTTTTCGGGCTTCGCAAGCCTAAAACTACATCTTTTTATTCACTCTCTAAGGGGGCTGGCTAAGTTACTT
>JAFNXN010000026.1 GCA_017379015.1 Alistipes sp.
ACAACATGTGAGTGGCAACTGCCACAGCTCAACAATAGTGTCATCATTGTAAATAGCAACGAGGAGCTTGCTCGCTACATTCAATCTGAATCTCAAGAGAGCTACCCCTCTGTCGACTTTGAAAAGTATACTATGATTATAGCACACGGCGGTACTCCACAAGGCATACACGACACCTTGGTAGAGAGCCTGCAACAGGTGTCCGAAACCGAATATCAACTAAATATAGATGTTGTGATGACGATGACTGATGCGCCTGAGCTATGGACTAAAGCACTGCTTGTCGATAAGTGGGATAAGCTCCATAACATTGATCTATGTGTAGATTATAGAGAACTTATCAATTAGCTCGACGTAGGAAGTAGAGTGAGGGGATGGCTTTTATATTTAAGCCTCCCCTCTTTGACTCTATCTCCAATCCCACGATGGGTGGGCGGGATCTTTGGCGATGAGAGCCTCGGCAAGCGACAAGCCCAACGCCCTTGCAACACCCTCGCCGTACGTTGGGTCGGCACGGTGGCAGTTACGTATATGGCGATACTTAATAAATACGTCCGAATCGCCCATCGCGCGTGCCGTATTCTCGCAAGTGGCTCGTTGGTCCTCGGCAGACATCAGTCGCCATAGCTTGCCCGGCTGCGTGTAGTAGTCGCTATCGAGCTCTCGTTCGTCATAGTTATATACCTCGCCAGCGACCGACAAAGGTGGCTCTTTAAGGTGCGGCTGGTCTTTCCACTCGCCATAGCTATTTGGCTCGTAGCCTATGGTGCGCCCTGCGTTGTCGTCGGTGCGCATCTGTCCATCACGATGGTAGGCGTGGTATGGGCAGCGAGGCTTGTTTATGGGTATCAGGTGGTGGTTTACACCTAGGCGGTAGCGTTGTGCATCGCCGTATGAGAACAATCGTCCCTGCAACATCTTATCGGGCGAGAAGCCTATGCCGTCGATGATGTTCATCGGGTTGAACGCCGCCTGTTCGGTCTCGGCAAAGAAGTTTTCGGGGTTGCGGTTAAGCTCCAAGATGCCGACATCGTGCAGCGGAAAGTCGCCGTGATACCACACCTTCGTAAGATCAAAGGGGTTGATGGAGTACTCCTTCGCCTCGTCTTCGGTCATCAGCTGCACCTGCATCAGCCAGCGAGGATAGTCGCCACGCTCAATAGCTTCAAATAAATCGCGTTGGTGCGACTCTCTATCCTTTGCAATCACAGCTTCAGCCTCAGCATCGGTCATATTCTTTATGCCCTGCAACGTACGCAGGTGGAACTTAACCCACGTGCGGCGGTTGTCGGCATTGATAAAGCTATATGTGTGGCTACCAAAGCCGTGCATGTGGCGGAACGAGTAGGGAATACCGCGTGGCGACATCGTGATAGTTACCTGATGCAGTGCCTCGGGGAGCAGTGTCCAGAAGTCCCAGTTGCTATTTGCCGAGCGCATACCCGTGCGAGGGTCGCGCTTGATGGCATGGTTGAGGTCGGGAAACTTCAAGGGGTCGCGCAGGAAGAATACAGGGGTATTGTTACCCACTAAATCCCAGTTGCCTGTGTCGGTATAAAACTTCATCGCAAAGCCACGAATATCGCGCTCGGCATCGGCAGCGCCACGCTCGCCCGCCACGGTCGAGAAGCGGACAAAGCAGTCGGTCTTCTTGCCCACCTCCGAGAAGATTGATGCGCGCGTGTACTTTGTTATGTCGTGCGTGACGGTAAACGTTCCGTAGGCACCCGACCCTTTAGCGTGCATACGCCTTTCGGGAATTACCTCGCGGTCAAAATGGGCGAGTTTCTCGGTGAGCCACGGGTCTTGCAAAGTTACAGGTCCTCGCACGCCGGCGGTCTGTGTGTTCTGATTGTCGGCAATAGGTCGACCATTCTCGGCCGTTAGATGTTTTTTATCGTTCTGTTTCATATCGGTATTTGAATTTGATTAATACCGACATTTCTAAAATTGTGCCAGACAAGCCGCCCCCAGTAAGGCAATAAACACGAGTTGTAGAAATAAAAAAAACACCCGCGGAAGAACCGCAGGTGCTTATGGTGTAGCGAGAGAGAGACTTGAACTCTCGACCTCATGATTATGAATCATGCGCTCTGACCAGCTGAGCTATCTCGCCATTGCTCTAAAAGCGAGTGCAAAGATAGAGCATTTTTCTTAAGTTCCAAAATATTTGCGATATTTTTTTGTTTTTTTTTTTACAATTAGCCCCTCTTAGCGATTGATAGTCTCATGATGTGGCGCATATTTTGCATCTGGTTGAGGTGTATTCATTAAAACAATTTAGTAATATGTTACCAGTAAAAAAGTACAACCGCATGCCGTCGCTTCTGGGCGACCTATTCTACGATCAATGGCCAGAGATGGTGCGTCGCACCACAGCACCACAGATCAATGTCATCGAGACAGACAAGAAGTTTGTGATTGAGGTAGCTGCGCCAGGCATGTCGAAGGAGGATCTTAAGATCGAACTCAATGGCGACAACCAGCTTATAGTGTCGCTCGAGAAGGAGTGTGAAAAGGAGGACAAGGAGAAGGAGTGCTGCTCGGAGGAGGATTGCACGAAGGATGAGAAGCACCACTACCTACGCCGCGAATTTAGCTACACCGCATTTAGACAGGTGTTCAACCTCCCCGATAACATCGATCGCGAAGGTATCAAGGCGAAGATGAAGCATGGCGTGCTCCACATCAGGCTACCTAAGCGCAGCGAGCTTAGCAAGCCAGCAGAATCGAAGCTTATAGCTATCGAGTAGTAAGCAGAGGGGATGACTAATTTACTTTTTAGTCATCCCCTTATTATTTAGAAGTTGAAGAAAAAGATGTAGTTTTAGGCTTGCGAAGCCCGAAAAACCGGAGTTTACTAGGCGTAAATGAGGATTTTGAGAGCAAGCATAACGACAAAATACACTTTTTATTCAGCTTCCCCCCTATTGAAGTTTAAATTGCTAGTCGCTCTTCGACAACCTCAACAAGAGTGCCATCAACAATCACTGGACGTCGGAGGATCACATGCTCGTTATCGACGCTGTCGGGGCGAATAAGAGAGAGGCTACCAAGCGTAGAGTCTATCTTTGTCACTAGATCGAGATTAAGCGAGGTGGTGACTATCCTACCCCACTCCTCGCCCTTAAGAGCATACACCGTCAGATCGCCCCACGACGAGCCTTCGGAGTAGGTCGAATAGAGCGCAATCTCATCTCTGCCATCAGCATCCACATCGTCGATAGCCACAAGCTCATCAACACGCCTTGTCGATACCTTGCGCGTGATCGAGTCAGCAGCAAATGCCACAACATAGCTCTCAGGGGTAACGACGCGCCCTAGAGTATCCAGCTCAGCCTCAACATAATAGAGCGTTGCATCATCATCCACGCCATCGCCATTGAAGTCACCCTCAACAACCGTAAGAACCTCGCCAATAGGCTCAGGTGTAGGGAGGGTCGCATCCTTGCGTGCAACACACGACACCAGAGCAAGAGTGGCGAAAAGCAGAATTAACCTAGTCATAACCAACTATCTTTGTTGTTCGCGCAGCATACGCGAGATCTCGGCAACACTTCGAAACAGTGCCCACGTGATAAGCGAGAAGAGGAAGATCGCCACACCCGCAACAATAGAGAGTGTCGTAAGGTTTGCGAATGTCGCATCATCAATAAATGCTGGCGACAGCAGAGCTGCCACAGAGCAAAACAGACCAAGGATCAGCAATATATCGGCGGCATTCACCAACACCGACTCACGAAAGATATATTTGCTTCTCTTTGGCTCAGCACTCTGCTCCTTGCTGATGAAGACAACCTCCCCGCTATCATCACCCTCCACCATCTCGGGACGGCTAGCACCACACATCGGGCACTTATCACATGAGGCTGCTACAGCTGTGTTACAATTACGACATAGCCACTCACTTTGACTCTTCTGCTCCACCATACTATCTTCTATTTAGCTGATTCAGCATGACTTATATCACAACCTGCACAGTTGCCACTACATATATTATCCGTTTCGCAGTCGTTAAGACCCATATCCTCACGCGTCTCCTGCACAGCACACTTGATACCCATCTTCTGCATATTTGGGTTTGTCGATATTTCGGACTGGATGTGGTGTCCCTTGAAGATGTAGGTAAGCGACATGGCGAGTGCAAAAAAGCCCACTACCGCGACTGCTGCGATGATTGTTACAAGTAATGTTGACATTATATATATTAAAAACTAATTGTTATTATTGGTTTTTCAGATGCAAATTTATATATTTGCAGTTGATTTTGCAAATGTTATAGTACGTCATTAGGTGACGCGCTGTATATAACTGTTTTATACTTACTTGGTTACTCTATGAAGATTATTATCGCTGGCGCTGGTGACATGGGTACGCATCTAGCAAAGATGCTCAGTGGTAACGGACACGAGATCACGGTTGTCGATGTCGACTCGAAGGCACTTGCCGAGATCGACAACCTTGTCGATGTGGTCACCGTCGAGGGCGACACCACACAATTCTCCGTATTGCGCAAGTCGGGAGTAAGAAAATGCGACCTCTTCATCGCTGTGCGCTCGGTCGAGAACGACAACATCCTATCAGCAGTTGTTGCTAAGCAGATGGGTGCCAAGAAGGCTATTGCACGTGTCGACAGCAGCGAATATCTTGAGCCCAACAGCAAGGAGGTATTCATCGACATGGGCATCGACTACATCTTCTACCCCGAGCATATCGCCGCACGCGAGGTTATCAACCTTCTGGGACACACCTCGACAACCGAGTATGTCGAGTTCTCAGGCGGCAAGCTCTCTCTTGTGGCCTTTCGTCTTGAGCTCACCTCGCCCCTACTTGGCGAGAGCGTCATCGACCCCGACACCCTCGACGAGGATATTGACTATCGCACGGTGGCTATCGTACGCGGCTCGAAGACCATCATACCCAAGCTTGGCGACCACTACGAGGAGGGCGACATGATATATGTCATCACGCGCCACAACGCCACGCAGCGTGTTGTCGAGCAGTCGGGACGTGGCGAGGTGACAATTCGCAATATGATGATCCTCGGAGGTTCGCGCATCGGCGTGCGTATCGCCAGCGAGTTGCAAAACGACGTGAACGTGAAGTTGGTGGACTACAACGCCGACAAGGCATTCCGTCTTGCTGAGTTCCTCGACAAGACGCTCATCATCAACGAGGATGGTCGCGATACCGAGGCGATGATCGAGGAGGATATAGCAGGCATGGATGCCTTTGTTGCGGTCACTGGTCGCAGCGAGACAAATATCCTCGCAGCGATGCTTGCCAAGCGCATGGGCGTAAAGAAGGTGATTGCCGAGGTGGAGAACATAAACTATATCTCGCTTGCCGAGAGCATTGGTGTCGACACCATCATCAACAAGAAGCTCATCACGGCCTCCAACATCTTCCGTTTCACGATGGCAACCGACGTGCAGACAGTTAAGTGCCTTACGGGCAGCCAATCCGAGGTTATGGAGTTTATCGTCAAGCCTAACTCGCCAGCCACCAAGGGGCGCGTTGGCGATATAGGACTTCCGGATGATGCCATCATCGGCGGCGTGGTGCGCGGCGACAGAGTATTTATCGCTGTGGACGACACGCAGATCAACGCCTACGACCGCGTGGTGGTATTCTCGATGCCAGACTCCGTGATGCGCGTGGCAGAGTTCTTTAATTAAGCAAACGTAAAAAACAATATAAATTACTAACTATTATGTATATAGCTATTGCTGGCAATATCGGTAGCGGCAAAACTACGCTAACCGAGATACTAACAAAACGCTACGGGGCTAAGGCATACTACGAGAACCTCGCAAACCCCTACATCAGTGACTTCTACGAGGATATGGGTCGCTGGTCGTTTCATCTTCAGCTATGGTTCTTAGGCAGCCGTATTCAGCAGACACTCGAGATGTTGGCCGATGGCTCTGAGAACATCGTGCAGGATCGCACCATATACGAGGATGCCCACATCTTTGCCAACAACCTTCACGCAATGGGTCTGATGGCAAGCCGTGACTTCGACACCTACATGAAGATGTTCAACATCGAGCAGGACCTACTACCAAAGCCCGATGTGCTCATCTACCTCAAGGCTAGCGTGCCAACACTCATCTCGCAGATCAAAATGCGCGGCAGAGAGTACGAGCAGAATATCGACGAGGAGTATCTGAGTCGCCTCAACGACAAGTACAACCACTGGATCGAGAATATCTACGAGGGACGTGTGCTTGTTGTCGACAAGGATAGCGACGACTTTGTGGGAGATCCATCGATCATCGACCGCATCTGCGCCGAGGTCGAGGAGATGTGTAGCGGTAAACGCCAGCTATAGTTATGCGCCAGAGGCTTCCAGAGAAGTTTATGCTCAACATGCGTAGCGAGTTGGGCGACAAGGAGGCTGAGGCTCTCTTTGCCGCACTCGACACCGAGCCACTAACCTCCATTCGTCTTAACCCACGCAAGCCCGCCGAGGGGTTTACTGGTGATGCGATAGGCTGGTCGGAGCAGGGTCGCTACCTCGAGTCACGCCCACAGTTTACGCTCGACCCTCTGCTGCACGGAGGTGCCTACTACGTGCAGGAGGCATCGTCACAGTTTGTAGGCTATCTGCTTCGCGGCCTAGATCTTAGCGGATTGAGAGTGCTCGACATGTGCGCTGCGCCAGGAGGCAAGAGCACCATCTACTCAACACTGGTAGGCGATCAAGGTCTGGTTGTTGCCAACGACATCAGCCGCAGCCGCGCCCTAGCCCTTGCCGACAATGTGCAACGCTGGGGAGTGGGCAATGTGGTGGTAACGTGCAACCAACCCGCACACATCGGCGAGTTTGAGCACTGGTTCGATGTTGTGGCTGTCGATGCGCCATGCTCGGGTGAGGGCATGTTTCGCAAGATGGATGAGGCGCGTAGCGAGTGGACACCAGCAGCACCCGACACCTGCGCCGAGCGTCAACGCGAGATACTCGCAGAGGCGTGGCGAACACTACGCCCTGGTGGTACACTGCTATATAGCACATGCACCTTCAACTCGAAGGAGGATGAGGGCATTGTCGAGTGGCTAATGTCGGAGTATGGAGCCGAGATAGAGCCCTTCGACAATATCGCAACAGAGGAGGACTGGGGCATTGTTCGCAGCCAGGTAGGGGCATTTCAATGCTTCCACTTCTACCCTCATCGCGCTTCGGGAGAGGGCTTCTTTGCTGCCATAGCGCGCAAGGCGGAGGGCAACACGCATCGCCTAACCGTAAAGCCACGACGCAAGCTCTTCACGCTTCCTGCCAAGAGCGATATTAAGGAGCTAGATAGATGGATCGACAACCCCGAGAGCGTTGCATACAGAGTGGTTAACGAGATGATATACTGCTACAACAAGCGTGTCGTAGATGATGTTATCGCCCTCTCGGAGAGCCTATCGGTAATCTACTCAGGCGTGGCTATGGGACAGATATTTAAAGGCAAGCTACGCCCCGAACATGCGCTAGCACTATACGTGGGCATGCGCAGTGACGTTGTGCCAAGCGTCGAGCTAGAGCTGGAGGATGCACTCAACTACCTACGTCGCCTCGACATACCCGCTGCACTATGCAGCGAGGGGATCAACCTAGTGAGGTATCGTGGCATAGCAATAGGCTTCGTAAAGCGCATAGGCGCACGATGCAACAACATGTATCCCAAAGATTTACGAATATTAAAACTATAAAAAATATAGAGATGGAAAAATTACTTTACTCTATGGGTGAGGTTACTGAGATGTTCGATGTCAACGCATCGCTCATCCGCTACTGGGAGTCGAAGTTCGACTGCATAAAGCCTCATAAAAATAAGAAGGGTAACCGTATGTTTACCCCCTCGGATGTCGAAAACTTCAAACTCATATACCATCTAGTCAAGGAGAAGGGCATGACCCTGGAGGGTGCCAACAAGGCGATGAAGCGTCGTGGCAAGAAGGTGCGCAGCGAGATCTCGATCTTGGAGCGTCTTCAGAGCATTCGCGCCATGCTCGTTGAGGTACGCGAGTCGCTAGGCGAGAAGAGCCCTATCGAATACGAAGCACCACTAGAGGCTGTTACAGAGCTAATCTCAGAGGTCGAGAGCGAGGCTAAGGCTAAGGTAGTTGCCGAGGTCACTACGCAGGAGATAGCCGCAGAGCAGAGCAACACAGAGCAGCCTAACGACGAGCCAGAGGTTGCCGCAGAGCCACGTCGCCGCGGTCGTCCACGCAAGAGCGAGGAGCCTACAGAGGAGCAGACAGCGGGTGAGGAGCAGACAGCAACACGTCGTCGTGCAAAGCGCAAGAAGGATGACACCAAGGAGCTCTTCCCATTCTACGAGCAGTCACTATTCTAATGCAACAGGCAAGATGAAGCTTAGAGAGATAGTTCAGGCAATCGAGGAGTTTGCGCCACTGGAGCTACAGATGAGCTACGACAACTCGGGACTCATCGTAGGACGCCTCGACGATGAGGTGCATCGTGCGCTGCTTGCCGTGGATGTTACCGAGGAGGTTATCGACGAGGCACTACGCGAGGAGTGCGACCTTATCATCACCCACCACCCTATCATCTTCAACCCGCTGAAACGCTTTAACTCGGCAACATACGTCGAGCGATGTGTTGAGCAAGCCATACGTCATGGCATAGCTCTCTACGCTGCCCACACCAACCTTGATGCCACACGCGAGGGTATGAGCTGGCGCGTGGGAGCGATGGTTGGACTAGAGGCGATGAGCGTACTAGAGCCACGTCGCGATAATCCCGAGGTAGGCTTTGGCGTCATTGGCACGCTGCCCGAAGCCGAGGAGGTGGAGGCCTTCATGCGACGCGTAGGCAGGACGTTCAACGTCGCAGCACTACGACATAGCGATATTCCTCAGTCGATGGATAAGGTGCGACGCGTGGCTATATGCACCGGCTCGGGACACTCCAACATCAACGACGCACTTGTTGCGGGAGCCGATGTCTACATTACGGGCGATCTCAAGTATAACGACTTCATGTTGGGCGAGAATCGCATGATTTTGCTCGATATTGGGCATTTTGAGAGCGAATTTTGCGCAATTAACATCTTAAATGATGTAATATCAAAAAAATTGTGTAACTTTGCAGTTCGCAAGAGTGTATGCTCTCGCAGCCCCATACACTACCTACTCTAGGGGTGAGGGCCACAACGCCGAGGACGACACAACGTCAAGGGATGATTGAGGCGTATGGGGGAAGGCAACGATAGGATTGACGAAAATAACTAAAATATCAATATATGGCACAGAAGAAGACAAACGAGGTTGACTACTCGATGCAGGAGAAGATTATGGCTCTTTATGAGTTGCAGAAGATAGACTCTGCCATCGACGAAATCAACAAGATTAAGGGTGAGCTTCCTTTGGAGGTGCAGGACCTCGAGGATGAGCTTACTGGTTTGAATACTCGTATCGAGAATGTAAATGCCGAGATTGAGGAGCTTAACTCACTCACTCGCCAGCGTAAGCGCGAGGTGGATCAGGCAAAGATCATGATTGCCAACTATAAGGAGCAGCAGAACAACGTTCGCAACAACCGCGAGTTCGATGCTATCACCAAGGAGATTGAGTATCAGGAGCTTGAGATTGAGCTTGCCGAGAAGCGTCTTAAGGAGTACTCAGCACAGATGAAGACCAAGAAGGCCGTTATCGACGAGACAAACTCACTTGTTGAGGAGCGCAACATCGACTACAAGGCTAAGCGCGAGGAGCTCGACTCTATCGAGGCTGAGACAGCACAGCAGATCGCTGAGCTTAACGCCAAGGCTGAGAAGGCTAAGGAGCCTATCGACGAGCGTCTTCTCACCGCCTACAACCGCATCCGTAGCAACGTGCGCAATGGCTTGGCTGTTGTTACCGTGACACGTGATGCTTGTGGTGGCTGCTTCAACCGCATCCCTCCACAGCGTCAGGCAGACATCCGTCAGGGTAAGAAGCTTATCGTGTGCGAGTACTGCGGTCGTATCCTTGTTAGCGAGTAACACCAAGAGGAACGGAATAGTAGATCCCGAGGGTTTAGAGCCTTCGGGATTTTTTTGTTTTCTACTGATAGGGAGATACGAAGAAAAGACGCAGAGGGGACGGCTTGATTTTTAAGCGCGAGGTACTAGAACAACGCCTTGGGGAGCTGATCGATACTCGAGATAAAGATTATCTCAATGCCCTTGGGACGCTTCACGCTCTTCTCCACAAAGCTCGACACGACGATACGCTTGAAGCCTAGACGCGCTGCCTCAGCAATACGTTGCTCGGTGCGGGGTGCAGGGCGCACCTCACCCGAAAGACCGATCTCGCCAGCGCAACATACCTCTGAGCTTAGAGCACGGTCGTAGTACGACGAGATGATGGCGGCAACTACGGCGAGGTCCATGCCCGTATCTGCGATCTTAAAGCCTCCAGCAAAGTTGAGGAAGACATCCTTCTGAAACATCTTCATGCCAACACGCTTCTCAAGCACGGCAAGCAACATATTGAGGCGACGCTGATCGAAGCCCGTAGTGGAACGTTGCGGAGTGCCATAGGCAGCACCACTCACCAGTGCCTGAACCTCAATAAGATAGGGACGAATGCCATCGACAGATGCTCCAATGGCGCATCCCGAGAGGGGCTCGTCGTAGTGGGTAAGAAGAATCTCCGAGGGATTATCGACCTGCTTCAACCCCGTATCGCGCATCTCGAAGACACCAATCTCGAAGGTAGCACCGAAACGGTTTTTAGTACCTCTGAGTATTCGATAGGTATGGTTGCCATCGCCCTCGAACTGAAGCACTACATCGACGATATGTTCAAGGATCTTAGGTCCGGCGATGGTGCCATCCTTGGTGATATGTCCGATGATAAATATGGCTATACCGAGGCTCTTTGCCACACGCAAGAGTGTCGTTGCACACTCTCTAATCTGAGGCACGCTGCCTGCCGACGACTCCACAAGGTCAGTAGACATGGTCTGTATCGAGTCGATGACGACTATATCGGGGCGTAGCTCCTCGATCTCCGTGACGATATTTTCGAGCAGTGTCTCGGTATATACCGTGCACTCCTTATTGCCTATACCTAGACGCAAGGCGCGCATCTTGATCTGCTCCGAGGACTCCTCGCCCGAGACATAGAGTGTTCTGAGGTTGTTATCGGTGAGGGCTATCTGCAACGATAGCGTAGACTTGCCAATGCCGGGCTCACCGCCAATGAGTATCAGCGAGCCAGGGACTAGGCCGCCGCCCAGCACACGATTGAGTTCGGCGATACCAGTATCTATGCGGCGCGTGGTATGCTCCGAAATATCCTGAACAAGCTGTGGCTGTGCCTTGGGCACGCTGCTCGATAGTCGCTGCGTAGAGCCGCTATCCTTAGCCACAACATGCTCAGTAAAGGTGTTCCACTCGCCACACGCAGGGCACTTGCCGAGCCACTTGGGAGCCTCATGACCACACGACGTGCAGAAAAAGGTGCGTTTAAGCTTCGCCATGAGCCACAGGGTTTAGTTGAATAGTTTTAGGATGTCGTTGCCGTTGGCATAGATTAGGAGCAACAGCAGCAACGCCATGCCTATATACTGCATCACCTCGAGGAACTTATCACTAGGCTTGCGACGGGTGATCACCTCCCAGAGAGTGAAGAGTGCATGACCGCCATCAAGACCAGGTATTGGCAAGAGGTTCATGATCGCGAGAGCCACAGAGATGAATGCCGTAAGCGACCAGAAGCTACGCCAATTCCAGCTCTCGGGGAAGATGTTGCCAATGGCAATGAAGCCACCCACCTCCTTATAGCTCTTAGTCTCAGGGTTGACGATCATCTTAAGCTGCTCCCAGTATGAGGCTATCTGCTCGCCACCACGTCTGATGCCCGCAGGTATCGACTCGAAGAAGCCATACTCGGTAATGCGAGGCTCGATCATCTTGATCATCACGCCAATCTGACCCTCCTCGTTAACAGGGAGGCTAAGCACAACAGGCTCACCGCTGCGCAACACCTCAACCTCGGCGTTACGCCCCTTAGCCTCGGCGATAAGCTCCTTACCTTTCATAAAGTTGCTCACCTCAACGCCATCGACCTTAACCAACTCATCGCCCGCCATAAGACCCGCAGCGAGGGCCTCCTCAGACTTTACCTCGTCAACAACAAAGGGGATAATGGGCTGGAAGAAGTCCACGATAGAGTTATCCTGACGCATCGCAACAAGCCTCTCAAGTGGCAGAACAAGCGTCTGCATCTCGCCATCGCGACTAACAACAACCTCACGGTCGCTCTCGGTGATGATGAGCATCTTGTTGATATCCAAGATATTGCCAATAGGCTTGCCATCAATCGACACGAAGTGGTCGCCATCCTTGAAGCCAAGCTCCTCACCCTGAGCCGTAAACTCGTAGCCATGCTTAACGTCGTCGTTATGGTAGTACTGCTCGCCCCACGTAAAGAGGATCATCGAGTAGAGGAACATCGCGAAGAGCACGTTCATCGCGATACCTGCGAGCATCACGATAAGACGCTGCCAAGCGGGCTTAGTACGAAACTCCCAAGGCTGTGGGGGCTGCTGCATCTGCTCGGCATTCATCGACTCGTCGATCATGCCCGCCAACGACACATAACCGCCCAAGGGCAACCAGCCGATGCCATACTCCGTCTCACCAACCTTGCGCTTATAGAGCGAGAACCAAGGGTTGAAGAATATGTAAAACTTCTCGACACGAATCTTGAATATTCGCGCGGTGATGTAGTGTCCAAACTCGTGGATGAGCACCAACAGCGATAGTGATGCAACAAACTGAAGGGTCTTGATAAGTATAACTTCCATAAAATATAATGTGTCTAAAGTTGAAAATCGAAAAAAATTCTTAGAGTTTCAGGTAGCGACGTGCCAGCTCACGCGACTCTCTGTTTGCCTCATCGTACGAGGCGAGGGTTGTGTTTCGCTCAAACGAGGCATTGTCGAGCGCATAGCGTATAGCACCCACAATGTCGCGATACGAGCACTTATGGCTAAGGAAGGCTGCCACAGCCACCTCGTTAGCACCATTCATCGTGCAGGCTGCCGTGCCACCACGCTCCAACGACTCATAGGCGATGTCGAGCGCAGGGTACTTCACCCTATCCACCTCTTGAAACGTGAGTGTTGGGTAGTCGAGTATCGAGAAGCTCTCCTGAGGCTCTGCCGCACGCTCGGGATAGAGCATAGCGTAGCTTATCGGTGTATGCATATCGGCATTGCCAAGCTGCGCCTTGACCGAGCCATCGGTAAACTCGACCATCGAATGGACGATGGACTGAGGGTGGATAACCACCTTAATGCGCTGAGGCTCAATGTCGAAGAGCCAGCGCGCCTCAATAACCTCGAAGCCTTTGTTGACAAGCGTTGCAGAGTCGATGGTGATCTTCGCACCCATAGACCACTGAGGGTGCTTGAGAGCCATCTCGGGGGTTACCCCCTCAAGTTCGTCGATCGACAGGTTGCGCAGTGCGCCGCCACTGCATGTGATGATAAGGTTGCGCACCGACTCACGTCTTTCGCCCTCGAGGCACTGCATGATTGCCGAGTGCTCCGAGTCGATGGGTAGTATCTCAACACCCTTGCGGCGTGCTGCCGACATGATAACATCGCCACCTACCACCAGCGTCTCCTTGTTGGCTAAGGCTATGCGCTTGCCACTCTCGATAGCTAGATAGGTAGGATGCAGACCAGCATAGCCCACCAAGGCATTGACCACCGTATCGCTACGGTAGCTCGACGCAACATGGTTTATAGCCTCCTCGCCTGCAAGCACCTCAATATTAGTATCTTCGAGCGCAGCCTTAAGCTGAGGGTAGAGGCTCTTATTGCCGATGACAACACTCTCGACGCCGAACTCGCGTGCCTGACGTGCCAGCTCCTCCCAGCTGTTGTGTGCCACAAGCGACGTTACGGAGAAGCGTTCGGGATGACGACGTACGATATCGAGTGTTTGGCGTCCGATGGAGCCAGTAGAGCCAAGCAGCGTTACTCTCTCTCTATTCATTTTCGCTCAGATCTTAGTTCTTAAAAAGTATATATCGCTCGGGGTCTACAGCCGTACCGTTGCGCCACAGCTCAAAACCAAGGTCGGAGGGTCTTCCCGACTCCTCGTCTTGGGCGAGTCTGCCTATCACCGCACCACTCTGCACCATCTGTCCCTTGCGCACCAACGCCTCGCCAAGGTGCTTATATACTGACACATAGCCACTGCTATGCTGAATGATTATCGAGGTATTACCCATTGAGCCCTGCACGATACCCACCACCGTGCCACTCTCGATAGCCATCACCGAGTGGTCGGCATCGAGCGAGGCGACTATAATATCGTAGCTCGAATCGGGGGCATCAAAGTTGCGCGTAACGTTACCATGAAGCGGCGCGCTGAACATCGCCGACACGGCACTTGGGTCGAGGGTGTTGTCCAATGAGTAGACGCCATCGGTGCGCTCGAGGATGCTACGCAAAAGCGAGTCGGCACGTGTTGGCAGCACCGTGGTCATATCGTACTTGACGCTATCGGTGAGGATTGTCGAGTGGAGTGTAGGCGTAGTGCCGTTGATGATCTTGGTCACGGCATCGTTATACTCCAACATACGCCCCATGAGTCGCTCCATAGAGTCGATATGCATGATATTCTCCACGAGCTCGTCGTGCATAGCCTCGGCACGTGTCTTGTAGCCGGGTAGTATCTCGAGGATCGGGGTGTATGCCATCAAAAGCATGAGTAGCACAAAGAGCATGATGACGAGTGCTGCGATGCCACTCACCACACCTATTGGTGTGATGTTCATCTTCCAGTGCGGCTCGTCCGAAGAGCGATCGCGCATGGATAGCTGACGCTTATCTGTGAGATGCGCCCAAAGACGCTGAAAAAAGTTAGGCTCCATAGTTTGCATATATTTTCGCAAAGATAACGAAAAAAAGGTGGATACTTTGTACATTATGCAAAAATTTTTACCTTTGTGTCACCTAAAAAGTAATAATAGAGAAACAACTATGGTAAAACCCACTCTTTTGGTATTGGCTGCGGGCATGGGCTCGCGCTACGGCTCGCTGAAGCAGATGGACGGCGTAGGTCCTAACGGCGAGGCAATTATCGACTACTCGGTCTACGATGCTATACGTGCCGGCTTTGGCAAGGTGGTATTTGTCATCCGCAACTCCTTTGCCGAGGAGTTCCGCGAGGTATTCAACGCTGAGCGTTTCGGCAAGCGCATCGAGGTGGAGTATGTTTATCAGGAGCTCGACAAGCTCCCCGAGGGCTTCACACTCCCTGCCGAGCGCGTTAAGCCTTGGGGCACTAACCACGCTGTGATGATGGCTAGCGAGGCTATCGACACCCCATTTGCTGTGATCAATGCCGACGACTTCTATGGTCGTGACGCTTATGCCGTTATCGGCAGCTACCTCAAGCAGCTTGAGGGCTCTGAGGGCAAGTACTGCATGGTGGGCTACGAGGTGTCGAAGACCCTATCGGAGAATGGCACCGTGTCGCGTGGCGTGTGTAGCGTCGACGACGAGGGCAACCTTCAGGGCATGGTCGAGCGCACGAGGATCGAGCGCGTGGAGGGCACCATCGTATTCCACGACCTTGGCACCGACGAGCCACTAGCCGAGAATACCCCCGTGTCGATGAACCTCTTTGGCTTCACCCCCGACTACTTTAGACACTCCGAGGCATTCTTCAAGGAGTTCCTCGCAGAGAATATCGACAACCTAAAGTCGGAGTTCTTCATCCCACTTATGGTCAACAAGGTGATCAGCGAGGGCAGTGCCACGATGCGTGTGCTACAAACAAGCTCGAAGTGGTTTGGCGTGACCTATAAGGAGGATAAGCCCCAGCTTATGCAGAAGCTCGAAGAGCTTATCGCCGAGGGTGAGTATCCCCGCAACCTATGGGCATAAAGCCACCTTGGGTGGACTTTCGCCTACGGAGTAGTCAGAAGTTTTCAGAGAGGATTTTCAGAGATTTTCAGGGAGGGAGCGTTTGCTCTCTCCCTATTTTCATTGTTACCTCCCTAGACTCTCTCGCACACAGACAAAAAAAACGGGTGTCATCCCCCCAAGAAGATGACACCTCCACGATAACACAATTTGAATTTCTAGATAAATTCACATGAAAGACACCGACATAGAGATTCGACGACTCGTTCGCAGGGGTTGATGCTATTTGAGTAAAACGGTATGACCTCAAAAAAGCCTATCTACTCTATGCTTGGGGGATCGGCATGTTGCTAACAAGGCGATCAAACCTTGATAACACCTCCAAACTAACTCTACAGTTAACCATGGAGCAGATAACTCATATCGTCTATCTTTCAAGAGCAAAGTTATAAATAATATGTGATTTATGCAAATAATTACGTAAAATTGGTTAGCAATTATCCCGCTACCAAGCTACCGAAACGACTAGCTTATGCCGATCGTCGCTCAGTTACGACAGGTCATCGCAAAATATATTCTGCTCGTCGTTAACAAAATTATCTTAAACAGATCGCCGCACTACTGAAAGCAAACCACTATTAAAGCCCAAACGATAAATCTACCGCACTTGCCGACAAACATCCATAGTGCCGAGGGCAGGAACGGAGCCTTATAGAAGCCTAGCACCACGGCAAAGACGTCGCCCACAAAGGGCACCCACGTAAGCAGTGCCAGGGCAGCACCCCACCTCTCGACCTTGGCGCGATGTCGCTCGATAGTCGCGTGGCTAACCCTGAACCATCGCTCGAGCCACTCCAGCTTACCAAGCCAACCAACCCAGTAGGATGTAAGCCCACCAAGCCAGTTGCCCGCCGTAGCAACAGCTACCGTAACCACAGGACTACCCCCCAAGGCGAGCATGCCGAGAAGCAAGACATCGGAGCTGAAGGGGAAGATCGTAGCGGCGAGAAACGAACCTAGGAAGAGCCCTAAATAACCATAATCAAGCAACGACTCCATAACGTACCTATATTATAAATAGCATCATACTAGCACAAAGATAGAGAATTTATCGCTATCTATTTGAATAATAAACAATTTTTTCTTATATTTGCATTAGAGATACAAGAAAACAAAAATAACAGAGCATATATGAAACGATTTTTTGCATTATTGGTCTTTATGCTAATGCTCCTTCCGGTGGCATCATTAGCACAGGAGGCAGGGTTTACATCCGAGCAGCTTGCCCTGCGCTCAGAGATATTTAACTTCATCCGTCAGGAGGGCTTCGTGCCCGAGCTAGACTCAGACGGCGACATCAAGTTCAAGTCGGAGGGCTTCACACACTATATCGTGATCTCGAAGAGCGACAGCAGCCCTAAGCCTATGTATCTCACCATGTATAGGTCGTTCAACTACCCCGAGAGCTACTCGCAGCAGTGTGTGGTACTAGCAACAAGAAACCTCAACCTATATAAGGGCATCAAGGTGGTATGCTTCGAGGACTCGTTTAGAATTGGTGCTGAGATGTTTGTGCGCGATGCCGAGTCGTTCACCTCGGTATTCTATCGTCTTCGCGACCTTATTGGCCACGCCACAGAGGACTTCTTGGATGAGTGCAAGGCTGCAAGCAAGGAGTATGGCTCAACAGCAGATATAGGCCTACCATTCATCATCACAAATGTTGAGGTGGCAAACTGCGACGAGAACAACAACGTAATACAGGACTTCGGATCTACAATTTGGGACTTCAAGACAATGTACCTCACACCACGTATCACCATCAAGCCACTTGAGGGCAATGGCACCCACAAGCTCTACATTAAGTTCTACAAGGGCAACGAGCTTCGCACAGGCTCATCGTCACCCGAGGGTTACTCATATAGCAGCGAGGTGACAATCTCAGGCACTGGCGAGCAGGTGATCACCCTTTCGGGATGGGGCTCAAGCACAGCAGGACACTGGCCCATGGGCAAGTACCGCTTCGAGTTCTGGTATGGCGACTACTGCATAGGTAGCAAGACATTCAACGTCAACTAACCCTCAGAACCAGAGGGCAACAAAGAGAGCTACGGACAAGAGTCTAAGCGAGCTAGCAACAAAGTGAGCTACGGGCAAGAGCCTAAGCGAGCTGGGAAATAGAGAGGATAAGGGGATGGCCAAGCGGTCATCCCTTCTTTGATATAAATGGCGCAGTTATCAGAGAGTATAACGAAATTTGAGAATTTAGGGAATTTAGAGAAATTAGAGAATTTAGGGAATTTAGAGAATTTAATGAGTCTATTCTAATTCCCTACACTCCCTAATCTCCCTAATCTCCCTACACTCCCTAATCTCCCTAATCTCCCTAATCTCC
>JAFNXN010000006.1 GCA_017379015.1 Alistipes sp.
GTAGTACTAAAGCGTACGTCCCATTGGTGGCATTTTTTGTTAGGGGCCGCAATCGACCCCTTATCACAACAAATAAAGAAAAGGCTGCCCATAATGGACAGCCTAACCCTTCCGCGTCGACAGACGACTAGTTGTACTTGAATGTAGCCTCGTCTGATACGGTCAACTTCTTGCGACCCTTAGCGCGACGTGCAGCCAATACCTTGCGGCCATTAGCAGTAGCCATTCTCTGACGGAAACCGTGCTTGTTGATTCTCTTACGACGAGATGGCTGGTAAGTTCTTTTCATTGCCATAGTTGTATCTGTTTTTTATTGTTTTTGTTCCGTAATTTTCTTCCAATAACGCTTCTTTTGCGAGGTGCAAAGGTATAATCTTTTTTTTGAATTACAAACAATTCCGCAAATTATTTTCGTTTTTAGCCCTCAAATTCCCAAATCACTCCTCAAAAAGATCTATCTCACCACGCTCAACCTTGCCATAAATCGCAGCAAGCTCGCCCACAGCTGGCGAGATGACAGCAAGCGTATCGCTGATAACGCTCTCGCCACCACCCTTAATGCGGTAGAGAAGCGTGGCATAGAGCGCGCGGAAGCAGAGCTCTGTATCGCTAATCTCCCCTATCTCGCTATCGTCGAGCACCATACGCAGACGTGGCAGCTCTGCCGAAAGACGCTGATAGGTTGCTCGGTAGTGCTCTCCCACGGGGAGCTGCATGAGCTGTAGGTGGAGGTTGTGAAGATCGCCTATGAGGTGCAACGTATGGTCTATATGACCCTTACTCTCCTTACCCTCCTTGCGCAGAAGCTCGACAATCTGCATATACCAATTAAATATATTCTCCTTCTGCTGCTCGTCGAGGCCCGCAGTCTTATCAACAAGCGTTGTGTAGATCGCCTCGGGGCTAAACTGCAAGGCGCGGAGCAGGTCCTCAACCTGCCAAAGGTAGAGGATATACTCGGCGATATTCTCCTTGCGCTTTTGTAGTGCTATAAGCATAATATATATCGTTTATAACCAGTCACTTGCATTAAATGTGCTCTTAGGAGCATTTGGCACATTGCTGAAATAGGTGAAGCCTGTGATGCGCTCCAGCTCCTCGATAGAGATGATGTCGCGCGCCTCGGGCTTATGGCCCTTGCTCTGCTCGTGACAGATGACAAAGGCGGCACACTGAAGCTCCGACGCCGAGCAATCCTTGACACACTTACCCGTTGAGCCACTCTTGGTGCGCAACAGAGCATAGTAGAACATCGTTGGGCGCGACACATCTGAGCGACCACCAAACGAGATCTTCTTAGGGGTGCCAGTGTTGCCATACTTGTCGGTGTATGTATCGAAGTAACAGCCAATTACCGTATATAGTGTATCGCGACACACAAGGCCATCGATATGATCCTCAAGGTTGTTCCACGCGCCACCACCCGTATTAAAGGTGTTGGAGTACTGCGGTGCGATGTTCGAGAAGTAGAATACCTGCTTGTTGGTCTCTGTCGACGAGGTGCGCTCCGCCGAGCCGAGCATGTGACCATTATTGCAACCGCTATCGGCATCCTTACGCACATACTGAATATTCGATGGTATCTGTGGGTCGTGCGCATAGGCATCGGTACGCTTTGCCGATCCCGAGTACATCGCATGGCGTGGTGCAGCCACCCACACGGGGCAGTGGTGCTCCGACGAGAAGCATACAGAGTAGTTGCGCGCCTTGCCACTATGCTGGGCATTCTGCTCCGAGCCACCACAGAGGTGGTGAGCATAGTAATATGTAGAATTCTTGTCGTCGCAACCGTCGCCGTTCGCATCCACCTCGACTGGCAACTCGTACCAACCTAGACGATATGTTAACCCGCCTGTAGGCTCTGGCTCTGGCTCTGGATCGGGCTCGGGTTCTGGTTCTGGATCGGGCTCTGGATCGGGCTCTGGATCGGGCTCTGGATCGGGATCTGGATCGGGATCGGGATTAGGCTCTTCGCCCTCAGCCAGCGTTCTAAAACTTCCACCATGGAGGTTCCAAACATCATCAACAGCATATATCACAATACGGAAATCGTACTGAGTATCAGCCTCCAAGCCATCTATCCTACACGAAACGATACGTCCACGTTCGGCACGATAGAACTCATCGCCGAGCAGAAATCCCACGCGATCGATCTTCGCATAGTCCGAAGCATTGATGATCGCCTGAAGCTCCACATAGTCAACACCTACAGCCTCAACACTACGCTCCACAACACTACATGTAAATGTCTCCTCTCTCTCACATGCCACGCCGATAAGCGCAATGGCAACAATTAAAAACAATCTCTTCATTATTCTCTACTCTTTGAATCTATCCAAATGGTGACAGGGCCATCGTTGATAAGCTCAATCTGCATATCGGCACCAAAGCTTCCTGTTGCCACACTACGACCTAAAAGTCGCTCTACCTCTGACACAAACTCCTCATAAAGGGGTCGCGACACCGCCTCCGGCGCCGCCTTAATCCATGATGGACGATTACCCTTCTTGGTCATGGCATGGAGCGTAAACTGACTCACCACCATGATCTCGCCAGCAACATCCTGCACCGAGAGGTTCATCACCCCCGCCTCATCGTCGAAGATGCGCAGCTGCACAAGCTTCTTGGCTAGCCACTCGACATCTTCGCGCGTCTCGTCGTTGCCAACACCCACCAGCACAACCATGCCTCCGCCTATCTCGGAGAAGACCTCACCCGCAATGCGGCAGCGCGCCTCGGTAACACGTTGAATCAAAATTCTCATCCCTGCGCCTCTTCAAAGAACGACCATAGGCTATCTCCCTTAGGCACTGGTGCCGTGATGGTTATAGGCTTACCACCTACGGGGTGAGCAAACTCCACACGTCGCGAGTGTAGCGATATGCCTGCATCCTTATTTGAACGCTTAGCACCATACTTCAGATCGCCCTTTATCGAACAACCTACGGCTGAGAGCTGGGCACGTATCTGATGGTGGCGACCCGTCTTGAGGTCCACCTCGATGAGCGTGTAGTTTGTCGAGGCACCAAGCACACGATAGCTCAGCAATGCCTCCTTACCATCCCCCTTAGGACGCTGATGGGCATGCGAACGATTGGTCTTAGGGTTGCGCACAATCCAATGACGCAACTCACCCTCCTCCTCCGAGGGACGGTTCTCTGTGATTGCCCAATAGGTCTTCGTTATCTCGCCCTTGCGAATCATCTCGTTAAGGCGCGCTAGAGCCTTTGAGGTCTTAGCAAAGATCACCGCGCCACTCACAGGACGGTCGATACGATGCACCACGCCGAGGAAGACTGCCCCAGGCTTGTGGTCGCGAATCTTAATCATCGCCTTGATCTGATCCTCAATAGCCTCAGTGCCATCGGGGTCGCTCTGCACAAGATCTCCAGCATGCTTGTTTACCACAAGCAGATGGTTATCCTCATAGAGGATGTCGTTGATTGTAAACATCTTATAGTTTAAATGTAAATGGTAGTAGTTTCTCTGCGCTATCGACTACTGTTGCCGAGTCTGCGCCACTCATGATTACGCGTATGGGTCTACCCTGACGACGCTCCACATCGACAATCACCTGACGGCACTGCCCACAGGGGTAACACTCACGCTCGGCAGGATTTGAGGCTATCGCCAACGCCTCGATGGGATCGTCGGCATAGTTCGACTCGACGAAGAATAGCAACGAGCGCTCGGCACATAGACCTGCAGGGTACACCTCGCTCTCGAAGTTTGAGGCATGGAGCGTACGGCCGCTGTGAAGACGCACAGCAGCACCCACCGAGAAGTGCGAGTATGGGGCATGAGCCTTCTCGGTTGCCGACTCCGCCTCGCTCACCAACACCTGATCAGCGACATCGAGGTCCGCTATCTTGTCGTAGTGTTCGTAATTTAGTTCCAATGTTCGTTTCATAGCATCAACGATTTTGGTTATGACCACCCCTTACAATAGGGGCACGCCTAGCAATTTACAAAGGTACAAATTATTTCTTAGTATGCAAAAAACATGCAGAAAAATGGAAGAAAGGGCGTTTAAGGAGATTGAGGAGTTTTAGGGAGGAGCGCGGACGACAGAGAGACAACAGGGAGAAGCGCGGACAACAGGGAGAACAGAGAGAGGCGCAGTCAACAGAGAGACAACAGAGACGAGAGAGACGCAGAGACGACAGAGAGAGGCGCAGTCAACAGAGAGAAAAAAACAACAAAAAATATGATGCTCGACTTCGTTTTCGTCTCTTTCGTCTTTTTCGTCTCTCTGTTCGTCATTGCGAGAGCCGCAAGGCTCGTGGCAATCTCATCCTTAGCGCGTTACCGAGGAGATTCCCACGGTCGCTAAAGCTCCCTCGGAATGACGCGCAGTTTACTCTCTGCCCTCTCTGTCTTTACGTCAATTAGCAGATTGCGGCTTAATACAAAAAATTTCTTGTCAGAAGACGTGAGATGTGGTGACAAATGAAAACTCCTCGGATGGGACATACTTAGCGTATTTCCCATTCGGGGAGGTGAGTTTGGTGCCGCAGATTGCGGCTTATCACAAGAAAGAGACAATTTCTTGTCAGAGTGGTGCTAATGTGGTGCTGACACGAGAAAGCCCGGATGGGACATACTTGACGTATTTCCCATTCGGGCTTTTGACTGAAGTGCCGCAGTAGCACCACTATCACAAGAAATCCTTAGCTAGACCACCCTCACCCGTCTCCTTATAGATAGATGGTAGGTCGTGACCCGTCTGCTTCATAACCTCAACAACACGATCAAAGGATACGCGGTGGTGACCATCGGTGTACATAGAGTAGAGGTTGGCATCGAGAGCGCGTGCTGCAGCGTATGCATTACGCTCAATACAGGGGATCTGCACTAGACCACATATTGGGTCACATGTCATGCCTAGGTGGTGCTCAAGACCCATCTCGGCTGCATACTCGATCTGTGCCGGAGTGCCACCAAAGAGCTGATTTGCCGCCGCAGCAGCCATGGCACAGGCGACGCCCACCTCACCTTGGCAGCCTACCTCGGCACCCGAGATTGATGCTTTATGTTTAACCACGTTGCCGATAAGACCAGCGGTAGCTAGCGCGCGACAAATGCGTGTCTCGGAGAACTCGCGTGTCTTCCATAGGTGGTATAACACTGCTGGCAGCACGCCCGACGAGCCACACGTTGGAGCTGTCACAATACGTCCGCCACAGGCATTCTCCTCGCTTACCGCCAGGGCGTACGAGAAGATAAGGCCTCGCGACTTAAGGCTCTGGCTATAGCCCGAGGCGCGCACATTATAGCGCATGGCGCGACGAGCGAGGTTAAGCGGACCAGGAATTACACCATCGGTCTCGATGCCACGCTCAACGGCCTCGCGCATCACACGCCACACCTTAGCGAGGAATATCCAAATCTCTTTGCCCTCGTGCAGCTCGACATACTCCCAAAATGTGCGACCGTTATCGCGACACCAGATGAGTATATCTGTGAGATTTGTATTGGGATAGATGTCGGCACTCTCGATAGGGGTGCTATTCTCCTCGGCGAGTGCTCCACCGCCAACGCTATATACGGTCCAATCGTCAACAACACGGTCACCCTCAATAGCCTCAAAACGCATTCCATTGGGGTGGAAGGGGAGGAATACAGATGGCTCCCACACCAGCTCCACCTCGCCATGAGGCTTGAGCGTATCAAGGATCGCCACATCGGTTAAGTGACCTCGACCTGTTGCTGCAAGGCTACCATAGAGCGTCACACGAAACCTCTGGCAACTTTGGTTTCGACGCTGAAACATCTCAGCAGCGCGACGTGGTGCCATCGTATGACTACTCGATGGTCCTGTACCTATACGATACAACTCTTTGATACTCTTCATAGTCTATAACTTTAAGTAATTATACCAACGCAAAGGTAATATTTTTGTGAGGAAATATCGCCAAGATACCCATTTTTTTGTAACTTTGTCCTCAACATAAGATAGATGTCAACACTATATTTACATATACCCTTCTGCAAACGCATCTGCTCCTACTGCAACTTCTACCGCGTAGGGGCAGTACAACTGCTACATAGAGCCATCGAGGGAATGCACCTTGAGCTCGAAAAGCGAGCTTCGTATCTTAAGGATCGCAATATCACATCCATATATTTTGGTGGCGGCACACCCTCACTTCTTGCCCCCGCCCAGATTGAGCGGATCATAAACCATGCCCGAGAGCTATTCTTAACAGATCAGCTCACCGAGATTACCATTGAGGCCAACCCCGACGACATCACCCCAGAGTATGCGAAGGCTTTAGAAGAGACGAGCGTAAACCGCGTAAGCCTTGGCATACAATCCTTTGATGACAAGGTGCTTAGGTTTATGAATCGCCGACACACGGGCAACGAGGCAGAGAGGGCCGTTGAGCTGCTACGCAGTGTGGGCATCGACAACATCTCCATCGACCTTATCTTCGGCACTACGGGCTTCGACAACGACCACCTCGGGGAGTCGTTACGACGAGCTATAGCACTCGACGTGGAGCACATCTCCGCCTACCACCTCACCGTGGAGGATGATACACGCCTCGGCATCATGACACGCAGGGGTGAGTACCACCCTATCGACGACGAGGGCTCTGAGCGCGAGTTTCTACGTGTACACCAAGCCCTCACTAAGGCGGGGTATGACCATTATGAGGTCTCTAACTTTGCCAAGCGCGAACGCTATGCCCAGCACAACTCGGCATATTGGCGCGGTGTGGAGTATCTCGGCATTGGTGCTGGCGCACACTCCTTCTCGGGTAACAACCGCACATGGTGCATATCAACAGCCAAGGAGTATGCCGAAGAGATATTTCGTTACGAAAGCGAAGAGCTCACCACAGAGGATAGGCTCAACGAGTACGTAATGGTGTCGCTACGCACCAAACAGGGCATAGACCTACGATATATTGCCGAGGAGTTTGGCGAGATCGAGCTTAGACGTATCGAGCACACGGCAGCACGATGGATTGAGAGAGGGTGGCTCATTAATAAGGGGTTGCGCATGATGATTCCTGCCGAACACTTCCTAATTTCCGATGCTATAATTGAATCACTTTTTAAATAAATGTTTGGAGGTTTAAATTATTTTTCGTAATTTTACTATCCAGATAACAAACTTTTTTATTCAAGCTCTCGGTGTAATAGGCTAAATATTTGATATATAGTCTATTATGTCGACTACACATCATATAAGCTTAAGAGAAACTAACAAATACAGATCAACTATGTCAGGACTTAAATTCGACAAGCGTGAATTGGGCAACTTGGAGTATTCGCTCGATCGAGAGATGCTCGCAACGGATCGTCGCGGTGGATATATGAGCACCACGATCGTATGCTGCAATACACGCAAGTATCATGGTTTGATGGTTGCACCCATCGACCAGAGCGAGCGTACGTACGTTCTGCTATCATCGCTCGATGAGACACTCATCCAGCACGACCAAGCATTCAACCTCGCTCTACATCGCTTCAATGGTATCTATGAGCCTCGCGGACATAAGTATATCACCGACTTTGAGTACACGCCAACACCCACAATCACCTATCGTGTAGGTGGTGCCGTGCTTCGCAAGGAGCTACTTTGGATTCACAAGCGTACGCAGCTGATGATTCGCTACACGCTGCTCGATGCCCACTCAGAGACAACCTTACGCCTACGCCCACTCTTGGCATTCCGCGACAAGCACTCTTTGTCGAAGGCAAACATGGAGGCAGATGGTCGTGCATACCCTATTCCTTACGGTGTTAAGTGTCGCCTCTACGATGGCTTCCCATGGCTACACATGCAGCTAGACAAGAAGGAGGCAGAGTTCGTAGCAGCACCCGACTGGTACTACAACTTTGAGTATCAGAAGGAGCTACGTCGTGGCTACGAGGGTCATGAGGATCTGCTCACCACTGGCTACTTCGAGTTTAACATCAAGAAGGGCGAGAGCGTGATATTCTCGGCCTCTACCGACATGATGGCATCGCCCGAGACAATCTCGGCAGTCTACGAGGCATCGTTGGCACGTCGCACACACAAGATCGACTTCCTTAGCTGTCTTGAGCACTCAGCACGCCAGTTTATCATTCGCCGTCCGGGTGATCGCACCGAGGTTGTTGCCGGCTACCCATGGTTCGGATCATTCATGGAGGATACATTTATGTCGCTGCCAGGACTCACCCTCACACAGGGTCACAAGGAGGACTGCGTCGATGTTCTCGATACGGCTGTCCGCGACCTAGAGTCTAGCGGCTTGTTCGAGGGCAAGTACCCACAACAGACTGTCGATGCACCACTATGGTTCTTCTTCACCCTTCAGCAGCTCGAGGCACACATCACCCAGAAGGAGCTTTGGGCGAAGTATGGCAGCGTGATGAAGCGCATCCTTGAGGCATATCGCAACGGCTTTGGCGACGATATAAGACTCCATCCAAATGGTCTTGTATGGGCATCTGCCGAGCGTCCACTAACATGGATGGGCACAATTGTCGATGGTACACCAATCACCCCACGTCGCGGCTACCCTGTTGAGCTTCAGGCACTATGGTACAACGCCGTACAGTACACCTTGGCAGTGGCTAAGAAGCAGGGCGACAAGGAGTTTGTTGCTCAGTGGAAGGATGAGCCTAATAAGACCAAGGAGGCATTCATCTCGAAGTTCTGGCTCGAGGAGGAGGGCTACTTGGCAGACTACGTGAACTATGACGAGGTAAATAAATTCATCCGCTGCAACATGGCAGTAGCCTGCGGTCTTGACTACCGCATGCTCAACGACGAGCAGCTTGTGGCAACACTCCAGACCATACATCAGCACCTGCTCACGCCTCGCGGCTTGCGCACACTCTCGCCACGCAACATGCTCTACAAGTCGAACTACAACGAGGATCAGCGTTCGCAGGACCTTGCTTCGCGCAACGGCTCAGCGTGGATTTGGCCTCTGATGTTCTACGTTAAGGCGTGCTTCGACCTTGGTGGCGCAAACTACCTTGCCGATGCAGAGCGCATCCTGGAGGAGTTCGACGACGAGCTACAGACAAAGTGCGTAGGCTCGCTCTCGGAGCGTTTCGAGGGAGATCCTCCACACGGACCACGCGGTTCAGTATCACACGCAACATCAGTTGCTGGCCTACTCTTCATAGCAGAGCTTATCAAGAAGCATACGCCTAAGAAGAGTACCCGCAAGAAGGCTGCACCTAAGGCTGAAAGCACAACCGAGGAGAAGCCAAAGAGAAAGTGTGTACGTAAGAGTGTAAAAAAGTAAAACGTAAAATATATTGATTATGAGAGTCTTAATGTTCGGATGGGAGTTTCCTCCCCATATTGCTGGAGGTCTTGGCACTGCCTGCTATGGCATGACTCAGGGCCTAGCACGCAACAATGTGGAGGTTATCTTCGTGATGCCCAAGGCATCGGGTGACGAGGATCAGAGCTTTGTCAAGGTTGTCAACGCCAGCGACATCGAGGCACGCTATTGTGACTCAAGCATTGAGGGCGCAGATGACATCATGCGTAAGATTTCGTTCATCCATATCGACTCAAATATGGTTCCCTACATCTCTCCTGAGGAGTGGGCAACATATCGCGAGGGCTACGAGCGCACTGGCAAGAAGTTCTGGGAGCGCAAGGGCGACAGCTGGACACAGCGTTACACCTTCTCGGGTAAGTATGGTGCCAACATCATGGAGGAGGTTGCTCGCTACGCCGTTGTTGCTGCCGAGGTAGCACAGCAGCTCGAGGGTCAGTTTGATGTAATCCATGCCCACGACTGGTTGACATACTTTGCTGGTATCGCCGCAAAGCGCGTATCGGGCAAGCCTCTTGTGGTACACATGCACGCTACGTCGTTCGACCGTTCATCGAGCGATAACATCGACACACGTGTCTACGAGATTGAGCGCGCAGGTATGGCTGCTGCCGACATGGTTATTGCCGTATCGAACCTCACACGCAACATCGTCATCAACAAGTATAACATTGAGCCAGAGAAGGTTGTAGCAGTACACAATGCTGTTCAGTTTGCCGAGAACGACAACCCACTTCCCGAGCGTGGTGTCGATGATAAGATCGTTACGTTCCTCGGTCGTATCACCTTCCAGAAGGGTCCCGACTACTTCATCGAGGCGGCTGCCAAGGTGCTCAAGCGTGTGCCTAACGTGCGCTTCGTGATGGCTGGTTCGGGCGATATGATGAACCATTGTATCCGTCGTGCTGCACAGCTCGGCATCTCGGATCGCTTCCACTTCACAGGCTTCCTCAAGGGCGATGACGTGCAGAAGATGTTCCAGCTCTCGGACGTATATGTGATGCCATCGGTATCAGAGCCTTTCGGTATCTCTCCTTTGGAGGCTATGCGCTCGAACGTGCCAACCATCATCTCGAAGCAGAGTGGTGTTGCAGAGGTTCTCGACTACGCAGTGAAGGTCGACTATTGGGATGTTGACGCTATGGCTGACTCGATCTACGGTCTTATCACCTACCCAGCCCTTGCCAAGATGTTCTCGGAGAAGGGTATGGACGAGGTAAATAACCTTAAGTGGTTCAATGCTGCTACAAAGATTAAGGATGTATATCAGCAGGCTATCGATAAGTGTAAATAATAATAAAGGTAACAATATATGAAGACAGTTTGTTTCTACTTCCAGGTACACCAGCCCTGGCGTTTGAAGACCTATCGTTTCTTCCAGATGGGCAAAGATCACAACTACTTGGATGACTTCACCAATCGCTCTATCATGCAGAAGATTGCTCGTGAGTGTTATCTTCCAATGAATGCACTTCTTCTAAGCCTCATTGAGAAGCATCAGGGTGCGTTTAAGTGTACATTCTCAATCACAGGTTCGGCTGTTGAGCAGTTTAAGGCATACGCTCCTGAGGTTCTCACATCGTTTAAGCGTCTTGCCGAGACTGGCTGCGTTGAGTTCCTTGCCGAGACCTACTCTCACTCGCTCTCGTCACTCTTCTCTGTAGATGAGTTCAAGCAGGAGGTTAAGCTTCACACACAGATGCTTAAGGAGGAGTTTGGTGTTAAGCCTACGGCATTCCGCAACACCGAGCTTATCTACTCTGACGAGATTGCTAAGGCTATCGAGGGCATGGGCTTCAAGACTATGTTGGCTGAGGGTGCTAAGCATATCCTCGGTTGGAAGTCACCTAACTTTGTATACACCGACGCTGTCGACAACAAGCTTCGCCTCTTGTTGCGCAACTATAAGCTATCGGACGATATTGCCTTCCGCTTCTCTAACGAGGGCTGGCCAGAGTGGCCTCTTACGGCAGATAAGTATGCTGGCTGGGTAGCCTCAGAGAGTGGTGATGTTGTCAACCTCTTCATGGACTACGAGACCTTCGGCGAGCACCAGAAGGCTGCAACGGGCATCTTCGACTTTATGAAGGCCCTTCCAGAGGCTATGTTGGCAACTGGCGAGCTTGAGTTTGCTACAGCTAGCGAGGCTGCAAAGCGTCTACAGCCAGTAGCAGTGCTCCACTGTCCTTACGCTATGTCATGGGCCGACGAGGAGCGCGACGTTACAGCATGGCTTGGTAACGATCTTCAGAATGAGGCGTTTAGCAAGCTATACGCTCTAGCACCAAAGGTTAAGAAGGCTAAGAATAAGGACTTTGAGTTCGTATGGCACTTTATGCAGAACTCTGACCACTTCTACTATATGGCTACCAAGTGGTTCTCTGACGGTGACGTACACTCATACTTCAACCCATACGGTTCGGCTTACGAGGCCTTCATCAACTACATGAACGTGTTGGCAGACTTCGAGATCGAGCTCAACAAGTTGTAATTATCTGATAGGCTTAAAGCAACGATGACCGCTACCCACAAGGGTGGCGGTCATTTTGTCGTTGTTGGCGCAGTCAACAGAGAGAAAAAAACAACAAAAAAATATGATGCTCGACTTCGTTCTCGTCTCTTTCGTCTCTTTCGTCCCTCTCTCAGAGATGCAAAGACAACAGAGACGTAGAGACAACAGAGACGCAGAGACAACAGAGAGGGCGCAGTCAACAGAGACGAAGAGACGCAGAGACAACAGAGAGAAGCGCGGACAACAGAGACAACAGAGACAACAGTGAGAAAAAAACAACAAAAAAATATGATGCTCGACTTCGTTCTCGCCCCTCTCGTCCCTCTCGTCTTGCTCGTCTTTCTCGTCCCTCTCGTCTTTCTCGTCCCTCTCGTCTTTCTCGTCTCTCTCGTCTCTCTCGTCCCTCTCGTCTCTCTCTCGTCTCTCTCTCTTTGTGTCAATTAGCAGATTGCGGCATAATACAAAAAATTTCTTGTCAGAGTGGTGCTAATGTGGTGCTGACACGAGAAAGCCCGGATGGGACATACTAAGCGTATTTCCCATTCGGGCTTTTGACTGAAGTGCCGCAGTAGCGCCACTATCACAAAAAATTTCTTGTCAGAGTGGTGCTAATTTGCCGCCGATTAAGAGATTGGGCTGGAAGGGACATACTAAGCGTATTTCCCTTTCAGCCCAATGATTGAGGTGGCGAAGTAGCGCCACTATCACAAGAAATTACATGCAGCGGCAAACCAAATTACGATCACCATAACCATTGTCGATCTTGGTAACGTATGGGAAGAACTTACCCTCAGCAATCCACTCGAGTGGGAAGGCAGCCTCCTCACGAGAATATGGATGGTTCCACTCGCCAGCAAGCTCACGTGCAGTGTGTGGGGCGTTGACAACAACGTTGTCGGCATTGCCAGAGGCAGCAGCAGCCTCGCACTCACGCTTAATCTGGATGAGCGACTCGATGAAGCGATCCATCTCCGCCTTAGACTCACTCTCAGTAGGCTCAACCATCAAGGTCTCGTGAACAGGGAATGAGAGGGTTGGCGCGTGGTAGCCGTAGTCCATAAGACGGTGAGCTATATCGCCACAGTCGATATTGTAGTCGTGCTTGAAGCGAGTGAGGTCGAGGATCATCTCGTGACCTACGCGACCAGTCTCGCCAGAGTAGAAGGTGCGGTACTCGTCCTTAAGCGCAGATGACATGTAGTTAGCATTAACGATAGCCATCTCTGTCGAACGACGCAAGCCCTCGAAGCCGAGCATGCGGATATAGCCATAGGTGATAGGGAGCAACATTGCAGAACCCCATGGTGAAGATGATACTGCAGTGATACCCTCCTCGCCACCAGTCTCCATGAGCGAGTGGGTAGGCAAGAACTTAACGAGGTGCTCAGCAACGCATACAGGACCAACACCAGGACCGCCACCGCCGTGAGGCATTGCAAAGGTCTTGTGGAGGTTGAGGTGGCAGACGTCAGCACCGATGTAGCCAGGGTTAGTAAGACCCACCTGAGCATTCATGTTAGCACCGTCCATATATACCTGACCGCCAGCATCGTGGATCGCATCAACGATATCACGAATACGGCTCTCGAAGACACCGTGAGTAGATGGGTATGTCACCATCAAGCCGCAGAGCTCCGATGAGTGCTCCTCAGCCTTCTTCTTAAGGTCATCAACATCGATGTTACCATTCGCGTCACATGCCACAGTTACGATCTTCATGCCCGCCATAGCTGCCGATGCTGGGTTAGTACCGTGAGCCGATGATGGGATGAGGATGATGTTACGATAGCCCTGACCACGGCTCTGGTGGTATGCACGAATCATCATAAGACCTGTGTACTCGCCCGCAGCACCAGAGTTTGGCTGGAGAGTACATCCCGCAAAGCCAGTGATTGTTGCGAGGTAGCTCTCGAGGTTAGCGATAAGCTCGCGATAGCCCTCAGCCTGATCAGCAGGAGCAAATGGGTGCATATTCTGGAAGCCAGCCAATGAGAGTGGCTGCATGAGCTGAGCAGCGTTGAGCTTCATGGTACATGAGCCGAGCGAGATCATAGAGTTCATCAACGAGATGTCGCGCAACTCAAGACGCTTGATATAACGCATCATCTCGGTCTCGGTGCGGTATGAGTTGAAGATTGCCTCGGTGAAGAAGTCGCTCTCACGCTTTACGTCATCAGCGATCTGAGCAGCCTCAACACGCTTAACAGCCTTAGCCTTCTTGCCACGTGCCTCAGCAAAGATGTCAACGATGGTCTGAAGCTCTGAGTCGGTAGTCACCTCGTCGAACGACATGCGTACGCAGTCGTCGGCAGGATAGTAGAGGTTAATCTCGCGTGCAAGGGCAATATCCTGAATTACAGATGCCTCCGCCTCAACCTCAAGGGTGTCGAAGAGAGCCTTTGTGCGAACTACATAGCCCATAGCCTCCAACGCAGCCTTAACGGTGAGAGCTGCAGTGTGGGCATTGAGTGCTGCACGCTGCAATCCCTCCTTACCATTATATATACAGTAGAAGCCCACCATCGAAGCCATAAGAGCCTGTGCAGTACAGATATTCGATGTAGCCTTCTCACGCTTGATATGCTGCTCACGCATCTGGAGCGACATGCGCAACGCCTTATTACCAAGACGGTCTACCGATACGCCGATGATACGGCCAGGCATCTGACGCTTATAGGCATCGCGAGTAGCCATATAGCCTGCGCTAGGACCACCAAGACCCATAGGGCAACCAAGACGCTGAGTAGTACCTACAGCGATGTCGGCACCCCACTCTGCTGGCGACTTCAACAATGCCAACGACAATAGGTCGGCAACAGCCGTAACGGTTACACCTGCCTCATGAGCCTTTGCTGCGAACTCAGCGTAGTTACGTACCTCACCATTAGCTGCTGGGTACTGCAAGATAGCACCGAACTCCTTGCCTGAGAACTCATACGATGCGAAGTCGTCACGGATAATCTCGATGCCAAAAGGCTCGGCACGTGTGATGAGCACATCGAAGGTCTGTGGGAAGATGTTCTCGTCAACGAAGATCTGGTTGCGACCCTGCTTTACTGCCTCGCGCGAGCGCAAAGCATACATCATAAGCATAGCCTCAGCCGAAGCAGTAGCCTCGTCGAGCAACGAGCAGTTAGCCACCTCCATGCCTGTAAGCGAGAGGATGGCAGTCTGGAAGTTGAGCAACGCCTCAAGACGACCCTGCGAGATCTCAGCCTGGTAAGGGGTGTATGAGGTGTACCATGCTGGGTTCTCGAATACGTTGCGCGACACTACGGCTGGCACTACGTTAGGATAGTAACCCATACCGATGAATGAACGGAAGGTACGATTCTTAGATGCTAGCTCAGCGATGTGTGCTGCATACTCATACTCGCTCATAGCCTCAGGGAGGTCCAAAGCCTTCTTAAGGCGGATATTCTGTGGGATAACCTGCTGAAGAAGCTCCTCAACAGAAGCCACACCAATGGTTGCGAGCATCTCCTGGAGATCCTCCTTAGAGTTTAGACCGACATGGCGGTCAACAAAGCTGTCAAAGGTTTTCATTAGTTTAATCGTTTTATTGTTGTTTTTTGGTTAATACTTAAATGAGCTGCCACCGATAAACTCGCGCAGCAGCGATGTTGGTGGTATCTCGTCGGGCGAGATAGGCACAAAGTTATCCAAGAACTTAAGCATGCGCTTAGCCTCGGCATACTCTGGAATATTATCGGGCACCTCGCGAAGTATAGGCTCTGCCAAAGCACGAAGCACCGAGAGCTCATAGAAGAGCGACGAGTTGAACATCACGTCGGCATTCTCCTGATAGGGGAATATATGCTTCTCCTCGCCACGACGCACCGAGGGCCACATACCTAACGTACGTTGAGCGTTATTGCCTCGCGTAGCATTGTCACGAATCGTGCGACGCAACATGCGGTTGTCGGTTGTTGGTATGCGCGAGAAGTTATCCATCGCAATGGAGGTGAAGCACGATATATAGATCTTAAACTTCTGACCATCAGCCACACTAGGTGTGAGGCGGGGATTGAGAGCGTGAATACCCTCAAGGATGAGTATCGAACGATCGGTAAGCTTAAGTGGCTTCTCGTGCCACTGACGCTTGCCCGAGATGAAGTCGTAACGTGGGATCTCAACACTCTCACCCCTTGATAGACGGCTGAGGTGGTCGTTGAGCGTTGCAAGGTCGATAGCCTCGAGTGCTTCGAAGTCGGGCTTGCCATCCTCATCTAGCGGAGTCTTGTCGCGATCTACGAAGTAGTCGTCAAGGGCGATTAGCACAGGGTCGTAGCCACGCACACGTAGCTGCACACCAAGACGCTTCGAGAATGTTGTCTTGCCACTCGACGATGGTCCCGAGATGAGGGCCATGCGCACACCACGCTGCTCATTTGCCTCGGCAATAGAGCGAGCTATTGACGAGATCTTAAGATCGTGGAACGCCTCAGCAATCTTGATGAGCTCCGAGGCATCGCCCTCCATGATGCGACGATTGAGATCGCCCACCGTAGGCACACCCATGATGTCGATCCACTGCTGATACTCGTGGAAGATGTCGAACATCTTATCGAGTTTTATATCGGCATTAACCACATCGGGATTTGATCGCTCGGGGAGTGCTACGTACAGACCATTATAGTAGCGCGCAACGTCAAATCGCTCGACATAAGATGAGTCGGGAGCCAAAGGGCCATAGAAATAGCCAGGCATCGCTCCGAGGTAGTTCACCGAGCTATAGAGGTGCGGACGCGTCTGCAGCAGCTCCACACGATCATCGAAATCGTAGCTCTCATACTCGGCAATGACATCTACCGTAAGACGCTTTGTGCGACTGATGGGCAGTGCCTTAGCCACAATCTCGCGCATCTTGAGTTTAAGTTTCTCGATCTCAGCCTCATCAAGAGTACGCAAGCTGTCGAACTCAGCATAGAAGCCACTACCCAACGAGTGACGAATACGTAGTTTCTCCTCAGGGAAGAGCTCGAGTGTTGCCATCTGCATCACGAAGGAGAGGGTACGCTGATAGACGCGATAGCCCTCATAGTGACGCATATCGAAGAACTCAACAGTGATTGGCTTATATATCTTGTAGCTCAGGTCTTTGTAGACATTGTTGACTCGCGCAGCGATGATAGGATAGCTCTGCTCGATAACAAGCCCCGACAATAGTTCATGAAGCGATGTGCCGAATTCAACCTCCAAGCACTCTCCAATATTGAGGCAGTGCACCTCTATGATTTGCCCTTTTTTATTCATATTTTATAAAATAGTTCGTAAAGATAATGATTTTTTTGTAATTTTGTTGCAATTAAAACGAATAACTTATGCGAAAATTTTTATTTCTTGGTCTATTTTCTCTACTAATGCTCGTCGCTTGTGGGCAAAAGGAGGATGCGATATACATCATCTCGACAAACGATATGCACGCCTCGATAGATGCCTTCCCCGAGCTCGCGACACTCATCCATAGCTACGAACGACGTGGCGAGGTATTAGTTGTCGACTCTGGCGACCGTGTTGCGGGTAATGCCTATGTTGACGACGCCGAGCAGGATGGCATGCCTATAATCGAGCTTATGAACGCCGTGGGCTACGACATAGTGACCCTTGGCAACCATGAGTTCGACAAGGGGTACGACGCACTACGAACAATGGTTGAAGGCTCGGAGTTTGTCTGGACATGCGCCAACATGCAGACCCTCGACGAGCAATACCCCCTAGAGCGATACACCACACACGAGATCATAGGCATCAAGCTAGGCTTCTTCGGCATTGTTGACACCGACCAGAAGGGTCACCCTCTGGGTAAGGATGATGTCTACAAGGAGTTTATCTTTGAAAACGATGTGGATTGTGCGGAGCGTGTCGCAGAGGAGATAGCCCCAGAGCACGACTTTGTAGTGCTACTCTCACACATGGGTCTACGCATGGATGGCCGCCTTACGGAGCGCAATGCCAAGATCAACTGGATTGCTGGCGGACATAGCCACGACCTACTATGCGAGAGCAAGAACGGCATACACCTCTCGCAGAATAACAAGAATCTACGCTATGTAACCGTAGCCAAGCTCTCGGTTGACAATGGTGCAATATCAGGGGTGGAGTACGAACAGGTCAACCTATCGACAATCGAGGAGGATCGCGACATTCGCGAGCTTGTCGACCGCATCAAGCTATCCGATCCCAAGCTCAACGAGGTGATAGCCACTGCCAACGAGGAGTTCTCACACGACGGTGTTGCAAATCTCACGATAGATGCCCTTATGAACTACCCATATCACGATGGTTTCCAGCCCGAGGTCTGCTTCTACCACTTCGGTGGTGTGCGCCTTTCGTCGCTAGCAAAGGGCGATGTGCGCCTTGTCGACATTCTAAACAACGACCCATTCCTCTCAACCATCTACCTCGGCGAGATGACCGCTAGCGATATACGCAAATTCATCCTCGACAAATATAACAGCGGAACACCCGAGCAGCCTGACAAGGAGTCACACTACGTCTACTTCCGCTCGAACATACCATACCAGATCATCCTTGGCAACGAGCCCGCAGAGTACCCCGACGCAATTGACATCAAGTTTGACCTTGAAGAGGGACACCTCTACCGAGTTGCTATGTGCAACTACATTGCCGAGAGCTATATCGACAAGGAGCTAGTCGCAAGACAACTCTGGGATAGCAATACGCTCGTTCGCGAGGCAATGCTCCACTATGTCGAGAATCTAGAGTCGGGACTCACGCCCAACAACGTATCTCTTCAAACAGAGGTAAAAAGCGAGTAGCCAGGATGTTAGAGACCACATTCCAACGAGAACTCATTGAGGCGGGATGCGACGAGGCGGGACGTGGATGCCTCGCCGGCTCGGTCTTCGCGGCGGCGGTAATCCTACCAGCAGACTTTCACCACCCGCTACTCAACGACTCGAAGCAGATGACCGAGCGTAGGCGCAACCAGCTACGCGAGATCATCGAGCGCGAGGCTCTAGCATGGTCGGTGCAGGAGGTTACAGCCGAGCGTATCGACCAGATAAACATCCTAAACGCCTCAATCGAGGGTATGAACCTAGCACTCAAGGCACTATCCATACGTCCGGAGTATATCATTGTGGATGGCAATCGCTTCAAGACCGACCTCGACATCCCCTACCGCACCATAGTCAAGGGCGACGGCAAGTATGCCAACATAGCAGCTGCATCGGTACTCGCCAAGACCCATCGCGACGAGTATATGTTGCGCCTTGCAGAGGAGTATCCCCAATATGGCTGGGCAAAGAACAAGGGCTACCCAACACGCGAACATCGACTTGCCATCCGCGAGCATGGACTAACCCCATATCACCGTCTTACATTCAACTCCTCACCCGAACAGTTGGAGCTCTTCTAGCTGGAGCTAGATTGATCTTAGATAAATTCCGTATCAGCTGCTGATAGGGCCTCTACTTGGCACACTTTGTGCAGAAATATTTTGCTAATTCAAAAAAATGAGCTACCTTTGTAGTGCATTTTTGGAAGGGTTCTAATCTCACAAGGATTGGAATTCATTATTTTTTTATGCTTACCGAAAAGAGTTAAATAAAATATATAGTTATGAGCAACGAAATTATCTATCTTACTGCCGAGGGCATGAACAAGCTCAAGGAGGAGCTTAACCACATGCTATCAGTGGAGCGTCCAGCCGCAGCAGCAGCCATCGCTGAGGCTCGCGACAAGGGTGACCTATCGGAGAATGCCGAGTACGACGCAGCACGCGAAGCACAGGGCCTCCTCGAGATGCGCATAGCACAGCTCGAGCACACTCTATCAAAGGCACGCATCATCGACGAGAGCAAGATTGACACCTCAAAGGTGCAGATACTTAGCCGCGTAAAGCTTCTCAACCACAACGTGAAGCGCGAGGTGGAGTACACCATCGTATCGGAGAATGAGGCAAACCTTCGCGAGGGTAAGCTTGCCATTGGCACCCCTATCGCCAAGGCTCTCTTGGGCAAGAAGGTAGGCGAGATTGTCGAGGTTCAAGTACCAGCAGGCACTCTTAAGCTAGAGATCCTCAACATCTCAATCTAAAAACTATGAGGGCTACAACACAAAACAGTGCTGCAGCCCTCACGATTTGCTTTTAAGCAAAGATCTCTATATTGTCGCCCGACCACTGATTGATCATGTAGCGATGCTTGTAACAGAGTCGCTCGCCCTGCGTGATGGTGACCACAAGCTCAAAGGGCTCGGCATCGGGGATACGCTCAACAGAGGGCAGGGTGTGGGGCAATAGATATATGTATAGCCTAAGAGAGTCACCCGCACCAGCCTCAATCGAGATGGTGGTAGGACGATGGTAGGTGGCTGGCATAGCGGGCAGGTTGGTGCCAACAGGAGCAACCTCGTCAACATGCTTGACAATATTTTGGGACTTACCCAAGGCTGACACCTCGCCATGAACGATTAGATTGTAGCGCCAAAACTCCGCAAAAGAGCAATCGAGGGTGATGTTATAGGGCAAAAACTGGTTGTTATCTCGTGCCATAGCAACTGGTAGTAATTACTTAATTGTATAATTTTTTCGATACAAAAATAGTAATAATTTGCAGATTTTAGTTTTTTGTAGTAAATTTGCAAGCTATTTATGCTGAAATGGAGCAGATTAGACTATATGAGATAGCCTACAAGGGCTTAAAAAATGGGAGCTACGACTTTGATTTTCAAATAGATGACTCGCTATTTGAGGCGTATGATCGTGTTGAAATAAAGTCGGGCAACTGCAAGGCACATGTAGAGCTTAAGCGTAGCGAAACAATGCTTGAGCTAACCATCGACATCGCGGGCGAAGTTATTTGCGAGTGCGACAGATGTCTTGAAGATTGCCCCATTGACGTAGATTACTCGGGTGAGCTCGTAGTAAAGTTCTCAGATGAGATCGACGACTACGACGGCGAGGTGATGTGGATCTCACCTTCGGAGGATATCCTCAACCTCACACAGTATATCTACGAGAGTATAGTGCTCTCACTACCCTACCGTCGCGTACACGAGGAGGGAGAGTGTAACCCCGAGATGTTGGCTCAGTTCACTGCTCTAAGCGAGGTGGAGTTTGAACAGCTCGAAGCTGAGGCTGAGGAGGCAGCAGAGGAGGGCGAGGTTGTGGCTCTTGACGACCATAACCTAAGCATTCTCGAGGCACTGAAAAAGAGCATGGAGAGTAAATAGAGTATTGAGCCTGTGGCGAGGTTTATCCGTCAAGCAGCGACACAAGCAAAACGAAACATAAAACTTAAAAATTATATTGTAAGATGGCACATCCTAAACACAAAGTTTCGTCTACACGACGTGACAAGAGAAGAACTCACTACAAGGCAGTAGTTCCTACTGTAGTAACTTGCTCGAACTGTGGTTCAGCAGTACTCTACCACCGCGTATGCCCAGAGTGCGGCTTCTATCGCGGTAAGCTCGCAATCGAGAAGAAGGCTGCTGAGTAGTCTTCAACACTAACAAAGAGCACACCGCGAAAGTGGTAGTGCTCTTTCTTTTTTTACACCTAGAACCATACAACTATGATTAAGATAGGTATCGACGCCATGGGTGGCGACTTTGCCCCTGAAGTAGCTATCGAAGGCGCAATAATGTCACTAAAGCATATTGCCAATGACAGCAGAATTGTACTCTTCGGTGACCAAAATCGCATCAGCGAACTGCTAGCAAAACATGGTTGCCCCACCTCTAACTTTGACATCGTACCTACTACTGAGACCATTGAGATGGGTGACCACCCAGCAAAGGCCTTTGTTGCTAAGAAGGATTCGAGCATCACCGTAGGATTCCGCTACCTCTCTGAGGGTAAGATAGACGGCTTTGCTAGCGCAGGATCTACCGGCGCAATGATGGTTGGCTCAATGCAGGTCATCAAGCCCATTGAGGGTGTTATACGCCCTGTGCTCGCCACACTCATCCCCACAGTATCTGCCGAGAAGGGCATTCAGCAGGCGGTGCTTATGGATGTAGGTCTTAATGTCGATGCCAAGCCAGAGGTTTTGGCTCAATATGGTCTTCTTGGCTCGATCTACGCCAAGCATGCTCTACACATGGAGAACCCTCGCGTAGCACTTCTCAACATCGGTGAGGAGGAGGGCAAGGGTAATGCCCAGGCAAAGGCTACGTACGACCTTATGAAGGCAGACAAGCGATACAACTTCGTGGGTAACGTCGAGGCCTCGTACATCTTCACAGGCAAGATTGGCGATGTTGTGGTTGCCGACGCCTTTGTAGGTAACAGCCTACTTAAGATGGCTGAGGCACTCTACCGCATCAACTTCAAGCTTGGAGGTGGCAAGCCACGCTTCAAGAACTTCTTGCGCCCAGTGCTTGGACGTATCATTCCTAAGCTCTACTTCCAGAACGACTTCTGGGAGGCAATGAATGCCGAGAGCGTTGGAGGTCTTCAGGTTATGGGTATCAACGCCCCAGTGATGATTGGTCACGGCAGCTCGTCGGCACGTGCAATATGTAGCATGATACTTGCCATGGAGCGCGACATCAAGAGTAACTTCCCAACAAAGCTTCGCGAAGCACTCAAGGAGTCTAACGTGGAGGAGCAATAGCTCAAATCCCCAGAAAGCTAACATGGGGGGGAAAACAACGGGGCTGACTAAAAAGTAACTTAGCCAGCCCCATAAGAGAATGAATAAAAAGATGTAGTTTTAGGCTTGCGAAGCCCGAAAAAGCGGAGTTTACTAAAGCGTAAATGAGCATTTTGAGGGCAAGCGTAACGACAAAATACACTTTTTATTCACTCTCTTTCGTGTGATCAACCTGCTAATCAACTTTTAGCAGTGACGAATCTCCATAACTTAAAAAACGGAAATTGTTTTGAAGTGCATAGTCATAGATGCGCCTCCACTCATCGCCCACATAGGCACTAACCAAGAGCAGAAGCGTAGACTTAGGCTGGTGGAAGTTGGTGATGATATACTTTACAATGCGGAAGCGATAGCCTAGAGGGGTTATCATAATCTGCGTAGAGGCCTTTAACTCCTCAAGCCCGTTGCGCGTCATATAGTCGAGCAACACCTCAAGTGCAACATCGCCCGTAAACTCATGTGGTAGATCATAGAGCTCCCACTGCCCCACCGTACGCTCAGCATCGGGCGTTCCAGAGCACTTAATGCGCCATGCAAGAGCCGACAAAGACTCTAGCGTTCTAACAGAGGTAGTGCCCACCGAGACGATACGCCCATACGAAGCCTTAAGACGCTCAACGGTTGAACGACGAATCACGAAATGCTCAGTGTGCATCGGGTGGTGCGCAGCATTCTCCTCCTTAACGGGAAGGAATGTACCAGCACCCACATGCAGGGTAACCTCCTCAAAATCAACACCTCTGCCACGCATCGACTCAATAAGCTCCGGAGTAAAGTGTAGTCCAGCCGTAGGTGCTGCCACCGAGCCCTCATACTTGGCATAGACCGTCTGATAGCGCGTGTTGTCAAGTTCCTCGCTATCACGATTTAGGTATGGCGGAATAGGGATCCTACCAAGCAACTCCAAGAGCTCGCCAAAGCTAAGGTCGGCACTCCACCTAAAGCGCACGATATGCTCACGTGTGCCGCGCTCAACGATCTCGGCAGTGAGTGTTTGCTCAGCACCCCCATGCTCAAAGTTAATGACCACCTCACCCTCTTTCCACTTCTTAAGGTTGCCCACAACGCAGCTCCACTCCGACTCGCCACGCATGGCAAAGGCACGCTCATAGTCGGCAGGGCGGTGTGGCTCAAGACAGAAGACCTCGATACGCGCACCAGAGGGTTTATGCATAACGATACGAGCACGCACCACACGCGTGTTGTTGAAGACAAGCATCGCACCCTCGGGCAGATGGTCGGCAACACATGAGAAGCGACTCTCAGTAATCGACCCATTATGATAGACCAAGAGCTTCGACTCGGAACGCTCCTCAAGTGGAAACTTGGCTATACGTTCGTTAGGCAGGTCGTAGTTGTAATCATTAATATCTATATGACGGTCAGCTGGTTGCATAGTTTGTTATTCAGTTAGATAGGCAGAGAGTTTGAGCTTCCACTCCTCGGGCATCGGCACAGTCTGCTGGGTCTCAAAGTCGAAGGCCACCATCACCGAGGAGCTCTCCGTAAGGATCTTATCGCCAAGCATAATGCACTGGTGCAACGTCATGCTCTTATTACCTATTCGCGACACGTCGGTCTTAACGACAATATCATCCGTCAGGCGCACCTGACCGAGATAATCGGTATGTGTCGAGGCTGTGATTATACGCAGCTTGTCGAATACACCAGTGATACCCAAGACCTTAGTATAGAAGTCGGTCTTGCCCATATCGAAATAGCTCTGCTGCCAGATGTTGTTCACGTGCATGAATGAGTCCACATCCGAGAAACGCTTCTGCACGGGAGTTATAAGATACTCAGCCATAATTCATTAGCTTCTAATTATCTCAACTTCGCCACCCTCGCCAAAGGCAATTATCGAACTTGGCTTGAGCGTTGGCTTACCCTCGAAACGTGGGGGCACAACAAAATCGACACCCGAAAGGATCTCCTCCGAAACATCCTTAAGACGCTTGGCTGCAGCCTCACCTGAGATGTTTGCCGACGTAGATACTATCGGACGACCAAACTTGCGAAGTAACGCCTGGCAGAAGTCGTGCTGCGGAATACGAACGCCAAGTGTCTGGCTTTCAGGGATAAGATTAGAGGCAACACCCTTAGCTCCAGGGAGTATCGTGGTAAGGGGCTTGTCCGATAGCTCCATAACCTCGAAGGCGATGCCTGGGGCACGATCGACATAACGTACAATCATATCGGCATTCTGCATAAGACAGAGCATCGAGCGTTTGTCCTCGCTACGCTTAAGCTCGTAGACCTTGCGCACAGCCTCCTCATTTGTTGCATCGCAACCAATACCCCACACCGTGTCGGTAGGATAGAGGATGATACCTCCGTTGCAAAGCACCTCAACACATTTTTCTACACACTTCTGCATCGTTACTTGCTATTTTTCAGTTCGTTAAAACAGTGGCGACAGATGGGCTGGTAGGTGTCATGAGCACCCAACACCACCTGCTTATCATCGGTAGTTAAACGATGCGAGTGGTTTGCCAAGTCGCCACAACGCACACATATAGCATGCACCTTAGTGACATACTCTGCCGTAGCCATAAGTGCCGGCATAGGACCAAACGGAACACCGAGATAGTCCATATCAAGACCTGCGACAATGACGCGAATACCGCTATTTGCCAACTGACGGCAGACATCCACGATGCCATCATCGAAGAACTGCGCCTCGTCGATGCCGACAACATCGACATCAGAGGTCAAAAGCAGGATGTTCTGTGCCGACTCCACAGGGGTCGACTGTATTGCATTAGCATCGTGCGACACCACCTCCTCCTCGGAGTAGCGCACATCGATAGAGGGCTTGAAGATCTCCACCTTAAGGTTTGCAAACTGGGCACGCTTCATTCGGCGGATAAGCTCCTCGGTCTTTCCCGAGAACATCGAGCCACAGATCACCTCAATCCAACCCTTATGTTTATTATTCTCTAGAAACATTGTTATAATCAATTTATCTTATTCATCAATACGTGTAATGCGCGCACCAAGGGCATTAAGTCGTGTCTCAATATCGCGATAGCCACGATCTATCTGCTCGATATTCTGTATGGTGCTAACACCCTCGGCACTCATCGCCGCTATGAGCAACGCTACACCCGCACGAATATCGGGCGAGGTCATATTGGCTGCTCTAAGAGGCATCTGGTGGTCGTGACCAATAACCGTGGCACGGTGAGGATCGCAGAGGATGATCTGCGCACCCATGTCGATAAGCTTGTCAACAAAGAATAGACGACTCTCGAACATCTTCTGATGGATGAGCACAGAGCCCTTAGCCTGAGTTGCGACAACCAAGAAGATCGACAAGAGGTCGGGCGTAAGACCTGGCCATGGTGCATCAGCAATGGTCATAATAGAGCCATCAATGAAGCTCTCGATGCTATAGTGGTCCTGCTGAGGGATATAAATATCGTCGCCACGCTGTTCAAATCTAATGCCCATACGAGCAAACTGCGCTGGGATGATACCAAGGTTCTCATACGACACATCCTTGATCGTGAGTTCCGAGCGATTCATCGCCGCCATGCCGATAAAGCTACCGATCTCAATCATATCGGGGAGCATCGTATGCTCCGTGCCACCAAGCGACTCGACACCGTCGATGGTGAGGAGGTTCGAGGCGATACCAGAGATCTTAGCACCCATGCGGTTAAGCATCTTGCAGAGCTGCTGTAGGTAGGGCTCGCAGGCAGCATTGTAGATCGTTGTGCGACCCTCTGCCAACACAGCTGCCATGACGATGTTTGCAGTACCCGTAACGGAAGCCTCATCGAGGAGCATATATGTACCCTTAAGACGCTTAGCCTCAACAGTGTAGAACTCGTCGCTGAGATCAAAGTTAAACTCTGCACCTAGCTTCTGAAAGCCAAGGAAATGGGTATCAAGACGACGGCGACCAATCTTATCGCCACCAGGCTTAGGCATATAACCACGACCAAAGCGCGTAAGCAACGGACCAATCATCATCACCGAGCCACGCAGACGACGACACCTTTTATGATAGTCGCTAGAGCGTAGATAATCGAGGTTTATATCATCTGCCTGAAACGCGAAGCTATCCTCCGACAGACGCTCAACCTTCACACCCATAGCCTCCATAAGCTCAATGAGCTGCATCACATCGGCAATTGTTGGAACATTCTTAAGTATCACACGCTCTGATGTCAGCAGCGTTGCGCATATTATTTGAAGTGCCTCATTCTTGGCACCTTGTGGGACAATCTCACCACTGAGGCGATGACCTCCTTCAACTCTAAATTTTGCCATGATCACAAATTTTTACCAAAGGTACGAAAAAATGTACGATAACCACAAATTTTATATAGGTAAGTTTTCAACAATCGCCCCTTTTGCCCAATATAGGCAAACACTCCTTTAGTTCAATCTTTTGTTCATTTAGTCGTTATACGACATAAATATAAGTAATATTTACCACAATAAGTGGTCTTTTTGTCTTATCGGGTTTGCAAATATCAAATTATGTTTATTACTTTGCACTAGACATAACAAAGAAAATAAACTTTAGAAAAGATATGGGCAACAGCTTAAAGGATTTTTTTAGACGCATCGATATCGACTACACCAACTTCTCGGAAGATAAGATCATCATCGGCGACGACCTAGTAATGGGTGCATTTGGAGATGGCAAAAATAAGCATTGCGAACCCTCAAAGATCGAGAATGCATCCATCATGATATGCATCAAAGGCACTATGCAACTTAGCATTAGCCTTGAGCAGCACGAGATAACAGCACCATCGCTTATTACGCTTATGCCGGGACAGATTATAGAGTACACCCACTTAAGCGAGGATCTGCAATGCTACAACATCTCGCTCTCGAAACGCTTCATCGACATGATCAACATCCCTGGATGGCAACAGCAGTACATGAACATGTACAACAACCCTATCCACCCTATCGATGAGCAGGCTCTGCGCGCATTGTACATATTCTACACGATACTATACCAGGCGGCATCCAACACCGAGAATCCATTCCGCCTTCAGGTGATCGAGAACCTTATTCGCGTATTCTACTATGGAGGCATCAGCAACCTCCAGCAGACCAATAACAGCATCCCGACGAGCAAAAACAACATCGTGCGCCGCTTCATGGATCTTGTGCAGGAGCACTACCGCGAGGAGCGACTCATAGGCTTCTATGCCAACAAACTCTGCATAACGCCAAAGTATCTGTCGAAGCTCATCAAAGAGAATACCGGACGCTCGGCAGGCGACTGGATTGAGAACCATGTCATCCTTGAGGCCCGCGCCATGCTACAATCATCCGACATGACAATACAGCAGATCGCCTCATCGCTAAACTTTCCAAACCAGTCATTCTTTGGCAAGTACTTCAAGCGAGCCACAGGACTATCGCCCAAGCAGTATCGCCACAATCATTCAAAATAAAAACAAATTAGCTGTTCAGAAGAACAGCTAATTTGTTTTACCTCAGCGATTTAATAAATTCAGGGAACTCCGCCCACAGGGGCTCGGTAAGCAACCACCACTCTCGCGCCTCGGCGCGCTGCGAGGGACGCTCAGAAGATATATCGCGACGGAACGCCTCATCGTCGGGGTGATCATCTGCCGTCAGCTCCTCATAGTAGCTCTTATGGCGCGACTTAAGCAGCTGCAAGAGCTTATCATCCAACCTACCGTCACGCTGCAATGATGCCCAAAGGCGAGCCACAACAGCCTCTGCCGACTTATCGGTAAGATCCAAAAGTAGCTCATCAAAGGCATCCCACTCCTGCATAGCTATATAACATAGTGCCAATAGATTAACGCTCTCAAAGTGATCATCAGGATCGCACTCAACAAGCAACTCGAGTTGCGCCATAGCCATCTCAAGATCGCCAATACGGAAGTGGTCGACTGCCGAGCCATATAGGATGGTAACCGCCGCCCTACTATTGGCATGTTCCCACCTCAATGGCATAGCCTCATCCTCGGGCAGAGCCTCAGCAAGCACCATGAAAGCCTCGTAACGGGCCTCACACGCTTCGGCATATCGGCCCTCGGCAACAAGTCGATCAATGCGTCCCTTATGGCGCACAAAATTATATTTTCCCTCACCCTCAAGCTCAAACTCTTGGTCCTGCGTAGGGTTAAATCGTAGCTCCGCGTTTGACATCCTTATGAATTTTAAGCATTAATAATCCCGAAATAACTGCCGTCATAGCCGCGCCATAGAGATAAGCAAGCTCTGTAGCCCCCATACCTACAAACTGGTTAGACACAAATATAAATGATGAGCAGACATAGGTCATGATGAGGGCAGGAACAAGCGACAAGATAACCGCCCGACTATGTTTGCGCATAAGCCATGCTGTGATCATCCATAATGTGATGACTGAGAGTGCCTGATTAGACCATGCAAAGTAACGCCAGATAACGTCAAAGTCGACGAAAGCGATAAAGACGCCTATTGCAAAGAGTGGCAAGCTGACAACAAGACGCTTATAGACAGGCTTTTGATCATACTTGATCATATCTGCAATAATCAGACGTGCCGAGCGAAAAGCCGTATCGCCAGAGGTAATTGGGGCGATGACAACGCCCAAAATAGCAAAGATGCTACCTACACGACCGAGCGTTGTATCGCAGATAATCGAGACCGCAACACCCGCATTACTACCATTCTCACGCATAAAATCGTTAAGCTGCTCAACACCGCCAAAGAATGCCATAGCCATAGCCGCCCAGATAAGAGCAATGATCGACTCCGAGATCATAGCACCGAAGAATATCGGACGCGACTGACACTCTGAAGTCATGCAACGCGCCATAAGTGGCGACTGCGTAGCATGGAAGCCCGATATAGCGCCACAAGCGATACTGATGAAGAGTGTCGGAACAATGGGAAGCTTAGAGGCATTAAAGTGCATGTTATCCAGCGTGGTAAGCTCTGGAATACGATAGTCACCGAAAAACAGCACTCCAAGCAGGGCTATAGCCATGAATATCAGCGCAGCACCAAACACCGGATAGATCTTGCCGATGATCTTATCAACGGGCAACACCGTAGCCACAAAGTAGTAGACGATGATTACCGCCACCCAGACAAGATATGGTAGATCAGTCTTATCGGTAAGTATCTGCGAGGGGGTCACGATAAACACAGCACCCACCAAAATCATAAGAACAGGGATTACCACAAGGGTAAATCGGTGCATGCCACGACCCAAATATTTACCAATAATCTCTGGCAGACTCTGTCCACCGTTTCTTAGCGAAATTACACCCGACATAAAGTCGTGCATAGCACCCATAAAAATGCCGCCTATCGTAATCCACAGAAAGGCAACAGGACCATAACATGCTCCGAGTATAGCACCAAAGATTGGACCAGTACCAGCGATGTTAAGTAGCTGAATTAGAAATATTCTCCAACGAGGAAGGGGCATAAAATCGACTCCGTCATAGTGAGTCTTTGAGGGCACTTCAGCAGCAGCATCTACACCCACAATACGCTCCAAAACTCTACCATAAAGGAAGTAGGAAGCAATCAGTATAAAAAGACAAACTAAAAAAGTAATCATCCCTAAAAAAGTTTTAATTATAGTGCGAATTTAATAAAAAATTACGATATTTGCACCGTCAAACAAAAAAGTTTGACCATTAGGACGCCTTAATAGCTCAGCCGGTAGAGCACTTCATTCGTAATGAAGGGGTCGGGGGTTCGAGTCCCCCTTAAGGCTCGGTAGGATCGCAGCTGTCTGCTGCGGTCTTTTTTTATTGTTAGGCAAGAGGTTGTTAATAGCGCAACTAGAAGGGACAAAGGGAGCGCGCTATCATCATTAGGATAAAACACTAAATTCCCTAAATTCCTTAAACTCCCTAACCTCCCTAACCTCATTAACCTCTATTTCTCATTTTTGCTGTTCATTGCGAGCGAATCTAATGAGCGTGGCAATCTCCTTTTAAGCACGCTTCGGCGATACACACTTCAAACTTTCACTCAACGTTTTCAGATTTGAGATTTTTTTCGTACCTTTGGACGCTATTTATGTACACACGTAGCACGTACACGCACGCATGAGGAGAATATTAATGTTCATACTACTGATAATCTGCGGTTTATCAATCGCAGAGAGATCTCATGCGCAGTATTACAGCTGGGGAGCCGACCCAACATCGTTCAACTGGCGACAGCTCAAGGGCGACAAATACAGGGTCGTCTATCCTGACACAGCCCGATACATAGCCACCGAGATGTCGCTATACCTTGATGCCGTATCCGAGGATATAGCCTACGGATACCGACACCCTCAGATGTCGATACCATTTGTTGTCCACCCATCAAACATGAACTCGAATGGTCTTGTAATGTGGCTACCAAAGCGTATCGAATTTCTCTCGTCGCCCTCGATTGAGGGGTATTCAATGCCATGGGTCAAGCAGCTCGTGGCACACGAATATCGCCATGCCGTGCAGTACAACAACCTCAATCGCGGCTTCGTGAAGGCACTGAGCTACATCCTCGGACAGCAGAGCTCAACCATAGGTCTACTCTTCATGCCTCTATGGATGATGGAGGGCGATGCCGTGATGATAGAGACCGAGATGTCTACATTCGGACGAGGCAAGCAACCCTCGTTCTCACTCGCCTACCGTGCCCATGGCAACATATCCACCCTCTACAAGAACTATAATAAGTGGTTCTGCGGCTCGTTTAAAGACTTTATCCCCGACCACTACCAGCTTGGCTACTTCATAAACAGACATGGTTATGATCGCTACGGCGTCTGTCTGGGCGACGACATGGCGGAGATCACCTCGCGCCGTCCCTATATGATCCTATCGCGATCATGGGTCTTCAAAAAGCTCTATGGAGTATCACAAAAGGAGCTATTTGAAAATACGTTCACCGAGCTAAACGACCACTGGGAGAGTCTTCCTAAGGTGGAGCAGACAACCGAGCATATCGCCATACCCGAGCCCAAGAGCTACACCAAATATGCCTACCCGATGACAACCGCTGAAGGGCAGGTGATCTACCTCAAAGAGGATCTAGACTCGACATCAGCATTCGTAGTTGTCGACACCACAACACGAAGCCAGCGACGCCTAACTCGCACAGGATTAGTATCGTCGCGCCCAGCACTAAGCCCAACGGGGGTTATCTGGTGGACAGAGTATCGCCGCAACCCACTCTTTGAGCAGAAGGTGACATCGCGCCTATACTCATTCGACACACGCAGTGGCTATATCAGCTCCCTACCATGCAGCAACAGTGTGCTATACCCTACGCCTACCGATGGTCATGGCATAGCATGGGTCGAGTACACCATAGATGGACGCTATCACGTCGCCATCAACGGACCTTCAACGATAGGCAACCATATCGACATCGAACGTGGCAAGGAGGTGCATGGCATGGCATGGGACAACCTCACACAGTCACTCTACCTCATCCTGACCGATGACAATGGCATGCACATCGCACGCCTAACGGCCGATGGCACGCAGCCCATAACACGTGCCGCATATACAACGCTAAGCAACCTACGCGCCAAGGATGGCAAGCTATACTTCGGCTCGATAGCCTCGGGACGCGACGAGATGCACTATCTCGACCTCGTCACAAACAAGGAGTATCGACTCTCGTCGTCGACCTACGGATCGTTCCACCCTGCGCCCTACAACGAGAATTATGCGGTGGGCACGAGCTATGACAAGCGTGGCTACCTCCCCGTACTACAACGCATCGAGGGGGCAGAGGAGGTTGAGTATGCACCTCACGCCAACCCAATGCTACTACCCGAGGTAAGGGCATGGGGCGTAGTGAACCTTGACACCGTGCGACTAGATGAGCGCAACAGCGAAATGATGATAAGCAAGCACCCTTCACGCCGCTTCAGCCGCGTAGGACATGCGCTAAACATCCATAGCTGGGCACCAGCATCCTACAACCCTTACGAGATTACCGAGGAGTCGAAGGTGGCATTTAACCTCGGAGCAACCGTCATGTCGCAGAACATACTCTCGACAACCGAGGGCTTCCTATCGTGGGGATGGAACCACGACGAGGGATCGGTATTCAAGGGCATGGTACGATATTACGGTCTGGGCGTCAACCTATGGGCAAGGGGAACATACGGAGGTAAGCAGACCATACACACCGTCTACATATACAACCCCGACACCGGAAAGCTCGAATATCCCGACACGCCAAATCGTGACAAATACTACTCGATAGGTGCTGGAGCGACACTTCCGCTGCTCTTCAATCGTGGTTACCACACCTCGCAGCTTACGCTCTCGGCATCATGGAACTACTCGAATGGCCTAACCGCAAAGGTAGGCAAGCTAGGCTTCGACTGTGGCAAGTTCACCAACTTCCACACCGTGGGCTATAGTGAGGGTATCCACCAGCTGAGCTTCGGAGTATCGTACAGCGATCAGGTGCGCATGGCGTATCGCGACTTCCTGCCACCGTGGGCAATAGTTGTCTCGGCAAGCTACACGCTTAACCCCACCACCGACAACTTCGGACACCTTCCTGTGATCTACGGAAAGCTATATACGCCCGGCTTCAGTGCCCACCACTCGCTATCCGTTGCAGCGACATACCTTACACCCATCGGGGGCTTTGAATCTGACCTAATGCTCTCCGACATATCATTTAAGTCGACGCCACTTCTACCACGAGGCTTCTCGTCGTACACGGTGACAAACAAGGGTTATATGAACTATCTGGCAACATCAATAAACTACCAGATGCCCGTATGGTATCCTGACGGAGGTTTGAGTGGCATCATATTCTTCAAACGCCTAAGACTTAACCTTGGCGGCGACTACGCATCGTATCAAAAACCTGTGATCAACTCAACAACAGGCGACATAGATCGAGCATGGCGCAGGATATGGTCCTACGGAGGCGACATCATAGTAGATTTCAACCTCCTCAATCTACCCCATTCGGCAACAATAACTGCGACGCTTTCGTTATATGGCAAGGGGGCAACTTTCCCGATGCGCAACAAAGATAAGTTCTATATATCAGCAGGCCTAGGACTTCCATTCTAGGCGGCTAGCAACAAGAACAAGAGTGATAAATTAACATACTAATGAGGAATAAAATATAAAACCAAACGATATGACAAAGAAGGAACAAACAAAGAAGAGAGCACTAGGCTGGAGGCTATGGCTGGTGATCTCTATGTGGGGCGTCACACTCGCTGGCGTAGTAGGTCTTACCCTCCTATTCACACTTGCTCGCCTCGAGGTGCTAGGCCCTATGCCTACCTTTGATGAGTTGGAGAACCCTCAAACAAACCTCGCCACAGAGATCTACTCTGCCGATGGCGTATTGCTGGGTACATACTTCGTTGAGAACCGAACACACCTCACCTTCGAAGAGCTCTTTCCTCTCAACAGCGATCAGTGGCTAACCATCGATGGTCACGAGCTACCTCCCATCGTAGCAGCACTCATCGCCACCGAGGATCTCCGCTTCTTCGACCACTCGGGAATCGACTTTCAGGCTACAGCGCGTGCCGGCATCAAGACGGTGCTGCTCGGACAGAAGGAGCAGGGAGGTGGTAGTACCATCACCCAGCAGCTTGCCAAGAACCTCTACAAGACACGTCGACGCGACACAGGTCTTGAGGGTAAGGCGGGAACGATAAGTGCCAAAGCACAGGAGTATGTCATCGCGACACAGCTTGAGTATAACTATACCAAGGAGGAGATCGTGGCGATGTATCTTAACACGGTGGAGTTCTCAAGCTCTAACTTCGGTATTCGCTCTGCGGCAAACAACTTCTTTGGCAAGGAGCCTCACGACCTAAGCATCGACGAGGCGGCAGTGATCGCAGGACAGGTGAAGGCCCCGGGAACATACGCGCCACTACGTGCTGGCAAGGCAAACCCCAAGGCACTGGAGCGACGCAATCTTGTGCTTGAGAGAATGGTCGTTGCAGGTGCTATCACTAAGCATACGGCAGACTCCCTCATGCAGCTTCCTATCGACCTCTCACGCTACCACCGCGCCGCAGATGCCCACAACGAGGGTGTGGCAACCTACTTCCGCGAGATGGTGCGTCGTAACCTCACAGCCTCTGAGCCACGACGCAACGAATATCTCACCGAGTACGACTACGAGCAGGCAAAGCTTCTCTACGAGGAGGATCCACTCATTGGCTGGTGCAAGAAGAACCTTAAGAGCAATGGTGAGCCATACGACATCTATCGCGATGGCTTGCGCATCTACACCACACTCGACTACGACATGCAGATCCTCGCCGAGGAGGCTGCTGCCGAGCACATGCGTGAGGTTGTTCAGCCTCAGATGAATCGCCAGATAAAGGCTACCGGACAGCTCTACCTACAGGTAAACAAGGCAAAGACCGAGCAGAAGATTCTCGCAGCGATGCACCAGACCGACCGCTGGCGACACATGGTGCGCGAGGGATACTCCGAGGAGGATATTCTCAAGGTATTTGGCACGAAGGTACACATGGAGGTGTTTACATATAACGGCGTGCGCGACACCATGATGTCTCCACGCGACTCGATCATACACCACAAGTCGATCATGCGCCCAGCGATGGTGGCTGTAGACCCATCGACAGGTCACGTGAGAGCCTATGTCGGAGGTCCCGACTACCGCTTCTTCAAGTATGATGCTGCAACACAGACAAAGCGTCAGATTGGCTCTACGGCAAAGCCATTCATCTACTCATACGCCATCGAGGTACTCGGCATGGACCCATGCAAGGCTGTGCGTAACGAACGCGTGACGATCAAGTATCATGGTCGCGAGTGGTCGCCAAAAGAGGCGGGCGGTGGCAACTACGACGGCACTTACCACCCTCTATATTGGGGCTTGATGAAGAGCCGCAACAACTACTCGGCATTCATCATGCAGAATGCAAAGAACCCCGAGAAGGTTGCCCAGTATATCCACGACATCGGCATCAGAAGCTGGATCGAGCCTGTGCCATCGCTTTGTCTTGGTTCGTACGATAGTAACCCCTTCGAGATGGCTGGTGCGTATAGTACATTTGTCAACCAGGGTGTTCGTATCGACCCGATATATGTGACTCGCATCGAGGATAAGCAGGGTAACGTGCTTGCCACCTTCACACCAAAGGCAAACCACGTACTCCCAGAGCGTGTGGCACACACCGTCATCGAGATGATGAAGCGCGTGATCACCGATGGTACAGGACGACGCATGATGTCGCAGTTTAATATTGGTGGTGGCGGCATGGACATAGCAGCCAAGACTGGTACTACGAATAAGAATGTCGACGCGTGGTTTATGTGCGCTGTGCCTAACCTCGTTATCGGCACATGGGTAGGTGGCGAGGAGAACGCCATTCGCTTCCAGCGTAGTGCCGACGGTTCGCGCATGGCACTGCCAATCACGGGTAAGTTCCTATCAAAGGTCTACGACAATGGCTCACTAGGCGTAAACCGCAGTGATAAGTTTAAGTTCACTACGCCTGCTCCTAAGTTCAACTGTCGCATGCCTAACGAGAACGCCATGGTAACCGATCACAAGATCTCGGAAGAGAGCATCGAGAATACCGATGTAGTACCAGATGAATTTATCGACCAGGAGGGTGACTTCTTCTAGTAGTCCCCTCAGGCTATAAAGAGATATTAACACTAACACATTTTGACTATGAAGATTGCAATCGTTGGCGCAAGTGGCGCCGTAGGTCAGGAGTTCCTCGCCATATTGGAGAACCACCCGATCGAGATCGAGGAGCTGCGTCTGTTTGGCTCAAAGCGTAGTGCGGGCAGCACCTATCGCTTTCGTGGTGAGGAGATCGTAGTACGTGAACTTCAACATAACGACGACTTTAAGGATATAGACGTAGCACTATGTTCGGCAGGAGGCTCAACCTCTATCGAGTATGCCGAGACCATCACCAAGCATGGTGCTTTTATGATCGATAACTCTAGCGCATTCCGCATGGAGGATGATGTGCCGCTGGTAGTTCCCGAGGTGAATGGCGAGGATGCCTTCAACGCTCCACGCCGCATCATCGCCAACCCCAACTGCACAACTATCCAGATGGTTGTAGCCCTTGGTGCTATCGAGCGTCTGTCGCACATCACACGTGTGCATGTAGCCACCTACCAGTCGGCAAGTGGCGCAGGTGCTACGGGCATGCAAGAGCTTAGCGAGCAGCAGAAGGCTATTGCCCTAGGCGAAGATCCTAAGATCGAGAAGTTTGCATACCAGCTAGCCTACAACCTAATCCCTCATATCGATGTATTCGGCGATAACGACTACACCAAGGAGGAGATGAAGATGTTCCATGAGACACGTAAGATTATGCACTCCGACATTCGCACATCGGCGACCTGTGTGCGCGTGCCAGTTATGCGTGCTCACTCGGAGGCTATATGGGTGGAGACCGAGGAGGAGCTCACGGTAGAGCAGGTGCGCGAGGCATTCGCCTCAACAAAGGGCATAGTTCTTATCGACGAGCCAGGCGAGAAGCGCTACCCAATGCCTCTATTTGCACAAAATAGCGACCCTGTATACGTAGGTCGTGTGCGTAAGGATTTGTGCAACGAGAATGGCATCACGTTCTGGTGTGTAGCCGACCAAATACGCAAGGGCGCAGCACTTAATGCCATCCAGATCCTCGAGCTTCTTATTGCTAATAAATAAGGATATGGTTTTTTCGACCAAGCTTGGCGACATAGATAGATAAAATAATTTTTACAGAGTGTTGCAAATAACTATATTTTTGTCTACCTTTGTCAAGTTATTTATATAAATGAGCATAAAATAGCCGATTATATAAACTAATAGCAACAGAAAAAGAATATATTGTTAAACTAATAATAACCTAAAAAACTACACAATTATGGAAATTCCATTTGCAGAAGCGTATCGAATTAAGATGGTTGAGCCTTTGAAGAAGAGCACACGCGAGGAGCGTGAGCAGTGGCTCAAGGAGGCACACTACAACCTCTTCGGTCTTAAGTCTGAGCAGGTTTACATCGACTGCTTGACTGACTCAGGTACTGGTGCTATGAGCGACCGTCAGTGGGCTGCTATGATGACTGGTGACGAGGCTTACGCTGGTTCAAAGTCATTCTTCCAGCTTAAGGAGACTATCTTCAACATCACTGGCTTCGAGTATGTTATCCCTACTCACCAGGGTCGTGCTGCTGAGAACGTACTCTTCTCACACCTTGTAAAGGCTGGCGACATCATCCCAGGTAACTCACACTTCGACACTACTAAGGGTCACATCGAGTTCCGTAAGGCTATAGCTTTGGACTGCACTATCGACGCAGCTAAGGATACTCAGCTTGAGATTCCTTTCAAGGGTGAGGTAGACTGCGCTAAGCTTGAGAAGGCTTTGGCTGAGAACGCTGAGAAGATTCCTTTCATCATCGTTACTGTTACTAACAACACAGCAGGTGGTCAGCCTGTATCAATGAAGAACTTGCGCGACGTACGTGCTATCGCTGACAAGTATGGCAAGCGTGTAGTATTCGACTCAGCACGTTTCGTTGAGAACGCTTACTTCATCAAGACTCGCGAGGAGGGCTACGCAGATAAGACTATCAAGGAGATCTGCAAGGAGATGTTCTCTTACGCTGA
>JAFNXN010000027.1 GCA_017379015.1 Alistipes sp.
GCTCGCAACCACTCTATGTTCAACACTCCTCCAGTATTCCCTATCTTCGTAATGTACCAGACTTTGAAGTGGGTTAAGGAGCTTGGTGGCGTTGAGGTTATGTACAAGATGAACAAGGAGAAGGCTGAGTTGCTCTACAACGAGATCGACCGCAACTCTATGTTCGTAGGTACAGCTGCTAAGGAGGACCGTTCTTTGATGAACGTTTGCTTCGTAATGGCTGAGGGCAAGGAGGCTCTTGAGGCTGAGTTCATGGCATTCGCTAAGGAGCGTGGTATGGTAGGTATCAAGGGTCACCGTTCAGTAGGTGGTTTCCGTGCTTCTATCTACAACGCTTGTCCAAAGGAGTCTGTTGAGGCTTTGGTAGCTTGCATGAAGGAGTTCGAGGAGCTTCACAAGTAATCTAAAACACTAATTAATCATTATTGGGGTAGCCGCCTGCTATAGTATGGTGGCTGCCTTAATTAACTTAAAAATTAAAATAAGAATAAACCTATTATGAAGGTACTTATTGCAACCGAGAAGCCCTTTGCAAAGACTGCAGTTGAGGGTATCGAGTCAATCTTGAAGGAGGCAGGCTATGAGGTAGTACGCCTTGAGAAGTATGCTGACAAGTCTGAGCTTTTGGCAGCTGTTGCTGATGTTGATGCTCTCATCATCCGTAGCGACAAGGTTACTGCTGAGGTTCTTGATGCTGCTAAGCAGCTTAAGATCGTTGTTCGTGCTGGTGCTGGTTTCGACAACGTAGACTGCGCTGCTGCTAAGGCTAAGAACGTAGTTGTAATGAACACTCCAGGTCAGAACTCTAACGCTGTAGCTGAGCTTGCTCTCGGTATGATGGTTTACATGGCTCGTAACCAGTTTAACCCTGGTACAGGTTCTGAGCTTCAGGGCAAGACCCTTGCTATCCACGCTTACGGTAACGTAGGTCGTTTGGTAGGCTTGAAGGGTAAGGCTCTCGGCATGAACGTTGTTGCTTACGATCCATTCATCACTGACGAGGCTGTATTCGAGCGCGATGGCGTTAAGAAGATGAACTCTGTTGCTGAGCTTTACGCTGCTGCTGACTACCTCTCACTCCACATCCCAGCTACTGCTGAGACTAAGGGCTCTATCGGCTATGACCTCGCTATGTCAATGCCTAAGGGTGCTACTATCGTAAACACTGCTCGTAAGGAGGTTATCAACGAGGAGGGTCTTATGAAGGCTATGGAGGAGCGTGAGGATCTTAAGTACATCACCGATGTTGCTCCTGAGGCTAAGGACGTTTACGCTGAGAAGTTTGGCAAGCGTTACTTCGGTACTCCTAAGAAGCAGGGTGCTGAGACTGCTGAGGCAAATGTTAACGCTGGTCTTGCTGCTGCACGCCAGATTGTTGACTTCTTTGTTAACGGTAACGTTCGTTTCCAGGTTAATAAGTAGTAGACTCTTGTTGGCTCTTTTGGCGTCTGCCTTGTTCGCAAAATGCTCATTTACGATAAGTAAACTCCGCTTTTCGATACTCGGAGCAGCCTCAAAATAGCTCAACAATAGACAACTACTTTATCCGAATCAACAATATATTAGGGTGTCAATGAAATACTTGGCACCCTTGCATAGAAAAATTAACAAGCTAAAAACTACAATCTAATATGGTAAGAATTAAGCCCTTTAAGGGTATCCGCCCTCCAAAGGAGTTGGCATCTGAGGTTGCATCACGTCCTTACGACGTTCTTAACTCAGTAGAGGCTAAAGCTGAGGCTGGCGAGCGTTCATTGCTCCACATCATCAAGCCTGAGATCGACTTCGATCCTATTGCTGACGAGCACTCACAGGAGGCTTACGACAAGGCAATGGAGAACTTCCGCATCTGGAAGGAGAAGGGTTGGTTGGCTCAGGATGGCGAGGAGTACTACTACATCTACGCTCAGACTATGAACGGCCGTACTCAGTACGGTATCGCTATGTGCTGCCACTATGAGGATTACCTCTCTGGTGCTATCAAGAAGCACGAGCTTACACGTGTTGACAAGGAGGAGGATCGTATGATCCACGTTCGCAACCAGAAGGCTAACATCGAGCCAGTATTCTTCGCATATCCTGATGAGGCTGAGATCGATGCTATCGTTTCAGGTTGGGTTAAGGAGCATGAGGCTGACTACGACTTCGTAGCTGAGGATGGCTTCGGTCACCACATGTGGGTTATCCGCGACAAGGCTGTTAACGATCGTATCACTGAGATCTTCAAGGGTATTCCTGCATTGTATGTAGCTGATGGTCATCACCGTACAGCTGCTGCTGCACGTGTTGGTCAGGAGTGCGCTTCAAAGAACCCTAACCACACTGGTGATGAGGAGTACTGCTTCTTCCTTGCAGTTACCTTCCCAGCATCACACCTCCGCATCATCGACTACAACCGTGTAGTTAAGGACCTCAACGGTCTTTCAAAGGAGGATTTCTTGAAGGCTATCGAGGAGAACTTCGTAGTTGAGAAGAAGGGTGCTGAGATCTACACTCCTAACGCATTGCACAACTTCGCAATGTACATCGACGGTGAGTGGTACTCAATGACTGCTAAGCAGGGTACTTACGACGATAACGATCCTATCGGCGTTCTCGACGTATCAGTTCTCTCTAACCTCGTTTTGGATAAGGTTCTTGGCATCGCAGATCTTCGTACATCTAAGCGTATCGACTTCGTAGGCGGTATCCGTGGCTTGGGCGAGTTGCAGAAGCGTGTTGATAGCGGCGAGATGAAGGTTGCTTTCGCATTGTATCCAGTATCTATGCAGCAGCTCTTCGACATCGCAGACACTGGCAACATCATGCCTCCTAAGACTACTTGGTTTGAGCCTAAGTTGCGTTCGGGTGTTGTTATTCACTCATTCGAGGAGTAGCATTTATTGTGAAAAGCCGCAATCTGCGGCGCATCACTAAAAGTAAGAGACTTCGGGCTGTACTAAGGTACTATCCCGAAGTCTCTTCTTTTGTGATACACCACATCTCACGACTTTTGACAATAAATCGGGTCGTGGTGGTTGGGAACTAAATTTATTTTCGGGCTGTACTAAGGTACTATCCCGAAGTCTCTTCTTTTGTGATGCACCAAATATCACAACTTCTGACAAGAAATTGTGGTATTATCCTAAGTGTATACCTCGACATCGTTAAAGTCTTTTCGTGATTTGTACTGCTAATATTATATCGACATAGTGCATACGACTATGATATCCGATGTCGTACTATCCGAATTGTCCAAATGTCTTATAAAAGACCATTAAGAGTATCGTTAGAATAGCGACTGCTCCTCAGTTACTGAGTAGGCATATCCTAGATGGCGATATGCGAGCTCTGTTGCCTCGCGACCACGTGGCGTGCGCTTCAAGTATCCCTCCTTGATGAGGAATGGCTCATATACCTCCTCAATAGTTCCTGCCTCCTCGCTTACTGCCGTAGCTATAGTGTTTAGTCCCACAGGTCCGCCGTTGAACTTATCTATGATTGTGGCAAGTATCTTATTGTCCATGTGGTCCAATCCACGTGAATCGATGTTGAGTGCCGTGAGTGCGATGCGTGTGATATCTATGTCAATGTGACCTTCGCCCTCGACCATTGCAAAGTCGCGTACGCGGCGAAGCAGAGCATTCGCTATACGTGGTGTACCACGTGAGCGCAGTGCTATTTCGAGTGCTGCGTCGTCATCTATAGATATGTCGAGTATTGATGCTGAGCGTTTTACAATTCCCGATAGTGTTGTTGCATCGTAGTATTCAAGATGGCATGTTATGCCAAAGCGAGCACGCAGTGGGGCAGTTAGTAGTCCACTGCGCGTTGTTGCTCCCACAAGCGTAAATGGAGCAAGCTCAATCTGAATGCTTCGTGCCGCAGGACCCTTATCTAGTACGATGTCTATCTTGTAGTCCTCCATTGCTGAGTATAGATACTCCTCGACAATGGGGCTTAGGCGGTGTATCTCATCAATGAAGAGCACGTCGCCAGGGTTTAGGTTGGTGAGCAATCCTGCGAGGTCGCCAGGCTTGTCGAGCACTGGTCCCGATGTTACCTTGAGCTGAGCACCCATCTCATTTGCAATGATGTTTGCAAGCGTTGTCTTGCCCAGTCCTGGAGGGCCATGAAGCAGGGTGTGGTCGAGCGAGTCGCCACGCATCAGTGCCGCCTTGATAAATATCTTGAGGTTGGCGACAATCTTCTCCTGACCCGCAAAGTTTTGCAGTTGTTGCGGACGTATGCGGCTCTCGAACTCCTTGTCGCTCTCGATGTTTCGTAAGTTTCTATCTACTCCCATCCTGTCGTTGTATAGCTATTTATCTGCAAATATACAATTTTGCTTTAAAATTTACAAATGTATATCGCCAATACACTGCCTATCTTACATTGACCGCAATTGAACTACATATATTTACCCTAAACAATATCTTATTGTGGTGAATTATGACAATAAATTTTTTAGTTCGGAATATTCATTGTAAATTTGCCGAGTATTATATCTCTATTAGAGATATACAAAAATGAAAGCTTTACATTAACTTTTAATTTACTTAAACAAACACACTATGACAAACAAACTTTTTAGGTCATTCTTCGTGGTTGCAATGCTCTTGGGCTCGGCTCTTGGCTTTGTGTCGTGCGAAACGGATGATGCTCAGAGTGGCGATCCAACACTCGAGCTGTCGACCAAGTCGCTTAACTTTACTATCGAGGAGGGTAGTGAGGAGGTGACTATCACTGCTAATGCAGATTGGAAAGTTGAGAACGATGCTGATTGGGTTACTGTTACTCCTATGGCTGGTAATGGTAATGGCAAGATCACTGTTGCTGTTGCGCAGAACGACTCTGGCAATGCTCGTTCAGCCGTTGTTAAGGTTACAGTTCTTCACAAGACCTATGGCCCATGGGAGACTTTGAAGATCAATGTCAATCAGTCGGCTAGCGAAGATGTGGCAGTTACTGAGGAGTTGCTCTATGGCGATAACTTCGATGGCGAGGAGGCTACTAAGACTTATGGTCCAGAGTCATCTTCTTATCCTTACATTGATCAGTTCCCACAGTTTGCTAACGCTGAGGGCCCTGCTTCGGATAATGTAACTTACTCGGGTAAGGGTGTATCTGTTCGTTCTAACTCAACATCTAACAGCAACTACTCTGACTATGATGGTTCTGGCTTGAACAACATCTTCTTCGGTTCTTCGGCTTACTTCCAGGTAAACAACATCACGCTTGATGCTCAGCAGAAGAGCTACAAGCTAACCTTTGGTTCGGAGAAGTACACCAAGGATGGTGATAGCGTCTTTAAGAACTCTGAGTTCCATGTCTACCTATCAAAGGATGGTAATGCATGGGCTGAGATCGACTACACTTTCGCTGGTACTGAGGGTGGTCGTTGGAATGTCGCTACTGGTGAGTTTACCCTCACAACAGTTCCTGAGACCCTATACATCAAGTTCTCGGCAACTGTAGCAAGCGTATATCGTCTTGACGATGTTAAGCTATTCTCTAGCAATGGTGGTCAGGAGGTTAACCTAGATGATATTGAGGCTCCACAGCCATCAAATGCTAAGAAGGTGACTGTAGCTGAGTTCTTGGCTGCTGCTGAGGACTCTACTATGTACGAGCTTACTGGTGAGATTACTAACGTTACCAACACTACATACGGTAACTTCTACCTCAACGATGGCACTGGCGAGGTGCTTATCTACGGCCTTAGCTCTCCATCAGGCGAGCAGAAGTATTGGGCTGAGTCGGGTGCTAAGCTAGGCGACACTATCACTGTTCACACTGTTCGTACATCGTACAACGGCACTCCTCAGGGTAAGGATGCTATATTCGTATCACTCGTTCCTGGTGAGGGTGGCGAGCAGCCTACTCCAGAGCCTGGCGTAGGTCCTTACGCTTCGGATGTTGAATTCGTATGCTCTACTGACGACTCTACAAACGCTGTATATAGCCTTGGTACTACTACAATTAATGGTAACGCTGCAACTGGCTTTAAGCTCGGTACTGGTAAGAAGACCGGTTACTTCAAGTCGGCTGCTGTAGGTGTGTCGGGCGACAAGTATCTTAATTTCTACGCTGTGGCTTGGAAGGATAAGAGTGCTACTCTCTACTATCGTGTTGATGGTGGTGCTGTTCAGAGTGTGACCCCTGCTGCTAATGATGGCGCTGCAAGCAATCCTCCATATAATTCTTTGGTGTTTGCTGATACTGATCACTACTCAGTGAAGCTCACTGGCTTGACTGCTACATCTACCATCGAGTTCTCTACTGATGAGTCGTTCACAGCTGTCTCTAATGAGACAAGCGGCCGTGCTATCGTTTGCGGTGTTAAGCTTACTGACGAGGCTATCAACCCAGAGGAGGGTGGTAATGAGAATCCTACTCCAGAGCCAGAGGGTACAGTAACTATTGCTGAGGCCATCGAAGCTGCTGATGGTGCTGCTATTGTTATTGAGAACGCTACAGTTGTTGGTGTTTACGCTCGTGGCGTGTTGATCGAGGATGCTACAGGTAAGTTGCTAGTATATGCTGGCTCAGCCGTTTCGGCTAATGTTGGTGATGTTGTTAAGGTAGAGGGCTCTATGGCAACTTATGGCGGCTTGCGTCAGGTTGCTACTCCAACTGTGACCGTTACAGGCTCTACATCTTACTCTTATCCTACTGCTACCGTGATGGATGGTGCTGCTATGGATGCTTATCTCTCTAACCCAGTTATTAAGTATGTTGAGTACACTGGTACTTTGTCGATCAGCGGCTACTACTATAACGTTACTGTTGATGGAGCTTCCACAGCAGTTGGCTCGTTGGCATACGTTATCGAGGGTACTGTTGACGCATCGTTGGATGGTCAGAAGATCTTGGTTAAGGGTTGGACCATTGGCTTCTCAGGTGGTAAGTATGTTAATACAATGATCACCTCTGTTACTGCTGCTGATGGCGGCTCTACTGAGCCTACTCCTACTCCTGATCCTACCCCTGATCCAGAGCCTACTCCTGGTGATGTGCAGAAGGTTACTGTAGCTCAGTTCTTGGCTGCTGCTGAGGATGACACTGTATATGAGCTTACTGGTGTTATCAAGAATATAGCAAATACCAATTATGGCAACTTCGATCTTCAGGATGAGACTGGTACTGTATACGTTTACGGTATCTACGACGCCGACGGCAACAAGGTGTTCACATCGCTCGGTCTTAAGGAGGGCGATACACTCACTATGCGAGGTGTTCGTACTTCGTACAACAACGAACCTCAAGTAGGTAACGGTGTTTACGTATCGCACGTTGTTGGTGAGACTCCAGAGGCTCCAGCTAACTCTGCTACTTTGTCTTTCGCTGACGTGGCTAACCGTACATCTTTCACTGCTGAGCAGCAGGTATGGGAGCAGAATGGCGTTAAGCTCACTAACGACAAGGCTAGCTCAACACACGATGTTGCTGACTACGCAGCACCTGCTCGTTTCTACCAGGGCTCAAGCCTTAAGGTTGAGGGTGAGAAGGCTATGACCAAGATCGAGTTTGCTTGCAACAACGGTACTTATGCTTCAGATTTGAAGAATTCAATCACATCAGGTAGTGTGACTGTTGATGGTAGCATCGTAACTGTTACTCTTAGCTCAGCTGTTACATCTTACAACGTAGCTAAGCTCACAAAGCAGGTACGTATGAACAGCCTTACTGTTTACTACGAGTAATACATTTTTCCCTTTGCTTTCATTTGGGTGGGGTAGTCCCACCCAAGTGGGCGAGGGGTAATAATACTAAATCAATTATAGAATAGACAATGCTAAAGTTGGTAAATAACATTTTAACACTACTTCTTGTTGCGGTGGTTGTCGTGCTTTGTGGCTGCGAAAATCATGTTGAAAGACTTGAGAGTTCGGCTAAGATCAATAACGAGACTGTTAAGGGCGAGAGTAAGAATTGCGCTGTTGTGCTGCGAGCAGAACAGGGTACGTCGTACCGAATAACCATTCAGTCAGAGGATGATTGGGCGCACTTCTCGGGTGGCGTAAATAGCATTGAGGGTGTGATGGATGCCACTGATAAGGTTGTCTACATCTACTTCGACAAGAATTCGTCGGGCGTGAGCCGTGAGGCAACAGTGATGGTGGAGTTCTCGAATAGTGATGCTATCTCGCTTCGATTTACGCAGCTTAGCTACGATCGTACCATAGCCTTTAGCCGTGAGTGGGCTGAGTTGCCTGTGTGCAAAAACGAGAATGACTATATCTACAACACTCACTACGGTAAGCTGGGCTATAGGAGCGATGCACGTAACTATACCTACTGCTTCGACCCTGATGTCCGTGCCTCATTGTGGGTGGCTTATCCGCTGCATGGCTCTCACATGTCGGGTGAGGGTAATCGTAACTATAGCTCGTTTGGCTACGACCCAGAGGTTAGCACCTCGGTACAGGCAAACCTCTCAAAGTCGTATAGTGGTTGGTACGACCGTGGTCACCAGCTTCCCGCAGCTGATCGCAAATGTTCGCAGCAGATGATGGACCAGACCTTCTATGCTACGAATATGACACCTCAGCAGTATAGCTTTAACCAGAATAAGTGGGGTGTGCTTGAGGGTCGTGTGCGTAATATGTCGTGCAGCGATACGCTCTATGTTGTGACAGGTGCATACTTCGGCGGTAAGCACCACTCATCTATTGATGCTCAGACAACTGATCGCTCTGGTAATGTTTGCCCTACGCCTACCCACTACTATAAGGTGTTGCTGCGTACGAAGAAGGGTAATACCGGTAAGCGTATCGACGAGATTACAGATGCGGCACAGCTACGTGCTATTGCCATCTGGCTGGAGCATAAAAATACGGGTGACGACACCTCGATAACTGCGTCGGACTGTATGTCGGTAGCCGAGCTTGAGCAGATCGTTGGCTTTACATTCTTTCCGATGATCGACGACTCGATAGAGGGTAAGGTGAAGAGCTCGGCAGTGCCTTCGGAGTGGGGCATAAATTAAGAGAGATAAATGATAAATTAATTATACAAACTATGAGAAGATTTTTATTAGTTCTATCTTGCATGGTGCTTACTGTGGCTACGGTTGTGGCGCAGGACAAACCATACATGGTGGCTTTCTGGAATTTCGAAAATCTCTTCGATATTTACGATGATCCAGAGACTCATGATGAGGAGTTTACCCCCGATGGTGTTAAGAAGTGGAACGCTATCAAGTATCAGAAGAAGCTCTCAAACATGGAGCGCGTGGTCTTTGACATGGCGGCGATCAATCGTGACTACCCAGTAGTTCTTGGCGTGTCGGAGATCGAGAACCGTAGCGTGTTGGAGGACTTTATTGCGCAGCCAAAAATCAAGGGTGCTAACTACCGCATCTGCCACTACGATTCGCCCGATGCCCGTGGTGTAGATGTTGCGTTCCTTTATCGCGCTGATGTCTTTAAACTCGAGGGATCTGACAACATCAAGCTTGTTGTTGATGAGTTGCCAAACTTCCGTACGCGTGATTTGGTTGTTATGTGGGGTACTATCGAGGGCGAGCCATTCTACTTCCTCGTGTCGCACTGGCCATCGCGTCTTGGCGGTAAGGAGGCTTCGCAGTTTAAGCGTGATGCTTGTGCAAAGCAGATTCGCGAGATTAAAGATTCGTTGCTTAAGGCAAATCCTGCAACTAAGGTTATTGTCATGGGTGACTTTAATGATGATGCTACGGATGCCAGCCTCGTGAAGGTTATGGGTGCTAAGGGCAAGGTTAAGGATCTTGTCGAGGGTGACTTCTTCAACCCATACGTTCAGATGCTTCGCGCTGGTCTTGGAACATTGGCATATCAAGATTCATGGAACCTCTTTGATAATATCTGTGTTACCGAGAACTTGGTAAATGCTAAGGCGGGTGAGCTAAAACTTATCAAGGGCAAGAAGTTCTATGGCAACATCTTTACTCGTCCATACATGCTTCAGCAGGAGGGTCAGTACAAGGGTTATCCTTTGCGTACGTTTGTCACTAATAATTTCCAGGATGGCTTTAGTGACCACTTCCCAGTTTACATTTATATTGGCAAATAATCAAAATAACGCTATATGAAGAGATTTTTACTAACACTATCTTGTACACTTCTATCCCTATGCTCATTTGCGCAGTCGGGAGGTATGAAGGGTATAGTTGTGTCGCGTGATGATCGTGAGCCACTTAGCGGTGTGAGCATATCTGTTAATGGCACTCCTATCAATCACACAACCAACACTACGGGAGAGTTCTATATTTCGGGACTTGAGCCTGGTGAGTACAGTCTGACATTTGCTGTGGCAGACTTTGAGGATCTAACACTTATGGTGCGCGTCAAGGAGTTGGTTCACGACATGCACTATGTTGTGATGATTCCACAGACGCTTATTGCTGTCGACGACTCGGCATTTGCCGAACTCGATACCGATGTTGAGTCGATGGGCGATACGAATGCTATGCCTGGTTCGCTCTCAGCATCGAAGGATATTTATAATAATATCGCTTCGTATCGCTTCTCGGAGATGCGTTTTAAGGTTCGAGGATACGACTCTCAGTATGAGGATGTATATCTCAACGGCATTCGCTTCAACGATGCATTGACTAGCTATGGTCCATGGTCGTTGTGGAGTGGTCTTAACGATGCTACACGCAACCAGGAGACAACCTCTGGACTAACCATGTCGGATTATGGTCTTGGCGGTATTGCAGGTACTACAAATATCAATGCTCGTGCCTCGCAGCTCCGCAAGGGCTTCCGCGCAAGTGTTGTAAATGCTACTCAGCTCTACCGTTTCCGTGCTATGTTGAGCTATGCCTCTGGTCAGCTCGACAATGGTTGGTCGTATGGCTTCACGCTCTCGACACGACAGGGTGGAAATGGCTATGTTGATGGTGTCTACTACAACGCTTTCGGATACTTCTTCTCGGCAGAGAAGGTGTTTAACCGTTATCATCGACTCTCGGCAACCATCATGGCAGCACCTACTGAGCGTGGTGCGCAGCAGGCATCTACTCAGGAGGCGTACGACCTTTGGGGTGATAACTACTACAACCCAAATGTCGGTATGCAGGATGGCAAGTTGCGTAACTCGCGTGTGCGCGACATGCACGAGCCTATCGTCATGCTAAACTATAGCTGGCAGCTTGGCGATCGCACATCTCTTACAGCTGCTATGTCGTTGCGCTTTGGTCGCAACGGCTATTCAGCACTCACCTGGTATAAGGGTGAGGATCCACGTCCCGACTACTATCGTCAGATGCCATCATACTATGGCGATCGACTGCTTCGTCGTACCATCCTCAACAACTTTGCTGAGAATAATGACCAGCCACTTAGGTTTACTGAGACCGATCTTGAGACTGACCGTCAGAAACTCATTGAGTTTACGAAGTACTGGAATGGCTATATCGACTTCGATGGCTTGATCCGCGATAATAAGCGTGGTGATGTGCTCGCTGGCTACGAGGGTCATCGTGCTTATGCTATGATCGAGGAGCGTCATACCGACCAGCTTGACTATAACTTTGCTGCTCAGCTCAACCATGTCTTTCGTGATGGCTCTAAGTTCACAGCAGGAGTACGTGCGCGTGCTAACCGTACAGAGTACTACTCAATGGTTAAGGATCTGCTAGGTGGCGACTACTGGTTGGATGTTGATAAGTTTGCCGAGCGCGATTTTGGTAGCAACGATCTTGCTTATCAGAACAACATGGCATACTATCGCGAGCATGGTAAGGCACAGGCTGTTAAGGAGGGTGATAAGTATAATTATGACTATTATGCTCATGTGCGTGAGGGTCAGTTGTGGGCTACCTATGGCTATAAGATTGCTGGCTTCAGTGCTAATGTGGGTGCTGAGGTCGGTTTCTCGAACATGTGGCGTCAAGGTCTTTGGGAGAAGGGCTTGTTTCTCAATGCCAATGCTAATGGCGATCATGGCAAGACCTCGTTTGGTAACTCTGACAAGATCAACACATTTACCTACAAACTCAAGGCCAACCTAAGCTATCAGTTCTCTGGTGCTCACTCTATTGAGCTTAATGCAGCCTCTATGCAGCTTGCCCCAACCTTCAATAACGCCTTTGTGTCGGCGCGTACGCGTAATCAGATCACTCCTGGTCTTAGCGCAGAGAGGGTAAATGCACTTGATTTCAGCTACAAGCTCAATACACCATGGCTCAGAGCGCGTCTGTCGGCATACTATACCCAGACAGCAGACCAGTCAAAGGTTATCTCATTCTACGATGATACTCAGGGCTCATTCACCAACTTCGCCATGTCGGGCATCGATAAGCGATATATGGGTGTTGAGTTTGGCTTCAGCGTGCCTATCGCTTGGGGCTTGTCGTTGCAGGGTGCGGTGAACTATGGCGACTATATCTACACATCAAACCCTGAGTTCACACAGATGATAGATAACTCGGCAACCGATGTTGTTCATAGCCGTGTGAATTGGAAGGGCATGAAGGTTGAGAGCACGCCACAGACAGCTATTAATGTTGGTTTCAACTTCCGTGGCCCTAACAACTGGTATGCGTCGCTCGACTTTAACTACTACGACCGTTTGTACCTCTCGATGAACCCAATGTATCGTACCGAGTACCTTATGAATGAGATTAAGCGTATCTACGATTGGAATAACCTCGAGTCGGGTCGTCAGAAGGCCTATGTTGTAGGCGTTATGGAGGATATCCGTCATCAGGAGGATCTTGGTCATGCCTATACTCTTAGCGCAAGCATCGGTAAGAACTGGCGTATCAAGTATAAGTACACCTTGGGCTTCAGCCTTCAGGTGAACAATATCCTCAACAACCAGTCTATTCGCACTGGTGGTTACGAGCAGATGCGTCTAAACAAGATCTCAGATCCTATTATCTTCCCTGATGCTGAGGGCGGATATCAGATCGTAAGCAAGCCTACCACATATTCGCGCTTCAACTCGAAGTATTTCTATATGAATGGCTTGAACTACTATCTCAATGTGTACTTCCGTTTCTAATAGCTTAAAATGATTGATAATATGAAACTTATAAAGATTTTTTCTATTGTCGCAGCGGCACTTCTATCAGTAGGCTGTTACGAGCGATTTGGTGATGTGGAGCCTATATCGTTGATGGATGATGTGACCTTCGAGTCTATGTTTCCTGAGGCTGAGCACATCTCTATTGCCGAGCTAAAGTTTGCCTTTGGAACAATTAGCAATACGGGTGTTAATAAAGATTGGAACGATACCATCTACAAGCTCATTGGCGAAGATATATTCGTAGGTCACGATGTCTATATTAAGGGTAAGGTTACGTCGGACGATACCGAGGGTAATGTCTATAAGTCGCTCTATATCCAGGACGAGACCACAGGTATCGAGCTTAAGCTCAACAACAACGTTGGCATCAAGTACAAGAAGGGTACATGGGTCTATGTGCGCCTCACGGGTCTTTACTTGGGTAACTACCGCATGATGCTCTCGTTGGGCGGTGCTCCTTCGGAGTCGTGGAACAAGGCTGGCGAGCATAAGTTCTATGCAAACTCTAATCTCGAGACTCAGGAGATCATTGATCAGCATGTATTTGCCGGTCGCGCTGCTGAGGGTGGACTTATTGTTGGCGACTACGATCAGTGGAACTACTACGAACCATCTATCGATATTATCACTGTCACTCCCGACAACTATATCGATGTCTTCTCTACAAAGAAGGTTCAGCTCGATGGTAAGTTCTACGGTACAGATAAGACCGATGAGTTTGGTATCACTCACCACGTATTCGAGATGCCACAGCGCGAGTTGATGTTTGGTCGTTTGATCCGCTTTGAGGGCTTGGAGTGCCACTATGCTGGTGTGCCTAACCAGAATGGTGTTACCAACCCAGCGTTGAAGAGTGGTTCGTTCGATAATATCTACCCAAGCTGGTTGTACACCGACCCACGTCCTACAGTCTCTAAGGCTTGGTATCAGTGGGCCTTCAAGGAGGAGGTTACGGGTCGTAGCTTGTATGGCTCGGTGCTCTTCACCTATAACCCCGAGGCTACTGTATGTTCTCAGAATGGTGTCTATGCACTTCGCACCAGCGGTTACTCGCGTTTCGCACGTCGCAACGTATGTAAGGATGGAGAGAAGGCTACCATTACCGCCATCTATGGCATCTATGCACAGCGTTCCGACTATGCTGGCAATGCCGATGACTATGCTTCGTATCAGCTTACCGTGAGCAGCTTCTCGGATCTTGAGTTTGAGAATGGCGAGGCGGCATTTCTTACCGACGAGCAGGTTAAGACTATGACCACCGAGGATATGAAGACCGTGCCTTGGATGGACGAGGAGGGTGAGAGCGAGTATATGTAATTCTTCGCAATAAGTTGTATGGCGGCTAACTCTTTTTAGGGTTAGCCGTTTTTGTTGGCTATACCTATATTTTATATATTAGCACGAACAATGCCCTAAAGAGTGTTGTTCGTTTTGAAAAAAAGTATTATCTTTGTTCTATCGTTTGGTGGTGACACCTCTACGATGACATATTCATGAAAGTGTTTTTTCGTGTATCCCTGTTGAAAATGTGGAAGTTTTCTTGACCAAGGGGTTGGCGAGCAGCACTCATTTCTTGTGTAGCTATGTGGCTATGCACGCTTTGTGCATATACCCCATACTATCCAAGTGTGGGGCATTGTTACGTTTATTTTGGTCAGGTCCTTCCACAACCTTCAACAGATAGACGGGAATCAACTCCACACTTTCTGTTTTTATACTATCGTATCATTTGGGGTTGGTGATATAGCTAACACACAAACAAACATGAGAAGACTTTTTAACTGCGTAATGTTGATTGTGGCGCTTGGATTCTCGTCGTGTCTTTACGATGACACTCCATTGTGGGAGAAGGTTAACAACCACGAAGAGCGTCTTTCAACTCTTGAGGAGCTTTGCGGCGAGATTAACAGCAATATCGAAGCTCTTCAGACCCTTGTCGAGGCTATGGAGGATGGCGACTACATCACCAAGGTTGAGCCTATCGAGGAGAATGGCGAGGTTGTGGGCTACACAATCACATTTGCCAAGAGCGAGGCTATCACTATCTATAATGGCAAGGATGGTGCTGACAGCGGATCTGTACCACAGATTGGTGTGAAGAAGGATGCTGATGGCGTCTACTACTGGACCGTTAACGGCGAGTGGTTGCTTGACGATGCTGGCAACAAGGTTAAGGCAGTAGGTGTTGATGGCAAGGATGGTGCAGATGGTGAGGACGGCAAGGATGGTGTCGATGGCGAAGATGGCAAGGATGGTGCTAACGGTAAGGACGGTGCCGATGGCGAAGATGGTAAGAATGGTACTAATGGTACAAACGGTAAGGATGGCAAGGATGGTGTCACTCCACAGCTTAAGATCGAGAACAACTATTGGTATGTATCTTACGACAATGGTGTTACATGGACACAGCTTGGTCGATCAACTGCCGATAGCGGTGATGTCGCTGGCTCACTCTTTACGGACGTGACTATCGACGAGCAGTATGTGCGTTTCACACTTGCTGATGGCACATCATTCGTCATTCCTTTCCTCGTAGACTCTCTTCTCAGCTCGCTCGACGACATGAGCTTTATCCCTAAGTATAACGACGGCAAGGCTACCGTAACCCGTTATGCTGATGGTGTCATCCTCGCTGAGTTCGACTTTGCGGTTGCTCCTAAGGCTGCTGCCGAGGTCATTGCCAATAATTTCGAGGAGCTTCTTACGGTTAATGCTGTTCAGACCCTTACTCGCTCTGTGACTCTAATCAATATGCCTGTTGTGGAGTGCGAGGCTGATGCTACGATGGGCATTATCAGCCTCAAGGCGTCGGGTCAATATCTCAACCCCGCTGCATTCACTGGCGAGGTTACCTATAGCGCGGCTCTCACCATTAGCGATGGAGCTAACAGCCTTATCTCAGACTATATCGAGCTTTGCACTTATGTAAGTTCGGAGAATAGCCCCGAGGATGAGCCTGAGACCCCTGTTGATCCTGAGGATCCTGAGACTCCAGTCGATCCCGAGGAGCCTGTTCTCCCTGCTGACGAGAAGGTTATCTACTATACTACTACCGACAAAGCACCTGTTAAGCTGGGCGCAACCACTGGCTTTGGTGGTATTCTTCTTAGCAACGAGTACGATGTCGAGGCAAACCTCGGCAAGCTAACTTTCTCGGCAAAGGTTACTTGCATCCCTGCCAACGCCTTCAAGTCATCTACTATCTCTACCATCAACTTCCCGGCTACTGTTACCTCTATTGGTAATGATGCATTCTACGAATCTAAGATCTGGAAGATTACCATCCCTAATACAGTAACATCACTCGGTACTAGGGTATTCAGTAATTGCGATAACCTTGTAGCTGCAAATATTGATTGTGCATGTGGTATACCTTATTATAATTCTGGCTGTTTTTCTGATTGTGACTACCTTACCAGTGTAACCATTGGTGATAGTGTGACATCTATTGGTAGCAATGCTTTTTATACCTGTGATAGACTGGAAACGGTCTCTATTGGTAGTAGTGTAACTTCAATTAGGGATCAAGTTTTTTATCAATGTCGTAAGCTTACTACCGTAAATATCCCTGATAGCGTGAAATCTATTGGTAATTCTGCTTTCTCCCAGTGCGATGCTCTTGAGTCAATAGTAATTGGTAATGGGGTAGAAACGATAGGATCTCAAGCCTTTTGCTATTGTGGTAATCTAACTTCAGTAACATTTGGTACTGCTATTAAGAGTGTTGGTTCTGCTGCTTTTCGATATTGCGACAAGTTAGAGTACTTTTATATTAATGACCTGTCAAGCTATTGTGGTGTTGATTATTCTGACGCTTATGCCACTCCTAAGCATCAGACTAAGTGTAATCTTTATCTAAATGGCAATCTGGTTGAAGAACTTGTTGTTCCAGAGGGTATTACAAAGATCGGAGCCTATGCTTTCTACAATTGCGATAGCTTTAAGAGTGTGACTATCCCCGATAGCGTGAAAACTATATCTACCGCTGCATTCTATGGATGTGATAACATCACATCTATTGATATTCCTACGGTGAATAATCCCGATTACACCACAACAGTTGGCAGCTCTGCATTTGCATATTGTTCTAAGCTGGCAAAGGTGACCATTGGTAAGAGAATTTCGTCGATTGGCGAAAAGGCATTCTACTGCTGCAACATCCTTCAGAAGTCCTACTGCAAGGCTACCAATGTGCCTGCGTTGGGTGCTAATGCCTTCTATGGCGAAAATGGCTACACCATCGGTACTGAGATCTATGTGCCTAATGCGTTGGCTGAGACATATAAGGGTGCGACCAACTGGCGAGATTATGCAGCGTATATCTACGGATATGAGTTCTAAACGTTTGGTCGTTAAATAGTTCATGGGAGTGGCAAAGGGGTTGTTGCCACTCCTATTTTTTTTGAACTATACCTAATATATTCTCAGCTACTTTTTCTATATTTGCATAGTGAAACTTTAACGAGATATGAGATATAGAGTATTTTTGATATTGTTCGCCGTGGCGACTATGATAGGTAGTGTCATGGCGGCTGAGCCTAGTGTGATACCTACACCACGTCGTTATGTAGCCTCCGAGGGAGAGTTTACCATTACTGCCAAGTGTAGAATATCGGCTGAGTCTGCCGAGCTTTGTGATGCAGCCAACTATCTCGCCTCGCACCTTGGCATTGGCATTGCCGACAAAGGAGGTGATATTACTCTGCGAGTAGATGCCTCACTTGCTAGGGAGGAGTATCGTCTGACGGTCGAGCAGGATAGGGTAGTGATTGCGGGAGGTGGCTATGGCGGCGTGATAAACGGCATAACAACACTCTATGAGCTGTTGCCACCATCTGTCTACAACACCCTTGTGTTGCCCGCAACGGTCGATTGTTGCACGATCGAGGACTCACCGCGCTTCGAGCATCGCGGATTTATGCTCGACGTCTGTCGTACGTGGATTACTAAGGAGGCGGTGATGGAGTTTATCGACCTGCTTGCCTACCACAAGATCAACAAACTGCGCCTCCATCTCACCGATGATGAGGCGTGGCGACTAGAGATCAAGTCGCACCCCGAACTCGCCATGGTGGGCGGCTTCCGTGGTGGCGACAGCCCTATATGGGCGCGCTATGGCAAGTGGAGCGAGAAGTGGGGTGGCTACTACACTCAGGAAGATATGCGCGAGATGATAGCCCATGCGCGAGCGCGCAACATCGAGATAATGCCCGAAATTGACCTGCCGGGACACAGCCTTGCTATGGCGTCGATGCACCCCGAGATACTATGTAGCTACAAGCCCGACCTAAGCTCGACCTTTGGCTATGATACACGCTCGGCATTCTGCGCATCGAAAGAGAGCAACTATGAACTCTTGAGCGACATACTCACCGAGGTGTGCGAGTTGTTCGACACGGAGTACATCCATATTGGAGGCGACGAGGTGGAGACCTCGCAGTGGAAGCGTTGCCCCGAGTGTAAGGCACTTATGGCTGCTAAGGGCTACACTGCCCCTGAGCAGCTGCAGGCATACTTCATGACCCGCCTTGCCGATATTCTTGCCGCATGTGGCAAGAGGCCCGCGGTGTGGAACGAGGCCATAGATGGCGGTCGTCTGCCCGAGAGCACGGTGGTCTACGGCTGGGAGGGTGTCAAGGAGTGTCGCGAGGCGGCAGCACGAGGCTATAAGGTGGTCGTCATGCCTGGTCAGTACTTCTACTTCGATATGAAGCAGTCGAGCCACGAGCCGGGACACGACTGGGCAGCAATATTCGACTGGCGAAAGGTCTATGGGGTGACACCTGCGGCTTTGGGCTTCACCCAGCAGGAGCAGCGTAACATCCTTGGCTTCGAGGCATCGTTCTTTAGTGAGGCTTATGCCTCGCGCAACCCCGAGAAGCCAGACTATCTACACTATCAGACCTTCCCACGTATCGTGGCACTCTCGGAGGTGGCATGGAGTGGTAGCGACAGCCGCGATGAGCGTAGCTTCTACAAGCGTATGGTGGCGCACTACGATCGCCTTGATTGTATGGGCGTGGCATATCGCCTTATGCCCCCAGTGGTTACATACGAGAATGGAAAGCTCTCTGCTTCGGTAGACGATGGCGCGACACTATATGTGCATGAGGTGGGTAGCGATGTGTGGCGCAACTATACTGAGCCTATAACAACCTCCTCACCTGATTGCTACCTCTTTGTCAGTCGTCGCGGCAAGGCACTCTCGCGAGATGTGGCACACGCCTCTTACTCTAAGCGACTAACACCTCAGTTTACGCTAAGCTCATCGATGCCCCAGCACCCGACGATGACCTTTGCCAAGGCTCAGAACTATGGTCGCTTGGCGCGTACCTCACGCACGTGCGACGTGGGCGACTGGATACTATACACCTTTGCTCAGCCCGTTACATGCCGACGCATGGTGCTCTCGACGGGTAACTTTCAGCTGCCACGATTTATCTTCGAGCAGGGATATGCCGAGATAAGCTACGACGGAAAGACATTTGTTCACGGAGGGCAACTAAAAAATGGAGCTATCATCATCGACAACCCTAACCGACCAATAAAGGCTGTTCGCCTTGTGTGTACCTCACGTGGCAATGGCGATAGGTTTGTGTCGATACAGCCACCCGTAATATATCCAAAGCATAGATAGCACGAAAATAAAATTGGGGATGACTAAGTTTCTCTTAGCATCCCCCATAACCTATGAGAGTGAATAAAAAGATGTAGTTTTAGGCTTGCGAAGCCCGAAAAAGCGGAGTTTACTGAGCGTAAATGAGCATTTTAAGGGCAAGCGTAACGACAAAATACACTTTTTATTCACTCTCAAATTTTCTCCTTGGAGTATATTACTTTGCCACTGGAGTTGCCTGACCTGGATCGCCAACAACCATGTTCTTGTCTACGCGAAGTGTAACGTTGCTGTCAACCTCAACAAGAATACTTGTTGCCTGAATCTCCTTAACTGTGCCATAGATACCACCTGCAGTGATGATCTTATCGCCCTTCTTAAGGTTGTTGCGGAAGTTCTCCATCTGCTTGCGACGCTTAGACTCAGGACGCCACATGAAGAAGTACATGATGGCGATCATAGCGATGATCATAAGCCAGAAAGACCAACCACCACCTGCTGGCTGTGGCTGAGGCTCCTCAGCTGCTGCTGGCTCCTCAGTAGCAACTGTTGCAACCAACTGCTGCTCAACAGCACCCTCTGTAGCTGCTGCTGCAACTACCTCCTGTGTGCCATTCTCATTCTGAATGAAAAGTAGGTTCATAATTTAAATTTTATTAATTTATTTGTGTTTATTCATTTAGCTTGTTCAATCTCCTAACGCTAGGCAACGAGCATTATTGTTAGAGGCTATACCTATATTATATCAGCACTCATCCAAATACCGATACGGCAACGATCATCGCTAGTGATAACCTCGATATAGTTGCCCACAGTGCCATACTCACCTCGCGAGTCAAATATAAGCTCCGCCTCAGCCCACTCGTTGGGGGCTATAGCTCCGTGGGGTAGGTCGATCCACGTGCAACGACACGTAGCCTTGTAGTCGACGAGCGTAAGAGGTAGATCGCTCGTATTACGAAGCCGTATCCTCTTAGCGGCTATTGTCGAGTAGCTTACATCGCCAAACTCCACAAGTATCTCCGTGATCGAGTCGGTGCGAATATCCGCAGCGATACCGTCAAACGTAGCCTCGTGCGACGCAATATTTGGTTGCTGCTCGCCACGCGTGATTAGCATGGATAGGATAACCGCTATCGCAGCTACTACCGCAACTACTGCAACCAACAATCGACGTTTCATGCGCTAAGAGCCACTATAGTAGTCCGCGACCACTCTTCTTGATGCGTCCGTTGGCTGTGAGCTCCGATACGATCTTGTCGAGTACGCCATTCACGAAGTTGCCGCTAGTTGGTGACGAGTAGTACTTAGCAATGTCGATCCACTCGTCGAGAGTTACCTTAACAGGGATGCTGTCGAATGTCGTTAGCTCGGCAATGGCAATCGTAATGATGAGGCTATCCATAAATGCGATGCGCTCAACGTCCCAGTTGTTGGTGTATCTGTCGACGATCTCCTGATTCTCCTCGAACTGCACTAGCGACTTGATGAATAGTGTGCGAGCAAACTCAAGGTCGTCATCGCTCTTGAACTGTGGAAGAACCTTAATATCTGTATGGCTCTGCTTGAGGGTCGACACAGTACGCATTGCCATGTATAGCGCAAAGCTGAGGTCATCGTTCCAGAGTAGCGACATGTCGTCGACAACATCTGAGAGTGCCTCATCCTCGTCGAGCCATGCGAAGAAGCCCTCAACAAACTTCTTGTCGTCAGTAAAGGTGCATATCGACTGGGACATATACTTCTTGTAGAAATCTGCCTCGATAAGACGGTTGTAGATGTCCTTTACGATGTCGTAGTTGTTTGCCCATGAGATCTTGCGTGTTGCAATCTCATCGCTTACGCTCTCGCCCTCATCGAGGAGTCGGATTACAGCGTTGTCAACAAAACGACGATTAGGGTTAAGATCCTCATACGTAGGGAGTTTCTTCTGCTTGGCAAGCTCGATACGACTATCAGCATAGCGTGCCACCTCCACCACTAGAGATAGCATCTGAAAGTATAGGTCGTAGGCTTTGTCGATTGATGCAATGAGGTTCTTCTCCGAAGCCTTAAGGTTCGTAGAGTCCGATTTAAGATGTGCGTAGAGGTTCTTAGCAACCTTTATTCGAAGCAATCTTCTGCTCAACATGATATGAACAATTTCAAGTACGTTATACTATATATAAATATATCGGCGGCAAATATACGAATAAATATTTTAAAGACAAAAGAGGTGGCAACAAAAAAGGTGAAAGTGTCGTAATGTGGATTTTAAACCATATAAAAAGAGGAAGCTGAATAAAAAGTGTATTTCTTCGTTATACTCGCCCTCAAAATCCTCATTTACGCCTAGTAAACTGCGGTTTTTCGGGCTTCGCATGCCTAAAACTACATCTTTTTCTTCAACTTCTAAACAATAAGGGGATGACTAATTTACTTTTTAGTCATCCCCATCATGGTCGTTTGTCAGTAGAACAACTACTCGCAAACTGCGCTAAGATCAGCAAACATTGCTGCGAAGCTCTCGATCATATCGCGGCGAAGTGCTGCGTAGTGCTTCTTAACGAGTGAACGGTTCTTAGGCTCAGCAGGGTTCATTGCCTTGTGGTAGAGTGCGTTGCGCAACTCAACACTCTTCTGCATAAGCTCCACGATCTTCTCCTCCTTATTAGGCTGCACGAAAGCTGCCATCTCACAATCGAATACGAACTCCTCCAAACGGTAGTCGATCTCCTTCTTCAAAATACGTAAATTTGCCATAGTTATAATAGGTTTTTAGTAATTCCAATTATGCAAAGATAAGAAATAGAAATAATATTTGCAAATAAAAAACAACTCTTTTAGATCTGCGTGGTTGTCTATTATTGATTTTTTTGTAGCTTTGTAACACAATTTTATGACTATGATCCTAAAAGCACATTGTAAAATTAATATTGGCCTTAAGGTGGTGCGCCGAAGAGAGGATGGTTACCACGAGTTGCAGACGGTAATGTACCCTGTGCGTGGACTCTACGATATTGTGGAGATCGAGCGTAGCGAGGGTGACGATGTTGTGTTTGAGAGTCGGGGCATTGTCGTTGATTGTCCCTCGGATAAGAACTTGTGCGTTCGTGCAGCGCGTCTGATGCAGCAACGTTATAGCGTTGGTGGTGTGAGCATCGTGCTTGACAAGCGTGTGCCCTTTGGTGCTGGTCTAGGTGGTGGGTCGTCAGATGCTACGGCGGTGATATGTGCCATAAATGAGATCTATGAGCTAGGGTTAGACAAGCCCACGTTGGCTGCACTCGCCGCAGAGCTTGGTAGCGACACGCCATTCTTTGTCTACGACGATGCGCGGTATTGCACTGGACGTGGTGAGATAATGACCCCAGTCGAAGTTGATATTCGTGGCTGGTGGCTAGTAGTGGCTAAGCCACGAGAGGGGGTCTCTACGGCTGAGGCATATTCGGGTGTAAAGCCTATGCTTCCAGAGCAAGACCTCTGTATGCTTGTTGCTCGTCCCGTGGAGCAGTGGCAGGGTAGCGTTACCAATGATTTTGAGCATCATATACTTGCGTCACATCCTGAGATCGCAAAGCTTAAGCAGGCGATGCTTGCTGCTGGGGCTACCTATGCTGCGATGTCGGGCTCGGGATCTGCCGTGTTTGCGCTCTTTAAAGATAGGCCAAGCCTAGCTTTTGATAGTGAAATCTTTGCACATATCGAGCATATCGAGGCGTAGGAGTTATTATTCTTCGTGTTCGCAGTGTGGGCAATGGTGGTGTTCTCCGAGTACGGTGTGGGGAACATCACCATGTGTTATTATCTGAAGTGGACAGTTGTAGTTGCGCAGCTGCTCCTCGGTGATTATGTTCGAGTCGTGGCGATGCACGTGGCGATTAACGCATACGATGTTGCGCACAACGCTCGATATTGTGCCGATGTCGTGCGAGATGATAACAATAGCCATCTCGTTAGCTAGATGATGGAGGAGGTTGTAAAGCTCGTTCTCGAAGCGGTTGTCTACAAAGTTGGTAGGCTCGTCAAGTATCAGTAGCTGTGGCTTTGAAATTATAGCGCGACAGAGCATCACGCGTTGTAGCTGACCTCCCGATAGCTCTCCGATAGCTCGGTGCTCAAGACCTGTTAGCGATGCGCGCTCTAGCACCTCGCAGGCACGCTGGCGTTCTGCCTTGCCATAACTGCGGAGCATGCCGCGCTCGCGCTGTAGCCCCGACATTACTACCTCCAAAACGGAGATGGGAAAAGCCTTGTCGAAGGATGATATTTGAGGCATATAGCCAATATGTGGCTTGCCTCCACGCATTAGACTCTCTCCGTAGCTAATCGTGCCGCTATGTGGTATGATACCCATGATCGCCTTTACCAGAGAACTCTTACCTCCGCCATTTGGACCTATGACGCCAAGAAAATCGTCTGCATAGATGTCGAGATCGACATGCTCGAGCGCGACGTTATTATCATACCTTACCCCAAGGTCGCGTATCGTAATTAATTTATGGCCTCTACTCATCGTTGCGCGTCATTAGGTCTACAATATTAAGTATCTCAGCCTCAATATCTGCATTCAACGGGTTGCACATTGTTATCTCCGCATCTATCTCGTCGGCTAGAGCTCGCAGCTTGTCGGGGTTGTATTGAGGCTGAAAAAATATGCGTCTAATGTTGTGCTTTCTGGCTGCCGAAATTAGCGTAGTGAGCTGGCGTGGCGTTGGCTCCTTACCTTCGTGCTCTATCGAGATCTGCTCTATGTTGTAGTCGCGTGCTAAGTAGGTATAGGCTGGATGGTAGATCATCATCGCCTCTGTGTTGCTCTCTGCAATTCTCTTTGCGCAGTAGGCATCCAGTGAGTCTAGACGCGTGATTATGCCCTGGGCTGCCTCAGCATATTTCGTTGAGTCGGGATAATGCTTTATGAGGGCCTCCGAGATGTTGTGTACCACTACTTTAAGTGCTTGGGGTGATGTCCAGATATGAGGATCTATGCCGTGATGGTGATCTGCTGAAGAGTGGTGGTGATGCGAGCAGCTACCCTCAATAAGTTTTATGCCCTGTGATACATTTATGATCCTACTCCTATCGTTGATGTGGTGTGTGAGGGTATGCTCAAAATCGATGAGTCCCACCTCGACGATTAGCTCTGCATCACTAAGTGAGGCTATCTGCTTCGAACTTGGTTCGTAGCTTTCGGGGCTTGCACCACTGGGTACAAGAACTTCGATACTGTAGTCGCCACATGTAAGCTCTTCAACTAGACCCTTGAGTGGCTCTATGGTAACAAATATCTTCTTTTCGTCTGCGCTCTTAACTCCGCTACAAGAGGCTAGAATAGCCATGAAAAGGAGTATGCCAACTATCTTTTTCATTATTTTTGTATTTTATCAGGGCAAAGTTATAAAAAAAGTAATACGAAATTTTGTTTTCTCCATAAAAATTAAGATATTTGCCATCGAAACCTGAAAAACTTATGCAAAATGATTAAGAATATAACTGAGAAAATCTTGTATGTCGGTGTTGATGATACCGATATTGACCTCTTTGAGAGCCAGTATGTTGTGCCTAATGGCGTGTCGTATAACTCATATCTTATCCTCGACGAGAAGGTAGCCATAATGGATACTGTTGATCCACGCAAGGGTGACGAATGGTTTGAAAATCTGCATACAGCTCTGGCTGGTCGTAAGCCCGACTACTTGGTTGTTCAGCACCTTGAGCCTGATCATGCTGGAAATATTGCTCGAGCTATGGAGCTTTATCCTGATATGCAGGTTGTAGCATCGGAGAAGGCTCTAAAGATGTTGCCTCAGTTCTTCTTCGATACTCAGTTTGAGGGTCGTGCTATAGGTATTAAGGATGGTGGTACACTCTCTCTTGGCGGCCGTACACTTCACTTTGTTATGGCTCCAATGGTGCATTGGCCAGAGGTTATGGTTAGCTACGATAGCACTGATAAGGTGTTGTTTGCTGCTGATGGCTTCGGTAAGTTTGGTGCTCTTTGCCATGATGAGGAGTGGGCTGGCGAGGCTCGTCGCTACTACTTCAATATCTGCGGTAAGTATGGCGCACCTGTGCAGGCTCTGCTTAAGAAGGCTGCAACGCTAGACATTGCTATCATCTGTCCTTTGCATGGTCCTGTGCTTACGGAGAACCTTGGCTACTACATTGGTCTTTATGATAAGTGGAGCAAGTATGAGCCTGAGTCTGAGGGTGTTGTTGTTGCCTATGCATCAATACACGGTAACACAGCAGATGCTGCACGCAAGTTTGCAGATATGCTTCGCGCAAAGGGTGCTGAGGAGGTTACTGTTGTCGATTTGTCACGTGATGATATGTCGAAGGCTGTGGAGGCAGCATTTAGATGCTCTCGATTGGTTGTTGCTGCGGCGTCGTATGACTCTGATGTGTTCCCTCCAATGCACGACTTCTTGCACCACCTCGCTATCAAGAACTATTGCAAGCGTCGTATAGGTATCATTGAGAATGGCTCATGGGCACCTACGGCTGGTAAGGCAATGCGTGCAATCATTGATCGTTTCAAGGATGTTGAGGTAGTCGAGCCAATGGTGACAATCCTCTCGCGCCTTAAGCCATCAGACATGGCTGCGTTGGATTCTCTCGCAGATGCAATTCTTAAGTAAGATCTAATAGTTGACTATAAAAAAATGCCGGGACAGTCCCGGCATTTTTTGTCTATGTTGCTGCTTCTTAGAAATAGAGCTTGAAGCCTACCTGAGCACTTCCTAACAGATTGAATGAAAGAGCACTAGTGTCGATCTTAGTGTTTAGATCCTCAATCTTGCCTGAGAGGTATGTGTATTGCAATGAGCATAGGCTAACGCTCATGGCAAAACGCTTGGTTGGGCGGAACTCAACGGCAAAGGGCTGGAACTCTGTTACAAAGCCGCACATAGAGTAGTCCTCATCTGAATATCCATCACTATACTCAGAGCTGCCGCAACCAAAACCAAGTGAAAGGTTAGGCGTGTAGTAGAACTTATCTGCGAGGCGCACATAGTATGCTACGTTTGGAGCGATATGAAATGTGCGTGTCTCGCTCTCATCGTCTATAATACCAAAGCCTAGATTTGCACCTACGCGAAGATTATCAGCAACGAAGTAGCCATACTCAAGATTTAGGCTGAAATTGTCACCCCACTTGTCGGTAATCTCGTCACGGACAGTATTGTTATAGATTGTTGTCTCGTATTTGGCATTAGTCTTGCCAGTGTTGTAGTCTATACTGATACCTAGTGACTGCTCGCCCTTTTGCTGGGCAGATGCCGAGATTGTAATGCAGAAGATTGCTGCGAGGGAAATTAAAACTCTCTTCATAAAATAAAAATATTAGGTTTATATTTTAGTTTGCAGTAGACAAAGATAACTAAAATTATCTTATGTACAACAAAATTCAATATAAACCTAATATTTATAAACAAATTACTCGTTGCGAGTAATCTCAGCATTACCAGCTAAAGCCAAGACGGAGCTGTACTGCACCATTAGCAAAATCGAGCTTCTCCTTGCCCAACTGCTGAACATGGTAGCCTACTGAGAGGGCAAATGCGCCAGCCTTGAAGCCAAGACCTGCATTAACCATCAAGCCTTTATTCTTTAGATCCTTAGCCTCGAAAGTGTAACCACCATCAAACATGAGGAATGGGTCGAACTTGCTACGAGTAGGGAAGTAGAACTTGATGTCAGCAAATACTGGAACCATCATCTTGCCCTCCTTAATCTCGTTTACATCCTTGATCTTTGCAAAGTCGTTGGTGTAGAGGTCAACACCTGTACCGAGGCTTAGAGCAAACCAGTTGCCAAAGATAGCACCGTGAACAGTGTGTGCCTGTAGGTAGCTTGCTGGGGTATTGCCGATGCCGTATCCACCACCGATGTAGAGCTCGCCATGATACTTACCGCCCTGTGCCTGTACTGCTGTTGCTGTGATTAGTACAGCTGCTAGAACCATTAAAAAACGCTTCATAGTGTTAAGTTTTGATAGTTTATAATTTGTTTGTGTGTTCTTTACATGTAGCGAGCTTCGTGCCATACATATATGCAGCGACACATAACTTAATTATAAGTCTTCCTCACAAAAATTTCTAAAATATTAGGTGTTTTTTGTGATTAACTTTTGCCCGTTAATGCTGATTTTTAAATCATTCGCAATTTATGCATTTTTTTTGATATTGCAAAATATAACTTGAACAATTTTTCTGCACTTATCTTTTTTAACACTATTTCATCCGTTTTGCTACTCCTCTTCAGCACTATCAATTTTTATTGCGTAGTTGTCGTCGATGACAATATTGGGTAGCATTGTATTGCTAGGAATATATGCCTCACCACCTCTGATGCATAGGCAGAACAGTCCAACTGGAAATGCTACAATACCTGCTCCTATGCCTAGGCCCAGAGCTAGATCTTCACGATCTTGTCCGTACGAAGTGAGGCCACCTCTAAGAAATATTGTCTGTCCATCTGTTGCTTTAGTGCTTAGACTTTCAACCTTTATGAAACCAGATTTTCCCACCCCTTTGCTATGTTTTGTGTCAATACTTAGTTCCACGTTTGTCCCTCTCTTTATAAGTATGTTGCCGTCATTGTCTGTTATATCCTCATCGACGATGGCAGTTGCAGCGTGTTTTATGTGTCTACCTGATTCTGCAGATGATGTTAATCGTACTTTTATCTGCTGGCCACTTCTGAGGTTATATTCCTGAGCAGAGAGGTTGAAGACAACTAGTAAAGCTGCAATTAGTAGAGTTAAATTTTTCATAGTCTTATATGCTTTTATGGGTTTAATAATATTTATTGTTTGTTATTAGATGTTATGGAATTTGGTGTGGGCCGCAGTTCTCTAGCATCCATCGTGTTGTGATCCCCTCTGTGATTTGGCTGTCGTCGGTAACGATCTTTGACATAATCCACACACAACGATCATCTCCGATTATGTAACTATCCTCAAACTCCCAGCCATATTTGGCTAATCTGTTTGCAACAGCTGTTATCGATGTGAACTGCTCAGCTTTTCCACTAATGTCTGCAAGGTAGTTTTTCGTTAACTCCTCTTGACCATAGTCGATTGTGATGCGCGATATTGCCAATGTGGAGATCTCGCTTTGGCAAGCCATAAGTGTGCAGTAGACCTTGTAGGGTTGTTGCGCAAAGAGTGTTGTAAGGCTTAGTAGTGCAACGGTGAGTGTAAATAGTCGTTTCATAGTTTTATAGGTTTTAGTTGTTTGCTTAATACAAAGTTACTAACCTTAATACCTAAATTCTCTACACACCCCCTCCAATAGCCATTATCTCAAGGTGAAGAGCCCTTTTTGTCGGGCGAAGCGACCTTGGTAGTGTGAAATGGCTCTCTAAGTATATACACAAAAAGAGCAACCATCGACTCATCGTGGTTGCTCTTCATTTAGCAGTGTTATTAGCTACTCTGCCTTAGACTCGCAGTAGACGCAGCGTACAACATCTTCCATCTGTTCAAAGCGTGGGCGTACAGGCTCAAGGTTCGAGATACATAGTGGGTTGGGGCACTTGCAGCCTAGAGCCTTGCCTCCATGGTCCGCCTTGCGCTCTGCGTCATTCTGCCACTCGAGCAGTTTGACGATGAGTGCCATGCGAACAAACTTGCCGTTCTCCACCTGTCGGAAGTAGGCGGCACGAGGGTCTGAGTCTACGTCGATAGCTATCTCGTTAACACGTGGTAGTGGGTGAAGTACAGCCATGTGCTCCTTGGCACCACGCATCTTCTCGGCATCAAGCACGAAGCAGTCCTTAACACGCTCGTACTCTTCGAGGTCGGTAAATCGCTCCTGCTGCACACGTGTCATGTAGAGGATGTCAACCTCGCCAATTACGCTCTCGATGTCCGATGCCTCGCGATACTCCACGCCATAGCGATCGCATACATCACGCTTGATGTAGTCCGGAAGAGCCAACTCAGGAGGCGAGATAAGCACAAATTTTGTGTTCTCATAGCGCGTCATAGCCTTGATGAGTGAGTGTACCGTACGTCCATACTTAAGGTCGCCAACAAGACCTATCGTTAGGTTGTTAAGCGTGCCAAGCTCTCGCTTGATCGTAAGTAGGTCGGTCATCGTCTGCGTAGGATGGCTGTGTGAGCCGTCACCAGCGTTGATGATAGGTGTGCGCGACACCTCAGTTGCAGCAAGTGGAGCACCCTCCACCTTGTGGCGCATAGCGATAATGTCGGCAAAGCAGTTGATAACCCTCACAGTATCCTGCACAGTCTCGCCCTTAGACACCGACGACGACTTAGCATCGGCGAAGCCTAGAACATTTCCACCAAGCTCCATCATCGCTGCCGTAAAGCTAAGGCGTGTGCGGGTACTTGGCTCATAGAATAGTGTGGCGAGCTTCTTGCCGCGACATACCTCGCTATACTTATCTCTGTTGGCGATAATATCTTCGGCTAGGGCGATAATCTCGGCAATCTCATTTACCGATAGGTCGGTAGGGTCAATCAAATGCTTCATTCTAAGTAGCTTATTTAGTGTTCTTACTTAATCCAAGACTCGTCCGATGGGTTGTTGCGGAACTTAAGGATGCGTTCCTTGTCCTCAGCCTTGATGTAACCCTCATCGGCAGCAACCTCAACAAGTGCGTCGAGGTTTGAAAGCGAGTAGTTCTTAGCCTCAGCAGCAGCCAAACGATCCAAGCCCTTCTGCATGCCGTATGTGAAGATGCTCACGATGCCTAGCACATCTGCACCAGCCGAGCGCAATGCCTCAACAACCTCGATGCAGCTACCTGCTGTAGAGATTAGATCCTCAACAACAACAACCTTCTGACCCTTCTCTAGCTTACCCTCGATCTGGTTACCACGACCATGATCCTTAGATCCTGAGCGTACGTAGCCCATAGGTAGGTTAAGGATTGTTGCGGTAATTGCTGCGTGAGCGATACCTGCTGTTGATGTGCCCATAAGTACCTCTACCTCAGGGTAGTGCTTGCGGATAAGCTCAGCAAGACCCTCCTCAACGTGGTTACGAACCTCGGGTGCGGTGAGCGTTAGACGGTTGTCGCAATATATTGGGCTCTTAATGCCACTTGCCCATGTGAAAGGCTGCTCAGGACGCAAGAATACTGCGCCAATCGATAGCAAATCTTTAGCAATCTTCTTTTCCATAATATCTCTTTTTTTTACGTTATTACTTTTTTACTCTTCAGCAAACTCTCGCATGCAACGCTCGTATGCTGCAACAGGATCATCGGCTGCGGTGATAGGACGACCCACAACGATGAAGTCAGAGCCAATCTCGCGTGCGCGCTCTGGGGTGGTGACACGTACCTGGTCGCCAACATCGCCATCAGCGAAGCGTACACCTGGTGTCACGGTCATAAACTCCTTGCCGCAAGCCTCCTTAACCATAGCTGCCTCCAATGGTGAGCATACTACACCATCAAGACCTGCCGCCTTAGCATTCTCAGCATACTTAACGATAGTGTCGTTTATCGAAGCACCAATGAGCAACTCCTTCTGCATGCGCTCCTCTGAGGTCGAGGTGAGCTGAGTTACGGCGATAAGAAGTGGACGTGTGCCATCCTCGCGTGTAAGACCCTCGATGGCTGCCTTCATCATATCTACAGTGCCGGCTGCGTGAACGTTGGTCATATCAACGTCGAGGTTGCGAAGCACCGACATTGCCTTCTTCACTGTATTTGGAATGTCGTGAAGCTTGAGGTCGAGGAAGATGCGGTGGCCGCGCTCCTTGATTGTGCGTACGATCTCTGGACCCTCAGCATAGAAGAGCTCCATGCCAATCTTTACAAATGGCTTGCGGCCAGTGAACTTATCAAGAAAGTTAAGTGTCTGCTCCTTGCTGCTAAAGTCGCAAGCAATAATTACATCACGCTTACTCATAATATCTTAGTTTTTAGTTGTTTCTTTACTTTACGATACCAATAATGTCGCTCAGACGCTCAATGCCTAGACGCTCCATCTCCTTAGGAAGTGCCTCGATAATCTCCTTTGCGGCATAGGGGTTTTTGAGGTTTGCTGCACCCACCTGTACTGCAGTGGCTCCTGCCATCATCATCTCGATAACGTCTGATGCAGAGCTAACACCACCGCAACCCATTACTGGAATTTTGCAGGCATTCGCTACCTGATATACCATACGTACCGCTACAGGGAAGATGGCATCACCCGAGAAACCACCCATCTTATTGGCGATAACGGGCTTACGACGCATGGTGTCGATACGCATGCCTAGCAGCGTGTTGATTAGGCAGATACCATCAGCACCAGCCTCCTCGCACGCCTTGGCAATAGCCACGATGTCTGTTACATTAGGGCTTAGCTTGATGAATACTGGCTTTGTGGTAACAGCCTTCACACGACGTGTAACCTCGGCAGCAGACTCTGGCTGTGTGCCGAAACTCATGCCGCCGTTATGCACATTTGGGCATGATACGTTAACCTCGATGATCTCCACCTGCTCCTCCTTGTCGATCTTCGCACAACACTCCTCGTACTCCTCGAGCGAGAAGCCGCTGATGTTTGCAATGATAGGGTTATGGAATATCTCGCGAAGGTGGGGTAGCTCCTCCGAGATCACCTTGTCGATACCCGGATTTTGAAGACCCACCGAGTTGATAAGTCCCGATGTACACTCAGCAATACGTGGAGTGGGGTTGCCAAAGCGGGCATCACGAGTTGTGCCCTTGAACGATATTGCGCCGAGGCAGTCAAGGTCGTAGAAGTCGGCAAACTCTCTGCCAAATCCAAATGTTCCCGATGCGGGTATAACAGGGTTGGTGAGCTTCACACCGCAAAGCTCAACCGATGTGTCGAAGTGCTTTACCATACAATCTCATCACGTTTTAGTACAGGACCATCTTTGCAGATTCGCTTGTTGCCATACTTGGTCTTGCATGTACATCCCATGCAGGCACCGAAGCCACAGCCCATGCGCTCCTCGAAGCTATACTCGCCATCACACTCAGTGTTGTCGTACAACGCCTTGAGCATTGGTAGCGGACCACACGTATAGAGGTAGTCATACTGAATGCCATTCTCGCGAATAGCATCTGTCACGAAGCCTCGTGTACCCTCTGAGCCATCTGCCGTAGAGCAGTAGACATCCACGCCCAGAGCCTTGAACTCCTCAAGGTAGAAGATCTCCTCGCGGGTGTTAAAACCAAGGACTACAGTTGGATGCTTACCCTCAGATAGTAGGCGCTTGCATAGGTTGTAGAGTGGAGGAACTCCAACACCACCACCTACGAGCAGCGGTGACTTAGCATCGTTCTCGGTATTGAAACCATTGCCAAGACCTGTGAGTATGTCGAGCTTGTTGCCCGCACCCATTGTGCGCATCTGCTCAGTACCACGACCCACCACCTTATATATTATAGTGATGGTATTAGCATCGTAGTCCGATACCGAGATAGGGCGACGTAGATACTTACCCTCGAGCTCGATGTTGACAAACTGTCCCGAGCGAGTTAAATACTGAGTATCGCCCTCCAACACCATACGGTAAACCGCAGGTGTTAGAGGCTCGTTACTTAGAATTGTATATATATCCTTCTTGTACATTATTCAGCGTCGATTGTCGATACACCCAATGTTATCTCCTCCAATACGTCGAGAAGCACGCTTACGGTCTCGAGTGCTGTGAAGATTGTCACGTTGTTCTCAACGGCACAACGACGGATGTCGTAGCCATCGAGACGTGCGCTATGCTGGTTGATATCGATGGTGTTGATAACATAGTTTACGTGACCCTTGCGTATAGAGTCAAAGATCTCTGTTGAACCCTCGCTGAGCTTCTTGAGCATACGTGTGCGGATGCCATTCTCGCGAAGATACTTAGCTGTACCGCTTGTAGCCTCGATGTTGAAACCAAGCTCGTAGAATCGACGGATCAATGGCAGTGCACGTGGCTTGTCAGCATCGGCAATAGAGATAAATATTGTACCGTAGTTAGCGATGGTCATACCTGACGACTGCAACGACTTGTACAATGCACGGCGCAACGAGGTGTCGTAGCCGATAGCCTCACCCGTAGACTTCATCTCAGGCGAGAGGTATGAGTCAACGCCACGAATCTTGGCGAACGAGAATGCTGGGGTCTTAACATACCAACGCTTCTTCTCGTCGGCAATAACCTTATCCACGCCCTGCTCCTTGAGGCTCTTGCCGAGCATCACGTTGGTAGCGATATTTGCCATAGGCATGCCTGTAGCCTTCGAGAGGAATGGCACGGTACGTGACGAACGTGGGTTCACCTCGATGACATAGACCATATCGTTGTCATCGGCGATGAACTGGATGTTGTAAAGACCGATGATGCCGATCTCCTTACCAAGACGAATTGTGTAGTCAATGATTGTATCCTTAACCTTCTGGCTTACGCTGAATGTTGGATATACGCTAATTGAGTCACCCGAGTGGATACCTGTGCGCTCTACGTGCTCCATGATACCAGGGATGAATACATCCTTGCCATCGCAGATTGCATCCACCTCAAGCTCCTTACCCATGATATACTTATCAACCAATACTGGCTGGTCCTCGTTTACCTCTACAGCAGTCTTGAGATAGTGGCGCAATGCCTCCTCGTTCGACACGATCTGCATTGCACGTCCACCGAGCACGTAGCTTGGACGAACCAATACTGGGTAGCCAATACGCTCTGCGGCTGCCACACCACGCTCAATGTCGGTGATAGCCTCAGCATCTGGCTGAGGGATACCCGCCTTGCGCATGATAGCCTCGAAGCACTTGCGGTCCTCAGCATTGTTGATAGCCTCGATGCCTGTACCGATGATCTCTACGCCGAGATCTGCCAAAGGCTTAGCAAGGTTGATAGCTGTCTGACCACCGAGCGAAACAACCACGCCCGTAGGCTTCTCAAGCTCGATTACGTTCATCACATCCTCCACGGTTAGTGGCTCGAAGTAGAGCTTGTCGCTTGTGGTGTAGTCGGTAGATACGGTCTCAGGGTTATTGTTGATGATGATAGCCTCATATCCAGCCTCACGAATAGCCCAGATGGCATGAACGGTAGAGTAGTCAAACTCCACGCCCTGACCAATACGGATAGGACCTGAGCCAAGAACGACGATCTTCTTGCGAGGTGTCACGATAGACTCATTCTCCTGCTCGTATGTTGAGTATAGGTATGGTACCTTTGAGTCGAACTCAGCTGCGCATGTGTCGATCATCTTATATACTGGGAAGATGTTGTTCTTCTTGCGAAGTAGGAACACCTCTGACTCTGTCATCTCCCACACTCTGCCAATATACTTGTCGCTAAAGCCCATGCGCTTAGCATCGCGAAGTACCTCCGCATCGCCAACATTTGCCTTCACAACATTCTCCATCTCCACGATATTCTTAAGCTTCTCGAGGAAGAAGAGGTCGATCTTGGTGTTGTCATATACGTGGAGGAGGTCTACACCGCGACGAATGAGCTCTGCGATAGCGTAGATGCGATCATCAGTGCCCTTACGTATATATGCCAAGATGCCCTCTACGGACATAGTGTCGAACTTCTTGTGGTAGATGTGGCAAACACCTGTTTCGAGCGAACGCACAGCCTTCAACAGACCCTCCTCGAAGGTGCGACCAACCGACATTACCTCACCTGTAGCCTTCATCTGTGTGCCGAGCTCGTTAGATGCGTCGCTGAACTTGTCGAATGGGAAGCGAGCAACCTTTGTTACGATATAGTCGAGCGTTGGCTCAAAGCTAGCAGGTGTATTTGCAATGCGAATCTCATCAAGGGTCATACCCACTGCCACCTTAGCAGTAACACGTGCGATAGGGTAGCCACTAGCCTTTGATGCGAGTGCCGAAGAGCGGCTTACGCGAGGGTTAACCTCGATGATGAAGTATTTGAACGATAGTGGGTCGAGTGCAAACTGCACGTTACAACCACCCTCAATCTTAAGAGCGCGGATGAGCTTTAGGGCACTCGAACGAAGCATGTTGTACTCCTTAGCAGCAAGTGTTTGGCTAGGAGCAACCACGATAGAGTCACCCGTGTGAATACCCACAGGATCGACATTCTCCATCGAACAGATAGCGATAGCCGTGTCATTCTTGTCACGCATAACCTCAAACTCGATCTCCTTGTAACCCTTGATGCTCTTCTCAACAAGCACCTGATGGATAGGCGACAGTGCAAGGGCATTGCGCATAACATCGCGAAGCTCCTCCTCGTTGTCGGCAAAACCACCTCCAGTACCACCGAGCGTAAATGCTGGACGAAGAACGACTGGATAGCCGATCTCCTTAGCAGCCTCGATACCCTCCTCAATAGAGTTGGTGATGCGTGATGGGATCACTGGCTCGCCAATGCGCAAGCATAGCTCCTTGAAGAGCTCACGGTCCTCAGCCTCCTCGATAGAGGTGAACGAAGTACCCAAGATCTCCACGCCACACTCATCCAAGATACCCTTCTTGGCTAGTTGCACGGCAAGGTTAAGACCTGTCTGACCACCAAGACCAGGTACGATAGCGTCGGGACGCTCGTAGCGGATGATCTTAGCTACATACTCGAGTGTCAATGGCTCCATATATACCTTGTCGGCAATATGGGTATCTGTCATGATGGTTGCTGGGTTCGAGTTAACGAGGATAACCTGATAACCCTCCTCCTTAAGTGCAAGACATGCCTGTGTTCCGGCATAGTCAAACTCGGCAGCCTGACCAATCACAATAGGGCCAGAGCCGATAACCATTACTTTCTTTATATCTGTTCTCTTAGGCATGTTTTTCGTCCTCCATCAGTTTAATGAATTTATCAAAAAGGTATGTGTTGCTTGCCTCAGGTGTGCAGTCTGGCTGATACTGTACCGAGAATACCTTGTCTGCTACAGCCTCGATGCCTGCTACGGTGTTGTCGAGAAGGTTGCGGTGAGTAACGCTGAGTGCAGTGCCCTCGAGCGATGCCTCGTTGACTACGAAGTTGTGGTTCTGCGATACGATCTCTAGCTTACCATTCTCAAGGCACTTCACTGGGTGGTTGCCTCCATGGTGACCAAACTTAAGACGCTCATTCTTCGCACCGTATGCCATGGCGATAATCTGATGGCCAAGGTCTACGCCAAAGATTGGTAGCTTGCCACGAAGGGCCTCGATAGCCTTGCCAACTGCTGGAACGTCGGCTGGGTCGCCAGGACCATTTGAGATAAAGATACCATCTGGGTTAAATGCCATGATCTCCTCAGGTGTTGAGTCGAAAGGCACGATGGTCACGTTGCACCCCTTGGTGTTGAGTTGACGGATGAAGCTATACTTAATACCGCAGTCGATAGCCACAACATCCCACTTGTGGTTGGGCGTACGTGAGAACCAACGCTTCTTGCAACTGATGCGCTCAACCTGATTGTGCTGAGGTGCGCTTGTGCGAATAAGCTCCAACGCCTCCTCGAGCGAGGTGTTGATATCTACGATAACTGCCTTCTGAGTACCCTCGTTACGGATGATGCGTGTGATCATTCGTGTGTCTACGCCATGGATGCCAGGGATGTCTAGCTCCTCGAATGTCTCGTTCATGGTCTTGGTGTAGCGGAAGTTGCTTGGTGCCTCACAAAGCTCACGAACCACCATACCGCCCATGGTTGGGAACTTACTCTCGAAGTCCTCGTCCATAAAGCCGTAGTTGCCCATAAGTGGGTAGGTCATCACTACAATCTGGTCGGTGTACGTCGGGTCGGAAATGATCTCCTGGTAGCCCACCATCGAGGTGTTGAATACAATCTCGCATACCGTTGTGCGGTTCGAGCCGAATCCATAGCCTGGAAACTCCTTGCCGTTTTCAAGTACAAGTTTCTTGGTAAAAGGTTTCATCTAACTTGCTTTTTTATATTATTTGTTGTTATTTTCGTAAACTACGTTGCCACGATAGATAGTCATCGCAATGTCGCCCTTCATCTCTCTACGGTCGAACATCGTGACCTTGCCTTGCGAGTAGAACTTGCTACTATCTACGGTCCACTCCTTATTAGGGTCGAGAAGGACTATGTCGGCACGATCGCCAGGCTTGATGCCTCCCTCGATACGGAAGACCTTGCGAGGGTTGATACTCATCAGCTCGATAAGTCGCTCAAGGGTAATGACGCCATTGTTTACTAGGTGTGTGTTGAGTGCTGCAAAGGCAGTCTCAAGACCTACAATACCCATAGCACTATCCTTCAATCCCTTTGACTTCTCCTCTAGACTGTGTGGTGCATGGTCTGTGGCAATCATATCTATTGTACCATCCTTTATGCCCTCGATGAGTGCCGCGCGATCTTCGGCTGAGCGAAGGGGTGGATTCATCTTCCAGCGTGCATCCTCCTCAAGATCCATATCTGTGAAGATTAGGTAGTGAGGGCCTGTCTCGCAGGTCACCTTCACGCCACGCCTCTTTGCTTGACGCACTAGCTCCACAGTCTCCTTCGTGGAGATGTGGCAAACATGGTAGCGGCAACCTATGCGCTCGGCAATCTCGATGTCGCGACGAACCTGCTCCCACTCGCTCTCCGAGCAGATGCCCTTATGTCCGTGTAGGCGAGCATACTCTCCATCGTGGATATAGCCACCACGAAGTAGCTCTTCAACCTCGCAATGAGCAGCAATCAGCGAGTCGTACTTCACCGCTTCGCGCATAGCACGCTCCATCATGCCGTCAACCTGTACGCCACTACCATCGTCCGAGAAGGCACATACCTTGTCGTGCAGCGATGCAACATCCACTAGCTCCTCGCCCTTACGCCCTATGGTAATTGCTGCGTAGGGTAGTACCTCGATCTTAGCATCACGATCGATAATCTCTTGCTCAGCTTTAAGGTTCTCCACGCTGTCGGGCACAGGGTTAAGGTTGGGCATGGGACACACTGTGGTGTAACCGCCACGTGCTGCCGCCATAGTGCCTGTAGCAATGCGCTCCTTGTAGCCAAAACCTGGCTCGCGGAGGTGTACGTGAACGTCGACAAATGCTGGTGCTACAATAAGACCCTCTGCATTGATGACGGTGTCATCTTGCTTAGTGTCAATATTTTTGCCTACCTCTGCGATGCGACCGTCGATGATTGCGATATCGCACTTCTCGGCTCCTACGATCGAGCCATATTTGATGATTGTTCTGTTACCTCCCATACTATAAAAAACAAGCGGCCCAAAGAGCCGCCAATATCAATTAAAAACAATAATTCCAAATGAATTGAAACCTCGACAACAATTGCCCGACTGCTTGCCTCGCAACTTAAAATTGGGGTGATTGTTTTCTACACGCTTCATAGTTGATTAAATTTGCGCAAAGATAAGTATTTTTTATCAACCATACAACATTTTTGTGCTTATAATCGAATATTTTTTTTGGAGTTCTGAAATGTTAAAAAAAAGTTGAAAAAAGTGTATCTAGACTTTTTTTATTCGGTTATTAATTTGTATCTTTGTTGCATGAATTATTTATTGGGTCAATACCGCGTATCTTTTTCATCGCACAGGCGATTCCGAACCGAGATTAAGGTTGGGTCTGGATGTGTGGAGAGAGGTGTATGTTTCAATATTGAAATTCAGACCTTTGATGCTAACCCTTTGACCGTATTGTGTTCGGAGTATCAAAGTTGTAAGGAGTAAGACCGTCGGGATGTTGTGTGCCGACGGTCCTTTGTTTTTGAAAATTTGAATTATAAAACACAGATATTATGAAAGTTGCAGTTATTATGGGTTCTACCAGCGACTGGGATGTAATGAAGGCCGCAGTCGAGACACTTGAGGAGCTTGGTATCGAGTACGAGAAGCGTGTAATCTCAGCTCACCGAACTCCACATCTTATGGTTGAGTATGCTGAGTCAGCTCGCGAGCGTGGCATTGGTGCCATCATTGCTGGTGCTGGCGGTGCTGCTCATGTTGCTGGCGTAACAGCGGCGTTGACCACAGTTCCTGTTATTGGTGTGCCAATCAAGACCTCGGCACTTGGAGGTATGGACTCTTTGCTATCGATTGTGCAGATGCCTGGTGGTATCCCAGTGTCAACTACTGCTATCAATGGTGCAAAGAATGCTGCGCTTATCGCTGCATCGATCTTCGCTCTTACCGATAAGGCTCTTGAGGATCGCTTGATAGCATTCCGCAAGGCACAGACCGAGAAGGTGCTTGCATCAGAACTTTAATCCCAAAAATAACCTCCTACAAAACCCCGATTATGAAGAATCGCCGTATTTTTGTTGAGAAATATCCTCAGTTCCAGGTAGAGGCTGACACGTTGCGTCGTGAGCTTAACACTAACCTTGGACTAGAGATCGAGAGCCTTCGCTATATCAATGTTTATGATCTCTTCGGCTTTAGCGATGAGCTTGTTGAGAAGAGCCGTTATAGCGTCTTTGGCGAGATAGTTACCGACCTTGTGTCTGACGAGTGTGAGATGGCGGGTTGCCCACACCTCGCTGTAGAGTATCTCCCTGGTCAGTTCGATCAACGTGCAGCATCTGCTGTTGACTGTGTGCATCTTATCGACCCTAATGCAGAGGTCAAGATTAAGTCATCACGTCTGCTTATCTTCGACAAGGGTGTTACCCCTGAGCAGATGGCCCGCATCGAGAAGTACTATATCAACGCCGTAGAGTCGCGCAAGAAGAACCTTGACATCCTCAGCGATATGGAGTCTGCTGAGGTTAAGCCTGTGCCACAACTCGAGGGCTTCTGCAATATGACCGAGGAGGAGCTTGCTCCATACTGCAAGGCAAATGGCTTGGCTATGAATGCTGACGATTTGCGCGAGGTTGTTCGCTACTTCCAGTCGGAGGGTCGCGACCCTATGGAGACTGAGCTTCGCATCCTTGATACCTACTGGAGTGACCACTGTCGTCATACTACCTTCACTACCGAGATTGAGGAGATCACCCTCGATGACTCATTCATGAAGGAGGAGATGGAGCAGTCGCTCGACCTCATGCGTAAGATTCGCAAGGAGCTTGGTCGCGAGCAGAAGAGCCTTTGTCTTATGGAGCTTGCCACAATCGGTGCGCGCTACCTTAAGAAGCTTGGTAAGCTCGATGATATGGAGCAGAGCGAGGAGAACAACGCTTGTAGCATCTTCGTAAATGTTGATGTTGATGGCGAGATGCAGCGTTGGTTGCTTCAGTTTAAGAACGAGACACACAACCACCCAACAGAGATCGAGCCATTCGGCGGTGCATCTACATGTCTTGGTGGTGCTATCCGTGACCCATTGTCAGGTCGTAGCTATGTATACCAGGCTATGCGTGTAACTGGTGCTGGTGATATCTATAAGAGCGTTGATGAGACCCTCGAGGGTAAGCTTCCTCAGCGTATCATCTCAACAAAGGCTGCTGCTGGTTACTCGAGCTATGGTAACCAGATAGGTCTTGCAACAACACATGTTCGCGAGGTGTTCCACCCCGATTACGTGGCTAAACGTTTGGAGGTAGGTGCTGTGGTAGGAGCTGTGAAGGCTGATAACGTACGTCGTGAGAGCCCTGCACCAGGCGATGTGGTGCTTTTGCTCGGTGGCCGTACAGGTCGTGATGGCGTTGGCGGTGCTACTGGTTCGTCGAAGGAGCATACACTTAGCTCGTTGGAGGAGTGTAGCTCAGAGGTGCAGAAGGGTAATGCTCCAGAGGAGCGTAAGCTATCTCGTCTGTTCCGTCGTGGCGACGTGACACGTCTTATCAAGAAGTCGAACGACTTTGGTGCTGGTGGTGTGAGTGTTGCAATCGGTGAGCTTACCGATGGCCTTGATATCTACCTTGATCGTGTTCCTACTAAGTACGATGGTCTGAACTTCTCGGAGCTAGCTATCTCTGAGTCGCAGGAGCGTATGTCGGTAGTTATTGAGCGTAAGGATATGGAGCAGTTTATGGCTCTATGCCACGAGGAGAATGTAGAGGTTACTCATGTTGCTGATGTTACCGATACGCGTCGCATGCGCATGTACTCAGCAGGTAAACTTGTTGTTGACCTCTCTCGCGAATTTATCGACTCGGCAGGTGCTAAGCACTATACTAAGATAAATATTGGTGGTGTTGATGAGTGTAATCCTTTTGAGCGTAAGATTGATGGCGTGACCACAACTAAGCGCATGAAGAATAATCTATCGGACCACAACGTGCTCTCGCAGAAGGGCCTCATTGAGATGTTCGACTCTACCATTGGTGCATCGACCGTTTTGATGCCTTATGGTGGTAAGACCCAGGCTACAGAGACTCAGGTATCGGTACAGAAGCTACCTGTTGGTGGTGGCTTTACCAACACCGCAAGTATTATGGCTTATGGCTATAACCCATTTATTGCTAAGTGGAGTCCATACCACGGTGCTGCTTATGCCGTAGTGGATGCTTGTGCTAAGGTTGTGGCAGCAGGTGCTCGCTACGATCGTATGCGCTTCTCGTATCAGGAGTACTTCGAGCGTATGACAGATGCTACATCGTGGGGCAAGCCTATGGCGGCTCTGCTTGGTGCTCTTAAGATGCAGGTGGAGCTTGGCCTACCATCAATCGGTGGTAAGGACTCGATGAGTGGTACTTTCCGTGATATCAACGTGCCTCCAATGCTTATGGCATTCGGTATTACCACTGTTGATGCTCGTACAGTTATTAGCCCTGAGTTTAAGTCTGCTGGTAATAAGATCTATATCATTCGCCATACGCCTAAGAGCAACTATATGCCAGATACTGATCAGTTGAAGGATAACTTTGACTTCGTATCAACAAAGATTGCTCAGGGCGACATTCTCTCAGCGTGGGCTGTGGGCTTTGGTGGTGTTGCTGAGGCTATCTCGAAGATGGCATTCGGTAATAAGATTGGTGCTGCGGTTGAGTGCGACGAGCAGATGTTGTACAACTACTCGTACGGTTCAATCGTTGTTGAGAGCCGTCGTACGCTCAACCACCCATCAGCAGAGCTTATTGGTAATACAACAGCCGATGAGGCTATCTTTGTTAATGGCACACGCCTTCCTTTGGAGGAGTTGCTTGAGGCTAACACTACAAAGTTCGCTACGGTATATGCCGATAAGGGCAAGCAGGGTGAGGCTACACGTGTAAGCGATGGCAAGGGCTTCGTGCGTAAGTACGAGGGTGAGAAGGTCGATAAGGTTAAGGTATATATCCCAGTATTCCCTGGTACAAACTGCGACTATGACACTGCACGTGCCTTTGAGCGCGCTGGTGCTGAGGTTACAATGACCGTATTTAAGAATCTTACGGGTGAGGATGTGTTTACCTCAATTCGTGAGATGAAGGAGAATATTGCGAAGTGTCACATTATGGCACTCAGTGGTGGTTTCTCGGCTGGTGATGAGCCTGATGGTAGCGGTAAGTTCATTGCAAACGTCCTTAATAATAAGGATGTGGCAGATGCTATTCACGCCCTGTTGGATCGTGGTGGCTTGATGTTGGGTATCTGCAATGGTTTCCAGGCACTTGTTAAGTCTGGTTTGTTGCCTTACGGTCGACTTGGAATGGTTACTAAGCAGTCGCCAACACTCTTCCGTAACGATATCAACCGTCATATTTCGCAAATTGTCTCAACACGCGTTGGTACAACAGCATCGCCTTGGCTTAGCTCGTTTGAGGTTGGCGACATTCACTCAATAGCTGTAAGTCACGGTGAGGGTAAGTTCGTTGTTAGCGATCAACTTGCGGAGGAGCTCTTCCGCAATGGTCAGGTGGCATTCCAGTATGTTGATGCTGAGAATCGTCCTACTACTGACTCGCCATATAACCCTAACGGCTCGAGCTTCGCTATCGAGGGTATCATCGATCCATCGGGACAGATACTCGGTAAGATGGGACATACCGAGCGTTATGAGCGTGACTTGATGAAGAATATCCATGGCGAGAAGGTTCAGGATATCTTTGCAAATGCTGTAAACTACTTCCTTAATTAATAATAGGTATGAGAGAGCTAGAACTCATATATGAGGGAAAGAGCAAGCTGATATATTCAACAGATAGTAACGACCGTGTCGTCATCCGCTTTAAGGATGACGCTACGGCGTTCTATAATATCAAGCGAGCTAAGATTGAGAATAAGGGTAAGATGTGTTGTGCAATATCATCGATGTTGCTTAGCTACCTAAATAAAAATGGTGTTAATACACACTTTGTTGAGCAGGTTGATGCTGAGAGCCAGCTGTGTCGCGTTGTTGAGCATATCCCTATTGAGGTGATTGTGCGTAACGTCATCGCAGGCTCAATGGCTAAGAGGTTAGGTATCAATGAGGGTATTGTCCCAGAGAATACTATTTTTGACCTCTGCTTGCGTAGTGCGGACCTTGGTGATCCGCTTGTTAATGATCACCATGTTGTAGCTCTTGGCTTAGCATCGTATGAGGATCTTCAGACCATATACGAAATATCAGCAAAGGCAAACTCGCTTCTTGTTGACCTATTTAATAAGGCGGGCATTCAGCTTGTCGACTTCAAGATTGAGTTCGGTCGCGCTGAAGATGGAACGCTCGTCTTGGCTGATGAACTTACTCCAGACACCTGTCGTTTGTGGGATATCGATTCGGGAGAGCGTATGGACAAGGATCGTTTTCGTCGTGACTTGGGTCGAGTTCGAGAGACATACGAAGAGGTGGCTAAGCGTCTTAGCAATGTACTTAAATAGACTAAACTATGCTTAAAGATTCATTGGATATATACGGCGATGACCTTCACGAGGAGTGTGGTGTCTTCGGTATTTTTGGTGTTGACGATGCCCCTAATCTTGCCTACTATGGTCTGCATGCCCTGCAACATCGTGGTCAGGAGGCTTGTGGTATCTCGGCATTCGATGGCGACAAGCTAAATACAGTTAAGGGTGAGGGCTTGGTAACTGAGGTATTTAACCAGCAGAAACTCTCGAAGCTCAAAGGTCGCATTGCAATAGGCCATGTGCGATACTCAACAACGGGTGGCGGTGGCGCGAACAACGTTCAGCCATTCTCGTTTAACCACCATACGGGCGACTTCGCCTTAGCACATAATGGTAATCTGGTCAACTCTCGTGAGTTGGCAGAGTATCTTGAGGTGCGTGGTAGCTTGTTCCACTCATCATCTGATAGTGAGCTGTTGGCCCACCTCATCAAGAAGGATAATAGCGAGAAGAATCGTATTGATAATATCATCGAGGCTCTCAACATGCTTGAGGGAGCTTTTGCCTTCCTTATCATGACAAAGAATCGTATCTATGCTTGTCGTGATAAGCATGGTCTGCGTCCTCTGTCTATTGGTAAACTCGGTGATGGCTATGTGGTTAGCTCAGAGACCTGTGCGCTTGATATTGTCGGAGCAGAGTATATTCGAGATATCGAGCCAGGCGAGGTTGTTACAATCGATCACCACGGTATTCGCTCTAATTACTACTCGCGCTATCAGCGTCACTTGATGTGTGCAATGGAGTATATCTACTTTGCGCGCCCTGATAGTGATATTGAGGGTTGCAACGTTCACACCTTCCGTAAGCTTTCGGGTCGCTATCTCTATGAGCAGTGTCCAACAAAGGCTGACGTGGTTATCGGTGTGCCTGATTCTAGTATCAGTGCCGCTATTGGCTATTCGGAGGCTAGTGGCATACCTTATGAGATGGGTCTTATCAAGAATAAGTATATTGCGCGTACATTCATCCAGCCTTCGCAGGAGATGCGAGAGAAGGGTGTTCGCATGAAGCTATCTGCCGTGCGCTCGTTGGTTAAAGATAAGTCTGTGGTGCTTATCGACGATAGTATCGTGCGAGGCACTACCTCGTTGCGTATAGTGCGACTACTTAAGGAGGCTGGTGCTCGTGAGGTGCATGTGCGTATTGCTAGCCCAGCGATCACGAACCCTTGTTTCTATGGTATCGATATGTCGACACGCAAGGAGCTACTCTCGGCACGTATGTCGAAAGATGAGGCATGTAAGGCTATCGAGGCAGACTCGTTGGAGTTCCTTTCGGAGGAGTCGTTGCTTAAGTCGGGTAATCGCTCGGAGTTGTGTATGGCATGCTTCAACGGATGTTATCCAACATCGTTGTATCAAAATAGAGTTGATGATAAATAATTAAAATATATATAAGTATGGCAAAAAGTTACGAAGCAGCCGGCGTTAATCTCGAGGCTGGTTACGAAGTTGTTCGACGCATTAAGTCACATGTTGCCTCGACAAAGCGTCGTGGCTCAATGGGAAACATTGGCGCATTTGGCGGCATGTTCAATCTTGCAGAACTTAATATCAAGGAGCCTGTATTGGTTAGTGGTACTGATGGCGTAGGTACTAAGCTTAAGCTCGCATTTGAGATGGATAAGCACGATACTATTGGTATTGATGCTGTGGCAATGTGTGTGAACGATGTGTTGGCACAGGGTGCTGAGCCTCTAGTATTCTTGGACTATGTTGCCGTTGGTCATAACGAGCCAGCTAAGGTCGAGGCCATCGTTGCTGGTGTTGCTGAGGGTTGCCGTCAGGCTGGTTGCGCATTGGTTGGTGGTGAGACCGCTGAGATGCCAGGCATGTATCAGGATGGCGAGTACGACATTGCTGGCTTCACCGTAGGTGTTGTTGAGCGTTCAAAGCTTATCGATGCTGGCGAGCGTGTTCAGGTGGGTGATGTCCTTGTGGGTATTGCCTCAAGCGGTGTTCACTCTAATGGCTTTAGCCTTGTACGTAAGGTCGTTAGCGACAATAACCTCAAGCTCTCTGAGACATATCCTGAGATACCTGGTCGTACCCTTGGCGAGGCACTTTTGGAGCCTACACGCATCTATGTTAAGCAGGTGCTTAAGGTTATTGCTGAGTGTGACGTGCATGGTATCAGCCACATCACTGGTGGTGGCTTCGATGAGAACATTCCTCGAATTTTGAAGGATTGCCAGGGCGTCGAGGTTAAGGAGGGTAGCTGGGAGATTTTGCCAGTATTCCGCCTCTTGGAGAAGTATGGTAAGGTGAGCCACCGTGAGATGTTCAACATCTTCAATATGGGTATCGGTATGGTTATCGCACTTCCTGAGGGTGATGCTCAGAAGGCTATCTCTATTCTTGAGTCGTGTGGTGAGCGTGCATCTGTGATAGGTCGCGTGATTGAGGGTGAGGGTGTTACAATCATCTAATATCTACTTTTTAGAGCTATGAAAAAGGTTCGTTTGGCTGTATTTGCAAGTGGCAGTGGTAGTAACTACGAAGCAATTGCTCAGGCTTGTTCTGATGGCCGTCTTGATGCGGAGATTGTTCTGCTAGTGTGTGATAAGCCTGGGGCAAAGGTCTTGGAGCGTGCTAAACGCTTTGGTACGGAGAGTTTTGCTTTCTCTCCAAAAGATTACGAATCGAAGGCTGCGTACGAGACTCTCTTGGTACACATGCTCGAGGAGCGCAAGGTTGATTATATCTGTCTTGCGGGATATATGCGCATAGTTGGTTCTGTGCTCCTTAATAGCTTCGAGCAGCGTATTGTAAATATTCATCCCTCGTTGCTGCCATCGTTTAAGGGGGCGCATGCCATTCAGGATGCTGTGGACTATGGTGTTAAGATATTTGGCGTTACGACCCACTTTGTCGATGAGACATTGGATGGAGGTCGTATAATCGATCAGGGTGCTATTGTCTACGAGGGTAATGATATCGAGGAGCTTACCAACCTTATTCATAAGATAGAGCATAACCTCTATGTTAAAACTATTAACAAACTGATTAATAAGAAATTTTAAGATATGCGAGCATTAGTTAGCGTTAGCGATAAGTGTGGCGTTGTTGAGTTTTGCCAGAACCTCACACGTCTTGGCTGGGAGATTATTGCCACTGGAGGTACTCAGAAGCTCCTCGAGGATAGTGGCGTTAAGACCATTGGTATTAGCGAGGTTACAGGATTTCCTGAGATCTGCGATGGCCGTGTAAAGACTCTTCATCCAAAGGTTCATGGTGGCCTCTTGGCACGTCGTGACGACGAGAGCCATCTTAAGGCACTCAAGGATAACTCTATCGAGTTTATCGATATGGTATGTGTAAACCTTTACCCATTCCGCCAGACTATCGCCAAGCCTGATGTTAAGATGGAGGATGCAATCGAGAATATCGACATCGGTGGCCCTTCGATGTTGCGCTCTGCGGCTAAGAACTATCGTGACGTTACTGTGGTGTGCGATCCATCGGATTACTCGCGTATCATAGCTGAGATTGAGCAGGATGGCAATACAACTCTCAAGACTCGTCTTGAGCTATCGGCTAAGGCATATACCCACACTGCTGAGTACGATATGTGCATCGCTACATATATGCGTAAGGCAGCAGAGCTTAACGAGAAGCTCTTCGCATCATTCGACCTCAAGCAGTCGTTGCGCTATGGCGAGAACCCTCACCAGGATGCTAAGTTCTATGCCGCTGCTGAGGCTGTACCATTCTCATTGGCTACGGCTAAGCAGCTAAATGGCAAGGAGATGTCGTATAACAACATTCAAGATGCTAATGCTGCGCTCAACATCGTGCGTGAGTTCAAAGAGCCATTTGCCGTTGGTCTTAAACACATGAACCCTTGTGGTGCAGCTATTGGTAGTGACATCAAGGAGGCATGGCAGAAGGCGTACGAGGCAGATACAGTTAGTATCTTTGGCGGTATCGTAGCAGTGAACCGTGAGATTACGCGAGAGGTAGCAGAGCTTATGAAGCCTATATTCCTTGAGATCATCATGGCACCTTCATTCTCAGAGGAGGCCCTTGAGGTTCTATGCACAAAGAAGAACTTGCGCCTCTTGCAGGTGGATATGGGCGAGTGCTCAGCACCTCAGACCCAGTATGTCTCAGTAAATGGTGGCTTGCTTGTTCAGCAGCTCGACACTGAGACTAAGGAGGTTGTTGCCGATATGTGCGCTACCGAGCGTAAGCCTTCGGCAGCTGAGCTCGAGGATATGAACTTCGGCTGGCGCATAGTTAAGCATGTTAAGTCGAACGCCATCGTTGCTGTAAAGGATGGTCATACCGTAGGTGTTGGTGCTGGTCAGATGAATCGTGTAGGCTCTGCCGAGATCGCCCTTAAGCAGGCTCAGGCAGCTGGCTTCACCTCTGGTCTTGTACTAGCTTCCGACGGCTTCTTCCCATTTGATGATACCGTGACACTTGCCGAGCAGTATGGTGTTACTGCACTTGTGCAGCCAGGAGGCTCAGTACGTGATGAGGACTCGGTGAAGAAGGCTAACGAGTTTGGTATGACGATGTTGATGACTGGTATGCGTCACTTTAAGCATTAGAATAGAGTGAATTTAGGGAATTTAGTGAGTTTAGTCTATCCCTAATCTCCCTAAATTCATTAACTTCCTTAAACCCCTTATAATTTTTAAGTTATGAATGTTTTAGTTATAGGCTCTGGTGGCCGTGAGCACGCTATTGTTGAGGCGTTGAAGCGTTCACCTAAGGCCACAAAGATATATGTTGCGCCAGGCAATGCTGGTATTGCGCAATTGGCTGAGTGTGTAGCCATCAAGGATACCGACGTAGAGGCCCTCGTGGAGTTTGCTAAGGCAAATGAGATTGAACTCACCGTGGTAGGTCCTGAGGCATCATTGGCTGTAGGTATTGTTGATCGTTTCCGCGAGGAGGGTCTTGCTATATTTGGCCCTACTAAGGCAGCGACAGAGATTGAGTCGAGCAAGGATTTTGCTAAGCGTCTTATGGTTAAGTATGACGTGCCAACGGCAGCCTATGCGACATTCTCAGACTATGACGAGGCATTGGCATACGTGCGCAGTGGCTCGCTACCTACGGTGCTTAAGTATGATGGCTTGGCAGCAGGCAAGGGTGTGGTGATAGCAACAACAATGGAGGAGGCAGAGGCTACTCTACGTGATATGTTGCTTGATACACGTTTTGGCAAGGGTAGAGTAGTTATCGAGGAGTTCCTCACTGGAGAGGAGTTCTCGCTGATGTGTTTTGTGTCGGGAAATAAGATATGCCCTATGCCAGTAGCACAGGATCATAAGCGCGCTTATGACAACGACGAAGGACCAAATACTGGAGGTATGGGTGCCTACACCGAGCTTCCATTTATCACTGCCGAGGATCATGACTATGCTATGCGCAATATTATGCAGCGTGTTGCAGACGCAATGGTTGCTGAGGGTACTCCATTCACGGGTGTTCTCTATGGTGGCTTGATGAAGACTCCTAATGGCATTAAGGTGATTGAGTTTAACGCTCGATTTGGTGATCCTGAGACAGAGGTTGTTTTGCCACGTCTTAAGAGCGATGCTGTTGATCTGTTTATGGCTGTAGCTCGTGGCGAGGAGCCTAAGGCAGAGTGGAACGATAGAGCGACACTTGGTATTGTACTTGCATCTAAGGGTTATCCCGGAAGTTACGATAAGGGTGCTGTGATTCGTGGTACGGAGCGTGTAGAGTCAAAGATATATCACATGGGTACTGCTATGAAAGATGGTGAGCTGGTGACAGCTGGTGGCCGTGTGATGATTGTGGTATCTGAGGCAGCTACACTTGCTGAGGCACTTGAGAAGGCTTGTGCCGATGTTGAGAAAATTGAGTGCGACAACCTATTCCATCGTACGGATATAGGTGCTAAGGCATTCAAGAAGTGTTAATTTAAACTTGTACAAAATGATTATAAAAGGAAAAGAACTATCTGTATCAATAAAGGATGCGCTAAAGGTTCGTGTCTCTGTGCTGAATGATCAGTATGGACGTACTCCTAACCTTGTCGTCATCCTTGTTGGTGATGATCCTGGTAGTGTATCTTATGTAACGGGTAAGGCTAAGGCGGCAACAGAGGTTGGTATTCGTAATACAACCATACGTCGTGAGGCGACAATAACAGAGTCGGAGCTACTAGAGCTTGTTGATGAGCTTAATAACGATGACGATGTTGATGGCATTCTCGTGCAGTTGCCACTACCTAAGCATATTGATGAGAATAAGGTTATTGCAGCTATATCGCCTGAGAAGGATGTCGATGCTTTCCATCCGATGAATGTTGCTAAGCTATGGCTCAAGCAACCATGTATCTTGCCATGTACTCCTAAGGGCATTATCAAGCTATTGCACTTCGCTGGTGTTGATATTGCTGGTAAGGAGGCGGTAGTTATTGGCCGTAGTAATATTGTGGGTCAGCCTGTGGCAAAGCTGCTTCTCGATGCTAATGCTACTGTAACCGTGGCACACTCAAAGACTAAGAATCTTGCTGAGGTGGCTCGCCGTGCCGATATTTTGGTTGTGGCTGTTGGTCGTGAGCGTTTTGTTACCGCAGATATGATCAAGCCAGGTGCTGTGGTTATCGACGTTGGTGTGAACCGCGATAGTCGCAATGGCAAGCTATGTGGCGATGTAGACTTCGAGGAGGCTCAGAATGTAGCAGCTGCCATAACTCCTGTGCCTGGCGGTGTAGGTCCAATGACCATCACCTGTTTGATGGAGAATACCGTAGAGGTCTTTGTAAATAGAATGAATAAGAAATAATTATTAAATAACTAACCTGCCTTATGATTGAAAGATACAGCAGAGAGATAATGTGCAAGGTGTGGACTGAGCAGAATAAGTTTGATGCCTACCTGCGTGTTGAGATTTTGGCCTCTGAGGCTTGGAGCCAGTTGGGCGTTGTGCCAAAGGAGGATGTCGAGAAGTTGTGGAAGAATGCCAAGTTTGATATCGATCGCATCTACGAGATTGAGCAGCAAACTCGCCACGACATTGTAGCCTTTACTCGCGCCGTGAGCGAGAGTCTTGGTGACGAGCGTAAGTGGGTTCACTATGGCCTTACTAGTACTGATGTTGTTGATACCGCTAACGGCTATCTTCTAAAGCAGGCAAACTCTATCCTTTTGGAGGATATCGAGAAGATGCTTGAGGTGTTGCGCCAGCGTGCTATCGAATTTAAGTCGACACCATGTATCGGTAGAACACATGGTATCCATGCTGACATCACATGCTTTGGTCTAAAGTGGGCATTGTGGTATGAGGAGATGAAGCGCAACCTTACTCGCTTTGTTGCTGCGGCACGCGGTGTCGAGGTTGGTAAGATCTCTGGTGCTGTAGGTAACTTCGCAAATATCCCTCCATTTATCCAGGACTACGTATGTGAGAAGCTTGGTATTGATAGCGCGAATATCTCTACTCAGGTTATCCAGCGTGACCGCCATGCTTACTATATGGCTACGCTTGCTGTTATCGCATCGAGCATCGAGCAGATGGCAATGGAGATTCGTAACTTGCAGCGTACAGAGGTGCATGAGGTCGAGGAGTCGTTTGGTAAGGGTCAGAAGGGCTCAAGTGCTATGCCTCACAAGCGTAATCCTATCTCTTCAGAGAATATGTGCGGTTGCGCACGTGTTATGCGTGGATATATGGCAGCATTCTATGAGAATGTGGCGCTATGGCACGAGCGCGATATCTCTCACTCATCATCAGAGCGTATCATCCTCCCAGATGCAACCATGTTGCTCGACTATATGCTAAATCGTTTCCGCGGTATCTTGGAGAATCTCGTGGTGTTCAAGGATGTTATGATGGAGAATATCTATCGTACTCGCAAGGTGATCTTTGCTCAGCGCGTTATGAACGCCCTCATCGATAAGGGCTTCTCGCGTGAGCAGGCATACGATACTGTTCAGCCTGTGGCAATGCGTGCTATGAGCGAGAGAGCTGACTATCAGGAGCTACTTGCTGAAACACCTGCTGTTATGGAGGTACTTACGCGCGAAGAGCTTGACGCATGCTTCACACTTGAGTACTATTTGAAGAATGTCGATTTTATCTTCGATAGGGTGGGTATTGAGTAGTTATATATCAAATTAACCGATTGTGCAAAGAGCAGAAATTTCTGCTCTTTGCATTCTCTTTTATGGCCATATATAGACATATTTAGTTTTAGTTCATGAAAAAATATGCTATATTTGCGCCATAATTTAGGCTTTTTTGCATATTATTCCTTAATGAGGATAATATTGCTTGAGAACACTTAATTAAACTTATTTATACATTAATTGCTTATGAAGAGACTTTTACTTCTGATGATTGGTCTTGCAGTGGGTTATATAGCTTCTGCTCAGACCGTTGTCAAAGGTGTGGTTGTTGATGAAAACGACCTGCCTCTCATTGGTGCTACTGTTGTAGTTCCAAGTACAACTCAGGGCACAACAACCGATGCTGGAGGTAACTTCCGTATCGAGTTGCGTAATGATGCCAACTCAGTTCAGATCAGCTATCTGAACTACAAGATTGCAACCCTCTCGGTCGATCGTGCATTGAAAAACTACGATCTTGGTACTATTAAGATGCAGCCTGAGGCTATCGCTATGGAGGATGTTGTCATTATGCAGTCGGTAGCTGTGCAGCGTCGCACGCCAGTTGCCGTGTCGACTATTCCTCAGCAGGAGATCGAGTTCAAGCTCGGTGGTCAGGAGTTCCCTGAGATCTTGAAGTCAACTCCTGGTGTATATGCAACTAAGGATGGTGGTGGTTTTGGTGACTCTAAGATCAATATGCGTGGTTTTAAGTCAGCTAACATCGCCGTGATGATCAACGGTGTTCCTGTTAACGACATGGAGTGGGGTGGTGTCTACTGGTCAAACTGGGCTGGTTTGTCAGATGTTACTCGCTCGATGCAGACTCAGCGCGGTATGGGTGCTTCGAAGATCTCATCTCCATCTGTTGGTGGTACAATCAACATTGTGACCAACACAATCGATGCTAAGCGTGGTGGTACAGTATCATATGGCGTAGGTAACGATGGTGCAAACACTGTTGTTATGAGTGTTTCAACAGGCCTTATGGACAATGGTTGGGCTATGAGCCTTTTGTTGGGTAAGCGTTGGGGTGATGGCTATATCCAGGGTACAGGCTACGAGAGCTACAACTGGTTTGTTAACGTGTCAAAGCGTTTGGGTAACAACCATCAGATCTCATTGACTGCTTTTGGTGCTCCTCAGAAGCACAACCAGCGTAAGCCTCTCTATGCAGGTCTTACAATCGAGGGCTGGAATGAGGTTGCTAAGTGGACTGGCGAGGAGAATAAGTATCGCTACAATGCTGTCTATGGTTTCGACAAGAATGGTATTGAGCGTTCATCGATGACTAACGAGTATCACAAGCCTCAGATCTCGTTGAATCACCAGTGGCAGATCGACAGTAAGTCATCACTCTCGACAGCTCTATACGTATCTATTGGTCGTGGTTCGGGTTATTCGGGTCAGGGTCGTACCTCGGCAGATCGCTCTATGTGGAATGGCTCGTCTAATGGTACTTTGCTCTCAACATCTCTTACTACAGATCTTGGCACAGAGATCTGCTTGCGTAAGAACGATGGTACATTTGACTATGGTGCAATTCAGACCTTGAACGCTGAGAGCCTTGATGGTTCGCGCATGGTAATGTCGAAATCGTTGAACAACCACATGTGGTATGGTCTTCTCTCTACATACACCAATGAGTTGATTCCTGGCTTGGAGCTCTCTGCTGGTGTTGATATGCGTTACTATGTTGGTGAGCATACAAATAAGATTATCGACCTATACGATGGTGCATACTTCATTGATGATGGTGATCGTAAGAATGTAAAGGTTGAGAACAACCTTGCTGCTGCCGATCCTAACTGGAAGTATGAGAAGCTCGGCGTTGGTGATATTGTATATCGTGACTACGATGGTCACGTACATCAGGAGGGTGTCTTTGCTCAGCTTGAGTTTACTCGTGGCAAGGTAAATACCTTCGTGTCTGGTTCTGTTTCAAATACTGGCTACTGGCGTGTTGACCGTTTCTACTACGATCTTGCACATCAGCGTTCTGAGACCATTAACTTTGTGGGCTTCACAGCTAAGGCTGGTGTGAACTACAATGTTACTGAGTCGTCTAACCTCTTCCTTAACGTAGGTTACATCTCACGTGCTCCATTCTTCTCGGGCGGTGCATTCTTGCAGTCTACAACAAGCCACATGACTAACCCTGATGCTGTTAATGAGAAGGTATTCTCTGTAGAGGGTGGTTACGGCTTGCGTACTGAGAAGATCGCCTTGAACCTCAATGCTTATTACACCTTGTGGATGGATAAGTCGGACGTTCGTTCTAAGCTTATGTCGAATGGCGACTACGCACGTGTAAACCTTACCGGTATTGATGCTCGTCACTCAGGTATTGAGCTTGACCTTCGCTACAAGCCAGCACGCTGGGTAAACCTTACAGGTATGATCTCTTGGGGTGATTGGATCTGGTCTAGCAACGCACGTGGTTACTACTACGACTCTCAGGGTCAGCCTATGACTGCTAAGATGGATGGTACAATTGCTTCTGGTATCATGGCTGAGGATCACGCTTGGATCGAGCTTGAGCAGAAGGGTGTTCACGTAGCTGGTTCTGCACAGACAACAGCGGCTCTTGGCGTTGACTTCTTCCCATTCAAGGGCTTGCGTCTTAGCGCAAACTTCAACCTCTATGCACGTAACTATGCGGACTTCTATCTTGGCTCTACTGCAGTAGCAAACACTACTACTACTGTTAACGACCCATGGAAGATCCCTGTTGGTCACCAGGTAGACCTATCGGCAAGCTATTCATTCAAGATGGGTAAGCTTAACGCTACTCTCTACGGTAATGTTAACAACCTTTACGACTACAACTACGTGATGGATGCACAGTGCGCTACTGATTCTAAGGGCTGGCAGGATTGCTATGCTGTTATGTACTCATTTGGTCGCACATACACTGTTCGTCTTAAGATTAACTTCTAAATGCTACAACGACTATGATAAAGAATATTTTTGGAAAGATTGCCTTCGTAGCTGCTGTGGCACTTTTGGCTGTGGGCTGCCAGGCTGATTATTTCAACGAGAACTACCTCCCAGGCTACGAGAACGATGGCGAGATTGTCAACAAGCGTGAGATGGAGTTCACTCTTACGGCTGATGACTATGCTGCTATTGCTAAGAATAGCACAAATAAGGCTATCGCTGAGGAGGCGGGCGAGGAGGCTGTAGAGGCACTCTCTGCTATCAGCAAGAATAAGTATTTTGCAACTGCGATGGATGCAGCTACTTATATCCCAGCATGGCTCGGTGCTTCATATCCTACATGTGATGATGGCTCTATGGCTCTTATTACCTATACTACTGCCGTAGATGTGCCTCAGGATGTGATGCTGATGAATGCTGCTACTGAGTACACCCTTACAGAGGATGACTACAAGACAATTTGGGGCTCTGAGGAGGATTATGCATCTGCGCTTACCCCTAAGACTGTTAACAAGCTTAAGAGTGTTATCCCTGTTTCTGATGATGCTCGCGAGGGTGAGTATGTTGTTGTTACATACAACTACTCTGAGGAGGAGCCAGTGACTGAGGAGCCAGAGACTCCCGAAAATCCTGAGCAGCCCGAGGCGCCTGCCTATACTTCAGTGCTTGGCACAGCCGTTTTGAATGATGTTGTTGAGGTTAAGGGTTATATCTCTGCTGTATCATCACAGGGTCCTATCCTCACTGATAATGGTGGCTCTGTATTGCTCTACAAGACCAGCGGTTATGAGATTGGCGATGTAGTAACCGTATCGGGTACTATTTCATCATACAACTGCGGTTTCCAGATTGGTACAGACGGTATCTCTATCGAGAAGACTGGCACTACTGAGGTAGTATATCCTGAGCCTATGGAGATCACCGGTGCTTTGGCTGACGAGTTGCTCACAACACGCGTAAACGATGAGTATGCATACTTCGCAAAGATGACTGGTACAGTAGCTGTTAGCGGCAACTACTACAACTTCATCCTTCCTGGCGCAGAGACTGCTCAGGGTAGTATCTACGGTGCTACTGACGATGTTAAGGCTCAGTTGTCTGACGGTATGGAGTGCACACTCTATGGTTATTTCTGTGCTATTGCAAAGAAGAGCGATGCTCCAAAGTTCATCAACTTCATCGTTGTTAGCGTAAACGAGGCTCCTGCTATTGGTGGTGGCACAGAGCCTGAGGCTCCCAAGTATACTTCTGCTCTCGGCACAGCTGTTTTGGGCGACTTTGTAGAGGTTGACGGCTATATCTCGGCTGTTTCAACCCAGGGCCCTATCCTTACTGACAACGGCGGCTCAATCCTCCTCTTCAAGAGCTCTGGCTATGAGGTTGGCGACGAGGTTTCTGTATCGGGCACTATCTCATCATATGGTAAGGGCTTCCAGATTGGCACTACTGATATCACTATCGAGAAGACGGGCACAACTACTGTAACATATCCTACTCCTATGGAGATTACTGGTGCTGTGGCTGATGAACTTCTCACAACTCGTGTCAATGATGAGTATGCTTACTACGCAAAGATGACTGGAACTGTATCTATCAACGGCAACTACTACAACTTTATCCTTGCCGATGCAACGACTGCTCAGGGTAGCTTCTATGGTGCTACAGATGAGCTTAAGTCACAGCTTAGCGATGGTATGGAGTGCACAATCTACGGCTATTTCACATCATTGTCGGGTGGTAAGTATATCAATATGGTTGTAACTTCAATAGAGACTGCTCCTGCAGCTACAGCTTTGGCTCTCAAGGTTAAGAGCGAGAAGCGTTATGCTTATTTCAAGTTTAACGGCTCAACTTACGAGGCTACTGATATTGTTGCTGTTCAGCCTGCTGATTACACTGCTATGGGTCAGAACTATGGTAACTTCACAAATCCTGCTCAGGATAGCTACTTGCCACAGTTCCTTTCTGAGAAGTATCCATACGCACAGGTTGATGACAAGATCTATGTAGGTTTCCGCTGCTATGCTGGTGGTGCTACATCTTGGAAGGTTGATGAGTATGTGTTCAATGGCGAGTGGACAAAGACTGTTTACTTTGCTGATAAAACTGATCAGTTCCGTAAGGCAGAGGGTATGTGGCAGATTGATCGTACCTTGGAGCTTGACTTTACAAACACTTCAAGTGCCGATACTAAGGCCTTCTACCAGTACTGCGTAAACTGGGTATATGACTTCAAGGATGTGCCTATGGGTGCTCCTGCTCGTGACAATGCTGGTGAGATCGTTTCTACTGAGATTGTGCTTATCAACGGTGAGAAGCCTGCAGGTAACTTCTGGGTATCTAACTACGGTAATAATGAGTTCTACACAGGTGCATCAGCTTATTATGGTAACATGGACTGGCGTCCATCTGCTGTGAAGGGCGGTTTTGCTGCTGCTGGCATGGGCGAGTTGTCAGATGATGAGATTCTTGCTAAGCTTAAGGAGCACACGGCAGAGGTATTCGCAGAGGTACTTGGCTACGTATATCCTGAGGTTACAACAGATGACTACAAGAAGGTGATTATTAAGGTTTACTCGTACGGTCCTAATAAGAACTACTCGTTCACATTTGATGTTGTTGAGCAGGGTAAGTTTGTTTATGTGGCTGATTCGATTACTGAGCTATAATCATTAGCTTTCTATCGAGAGAGTGAATAAAAAGTGTATTTTGTCGTTACGCTTGCCCTCAAAATGCTCATTTACGCTCAGTAAACTCCGCTTTTTCGGGCTTCGCAGCGCCGCGATTAAGTGAGAGCAGAGGCTGCTTGCAGACTATGCCGAGCGTGAGCGGTGAAAAGGCACTTAAGCCTAAAACTACATCTTTTTATTCACTCTCTTAGGGGGCTGGCTAAGTTACTTCTTAGTCAGCCCCTTTTTTGTTCAGTTGCTGATGTTCGCATTTAAATTAAGCTTACTAGATTTATTATTTGTAATTATATGTTTTGCTCAGTTTGACTGCGTAATGTGTTGAAGTATTGGTAGTTATTACTTGTGATTTCGTTGCGGGCTGTTCTGTGCTAATATCATTGCGTATAAATATTTTTTTTATCACAGAAAAAATAGTATATTTGTCCGATAAATATTGACTAATTGTTTTTTAGACGATTAGTTGGATAGCATGAGATAAAATCTGATTTTAACTTTTTTAATTGTATATAAAACTACTATTATGAAGAGACTTTTACTCTTGATGCTTGGTGTTGTTGTTGGTTTTGTTGCATCAGCCCAGGTTACGATTACAGGTACAGTTGTTGATGAGAATGGCATTGAGCTTGGTGGTGCTGTTGTTGTTGCTGATGGCAACAAGACTCAGACTGATTTTGATGGTAAGTTCGTTCTTGAGGTGCCAAAGAAGGCTACTCAGTTCTCAGTATCTTACTTGCGTTATGAGACTTTGACTGTCCCAGCTCCCGAGACTAACCAGGAGTACAATATTCAGCTTAAGCCACAGTCAGGTCTAAGACAGGCAAAGGTGGAGCGTACGAAGACAAAGACAAAGATCAACACTGACTCTTACAAGTTCGCTCTTAAGACCAATGTCCTCTATGATTTCACTGGTACAATCAACTTTGGTGTTGAGTTGCCAGTAGCTCCTCATTGGACTGTTGATCTATCTACAAATATCAACGATTGGGATGTGTATAACAAGAAGAGCTTCCGTCATATTCTTATCCAGCCAGAGGCTCGCTACTGGTTTGATAACAACTTTGCTGGCCATTTTGTAGCTCTCCACACTCACTACGCACGTTACAATATGGGTAATTTCCAGAATGACATCCGATTCCTCGGCACTAACTTCTGCTCGCTCTCTGATCGTGCTTACAATGGTTGGTTGCTCGGTCTTGGTGTAGGTTATGGTTATGTTTTCAACCTATATAAGAACCTTAACCTTGAGCTTGAGCTTGGTCTTGGTTATGCTTATATGGAGTACAATACTTATGCGTTGGAGACCTTGAAGTGGGGCTACTCAAATACTCACAACTATTGGGGTATCACTAAGCTTAACGTAGGCTTGACTTACTGCTTCTAGTATTTAGCTTGACCAATGTTATTGAGCCAGATCTGCAAGATCTGGCTCATTTTTTTTGACACCATTTGTCATGATTTGACAAATATTTATTACCTTTACTATTCAAAAAAAAGATTGAATATGGATCAGCCTAAACTCGAACGCATGCTTCGTCTAATGAAGTTGATGACGACAAATGTTAACTATACGGTAAATGACCTTGCCGAGCGTCTTGATACGTCGTATCGTTCGATATATCGATACATCGAAACATTTAAGGATGCAGGATTTGTGGTGCAAAAACTCGATGGTGGGGTATACAAGTTGGGCAAGGAGAGCCGCTACTTTAAGGAGATCTCTCAACTTGTTCACTTTACTGATGAGGAGGCTCACATTGTAAATCAGCTTATTGAGGGACTTGATGATACGAATACCCTAAAGCAGAACTTGCGACGAAAGCTCACATCGGTATATAACTGTACATCCGTGGCTAATTCGATCGTAAAGGGCAAGAATGCCTCAAATGTCAATAGGTTGCTCGAGGCTATAGAGAATCGCACCCAAGTATTGCTTATGGATTATGCCTCGTCGCATACTGGCGTTGTGCGCAATAGGCTTGTTGAACCATTTGGGTTTACTACAAACTATGTTCAAGCGTGGTGCTTCGAGCCTGAAAGTGGAATGAATAAACTCTTTAAGATTGCCAGAATTGGATCTGTGGAGTTGCTGTCGCAAGAGTGGCAATATGAGTCACTTCATGCTGAGGGTCACATCGATATATTCCGCATGACTGGTTTCGAGCAACATCGTGTATGTCTGCGCCTAGGATTGCTTTCGCGCAACCTACTTATTGAGGAGTACCCGCTTGCCGAACGCGATATAAAGCCTTTGGGTTGCGATAGTTGGTTGCTCGATACGAATGTCTGTAACTATCTTGGCGTGGGTCGCTTCGTTATGGGACTTTTAGATGATATTGAGATTGTTGATAGCCCTGACTTTAAGGTGTATATCTCGAAGCTGTTGCACGATATGATTAAAAAGGTGGATGATTGACACTGGTTGTCAAATTATCTGCTGACCTTTGCCACATCATTAAACTAAAAATTGTATTATTATGGGTGTGGTTTATAAGATTTGTTGCGAACGTTGCGGTACGCAGTTCGAGCATCAGTCAGGGATTGGAGTAATATTCTCGTGTGTTGGATGTGGTGAGAGCAGTGATGACCTTTCACCCTTCTTCTGCCCAGTGTGTAGCAAGAGGTATGACCCTAAGAGCGATAGCTTTAGCGACTCATTGATGGAGGTGTGTCACTGGGATTAATTAGTTAAGAGGGCTTCTGCTGAAAATCATGCAGAAGCCCTCTTGGATAGATTGATTATTGGTGCTCTGGGCGAAGCAGATCCTGAACAACCTTAACAGGTGAGAATGTCGAGATTGGCACCTCTACAAATATGGTGTTCCAGTTTGCCATTGCGCCATTCCAAAGACCAGGAAGCTCCTGAGCGCGAAGCTCACGACCTCCAGCAGACTTTGAAGAGATAAAGCCAGTCTTAGGATCAGTGTACTTCGTGAGGTCATACTTTGTGCCGTCGTAGCGCATCACGCCACATACTAGGTCTACTGGATTGAAGTGTGTAGCCTCCTTCATGAGGTGTATATCCTCTTTGGCAATCTGGCTCGACTCGGCGATCTGTAGCTGCTCACGACCCTCCTCGTCGCGAACCCAGAATGGGCCACCACCTGGCTCTCCCTCATTCTTAACCATGCCGCAAACACGGATTGGTCTGTCGAGAGTCTTGCGTATAAGCTCTGCTGAAGGGTTCTCGGGAAGCTTGCAGCACAACTCGTTACTTAGGAAGTCGATAGACTCTGAAAGTACATCTTCGCCTCTGTCAAGAGCGCGTAGCAACTCGAATGAGCGTTGCTGTAGACGTAGCAACTCGCCAGCCAATACTCGCTTATAGGTGATGGTGTCAGGCTTGCGCTCATCGGTAGTTACGTTGTCAATGTTCTTTACAAAGATGATGTCGCCGTTTAGCTTGTCGAGGTTAGCGATTAGGGCACCGTGACCAGCTGGACGGAATAGCAACTTACCATCATCCGTGCGGAATGGTGTGTTGTCTGGATTTACGGCGATAGTGTCAGTTGCAGGGCTCTGCTGTGAGAATGACACCTCGAACTTCACGCCAAACTTCTCCTCGTAGTATGGCTGACGCTCACGAAGTAGAGCCTCGAAGCCCTCCTGATGCTCTGGCGATACGGTGAAGTGGATTGATGCCTGCTCGCCATTTGATGCATACATTGCAGCCTCAACTAGGTGTTCCTCAACAGGCTTACGCGCACCCTCTTTGTAGGCGTGGAATGTTACAAGTCCCTTAGGCTTAGAGCCATACTCTAGACCATTGATAATGATGTTGCGCACAACATCCTTGTCGTCGATCTGAGGCTGTAGATATTTGGCTAACTCGGCAAAGAAGGCGAACTTCTCAAGGTTTGTGATGAGCTTGTCGATGCCAGGAGTGCGCTTGTCGTCGTTCACATACTCGAACAACTCTTTGAACATACGTGTAGCAGCACCTGAAGCGGGTACGAACTTAATCGTGCGTAGCTCCTTGCTCTTATTAACGTATAGCTCCTCGGCAACCTTAAGTTGCTCCTCGTCAAGACGCAATATGCCGTCGCCAACCGATGCGGCACGCACTACTGGAAGTGCTGGAAATCCAGTGCGGAAGTTTTCGATCTGTCTTTCAACCTCAGCAGGACTCAATCCGCGAGCCTCAATCTGAGCAATGTCGTTAGATGTGAACATAGTTTTATCTTTAAATTATTTGTGTTTTTTTCGATGTAAGCGAATGCTATTCTTTGTTTCAACTCTCAAAGTTAACAAAAATTTTGTAACTTTGCACTATGAAACGCATATATTCTAACATAAATATTGCTGATCGCAATAGCTTTGGTGTAAAGCAGCAGGCTGCAACTCTTGCTGAGTTTGAAACAGCAGACGACCTTCGCGACCTCTTCATGACGCTTAAGCCAACGGAGTGGTATGTCCTAGGAGCTGGTAACAATACTCTCTTTACGCAGGATTATCACGGAGTGTTGTTTACTCCTATTTGTGGTAATCGTACCATCATTGAGTCGACTGATGACCATATTATCGTTCGTGCCGAGGCGGCGCACGATTGGGATACGCTTGTTGGGTGGAGCGTGCAAGAGGGGTTGTGGGGTATTGAGAACCTCTCGGCAATACCTAGTTCGGTAGGTGCGGCACCTGTTCAAAATATTGGTGCCTATGGAGCTGAGGCTAAAGATGCAATCACTGTGGTTGAATACTTCGATACTCAGTCAATGGAGGTTGTGCGCCTATCGAACAAGGAGTGCCATTTTGCCTATCGTGAGAGCATCTTCAAACAGGAGTTGAAGGGGAGGGCTATTATACTTGCCGTTGAGTTTAAACTCTCGCGCCATGCTCAGCCAAACTTAGGCTATGGCGATGTTATCAGCGAGGTGGAGGCTCGTGGTGGAGCTACACTGCGTAATATACGTGAGGCGATATGCGCTATTCGCAGTCGTAAGTTGCCAGATCCAAAAGTTTTGGGTAATGCAGGCAGCTTCTTTAAGAACCCTATTGTTGATCGTACTGTTGCCGAAGCACTTCGCGTAAATCATCCCGATATGCCATGTTATGAGGTTGCGGGTGATCAGTCGCGTGTGAAGCTGGCTGCAGGATGGCTCATAGATCGTGCTGGCCTTAAGGGTTATCGTGATGGATGTGTAGGCGTTCATGAGCGTCAGGCTCTTGTGCTTGTAAACCATGGCGGTGCGACAGGTGGCGATGTGATGCGTTTGGCGCATTTTGTGTGTATGCGTGTTAAGGAGAACTTCGGAATTGATATTTCACCCGAGGTAAATGTATTGTAACGACAGTGAAAGAGGGATTGTATTTACTTGATGAGTTTGAAAAGTACGTTGCTGACAACGAGCTTTTTACACATGAGGATAAGGTGCTGCTTACGGTGTCGGGAGGCGTAGACTCAATGGTGCTTATGTCGCTCACTGCAGCTGCAGGCTATCGTTTTGGTGTTGCTCACTGTAACTTCCAGCTACGCGGCAAGGAGAGTGAGGAGGATGAGATGCTTGTTGAGCGTGAGGCGCGTCGTCTAGGTGTTGAGTTTTTCAATAAGAGGTTTGACACCACGGGCGAGATGGAGCGTACGGGTGAGTCGATGGAGATGGCTGCTCGCCGTCTGCGCTATGCTTGGTTTAAGGAGCTATGCGACGAGCATGGATATACCGTAATTGCTATTGCCCACCATATAAATGACTCGATTGAGACATTCTTTATAAATATGCTGCGAGGTACGGGACTTCGTGGTCTTACGGGTATTACAAACCACGTGGGACGCATCGTCCGTCCTCTGATGTTTACTAATCGTAAGGATATACACGACTATGCCGTAGCACATCGCATCCCCTTCCGCGAAGATTCGTCAAACCGTTCGACAAAGTATCTTCGCAATAAGGTGCGCATCGGTCTAGTGCCTATGCTTCGCGAAATCACTCCTCAGTTTACGACGATTATGCGTCGTAATATCTCGCGATTGAGCCAGGCACAGGATTTCATTACATCATCCATGGAGATCATCAAGCGCGATGTGATTGATCATGCTGGCGATTTGCACACTATACGAGTTCGTAACATAAATGAGCGACTGCCTCGAAACTTTGTTATCTACGAGATATTAAGCTCGGAATATGGCTTCAAGGGAGATGTTGTTGATGCCCTCTGCCATTCGCTCGATAGTGATGCTACGGGACGTAGATTTTACTCGCGAGAGTGGGTGGCTGTTGTAGATCGTGGTGATATTGTCGTAGAGCCTATTGCACAAGATGATGATTGTGAAGTTGTTGTCGAGCGAAATACCATTCGTTCCTATGCCGGAGGCTCGGTGCTATACTTCCAATATTGTGATGTTGACTTTATAGACTCTCTAGATCAAGGTGAGCATGTTGCTATTATAGATGTTGATAAGCTCCAGTTCCCACTACGTCTGCGTCGTTGGCGCGAGGGTGATTGGTTCATACCATTTGGAATGAGTGGTCGAAAGAAGTTGAGCGACTATCTTATCGATAAGAAGATCTCGATGGCGCAGAAAAATAGACAGTTTGTGCTTCAGTCTGCAGATGATATCGTTTGGGTTGTAGGTCGTCGACTTGATGATAGATATGCCGTTACTAAGCGCACTGAGCGTGTATTGAGAATCATTCAGGAGACCTTGTAGTATGGCAAAGAGTTTAAAATTCTCGGAGTGTGTTGCACAGTATAATACCTTGATGTCAGAGATCAAGGCACGCCACTTTCATCCGATATATCTGCTTACCGGCGACGAGGGCTTCTTTATTGACGCTTTGTGTGATGCACTTGCCTCGACAATCCTTAATGAGTCTGAGCGAGCATTTAATCAAATCGTTACCTATGGTCTGGATAGCGATGCGGGTGCTGTTGTGAATTTGTGTCGCCAGATGCCTATGATGGGATCGTATCAGGTGGTCATTGTTCGTGAGGCACAACAGATGGCTAAGCTCGATCAACTTTCACACTATACCACCTCGCCTCAGAGTAGTACAATTCTTATTGTTTGCTATAAGAATAAGGAGCAGGGGCGTGGCATTGATAAACGAACATCGTTTTATAAGAGCTGTGCTAAGAGTGGAGTGGTGTTTGAATCTATACATCCGCGAGATTATGAGATTGATACATGGCTAAACTCTTACATCTCTTCACGCGGCATGACTGTGTCGGCAAAGGCACTTTCCATGCTTAAAGAGCATGTCGGCATGGATCTTTCGCGCATGGCTCGCGAGATAGATAAACTTGTGGTGTCGATGGCCGAAGGTGATAAACTTATCACGGATAGTCATATTGAGCAATATATTGGCATCTCAAAGGAGTTTAATACCTTTGAGCTTAATGATGCAGTGCTTAAGCAAGATATGGCACGAGCTATGCGCATAGCTGACCATTTTGCCCATAATCCTAAGAGCTATCCCATCACGCTAACAATAAATATTCTTTTTGGACTCTTTCAACAGCTATTCTTGTTGAACTATCTTCTGTGGATGCAACGCAAGAGAGGTATAGCCCTACCTGGCGATGTTGATCTTATGCGTGATATACGTGCTAATAATCTATATGCCGTAAAGGAGCTTAAGGCAAATGTATCGCGATGGGAGAATCGTCGAGTTTTTAACATACTTGGATTACTTCGTACGTACGATGCTAAAAGCAAGGGTATCGACAACGGAGGTCTTGATGGTGGTGAGTTGCTTAAGGAGCTATTGTTGAAGATTTTTACAGCTTAGTAGGGTAGAGAATGAGACTTTTAGCATGGCATGATGGAGAGGTGTTTGAGGCATCAAAGCTTCAGACCGATCGTCCGTATGTTATGCAGCGCATACACACCCTCTCTGGTGATGCGTATAATCTTGATCGTCATATTATTGAACTGCGCTCGGCATCCGAAGATCTATTCGGATTTTCTACGCTGTGTGGTGTTAGCGATGCGCGTAGAATTATAGCTAAACTACTAGAGTTGTCGCGCGTTGGAACTTGTCTAAGTGTACCTGTTGTCATGCGCCTTGATGCTGATGGGTCGCTATCGTTCGAGGTTGAGCATCCCACATTTGGTCGCGGTGCATATATGCGAGCAAAGCGAGATGTAGGTATTGCGTGTGTGATGACAGAGCCGTTGTCAGACTCTCAGACTAATGCGAGCATCGAGATTGATGCTCTTGCCGACTCAATGGTGAAACATCTGGGTGGCGAGCGTGCTATTTGGGTGTCACGCGAAGGAAATCTGCTAAGCCGCGCGTGGAGACCGATATTTGTCTATTATCAGCAGTGTTGGTTTACGCCACGTCGCTTTAATAGTGTCGAGTTTAATGTGGCACTCGAAGCGATAAAGTCTGCTGGATATAAGGTCCTGGTTCGCGATATTCATGAATCGGTGCTCGATAGTGTGGATGAGATTATGAGTGTTGATATAATGGGAATATCGTCTTTTGCTAGAGTAAAAAATCATAGGCTCCTATCCTCTGTTACAAATCGTGTTGCAAAGATGATGGAGCCTAGGATAGATGACTAAAGTGCTTCTAGATGTGGTCTATGGCGTAGAGATAAGCACCGAGCGAAACGGCATTGCTTGCACCAATATCAGATATGGTTATGCCGATGCGCTTCTCTGGATCGTAGGTCACCTCTTTATCTGTTCCATATACCTTTATCTTGGTTGAGCTGCCACTTGCAAACTTCTTGAAATCAGCCTCATCGTCAAGATTATATACATTCATTTGAACTCTGTTTAGCTCGTCGCCCGACATTGTCCTAATGCGTGATCGCATCTCGGAGATAAGTGCTGGCATGAAGTACTTTGATGCTGCCGATAGGCCTCCACCAATAACTATCAATCCGTCCATTAGTGTTACTGCCGTTGCCATCGCGTCGCCAGCTACTCGTCCCTGTGTAGCGAATGCCTCTCTAGCAGCGTTAATATCGCCTTCGGCATTTTCCTCAGCAATATCAAATATATCTTTTGGCTCTAGCTCTCGCTCGTCGCCCGATAACTGGCGATAGACACGCTTTATTGCGCGAATAGCAATGCCATCCTCAACGATGTACTCGGGATAGTCGCGGTGCTTAAGGCAAAATGTCTCTACGCATGAGTTATCTCCTAGGTTGAGCTCTCCGTTCATCACAAAGCCAAAACCGAAGCCTGTGCCAAAGGTGAAACCAAGAAGGTTGCGATAGCATTTGTCGGAGCCCGCCTCCTTAAGACGACGGTTGATGCGTGGTAGTGCGCCTCCCATTGCCTCGCCATAGGCAAAGAGGTCAGCATCATTGTTGATAAATACTGGGATGCCGAACTTGTGCTCAAGCATAGGACCAAGGGCTACGCCATCACGGAATGATGGGAAGTTGGGTAGGTAGCCTCCGATGACTCCATTGCGATAGTCGGCTGGTCCTGGGAAGGCAAAGCTGATAGCGACAGGGGGTTCGGGGAGTGAGTTGATGGTCTGCTCAAAGCCTTGGATGAGAGTTTTAAGACATAGGTCGAGATCATGGGCCGAGGATGGAAGTGTAAGGGTTTCACCAATAGGTCTACCATCGCATATAGCTCCAAATACAAAGTTGGTGCCGCCAGCATCTAGCGTCACAACTATCTTCTTATTTTCGTTTTGCTGTTTCATAGTAGGCAAATATACGAATTAAATTTGATATACAAACTAAATGGCGTGATATAAATTAATCAATGCTTTGTTAGGCAGATTTTTGTTGCATAAAAATGGGCTGAGTTGTTTGAAAATTAAAAAAATAAATCTATTTTTGTGGGAATTTTATTATAGATGGATGTGACCATATTTTGATTGAGGTTTAAATTCATCTGTGAATGCAAATAGAAATTAAAAAATATACGATATAAACTTAAATTTTTTTTAAAACTATGGAGAACAATAAACTTCAGGAGCTAACACAAAAGCTCTATAACGATGGCTTGGAGAAGGGTCGTTCTGAGGCTGAGCGTCTTGTTGCTGAGGCTAAGGCTGAGGCTGCAAAGATTGTTGCAGATGCCGAGGCTAAGGCTGAGTCAATCGCTAAGGCTGCAGAGATGCGTGCCGACGATATTGCTAAGAATGCAATGACCGAGATTACTCTCGCTGGTCGTCAGGCATTGTCAAAGATTAAGAGCGAGATTGCTGAGGCTATCATTCTTAAGTCTACAGGTGCTGCAGTTAAGGCTGCTGCTATCGATGCAACATTCATCAAGGAGATGCTTTTGGAGGTTGCTCGTGGCTGGAACACATCTTCGGAGGTGTCGCTCAAAGCTCTACTCCCAGAGGCTAAGCGTGCTGAGCTCGATGCAGCTATGCAGAAGAGTGCTGAGGAGTTGCTCAAGGCTGGCGTAGAGGTTGGCTACTCGAAGGATGTTAAGAGCGGCTTTAAGGTTGGCGAGAAGGGTGGTGGCTACTACATCTCGTTTACTGACGAGAGCTTCGATGCTCTTATCAAGGAGTATCTGCGTGAGAAGGTTGCTAACATGCTCTATAAGTAAGCTATGTTCTCTACGGAGTATTACTATTTGGTTGCCGGCCTGCGTGAGTGGACGCTTGAGTCGGATACCAAGGGCTTCGATGTTCGTGAGATCGTTGATGAGATTCTCGCCGAGCTATCGAAGAGCGATCGTGAGGCTGTGAAGTTGCTTTACGCATACTACGATTGCGAAAATGTAATCGCATACCATGCCAAGCGAGAGCGACATAATGCACTCGGAAATCTCACTAGAGCAGAGATTGAGGATATATTTACATCGCGCAACTATGGCTTGTTGCCAAAGAGCGTTGCTAAGGTTGTAAGGTATTTCAATGAGAAGGATGACGAGGAGCAGGACGAGGAGATGGTTATTGCTGATAGCTTTGAGCGTGCATTGTTCGAGGCTTATTATAATGACCTCGCTGAGTCTAAGTGCTCGTTCCTAAAGGCTTGGGGTGAGTTTGATCGTAATCTGCGAAATATTGCTGCTGCATTGGCTGCACGCGAGTCTGGCCGTTCGGTTGCTGACGTGGTAGTTGGTGGTGGCGATGTTGTTGAACAGCTCAAGCACTCGTCGGCTGCTGACTTTGGTCTTCGTGGCGAGCTTCAGTATATCGATGCTGTGATTGCTGCTGTCAGCGATGAGAAGAATATTGTAGAAAAGGAGCGTAAGATCGACAGGGTGCGCGAGAGCTACGCATGGGAGATCGCCGTTTTCGACTTCTTCAATATCAACTTTATACTCTCTTATCTTGTCAGGGTTAGTATTGTTGCGCGATGGATGCTCCTCTCTCCAGAGGTGGGTCGTGAGATGCTCGATCGCTTGATGGGTGACCTTGATGCAAAGGACCTTGTGAAAAACAAATAAACTACTATAAACGAATGAAAACATTAGGACGTGTAAATGGTATTATCTCGAACATCGTTATCGCTAAGGTCGATGGTGCTGTATCACAGAACGAGATATGCCACGTATATTGCGGTGATGTCCGCATGATGGCTGAGGTCATCAAGGTCATAGGCGATGATGCCTATGTACAGGTTTACGATAGTACGCGTGGTTTGAAGATCGGCGATAAGGTGGAGTTCGAAGGCCACATGCTCGAGGCTACACTTGCTCCTGGTCTTTTGTCGCGTAACTACGATGGTCTTCAGAATGACCTCGAGAAGATGGATGGTTTGTTCATCAATCGTGGTTCTATCACTGATCCTATCGACTTTGATGCTAAGTGGGCATTTACGCCATTGGCTAAGGCTGGTGATAAGGTGACTGCTGGTGCATGGCTCGGTGAGGTTAAGGAGCAGTGGGTTATGCACAAGATTATGCTACCTTTCGTGATGCAGGGTAACTACACTGTGAAGAGTGTTGTGAAGGCTGGCGAGTATAAGGTGACTGATACCATCGCTGTTGTGACAGACTCTGATAATAATGAGTATAACATCACCATGGTGCAGAAGTGGCCAGTGAAGCAGGCTATTCGCTGCTTTACCGAGAAGCCTCGTCCATCACGTGTTATGGAGACCGGTGTTCGAGCAATCGATACGTTCAACCCATTGGCTGAGGGTGGTACTGGCTTTATCCCTGGTCCATTCGGTGCTGGTAAGACTGTGCTTCAGCATGCTATCTCTAAGCAGGCAGATGCCGATGTTATCATCATCGTGGCTTGCGGTGAGCGTGCTAACGAGGTTGTGGAGATCTTTGCTGAGTTCCCTGAGTTGGTTGACCCACGTACTGGCCACAAGCTTATGGAGCGTACCATCATCATCTGTAACACTTCTAATATGCCTGTTGCTGCTCGTGAGGCATCTGTATATACAGGTATGACTATCGGTGAGTACTATCGTTCGATGGGCTTGAAGGTGTTGGTAATGGCTGACTCTACATCACGTTGGGCTCAGGCAC